>NZ_JAMBQG010000003.1:0-384559 GCF_023369805.1 Parabacteroides leei
GAATATATAGACTATTATAACAATAAAAGAATTAAAATCAGATTAAATGGAAAGAGTCCGGTGCAGTACCGAACTCTTTATCAAAATATATAGTAGATAACTTGTCCAACTTTTCGGGGTCACTTCAACCGATAAAACAGGGGATACTACTATGTTAAATACTAAATATTATACCGGAAGAGTTCCGCCGATCAGGATAACAACCAGCAAAGCCAAGATTGCATACAACTCAGGGAATACGGCCATTACCATCGTTGCGCCGAATACGTTATGACCAGCACCAACACCGGCAATACCGTTTGCACAAACTTCTGCCTGACGGATAGAAGAGAATAAACCAGCGAATCCTAATACCAGACCGGCACCGAATATAGCTGTTGCATTCAGCATCGTAATGCTGTCAACCAGGAATTTCTGCATCATGAAATAACCTACGAATCCGTACAAACCTTGTGAAGAAGGCAACGCACTCAATGCGATGTAAGTACCCAGTGCATCCGGGTTCTTCTTCATTGCTCCTACTACTGCGTTACCGCAGATTGTTACACCATAACTACTGCCGATAAAGGTTAAACCTGTCATCAACGCAATACCAAGATAAGCTAATAAAATTGGTTCCATAATGAAATTTGTTTGTTTAATTATTTTTTTGTTATTATTTAAATCACGTTTTGTTTATGCTTTTTTGAAAGGTTGGTAAGCCTTACCGCCACCTTCGAACTCTGCATTCTTGTAATACTCTACGAAGATCAGACGGAGCGGGTGAACCAGTGAACTGATGGTACACAGACCGATGTTGATCGCATGGCCGACCAAAAGGATCAGCAACATACAGATCACACGCAATACGATGTTCATACCTTCCGTCATATCCACAGCCAGCGAATTGAATACGCCACCTAGGATCGCACCGGTCAGACCGATCGCGAACAGACGGATATAAGATAATGTATCACCCAGCAGTCCGGAAGCCATGTTATAGGTATTCCACAGACCTGTACCGAAGTTCAGGAAGATATTCTTACCCGGTGTATTGTAAAGGAAGGCTACGAGCAATCCCAGTCCGGCTATCACCAGGAAGACATTTTTCACCACTTCCGGCAACTGTACGTCCAGCATCGGCAAACCGAAAACAAGACATAATGCCAGGATAATGAATACCCATGCCAACGGTGCAATACCATATTTCTTGCCCTTCTGTGACATGATCTTCAGTGCAGCGATCGTCTTTCCGAACAGGATCTGTACCAATCCGATTACGATCGAGAACGTCATCAGATTGTCGCTCGAAACAAAATACTCTTTCACTGAAGCAAAAGCAGGTATGTCGACCAAAGCGATACCGAAAAACGAACCGGTAAGAGTTCCGACGATCAATGTCGCCAGTCCAAGATACTGGAACAAACTCAAATAAGGTTTGTAGTCCGGATTAACTTTCCGTTTCAGGATCGTACAGGCAATAATCATTAACAGTCCGTATCCACCATCCCCGAAACAAAGTCCGAAGAATAACATGAAGAACGGAGCAAAGAACGGTGTCGGATCGAACTCTCCGTAATTAGGCAGAGAGAACATTTTTGTGATCGGCTCGTATAGTTTGGCAAACTTCCCATTCTTTAACAGAATAGGTACTTTATCTCCCTCTTCTATTTCCAATGGCTGATAAAAGTAACCATCCTTTTCAAGCGTTTCCTCCATAGCCGGAGCCTTCTCCGTAGGTACCCAGCCTTCCAGCAACATCAACTTATCGCCTGCCTGACGATCGGTTTGCACAAGCACATTCGACAGATTGAACTCATTCTGCAAATTCTTGTCAAACAAATCGAGCGTATTATAATCAGACGCTGCCAGCTTTTTCATTTCAGCATCCAATACCTTCATTTCCTGCTTTAACAGGTCGAGACGTGCATTTAGTTTCTGTAAGCCTCTGTCCGGCATCTTCGGACGTTCCGCATCTATGTCGATCGTCGTACCGACTTTCGTGATTGTAAGGAAATAAGTAACCGACTGGAAGTTATTGATCAATATTGCATTGTACTCATCACCCCATTTCGGTTCATATTTAGCCGTCGGGCAAGTCCAGAACGTAATATCATATCCAGCCTTCTTCAGGCGGTTGAAATTAGCCCAACTGAAATCACCCCAGATTTCCATATAGGCAATATCCTTTTCAAGGGATGCCTTGACAGATTGAAGCTGCACTTTCTTATCCTGCAATTCTTCGATCTTCTGGATCAACTTCAGTCCCGCTTTCTTATCCAGTTCACGGGCCGGAGCCAACTGAAGGTCCTTCGTTCCTGAATTCAGGTTCTTGAAAAAGCGCATTAACAAGTTGACACGCTTACGTATAGCCAGAATATCCTGAAGTTCTGCATTATCGAGAATAGACTTGCCCTCTTTCACATGCACGACACCCAGTTCGCGCAATTGTGTCAGGAACGAATCATACTCCCTGTGATATACCATAAAGGCATATTTACTCATTTTTACTATCATACGCCAGCCTCCTCTTTTTGTTCTTTTGCTTTACGCTTTTCCTGGTTAGCCCGCATGATCTTCTGTGACGACTTGGAAAGACTTTCTTCGTCTTCCATAAATCGTTTCACCTTACGGATCGCATCTTTATAGCCGGGGATCTGTACCTTCTCAAAGAGGTTCACCTTCTGAGTGGTCTTCTTCCTGGCATGCTCCAATAACTCCAGCTTCATTCCCGAAAACTCGGCTTCTATCCCGGTACGCGCCAGCTTTTTCAGCAGCTCGACACCATCGGTAAACCAGGCAGGGGAATTAAAGAGACTGTAATGTCCGATCTCAAACTGAATCTCGTCCAATACAGGAACGATTACACCGGCAATCTTCTTCGTAGAGAGTGTCACATCCTTCACCGCAATCAGTTCGGGAGAGAACTCGTTCCACAAAGCCACCATGTTCTCATAGCTCTGAATCTCTTTTTCCAGCTGAAGTTCCAATTTCGTCACTTCATCCTTAGTCCGCTTCACTTCGATACGCAATGCACTTTCCTTGCTTTTAATCGTAGGCAGGGAACGTTCGCGCATCTTCAGCTGCTTTTCCAATTGCTGAAGAGAGGTTTTATTATATTGAAACTTTATTGCCATATTATATCGTTTTTTAATTCCTTTCGGATGGAATTCCGGTTTCTTCCGAGAGAAATTCTTTTTTCATCCGAATGGAACGGTTTTGCGGACCGTTCTTACTTTTTCCAGTATTTGTCTACCAACTCCTGCTTGATATTCACTTCCGCCGGTTTGAAGTATTCGCCGAACAAGCCCCATGCCACGTCGAGCATTTCGGTTGTGTCGAGGTTTACGTCGATAGCCAGCAGCTTTTCCGAATAATCCTTTGCAAAAGAGAGTGTACGGTTGTCGTAGTCCGTCAGGTCGAAACCATTCTCCATCTTTGTCTTTGCATTGGCAGCATCGGCATACAGACGAACGGCAGCATTCATCACCTGCGGGTGATCTTCGCGTGTCTTCTTTCCTGTTACCAGCTGTTTCAAACGTGACAAGCTTCGGAACGGGTCGACGATTACTTTACCGACATCGCTATCACGGCGCAGATACAACTGGCCTTCGGTGATATAACCGGTATTATCAGGCACGGCGTGTGTGATATCGCCACCGGACAAAGTCGTTACCGCAATAATGGTAATGGAACCACCTGCCGGGAACTGTACCGCCTTTTCGTAGATCTTTGCCAAATCGGAATAAAGCGAACCCGGCATAGAGTCTTTCGACGGGATCTGGTCCATACGGTTCGATACGATCGCCAAAGCATCCGCGTAGTTGGTCATGTCGGTCAACAACACCAGCACCTTTTCATTCTTCTGTACGGCGAAGTATTCAGCCGCACAAAGCGCCATATCCGGAATAAGGATACGTTCTACGGACGGGTCTTCGGTTGTATTGATGAAGCTCACGATACGGTCGAGTGCACCGGCGTTACTAAATGTATTTTTAAAGAACAGGTAGTCGTCGTTGGTCATACCCATACCACCCAGGATAATCTTATCCGATTGGGCACGCAGGGCTACCATCGCCATAACCTGGTTGAACGGCTGGTCAGGGTCGGCGAAGAACGGGATCTTCTGTCCGGTAACCAGTGTGTTGTTCAGGTCGATACCGGCAATACCCGTAGCAATCAGTTCAGATGGCTGTTTACGGCGAACCGGGTTTACAGACGGACCACCGATTTCCACTTCCGTTCCTTCCGGGATCGGACCACCATCGATCGGGTCGCCATACGCATTGAAGAAACGTCCGGCCAACTGGTCACCCACTTTCAGCGTAGGCGCTTTGCCCATGAATACCACCTCGGCATTCGTACGGATACCTTCCGTACCGGAGAACACCTGTAGCGTAACCTCGTCGCCGATGATCTTTACCACCTGTGCCAGCTTGCCGTCTACGGAAGCCAGCTCGTCATACCCAACTCCCGTTGCCTTCAGCGAACAGGTAGCTTTCGTGATCTGGGTAATCTTCGTATATATTTTTTGAAATGCTTTTGTTGCCATACATTCTTTTATTTTTCCATACGCTCTGCGAGCAGGGCGTCGAGTTGATCGTTGAACTTCTTAAACTGATCGCTTTCGTATTCGGAATAGTTCATCTGCTTGAAGATGTTGATCATCTTTTTGAAATATTCCATTACTTCGAGGAAGGTGTCGAAACGGAATTCCGCATGACAGATCTTCACCACCTTGTCCAGCATAAATTCCTGACGGGCCAGCGGTGTCACGGCATCGATCGCATCGAATGCATCCTGTTGCAGGATCACGAAGTCGATCAATTCCGATTTCCAGAAAGTAATATGGTATTCTACAGGTACACCGTCGTCACCCAGGATGTTGATCTGTTCGGCGATTTCCTTTCCACGCAACATACGGGTCTTGATCTCGTTCACCTTGTCGATCCATTCCGGAGAGATATGTTTGGCGATATATTCCTGGAATTCGGGATATTCCAGATATTTCGAATAACTGTCGATCGGGTTTACGGCCGGATAACGTTTACGGTCGGCACGTTCCTGCTCCAAAGCGTAGAAACAACGGGCTACCTTCTTCGTATTTTCCGTTACCGGTTCTTTCAGGTTACCACCGGCGGGTGATACCGTACCGATAAAGGTTACCGAACCTGTCGCCCCATTATTCAAATGAACGAAACCTGCACGGGCATAGAAGTTTGCCACGATCGCAGACAAGTCCATCGGGAACGCATCGGGTCCCGGAAGTTCTTCCAGACGGTTAGACATCTCACGCAAAGCCTGTGCCCAACGGGAAGTAGAGTCCGCCATCAACAATACCTTCAGTCCCATGCTACGGTAATATTCAGCCAAAGTCATCGCCGTATATACGGATGCTTCACGGGCTGCCACAGGCATGTTTGAAGTATTGGCGATAATGATGGTACGTTCCATCAATTTACGTCCTGTATGCGGGTCGATCAGTTCAGGGAACTCGGTAAAGATTTCCACTACCTCATTCGCACGTTCACCGCAGGCAGCGATGATCACGATATCGGCTTCCGCCTGTTTGGAGATAGCGTGCTGAAGCACTGTCTTTCCTGTACCGAAGGGGCCGGGGATAAATCCTGTACCACCTTCAACGATCGGGTTTACCGTATCGATTGTACGGACACCCGTTTCCAGCAATTTATATGGACGCGGTTTTTCTTTATAACAAGTGATGGCTCTCTTTACCGGCCAGCGCTGTATCATATTTATATCGATATCCTTACCATCTTCGTCTGTCAATACGGCGATTGTCTGGTTGATGGTATATTGTCCGGCTTCCACCAGGCTCTTTACGGTATAAGTGCCTTTAAACGTGAAAGGGACCATGATCTTGTGAGGCTGGAAGTTTTCATCCACTTCGCCCAACCAGTCACCGGCCGTTACTGCATCGCCCACTTTCGCCAGCGGCTTGTAATCCCACAATTTATCGTTATCGAGTGCAAATGTATATTCACCACGTTTCAGGAACACGCCGTCCATTTTATCCAGGTCATTCTGCAAACCGTCGTAGTTACGCGATAGCATACCCGGCCCCAATGTAACTTCAAGCATGTGCCCTTCAAACTCGGCTTCGTCACCTACACGCATCCCACGTGTACTTTCAAATACCTGTACAAAGGCATCTTTTCCTATTACTTTAATAACCTCCGCCATCAGCTTGACGCCTCCTACGGAAATGTAACAGATTTCATTTTGAGAAACCGGCCCATCCACCTCTACGGTTACCAGGTTGGATACGATTCCCCTTACAATTCCTTTCGTAGCCATAATTATTTATTATTGTTTCTTTTAAATTCTTCCAACGCATTCTCACTTCCCTTCTTCATTGCTCCTACTATTTCACGGAAAGTCTTCTCGCCTGTCACTCTATCCAAAGTAACCCAGCGCTCGATCATTTCCAGTTTCAGCAAGTAGGCGAACACGCTTTCGATATCGAAAGTTTTGAAGAACGTATTATCGTCCAGCCATTTCCATTTCAGCAAATCCACTTTCTTTTCGCGGGCCATCAGGTCGGGCTCTTCAGCAATGCGTTGCAGATCGGGCAGATAGTCTACCGTATCCCCCAGTCCGAAATCACGGGCATTGGAAGTACGGATAGCCTCGGCTACCTCGTTGTTTCCCACTATATATTCTGCTTTATCAAATCCATACTTGCGGCAGGTTATGGCGGTCAGCATGTTATTGATATTGAGGTTCAGTTCAAACCAGTTACGGATGAAACCGTTGCTGCATTTCATCGCATAGTCGTAATAAAGGGCTGCCAGACGGTCTTCCCAGGAGATCGTTTGCTTTTCCTCTTTCTTCTGGCTATCCAGATACTGTTTGAAGAACTCTATGAAATAAGGAGGAATCAGTTTGTTCTTAGGCGGCTTTTCGCCATCCTTCCAAGCATCGAACAGACTTTTGTACTCGTCGTATGTTATACTTCCCTTTTCATCCGGGTCACTGTCCGGACGCTGTGAGAAACTAAGCAGGTTCTTATTATCGAATTTGAGGAAAAACAAGTCTACCAGCTTCTTATCACGGGACGTAAGAATACCGTCCAACTCCTTTCTGAACTCAGAAACGGAATAGGTCAGCTTACTATCATCCAATGATATATTAGGGAGTCCGGCAATCAGACAGTAGTATTTACTCATATCAGAACAACATTTCTACCAGCCCGGGACGCAGGAATTCTTTAAAGAATGCAACAAACTCGTCTTCCCCGAAGCTTACTTTATAGGAACCGTCGGCAGGAACAATGGTGAAATCGGCTTTCTTTCCGCTTACTTTTTCTATTTTCACGCCACCGTCGAGCAACGATTTGGCGTTTGCTTCAAAATATTTGGTTAATGCATCCGCATCGGCTGTCTGGATAGTGATAGCTTCTTTCTTAGCCCACTCTTTAGCCATTTCAAGGATCACCTTCTGCATAAACGCAGTGTCAGAAACGATCGCTTTCACATTCGAGGAAGTAATCTTTCCGGTTATAAGGTTTACCACTTCGCTCTTCAGCGCTTCTACAGCCTGGGTAGCGAATAACTTCAGTTCGGCTTCTGTATTCTTTTTCAGTTCGGCAGCCTGTTTTTGTGCTGCTGCAACAATACGTTTTGCTTCTGCTTCCGCCTCGCTAACAATCGCTTGTTTCTGAGCATTCGCATCGGCAATGATCCGTCCAGCTTCTTCATTCCCCTTCTCTACTCCTTCTTTGTAGATCTTGTCGGTCAGTTCCTGAATCTTTGTATCCATGTCTATATATATTTATTAAATTGTATTTTTCCCTAATATTAAACGCCTACAAAGTTATTCTTTTCTGTGAATAAACATTGAAATAAATGTAAAATCAAGCTAAAAAATAAAACACTATAATTTAATTTTTAATTTTGCTCGTCTAAAATTCACATAATATGTTCTCAATTAGAAAAACGACAACAGATGATATCCTGTTAATCAGAAACTTGGCATCTCAAATATGGGAGCCGACTTATGGTTCTATCCTCTCCCGCGAGCAACTCGACTACATGTTCGAGATGATGTATGCCCCGGAAAGTATTCTCAATCAAATGGATGAACTTCATCACGAGTTCTTCATTATCTACAAAGACGGCGAGCCTTCGGGTTATCTCTCTATCGAAACGGTTGAAAAAGACCTGTACGAGTTCCAGAAAATCTATTCACTCCCCTCTTTGCATGGTTCGGGTATCGGACGTTTTATTATCGAACAGGGCATTGCTTACCTGAAAAGTATCCATCCAGGACCGTTTACTGTCGAGCTGAATGTGAACCGCGAAAACCCTGCTGTCGGTTTCTACAAGCACATGGGGTTCCATGAACATGCAACACGCGATTTCCATATCGGTAATGGGTATTATATGAATGATTACATTATGCGGATGGAGGTGGACAACTAATAATCTGTAAGTCTATAGAGCTTACAAATTATCACTTTTATTCGTTAATTATTTATCATCCGAAGTGTCCCACCCAAAGTCCCGTGAAAGTAACTATGCAAAAAATATTGATTTACAAGATCTATAATAGAGTTACGATCAGTAATGACTACAGCGGTGGTTGCAGCTCTCTTTAATATAGAATTAATATTATATATAATAAATACAAAGGGAGGATGATAAAAAATTCAAGAAAATATCCTCTCTGAAAAAAGCATAGGACTTTACAAAAGTAAAGACAAGACTTAAAAAAATAAAAGACTGGACTTTTAAAATCAAAAGACCGGTCTTTTTTTGAGTTATTATATCTCTATGAATATCAACTTTATACAACACTTCATTTATTAGGGGAAAAAGGCTTGAAATCCAATTTATTTGATTATATTCGTACCAGCAAATTTAATACTTAAATACCATGAAACACTTCATCGCCATTTTATGCCTTCTGGTCTGTATGACAAGCAATAGTATTTTGGCTCAAACGGGCACAGTCCCGCTAGACAGCATTATACCCACCCGAGGTCTGGCAATAGCTGCACCTTCCGTACAGAAGATAGATCTTTTCCTGAAATTTATAGAAGAAGAACTGGCTCCCGGACATTTCAATCTGCTTATTCTGAGGGTAGACTGGAATTACGACTACAAATCGCATCCGGAATTAAGCGATCCCAACCCACTTACGCTTCAGGATGTAAAACGGATTGTCACCACCTGCCGGAAACATAACATACGGATAGCTCCACAAATAAATTTGCTCGGTCATCAGTCATGGGCAGAAACAACTTATGCCCTGCTTCGGGTGTACCCGGAATTCGATGAAACGCCTCATGTAGACACTAATAACTATACCGGATGGCCTAATCCGGATGGCTTATACTGCAAAAGCTATTGTCCGCTCCACCCCGATGTTCATAAAGTTGTATTTGCTCTGGTCGATGAACTGACAGACGCTTTCGAAACAAATCTGTTTCATGCCGGCATGGATGAAGTTTTCTATATCGGCAATGATAAATGTCCCCGTTGCAGCGGTCGGGATAAAGCCGAATTATATGCAGGAGAAGTGACTAAAATACAAAATCATCTGGCACAGCAAGGCAAGCGGTTAATGATTTGGGGCGACCGGCTGATCGATGGAAAAACAACCGGTATCGGTGCCTGGGAAGCCAGTATGAATAACACCTACCGTGCAATAGACCTTATCCCCAAAGAGGTTTTCATATGCGATTGGCATTACGAGCGTCCGGAACAGACTGCCGTATATTTTGCCATGAAGGGATTCGACGTTGCCACCTGCCCCTGGCGTAAACCGGAAGTTGCCCTCAAACAACTGGACGACATGAAACGTTTCCGTCTGCAATCCGGCTCTCAAATGAGTAACCGTTTCCAGGGTATTATCGAAACCGTATGGTCAGGTGCCGATCGTTTTCTGGAAAGTTATTATAAGCCGGAAACATACCAACAGGATATATCGGAGGCTGTTGTGATCAAAAAATTGATCGAGGCTTATAAAGAAATGGATAATAAATAGATTTCCTGATAAAGTGCAATGTTTAAAATAAAACATCCTTCATCATGAAAGTTTTCCCTTTTTTAACTCTTCATCCAAAAAGGCAAAGACATATTTTGGGCTTTGGTAATAGAGATGAGTTCTCTCATCCATCACTCTCTGATAGGTGTCCGAATTAAATACATCGGAAAGAGCCTGTTCCATTGTTAATTCATTATTTTGCTCGATTAACAATAAGGCCAGGTTCTTTACCATATCTGCTTTCATATCCATCTTTTCGCTCATAATCGTTGCAATAATTTTATGGCACGTTCCGTACCGAAGAAATATTGTATGGTTACACCCTTCATGTATTGTAGGTTACGTACCAGCGTAGGTAAATCTATCGAACGATTCTCATACTTCCATAACTGTACTCCTACCCGGTCATTGGCAATTGGACCAATCACCACATCATATTCGTGCACAGGTAAATCTGTAGAATTGTTACGGTTCAGAAGGATAAACTTAGCCCATTCTTCCGAAAGATAAAAGCCACGCCCGAAGTCCTTGTTGGGTTTCGATTTCAACAAGTCTATCTTGTCAAAATCCTTGTTTGTGCCATGATATAGTTTCATATCAATGCTCCTCCGTGCCGATGGCAATATTCTGCTATATCATCTACCATTGAAGCAAATGACTGTGTGTGTACATACCCATAATGACGATCTATAAAGTCAATTCCTTTGAAACGGCTCAAGTAATTAAATGCCTGCTTCATCGTCAGTCCATACTTCCGTCCGAACTCCAAAACGAAGATAACCGTCCATTCCAGTTTGTCTTTTATATCATAGCTCATACTTCAGTATTTTATGTTCCATTATTGCAAAGATAGTAAAACTGCTATAATTCAGCGTATCAAGATACAAAATTATTATGGATGTTCTGACTAGTTATCTGTCCTTAGTTTAAGCCAGAAACAAACCTACAGGATAGCAAGGATAGAATTTCAATCAAGCAGCATACAATCTTCTTACATTGATAATACATCAATCAAAAAACCTCTCATTATCCAGTATAATGAACATTTGTTTCGAATATTTTTTTAGTCGTAGAGTTAAATAGATCCATCAAGACCTACCTGCAAAGCTGAGGGCTTCATAAAAATAGAAGGTATCCCAAAACGGATACCTTCTATTTTTATAATATTACAACCACCGATTTATAACAGATCGGAAGCTAATTCCGACAACTGGCTTCGTTCGCCTTTGATCAGATTGATATGGGCAAACAACTCCTGTCCTTTCATCTTATCCACCATATAGGCCAGACCATTACTCTGGGCATCCAGATACGGCGAGTCGATCTGCTGGATATCACCGGTAAAGACCATTTTCGTTCCTTCTCCGGCACGGGTGATGATCGTCTTGATCTCGTGCGGTGTCAGGTTCTGTGCTTCATCAATGATACAGAATGTTTCTGACAAACTACGGCCACGGATAAAAGCCAAAGCCTCAATAACCAACTGGTTATTCTTCTGCAGATCGTCTATCTTACGAACATCCTGGCTTCCCGGAGCAAACTGGTTCTTAATTACATTCAGGTTATCGAACAAAGGCTGCATATAAGGAGCCACTTTCTGTTTCTCGTCACCCGGCAGGAATCCGATATCCTTATTGGCCAATGCAACGATCGGACGGGCCAGCAATATCTGTTTGTATAACCCGGCCTGTTTAAGGGCAGCAGCCAGGGCCAGCAACGTCTTTCCGGTTCCGGCTTTACCAGTCAGTCCAACCAGCTTAACATCCGGATCATTCAAAATTTCAAAGGCGAAACTCTGCTCCGCATTACGGGGTTGTATCCCATAATTCGAACTCTTTTCCACCTTCTTTATCTTTCCTGTAAACGGATTATAACGAGCTAAAACAGAAGCGCGTATACTCTTTAATATAAAGCATTCGTTCGGCTCCAGTTTCGACTTGAATTCAAACAGATCCGCATCGAGTCCGTCCGGTGTCGAATAGATCTTGTCGATCAGGTCAGGATCAATATTTTCATAGGTATCCTGTGCCCGTTCAAAGATATCGACATTGACCACTTTATCGGTGATATAGTCTTCCACCTGAATACCCAAAGCACGGGCTTTCATACGAAGATTGACATCCTTCGTTACCAGGATAGTCTGTACTTTCGGATTCTTTTCCGCAACGGAAAGTGTACAGGATAAAATCCGGTGATCCGGTGTCTTGTCCGGGAAAGACAATGCAATCTTTTCCTGATATTTATCGCCGGTTACCACATGTAATGTTCCTAAGCCTGCTCCCAACGAAGCACCCTTCAGGAAGAGATCATTGCTGGTTATCAGATCCAGCTCGCGTACAAATTCACGGGCGTTATAATTAATCTGGTCGCTCCCCTTTTTAAACTTATCCAACTCTTCCAACACGACGATAGGAAGATAGATATCATTCTCCTGAAAATTTTCGATACACTTGTAGTCATGCAAGATAACATTCGTATCTAATACAAAATTCTTCTTTGCTCCCATGATCATTTCGATTTAATGATTATCGCTTCTAAGTTAAAAACATTTTTGAGACTTATTTAGTTTAAAAGGTAAAATAAAGTTGAATGACTAATTTATTCCGTATTCGGGCTAATGGCACAAAACCCCACTCATCGAAACATAGGTGTTTTATCATCAAAACATATATGGTTTGCGAACAAAACACCTATGTCGTGAAAACGGAAGAATCAGGATTAGTTCCGTCAGTTTTCAAAAAAAACAGAAAATCCCTATATTATATAATCTTTATATATAAATACTTCTTATTATATTAAAGAGGAATGTGATAACAGCAAATAGAGCCCCTATACAAACATGCTGTTAACAGCCATATATCAACAAATAACGCGAATATAATGCGTATAACACGACAAATACTAAGAAATGTAAACAAAAAAACTCCGAATTTAAGTCCACAAACTGCTTTTATCCGCCATTATCTGTTCCTATCTGTCCTTATCTGTTTCTAAGCGTTTCTTTTATTCAACCAGATATGTATCTTTGCCTCGAAGGAAATCAACAAAATAATAAATCTAACATCTATGATCTTAAGTACTAAAAAACTCAAACTCATTTCTCTGTTTCTATTAACAGCAACTTTGTCATTCGGACAGAGCAACACTTCGGCTTTATTGCCTTTGCCGAACCATATCGAGCAGGTAACAGGCAAAAAGAACTTTACAGTCACTCCGCAAACAGTAGTGAAAACAAATTTGCCCAAGCAGGCATTCTGTTTGTTCGAACTACAACGTATATTGAGAGACAGAGTCAGGCAAAGCACTATTATGGGAGGCTTTCAGGCAAGCGGAAACTCCGTGATCGAACTTTGGACAGACTCTGCTATAAAAGGAGAAGAACATTACATGATCGAGATTTCGGAAAGCAAACTTTCCATCAAAGGAAGTACACAGAAAGCTCTTTTCTACGGATTGAAGACGCTGGACCAGATATTACTGGGCGATGTATGCAATACGGCGAATAAACAGATCGCTCCTATCCGTATCGACGATGAACCCCGCTACGGTTACCGTGCCTTAATGCTCGATCCGGCACGCCATTTCCTGCCTCTTGAAGATGTTAAATTTTACATCGACCAGATGGCAAAATACAAATACAACATCCTGCAATTACACCTGACAGACGATCAGGGCTGGCGTGTCGAAATAAAGGCACACCCGGGACTGACAGAGATCGGTGCTTTCCGTAATCCGAAAACAGGTCCGAACGGACCGGATAACGGTTTTTATACGCAGGAACAATTAAAAGAGCTGGTCCGTTACGCTGCCGACCGGAATATAGAGATCATACCGGAATTGGATATTCCCGGCCATACGGTAGCCGTACTGGCGACTTATCCGGAACTGGGCTGTACACACACGGATACCATTCAGAAAGAAATGGGCAAGACAGTCGATCTGATGCTCTGTGCCAACAATGAGAAAGTATATTCCGTTTACGATGATATTATCAAGGAAATAGCAGCTATATTCCCGTCATCCAAAATTCATTTGGGCGGTGACGAGGCTGTTATTGAAAAGAACTGGACCAAATGCGATCATTGCCAATCGTTAATGAAACAATTGGGATATACAAAAGAATCTCAGCTTATGAACTATTTCTTCGATAAGATACTGGCTTCCGTACGCAAATATGGCAAGGAGCCTATGCTGTGGTGCGAACTGGACAATATTCGCATGCCGGCTAACGAGTATCTGTTCGACTATCCGAAAGATGTTACACTGGTCACCTGGCGTGCCGGACTTACTCCTAAATGTATCGAACTGACAGCCAAACACGGCAACCCGCTGATCATGGCTCCGGGTGAATACACTTACCTGGATTATCCTCAGTTCAAAGGAGATCTTCCGGAATTCAATAACTGGGGAATGCCTGTTACCACACTGGAAACCTGTTATCAGTTCGATCCGGGTTACGGACTTCCGGCAGCACAACAGGCACATATCCTGGGTATCTCCGGCACATTATGGGGAGAAGCGATAAAAGATATCAACCGGGTAACTTATATGACTTATCCGCGTGGGCTGGCTCTGGCAGAAGCCGGATGGACGCAAATGGAGTATCGCAGCTGGGATTCGTTCAAAGAACGGATGTATCCCAATTTGATGAATCTGATGAAACAGGGCGTATCAATCAGGGTTCCTTTTGAAATCGTGCCCAGATAAAATAAAAAGCGTAGACCGGAATTTATCGATCTACGCTTTTTATTACTTTTCTCCTGCTTTATAAACCACCTCAAGAACAGTCTGACCAACCGCCTTCAATGTATTGCGATCTATATTATCCAGATTATCAGCATGTGTATGCCAGTAAGAGCCAAAGCTGTGAGAGCTTTCCGGATCATTATTTATAATATCGATACACGGTATATTACGTCCTTCTATAACAAAGGTATGATCATCCAGTACACCACCACCTTCTTCATTAATAAAGAACTTACCATATCCGAGATCACGTGCCGCCCCCCAAACCTTTTCCACTATCTGAGGAGCCGATTCCATAGATGTCATTTCTTTAAAGAATGACGCATTACGACTACCTACCATATCCAGCAAGATACCATATTCCGCTCGATAATTTATTACGTGAGGATTAGCAGCCCAATATTGCGACCCCAGGCACCAGCTTTCTTTCGGACTATTAGCTGTTATAAAACGGGGTGTACCATAATCTTCCGCATCGAAAAATATGACATCAATACCGACATCCGGATTACTCATACCCAACTGACGACAAATCTCCAACAAGACACCTACTCCACTGGCTCCGTCGTCCGCACCGTCAATAGGTACACGCCATTTAGCAGGATCAGGATCGTGATCTGCATACGGGCGGGTATCCCAATGGGCAAAAAGAAGTATTCGCCGGGAGTTTTCCAGATTATATGAACCAATTATGTTACGCGCATTCAGACGGTCTCTATTATATGCAGTAAGTTTTGCTTCCTGTACATGCACGGCTGCTCCAAAACGTTTCAGGGCATCCACCAGATAATCTCCACAATGCAGATGTGCTTCCGTATTCGGAACACGTGGTCCAAAATCAACCTGAGCTACCACATAAGTATAAGCACTATCTGAATTGAAGTCCGGAACAGATACTGACAACGTAGATTGCCCTTCTCCCTCCAATGTATTTCCGGTATTTCTATTTTTACAGGAAAAACAAGAAAGAAAAATAAATAATAAGAGAGATGCCTTCAAGCCTGTCATTTGCATAAGATTAAAATGGTTCTAATTTATTCACTTACAAAACTATAAAATAAATACTAAAATCAATCACATTTTACACAAAGCTTAAAATACAGAACTATGAATATTCATTAGACACCGGAATATTAATCAAACTATTCCTATTATTTTCCGAACCGGGAAGTATCCACCTTATCATGTTGTTTGCTCTTATACCCCCCGAACTTCCAGATAAAGGAAACCGTCACACAACGTGTATCGTCAATCTTCGTCATACGACTATATTGGTTTGCCTGATTGATCTCTACCTTTTTCGGAAGATTGCTCCGGAAGATATTATCGCACTTCAGGAGAACCGTCGCCTTATCATTGGCAAACTGCCATTTCAAACCGGCTGAAACATTATAAACGGAACCCAGATCGTAGATACCCTGCACTGCTCCTGTTATATAATAACCATTTAAATCCAGTTTCAGGTTCGGACGCGATTTGGAAAGCGTGAACGTATTATTCAGAAAGAATTGTCCCAGATATTTACTGTTATCAAAAGAAATATCATTAAAATGATCCAGTTTCTGACGCATCCTGATTCCCTGTGCCGTAAACTGGCTATTCATGAACTCACCGATACGGAACGGAATAACAGCCCCTATTCCAGCCATCAAATTATAATCCATATTCTCATAACGGAACACATTTTTCAGTTCCGTAGAACTTTGATACGGTAACTGCGCAAAGTAATCCGGTTCGTACTGCGCGAAAACCATAAAGGTATACTTCTGTTTCAGAATATAGAGGAATTGCCCTTCATACGAACGATAAGGCTTCAAAGCCGGATTACCCATCACGACAGAATAAGAGTTTATAGGTGTTATCTGCGGTGTTATTTCCCAATAAGAAGGATAGGTTTTGTCGCTGTTCACGTTTAACTGCAAAATATGTTGCGGTGTAAAAACATAACTCAAAGAAGCATTCGGAAAAAATGTCCAGTCATTCCAAAGAGTCGATTTACTTCCGTTTGAATTATAATCCGACCTGAAATACTCTCCTTTCAATGAAGCGGTTGCCGAAAAATGCTCTCCGAAATCCTTAGACATTTCCGCAAAGAGATTACCCGTGTATTCCTTTTGCGTATTATTTTCCAGTAAATCCGGATCTGGTTCATACCCATAACCTTTATTATATAGATAATCGATATAAGTTTTCGAGGAAGTGTATCCACCGTGGACACCGTAGTTCAGTGTCCATCCGGTGGCAAAAGTGTGTGTATGGTTGGTAAATAGTGCCCATTGTGAAATATTCTGTTTAGAATTATTCTGCATATCCGTCAACGTTTCTTGTCCGCGGTTTTCCCTAAAGTTCTGGAAAGACGGAGAACTATAACGCGTAAAATCCATTCCGGCAGTTATACCCGTATGACCGTCATATTGCATACGGATATTATGTAAAGTTACTTTATCCTCTCCGGTAGTCCGGCTGAAACGTTGGTCACTCGTCTCCGCATCCTGCAGTACAGAAAAAGAAGTTTCTGCTACACGATTCTTTTTTATATTATTGCCGCCCAGAGTATATGCAGCAGATAACATATCTTCGTTCTTCAATTTATAGTCTACGCCTAACCGCATGTCTCCACTGTTTATACGGCCATTGCCACGGCCTGACTGATAAACTTCCGTCACACTATTCTCCAGGGTATGTCTTGCCATAATATTTTCCCCTTCGAAATATCGTCCTTTCTCTCCGTTTACCAGAAAATCGACAGTCAGGTTAGAAGTAGAATACAAGAGGTTTGCATGTGCCTTACCTGTTGCAAAATGTTTCTGTAGATAATCAACGCCTGCTTCGCCTTGTAAAGTCGTTTCTTCTGTCGATCCCTTATCTAATATAACGTTAATAACAGCTCCTTTAATATTGTATTTTGCAGGGGCATTATACATAACCTCTACATTTTTTACCCGCGAAGAAGGAATACTCTTCAACATCGTGATCAACTGGTCTGCCGACATCGTCGTCAACTGTCCGTTCAGGATAATTCTCGGAGCCCCCGCTCCCAGCAATTGAATTTCGTCTGTACCGCCGATAATACCGGGTAATTGTTTTACAGCCTCAAAAGCATTACTCACTGATTTATCTTTCATCAGTTGCGGAACATCATACTTCAATGCGCCGTTCTCCACTTTGACCTTCGGGCGTTCGGCTTTTACCACCACTCCGTCCAGCTCATAATCTTTAGCTGTCAGACGAATCGTTTCGGCATCCGCCTGTGAAATCTCTTGTTGGAAAGGTTCGTATAAGAGATGTTGGAAGAGAAGCCGGTAAGTCTGATCAGCTGCCCGGTTCAGGTTAAACTGTCCGAGACTATCGGTCACCACAGCATCCACATAAACGGAATCCAATGTCTGAAGTACGACAGCTACGCCATCTACCGGAATATCATCCGTATCGGTTACCTTTCCGTGAATCGTATTTTGAGCGATCAACATCCCATTACCGGTAACCAACAAAAACATCATGTAGTAAAGTATTCGTTTCATATCCATCGATTTTATTTGTTTCTCATTGCAAAGGAAAGGAGTTGCAATGAGAAACTGTGTTACCGTTGGCTTATGAAGTGTTATTTAGTCTTACCATCCAATGTAAAGGGACATCCTGTAATCCTGTAATAAGGGACAAGCTTCCATTATTGCCATTCCCTATTTCAATTTCTTACCATCCGAAAAAGCATTACCGACTTTTTTACCGACTTCCAGGTAATCGTTATTGAACGGGTCGAATATAATGGGAGACACTTTGGATACATCCACTTTACCGTTTT
This sequence comes from Parabacteroides leei, assembly GCF_023369805.1. Classification (NCBI taxonomy): domain Bacteria; kingdom Pseudomonadati; phylum Bacteroidota; class Bacteroidia; order Bacteroidales; family Tannerellaceae; genus Parabacteroides; species Parabacteroides leei. The sequence continues at coordinate 18,539 of NZ_JAMBQG010000003.1, forward strand.
CGTCGAGAACACGCTCATCTACGCTTACGTTTATTATTTCACCTCGCAAAATACAGGTTTCAGGGTTATAGTCCTTCAATTTACATTCCAATACTACAGACAATTCATCAATCAACGGTGCATCCACAAACTCCGAATGGGTAGCATGAAAACCCGCACGGGCAAATTTATCCGAAACTTTATTACCGGAAACAATCCCCACGTAATCACAGGCAACCACCTGCCCGACTTCTGCCATACTTACGGTAAAAGCCTTACGCTTCAAAATATTTGCAGTTGTTTTATGTCCCTCACTGATACAAATACTAATTTCATGCATTTCGCTGATACCACCCCAGGCGGCATTCATTGCATTGGGAATACCGTTTTCATCATAAGCTGCGATAATAAACACCGGTTGCGGATAAGTAAAGGGCTTTGCCCCAAAATTCTTTCTCATAATAATTTATTTTTTAGTCCATTTCTTAATATCTTCCTTTGTCGCACCATTCAAAAGTCGGCCCTTCTGCCATTTCAGATCAGGATAGGTTTCCTGCAACTCTTTTTCTGCATTAGAAATACTGCTGCTCCCCGACGTTGCAAACGGAATAATCGTCTTGCCTGCGAAATCATTGCTCTCAATAAAAGTATTGATGATTCTCGGAACAGAATTCCACCAAATAGGGAAACCTATATAAATGGTATCGTAATCTGCTAAATTCTCAGGTTTGGAATTCAATGCAGGGCGTGATTTGGCATCTGACATCTCCACACTGCTACGCGAGGACTTGTCATGCCAATCCAGGTCAGCAGCTACATATTCTTTTTCAGGCTGTATTTCGTAGAGCGTTCCACCTGTAACTTCTACAATCAACTTAGCTGCTTTCTCCGTTGTTCCTGTTGCCGAAAAATAAGCAACCAACGTCTTATCACTTTGCGTCTGTGCATTTATGGGGATACATAACATCATGATCACTACCATAATCATACCTTTCACTTTCATTATTGTCATATGCAATTCTTATTTTTATTGTTATGACACAAAATTACAGAATAGTATCCAATATAAAAGTATATAAATCACTGATTATCTAACCCAAATTACTGGTAAATTTAAATGCATGAACCCCATAGCGGCATCACTATAGGGTTCATTAAATGTCATCTGTCCGGCTCACTTGCATAAGCCGTTTCTTTTTGGCAACATCTTTTATTGAAATTTCTTATCCTCTTCGAGGAGTTCCTGGCTAAATTGCTCCACTGCCAGAGGGGTAAAGAGTTCTATAAGATTTTCTTCGGGATCACGCAGGTACAAGGTACGCATTCCCCAATCGGGCATATCCGTAGGCTCACTGATAAACGTCACACCTTTTGCTTTTAGAGAGGCAAAGGTTTCGTCTACGTTATCTACACTGAAAGAGATCATTGATTTTTCACGCATCGCAACAGGCTGCTGTTTATCGGTATTGCCTACCGATGGTGCCATCCAGTCGGATACAAAAAGGGCGAATCCTTCTATTCCGTCGGCCACTTTAAAATTGGCATATCCGCTATTTTCATCTCCCCAGGCTGGTTCTAATCCAAGCTGTTCGGTGTAGAATCTGAAACATTTAGCGAAGTCTTTTACTAATAATCTTACATTACTGAATTTCATTGTTTTCTGATTAATGGTTTTTAACTTGTTTCTTATAATCAAGATGCAAATATAGTCAATTAGACGAGAAACCACACTCCGTCAAGAGCATAAGAAACTGTTTTGAATTTATTGTTTGATTCATTTCTTGACAGATATGAATGTAGTGTCGTTGGTAGGGGCGGTTCGCGAACCGCCCTTACAGGCGCCGTCACAATGGAACAGGCAGGTTCGGCCGTAGGGGCGGGGTCTACCCGCCCTTCTTCACAGGTTGTTATATTATTGTCGCAAAGGGTGGGCAAACCCCACCCCTACAAAACCTGTCATTTGGGTTCACCTTTTCCTAAAGTAGAATCAAATAATAAATTCAAAACAATTTCTAATCAAAAAGATAAACATTCTTCAGTTTTGCGAATAACGGTAATCGCTGGGTGCAACACCCGTTATTTTCTTGAATATAAGACTGAAATACTGCACATTCGGATAACCCAGTTGACAGGCTATGCTGGCAGGTGTGGCATCGGATTTCAGTAACATCCGTTTAGCAACTTCCAACCGTTTGAATTCAAAATACTGTTCCAGCGTCTTGCCCGTTTCAAATTTCAGCAGGTCATTGAAATAGGATGCGGAAAGATTGAGTCTCTTCGCAAGATAGTCGGGTGCGGGCAGTTTACCGTTTTGTAATTTGCCGGAGCTTATATAGTCATCGAGCAACCGCTCCATTTTTTCCAGTATAGTCTTATTCTTGTTCTCACGGGTGATAAACTGACGTTCGTAGTAACGGGTACAATAGTCCAGCAACAATTCAATGTGCCGGGAAAGGATAGTACTGCTATGCATATCGATCGAGTGATGCAGTTCTTCTTCTATATTCCACAGACAGCAAGTGACTTTTTCCGTTTCACGCTGCGACAGATGCAATGCTTCTTCCTTGCGATAATGGAAGAAAGTGTAATTCCCTATGTGATTCTTCAGTGTGGTCTGAAACAGCAAGTCCGGGTGAAAAACCAATAGGTAGCCTTTGCCGGGCAGGGTTTTCTCCTCACTCATACGGAATATTTCACCGGGGGTAAGAAATACCATTGTTGCATTGGAATAATCATAGTATTTCCGTCCGCAACATGAACAATCGTCAGGGCAATTCTCTATCAGAAGGATAGCATAAAACTCAAACTTGACGGTATCCTGTTCCAGCGACGGGTTCTCCAGATTGATAAGACTCACCTGCGGATGCAGCGTTTTGCAATCCAGACAACAGTTACAATCATATACGGTCTTGAAATCCAATGTATTTTCCTTTTCCATATCCAACTTACAGATTATTCTGTATACAGTATTCGTATATCGATTACAAAAATACGGGATACTTCTATCACTTTTACAACCCAAATTACAGATTGTATAACCTTGTTTACTGATACTATATGGGACGAAATGTAGCTGTGACATTTGAACACGGGTAGCAATTACAGTTGTTACTCCGCATTAGAAACTAATCGAGAACAACATCTCTGCCTGGAATTTGCCATAGTTAATTGGCTGTATCAGACGCACACCCGTAGTCAAAGGGAAAGTCATACGAAGGAGATTCCAGTCGAATATCAGGTCGGTACCATACGAGCTTTGGGTAGCCCATCCCCCGGCTTTACGGGCCTGGTTACGAGTCAGGTCATAAAAGAGATTCGCCCTCAAACGACGGATATAAACGAATTGTCCCAGACTCAAATCGGGTGAAAAGATCGAAAAGGCATAATCAGCTTTGAGCGCCCATTGCTGGCGGGTCTGATACAAATAATTATACCCTCGGGTTTCATCCAATAAACGTTTGGGAAGATACAACGACTTTCCATCCAATGTCTGATATTGATAACCGAGACGAAGCATCAAACCATGATTGCGAATAATTCCCGGCCAATAAGTCGTCAGACGTGCTGCATACAAATCCCCATAATTCTCCGTATTGAAGGGAGAATGCAGATACTGCAAACGAACCTGATATCCCCAGCGAGGCAAAATATCACGTTGTGCCAGCTGCCGGTAATTATAAAACCGTAACTCCGGTAAGATATACTGGAAATTTCTGAACTTCCTGCTCTCGAACTGCTGGTATTTATTATTGGTATAATAATAGGTAAGAGAAGGCTGGATACCACGTGTATAGTGATTCCTTGTCAGGTTAAAAGGCAGATAAACGCGGACATCGGCTTCCAACTGGTTACGATGGGTGTATTGCAATTGGGTCACCTCTTTCCCTTCCTCATTCTTAGTCCAGCTCATATCGAATGCTTTCTCTCCATAATCGAGAGCCAGGTCGAACACAGGAAACCAACCTTTATAGGTAAAAGCCATCCTACCGTGATGATACCCTTTTTTATAATACCAACCGGCCTGCATGATAGCCGTATTCAACGAATTCTGCGATAAGACCATGACACCGGGCTTTACGATGGTAGCCAGATCATCGGCTCCACTATTCATCGCCTCGGCCACATCATAATAGAACGGAGCCCAGCTATGTATTTTAAACGTATGCAATCCTTTCCGGTAAGGTACAGGATTGAAGTCGATCGAATCCAACCGGGCCGAATCCAGATTGAACTGTTCCTGTTCAACCAATGTCTCTGCTAAAGGGAAACGATACGGCTGGCCTAAATCCGTGGCCTCTGCCAATAAACTATCTGTCGACAGGGAAGCCACCCGGTATCCCTTTGCCTGATAATCCGAAAAGAATAAACGGTCCCCTTGCGGATTGAAAGCCGGGTCGAAAGCACCGAACCGGGAAGAGGTCAAACGATAAGCCAGACTGTCCGAAGGATTCAGGCTATAAATATTATTCGTACCGGAAACACCGGATTCAAAGAACAAACGTCCTTTATTCCAGACCGGAGCAGTAATATTGGCAGAAGTAGTCTCTATCAATTCAGTCCAATCACCAGTTTGAGTATTCAATTGTAGAATCCCCATTCCGGCATCGCTGACAGCTATGGCGACCACATTCCCATCTTCTCCGAACGTCAACTCTTTGATAAAAGCATTGTCGGGTACATCGAAACAGACCCGTTCTTTTCCATTTTCCAGATCGACCAGTACAAGTTCACTCTTCCCGGCCATAGTAAAACGGGAAACGGCAGCCGTCTTTCCTGCTTCATCGATAGCAGGAGCCAGATAACGTTGACGCGGAGTGAGAGTCGTAATGCGTCCGGTTGCCGGATCATAACGTTTCAATACCGAATAATTCTCATGTGTCCAGCGAAGCCCCGGTACAATCTCAGTCCAGAAAACCTGTCCGTTACGAAGGTTAAGACGACTGTTGATACGTCCGATATAGCTCAGACGTTTTTCTTTTCCATTTGTCAGTAAGACCAAAGAGTTCAGATCCTCCAAACCGGATTTGACTGCAATAACAGAAGAGTCGTTCAATAACTGGGGATACCGGTAAGAGGTATATTTATCTTTTGCCGGAGAAAGATAAGAGGGAACAAGTACAGCCGTATCCTGCTTCTTCCATTCATCCCGCAGGTAATCGAATGTCTCCTTATAATGCCTATCTATACTGATCCCCGTATGATGTTTGAAGGCACTCGAAAAAAGAAACGGAACAGAGACATAGCGACTCGTCGTCTTATCCCAGATATCACTGCCATAACGGTAACGGGCATAAGAGGTCAGATCGTACCCCAACGCATAATAATCGCCGGTATAATCTTTATAAGAACCGAGTAGTAACTTGTCAAACGAAAACAATTTGCCATCTCCCAGCATCTGGGCACGATAGGTCATATTAAATTCCGGCAACCGTCCCCGCCCGGCATTCGACATGGCCGTTTCGGTACTTACCGCATCCCCTTCCAGAAACCAGGTCGGTAAAAAGAAGGCGGCCACACCTGCCGCCTGCTCTCCTATTATATAATACAATGGCCGGAAGATACCATGCATCAGCTTTCCCATCTGGATCACATGGCGCGATTCATGCAACACCAGATGCTTGTCCCAGCTTTGCGCATCCAGTTTCGACGAAGGAGTCGTAATCAACTCCATACGGCGCGGCGCCCACGAAACCAATCCGTTCGACGACATACTGCCGGGATGGAGAATAACCGGAAATTTGATCTTCATCGGTTCCCCTATCGTCTTCTTAACGCGCGGATATACATTTTCAAGATACAAAGCATACCGGTAAGCCATCGAATCGTTACCCTGGGGATAAATAAGATTGTAGTGCGGCAACTTCGCCACATTCCATTTAAACCGGGCCGGATCCGCACCATAATCCAGAAACTGAGCTTGTAATTCAGAAGTGATCAGCGAACAGGCTGACAATATGAAAAGGTATCTTAATATCGACATCTGGCTATCTTATAGGAAATAAGGCGCAAAGCTATAAAATAAAATGGACTTTTTGGAATAAACGATATTTGTTATATTCCCTAAAAGTGTTATTTAGTCTTACCGTAATCCCAAACTCCCAAACATATCCATTATTTTTGTCTGAAAGATCAGGAACAATATATGAAAACTAAATTAAGTTTCAAAATCATAGCCACTTTGATAAGTTTATCGCTGGCAGCGTTATTGTTTTCACAGGGGTATTGGTTGAAAGGGCTCTACGATTCCACCTGGGAGCAAGTAAACGGGAATATACAGGATGCCATGCGTATGGCCGATTATAAGGAACTTTTCATCCGAATGGATTCGCTGACAGAGAATAAAAGCCCGGGAACCATCACTTCAAAGTTCAAAATTTCAAAAGACAGCACAGAAGAAATTTCCCGAAACGGATTAATGGATACCTTCTCTGTAAAAGCAGATAAGAACCCATTCAAATATGACGAAACCGCAGAATCGCTCAACGAATACCTGGCCCTGTTGACCTCGATGGAAGGTCAGATACAGGGAGCCTTACATGAGAAGCTCGATTCACTGAAACCGATCGACTATGCTTTATTCGACAGTCTGCTGGTTCAGGAACTCAAACAGCACGATATTTCCGTCCCTTATAAACTGGAAGTGGTTCAGGTAAAAGACAGCCTGCCGGAGACTGTTATAACATTCCGGTCGGCCGACACGCTCAGTACCAAAGGCTTAGAATTTACCTATCCGATCAAAGGTACACAGCCGGAAGTATATTACCGACTAACGTTAAAAACACCTTTCCAGTTGGTCTTCAAACAAATGTCAGGAATACTTATTTCATCTTTCTTATTGGTCATCCTGATCCTGATTGCATTTGTTTACCTGATTTATACCATCCTTCGCCAGAAAACGGTGGAAGAACTAAAGACGGACTTCACCAACAATATGACACACGAGTTGAAAACACCTATCTCCGTTGCTTATGCAGCCAATGACGTTCTGCTCAATTACGACACCAACGTCAGCGAAAAACAAAAGAAATACCTGAGTATCGTCCGCGAGCAGCTCACACAGTTGACCGGCCTCGTAGAACAAATACTCACTCTTTCCGTGGAAAATCGCAATACCTTCCGCCTGAAACAGGAATCGATCCTTATCTCCGAGTTAATCGTTCCGCTCATTGAACAGCATAAACTGAAAGCCGGTAAACCTGTCAACATAACGACAAATATACCGGAGGCAATTGCTGTATTTGCCGACCGGACTCATTTCTATAATATACTGGGCAACCTGATCGACAATGCTGTAAAATACTCCGGAGATAATCCGGCTGAAATTTTCATCAGTGCTGAAAAGCTGTCGAATGAGATCCGTGTATCCGTTACGGACAACGGCATCGGTATCAGCGAGGCAAACCAGCAACAAATATTCGACAAGTTTTACCGCGTACCCAGTGGCAACCTGCATAACGTAAAAGGGTTCGGACTGGGATTATATTATGTAAAAGATATGATGTCGAAACATGGAGGATCGGTCACCGTAAAAAGCCAACCGGGCAAAGGAACCACATTCACTCTTCATTTCAAAAACTAAAAGAAAAGACAATGGCAAAGATAAAAGTTTTATTAGTAGAAGACGAGCCGACACTGGCAATGATCATCAAGGATACGCTGGACGGTGAAGAATTCGACATCGTATTGGCAGCCAACGGTGAAGAAGGACTGGCGCTTTACAAAGAGATCAAACCGGATATTATCGTGACCGACATCATGATGCCTAAAATAGACGGCTTCACCCTGATACGGCATATCCGTAAAACAGACAGCCAGATACCGGTCCTTTTCCTTTCTGCCCGTTCCTCTGCCAATGATGTAGTCGAAGGTTTCGAGCTGGGTGGCAACGATTACCTGAAAAAGCCTTTCGGTATGGCGGAGCTGATCGTCCGTATCAAAGCCCTGTTGAACAAGATCACTGTCCGGAAGGAAGAAAAATCGACCTTTAATCTCGGACAATATACCTTCGATGCGATCACGCAAACGCTCCTCTATTGCGGAGAGAAACAGCTCCTGAGCAACCGTGAATCGGAAATACTCAAACGGCTTTGCGAAAACAAAGACCACGTATTGCCGATGAAAGACGTACTATTAGACCTTTGGGGCGACGACTCATTCTTCAACGCCCGCAGTCTGCACGTCTTTATTACGAAACTGCGGCACAAACTATCGAAAGACGAATCGATAAAGATACTGAACGTCCGGGGAATCGGATACAAGCTGATTATTGATTGATTTTCTTTAAGGCCTGTGCCAACTGATCCGGACAGGAGGTACCCCGTTCGCGGCAGTCGATACCTTCCAGCCGTCGGATGGCATCCTGTACTCCCATACCGATCAAGAGTTTACTCAATCCCTGCGTATTACCCTGGCAACCGCCTACAATCTGCACGCCGGTAATAATGTTATCTTCCGCATCCACAATCATCATTTTAGAACATACTCCACCGCTCGGAGTATAAGCTACACGTTGTTTATTCATCTCCTTTCTACTCTTATTTTTATATTAACAGGGTGCAAAGGTATAAATAAAATTAACTACTTTTGCCAATTATAAAAACGAACAGCATGACTTACGAAGAAACGCTTCACTATCTATATACAAGCATTCCGGTATTTCAGCACAGCGGAGCTTCCGCTTACAAGCCGGGATTAGACACCAGTATCGCACTGGACAACTATCTGGGTAATCCGCATAAAACCTATAAAACGATTCACGTAGCGGGGACAAACGGTAAAGGTTCCGTCAGCCACTTATTGGCCGCGATTCTCCGGCAGGCCGGATATAAAGTAGGACTTTTCACCTCTCCCCACCTGATTGATTTCCGCGAACGTATCCGCGTCAACGGAAAAATGATTCCACAGGAATATGTTGTAGATTTTGTTGAACGCCACCGTAGCACCTTCGAGCCTCTTCATCCCTCCTTCTTTGAACTGACTTCTACCATGGCTTTCGATTATTTCCGTGCCGAGAAGGTAGACTTCGCCGTTATTGAAGTCGGTATGGGCGGACGCCTGGACAGTACGAACATCATTACTCCGATTCTGAGCATCATAACGAACATCAGTCTCGACCATACCCAGTTTCTGGGCGACACGGTCGAGAAGATCGCTTTCGAAAAAGCGGGAATCATCAAACCGAATGTACCTGCATTGGTCGGAGAAGTGTATACTCACAGCGTGGCCAAAGTATTTTCCGAAGCAGCTGTCAAAAACGAGACACTGGTGTATTTTGCTTCTGAAGAGGATTTGCTCGGAGAGTCTTACCTGATGGATACCGGCGAATGGTACCTCGATTCCGTTGAATACGGACAATTGTTCGGAGAACTGGGCGGTGTAGTACAGGTAAGGAATGCAAAAACCGTATTGGCAGCCCTCAACCTGCTCGAAAGTGTGGGAGTCGATATTCCACAGGAAGCGGTGCGGGAAGGTTTCGAACGTGTGGTAGAACTGACCGGATTAATGGGACGTTGGCAGACCTTACAGGAAAAACCGAAGGTGATATGCGACACAGGCCATAACATAGGGGGCTGGGAATACCTGAATATACAACTGAATGAAGTAATAAAACATTCACGACAAACTCACATGATCGTCGGAATGGTAAACGACAAGGATATTAACGGCGTACTGGAACTGATGCCCAAAGACGCCTTCTATTATTTCACCCAGGCATCGGTTGCACGAGCCATGTCTGCCACCGATTTTGCAGCGATGGCGGTTGGACACGGACTTAGCGGAGTTATCTGTGACAGCGTAGCCGATGCCGTTGCACGGGCTTTGGAACGGGCTCATGAAGAGGATACGATCTTTATCGGAGGAAGTACATTTATCGTAGCCGATGCACTCCCCCTCTTTAAGAAAGAAGACAAGTAATATAACTTAATTAAAACAAATATCATGATTGAACAAATTCACCAGAAACTGAGCGACTCAAAAGTCGCTCGATGGAGCGTACTCGCGCTCGTCGCATTTACCATGCTTTGCGGATATTTCCTCACCGATGTGATGGCCCCGCTTAAACCGATGCTGGAAGAACAACTTTCCTGGAGCAGTACAGAATACGGCTTCTTCACAAGCGCCTACGGTTGGTTCAACGTTTTTCTTTTCATGTTGATCATCGGAGGGATCGTACTGGATAAGATGGGTGTCCGTTTTACCGGAGTCGGTGCCTGTGTATTAATGATCGTCGGTTGTTCACTTAAATATTATGCAATCTCCGACTTCTTCACAATGGATGGTGAATTGTTCGGCTGGAAAGCCCAGGTAATGGTGGCTGCCCTCGGTTATGCAATCTTCGGTGTGGGTGTGGAAACAGCCGGAATCACTGTTTCCAAGATCATCGTACGATGGTTCAAAGGAAAAGAAATGGCATTGGCTATGGGGCTGGAAATGGCTACGGCACGTCTGGGTACGGCATTGGCATTATCGGTCACTGTTCCGGCAGCGAAATTCTTCGGTAGCATCTCCGCTCCTATCCTGCTTTGCCTTTGTATGTTGTGTATCGGTCTGATCGCATTCCTTGTATTCTGTGTGATGGACCGCAAACTCGATAGTTCAATGGATGCAATGGAACAGGCTGAAGAGGAAGAACCGTTCCGTCTGAAAGATATCGTATTGATCGTTACCAACAAAGGTTTCTGGTTAGTCGCCCTGCTTTGCGTACTGTTCTATTCAGCCGTATTCCCCTTCCTGAAATATGCGACAGACCTAATGGTCAATAAATACAATGTAAGCCCCGATCTGGCGGGTAACATTCCTGCCATCCTGCCTTTCGGTACGATCCTGTTGACACCGTTCTTCGGAAACCTGTACGACCGTAAAGGAAAAGGAGCTACTATCATGATCTACGGTGCATTAATGCTGATAGGTGTTCATTTGCTGTTCACTTTGCCGATCCTCAACGAATGGTGGTTTGCTACCATCGTTATGGTCGTATTGGGTATTGCTTTCTCCCTGGTTCCGTCAGCCATGTGGCCTTCCGTTCCGAAGATCATCCCGGAAAAGCAGTTGGGTACGGCTTATGCCCTGATCTTCTGGGTTCAGAATATCGGATTAAGTATGGTTCCACTTCTGATCGGATGGGTATTGGATACCTATTGCAAGATCGACAACGGTACCGGAAAGCCGGCCTACGATTATACGCTGCCAATGGCAATCTTTACCTGTTTCGGTGTGTTGGCATTGATCATCGCTTTACTGTTAAAGCGTGAAGATAAAATCAAACATTACGGTCTGGAACAGCCCAATATCCAGAGCGATGCCGATAAAGCACGTATCCTCGCAGAAGAAACGATTGCAGAGCCTTAATGAACTAAGGTAATCATAAAAAAGTCCCGGTATTTTCTTCTGCGAGTAAAATACCGGGACTTTTTTTATACTAAAACACTTCCATTATCTTAATCTCCGATTATCCATTTACTACCGGGTAAGAACGAAAGAATCTTTGTCGTTACATAACAGCTGACGAAAGTACTCACAGCAATGCTGGGTATGGCGGCAACAGTCGGCAATGCCAAAGTTTGCTTGAACACCGTTACCCATAATCCGAGCCAGAATATATGCATAAGGTACATACCATAGCTGAGTTTCGACATTTCTGTTATCAGCTTTGGAGCCTTCAGACGGTCTATACATGTGAACATAAGGAATGTGCCCGCGGTAAGAAGCACACAGTTGATCGTACAGAAAGCCCATCCTATTTCTATTACGGGAGTAATATGAAGTTCTCCGGGTATAGCCTGGACATAGAACGAATAGATGGTCAGTGCAGCCCCTACGACCATCAGGACGAATCCTATGGCAAGACGTTTGGAGCGATCCCAAGTAAGATGAACACGTATGTAATGTGCCAGAACAAGATATCCCAGATAACCGGAGAAGTACCACAACATATGGTATTCGTTCCAGAAACACTGCCCCCACACTTCACCGCACCAGCGGTTGAGATACGGTATACATGTCGTTAACAGGAACAGTCCGATAAAGAAGCGTTCTTCCTTCGCCGTAGCTTTACTCAGCCAGGGTGATATGATAGGTATAAAGAGATAAAGGCTGATCAGAGGATACATAAACCATAAGTGCCCGGCCAACGTAGGGAAATTCAGCAATATTCGCGATAAATCCTTTATTGACGTTTCTCCATCTATCTGCCCCCACAACATAGGCAAAGTACTGTATAATATCATGAATATGAAAAATGGCGGCAGGATACGGATACAACGCTGGCGGTAAAATTGCCACATGGTCTGTCCTTCTTTCATCGGTGCAAGAAGAAAGGCGGAGACAATCATAAACAGGGGAACTGCCATACGTGAGAAACCGTCATACACAGCCACCCACAGCCGGTCTGCCTCATTAGCTAAAAAGGATTGCGGCCCCGCCATGTCTGTGGATCCGGGAGCACCATAAAAATTTTCACTGGCGTGAACGACCATAACAAGGAAGCAGGCAAACACGCGTACATAGTCTAAAAAAACGATTCGTTTCATTTTCTTGAATTTGTCGATTAGAATTAAATTAGCACGCGGCGAAGATAATCAATATTTCGAGAAATCAACGCTTCCTTATTTCCAAAAAAGAATAATAAAGCCATCCCTAACACATCACCTATATGAACGACACAAAACCAAGCAAAACAACTTGCTTATAAAGATTATTTTGTCTACGTTTGTCTACAAAACATAATTAAAAAACTCTATCTATGATTTGTTTTCCTAATGCCAAAATAAACCTGGGTCTAAACGTCGTCAATAAGCGACCGGACGGTTATCATAATATTGAAACTGTATTCTATCCCATACCCGTGAAAGACGCACTTGAAATAGTAAGTGCGAATGAGTTATCTTTCACCCAAACCGGCATACAAGTAGATGCCCCTATGGAAAAGAACCTGGTAATAAAAGCATTGAACCTGCTTAAAACCCAATATGATATTCCGGCTTTGGAAGTCCATTTACTGAAAGCAATCCCTTTCGGTGCCGGGCTAGGCGGAGGATCGGCTGATGCCGCTTTCATGTTGAAACTGTTGAATGACTTCTGTCAGTTGAATATACAACCGGAAGAACTGGAGAAGTTAGCAGCGACCATCGGTGCCGACTGTCCTTTCTTTATCCGTAACACACCTGTCTTTGCTACAGGTACGGGAAATATTTTTGAACCTGTCGAGCTATCGTTGAAAGATTATCATCTCTGTCTGGTAAAACCCGATGTAGCGGTATCCACTCCCGAAGCCTATTCACTGGTCACACCGGCAGCCCCGGCTCAATCTCTTAAGGAGATTATAAACAGGCCCGTTTCCGAATGGAAAAAGTTGATGATAAATGATTTTGAACAAAGCGTATTCACCAAACATCCGGTTATCGGACAAATCAAAGAAACGCTTTACCAGGCGGGGGCCGTATATGCATCTATGTCCGGGTCAGGCTCTTCCGTATTCGGACTGTTTGAAAATCCGATTCACCTGAAAGAGCAGTTTTCCGGTTGCTTTGTCTGGGAGGGGCAATTAACATGAATATAATAGCCGGTTTCTTCGATGCCCTAGCCGATCGGTGGGACGAACTTTGTTACCATGATCCCGAAAAGATCACTTATATACTGGAACATACCACCTTGCATAAAGGGCTGAAGATATTAGATGTGGGATGCGGAACAGGTATACTGGAACAATATCTACTTACTTATTCCCCTGCCCATATCACAGGGATAGATATTTCTCCCCGGATGATCGAGCAGGCCCGCAATAAATATGGGGTGGATACGGTCGATTTCCGCTGTATGGATGTGATGGATCTGAAAGATGAACAGTTCGACTTCATCATAGCCTACAGTGTATTTCCTCATTTTGAACAGCCGGAAAAACTGATCGCCCATCTGGCCGGATTGCTTGTTCCCGGTGGGGAACTCGTGATCTGCCATAGCGAAGGACGCGAATCGATCAACGGGCACCACAACAAACAAGCCAACCGGATTTCATTCGGTCTGCCTCCCGTACGGGAAGTAGCCGCAATGATGGAACCGTTCTTCCATATACAGGATATGGAAGATACCGACAATCTTTTCCTGGTCAGTGGCATACGCAATCAATAAACACAAGTTATATGAATAAATGTACCTACCTTCTCTCTGCAATGCTTTTCTCCGCCTTTACCTTACAAGCGACAGAAGATATAAAAGTAATGCAGTACCTGCACGCCGGTCCTATTCCGGTGAACAAACCGATCATGGCCGACAGCCTGAATGTGAACGGTAAACCTTTTGAGATAAAGAATCTGCTCAAATCGACTGTGCCTTTTAACCGGGCCTTGTCGAATGCAACTGTTCTGGATGCCGATACAGCCGGAATGGTCCGTTTCAAAGCTCCGGAAAAGGGATATGCACTTCACCTTTTCTCGTTCTATCTGAACAGTGACCGGTATACTAAAGGGACACTGGAAGTTTCCGGTCCCGGCTCATTCGACGTGTATGTAAACAACAAGCCGGTAAGTGCCACTTCCGAATTAACGATGGAACCCCACCGGTATGAAGTTGTGATCAAATACCTGGCAGCCGAGAACGACACCTGTCCTCCTACCTTAAAAGCGATCTATAAAAGCGGTGAAAAGGCCGAAGTCATTGCATCCCTCAATCCAGAGAAACGTTATACTTCGCGTGACGTTCTGGAAGGAACAAACTTCCGTGGAGCCAGTGTTTCACCCAACGGGAAATATGTATTGGTCAAATACTATACCCGTCTGGAAGGTGGCAAAAGTGAATCTTTCGCCCAATTGCGCGATGCTTCAACCGGACGTATCCTCTTGCAGGATAAAGGATTTATAATGGAAGCCAGCTGGATGCCGACAAGCAATAAGATGTATTTCACACGTACAGGCTCAACAGGAAAAGAGTTGGTTGCCGTCGATCCCGCCACTATGCAGGAAGAAATACTGGCAAACAATTTGCCGGAAGGTAGTTTCAGCTTCACGCCTGACGAAAAAAGCCTCCTTTTCACCATACAGGAAGAAGGTCCGAAGGATGGCCCCGACATGCTCCGTATCCTCGAACCCAACGACCGTCTGCCGGGTTTCCGCAACCGTTACTTCATCTGGCGGTATGACCTGCAATCCGGTTTGTACGAACAGTTGACATTCGGGCACAACAGCACTTACATCAACGATGTAAGTCCGGATAGCCGTTACCTGCTGTTCAGTACCAGCGAACAGGATTACACCTCTTTGCCTTTCTCCAGCAATTCCCTTTATAAACTCGACTTACAGACAATGGCGGTCGACACCATCTGGGAAAAGGCCAAATACGTAAATGGCGGTTCTTTCTCTCCCGATGGGAAACAGTTGTTGGTTAGTGGTTCGGGAAATGCTTTCGGTGGAATCGGATTAAATATTAAGGAAGGGCAAATCTCAAATACATACGACGGACAATTGTTCCTCTATGACCCGGCCACCCGGAAAGCGACGGCCCTGACCAAAGACTTCGATCCGAACGTAACAAATGCCGTCTGGAACAAATACGACGGTCAAATCTATATGCAGACGGAAGATCAGGATTACCTGCGTATTTATACCTGCAATCCTTCAAACGGAAAAATCAAGCAACTGAATACTTCTGAGGATGTAGTCTATAACTATTCATTAGCGGAAACGGCCCCGGTCATGTACTATTACGGACAAAGCGTTTCCAACGCCAATCGACTGTATGCCTTTGATTTGAAAAACGGGAAGAGCCGTCTGATCTATGACCTGTCTGCCGAAAAGCTGAAAGACATCAAATTGGGAGAAGTACACGACTGGAACTTCACCTCTGCCGAAGGTTCAACTATCCAGGGACGGTATTACCTGCCACCGAACTTCGATCCGTCAAAGAAATATCCGATGATCGTTTACTATTACGGTGGCACATCCCCGACAAACCGTGCTTTAGAGTTCAGCTACTCCATGCACATGTACGCAGCATTAGGCTACGTTGTCTACACGCTTAATCCGAGCGGGACAACCGGTTTCGGACAAGAATTTGCCGCCCGCCACGTTAATGCCTGGGGAAAAGTAACAGCCGAAGAAATTATCCGCGGTACGGAATTATTCTGTAAAGAACATTCCTTCGTAAATCCTAAAAAGATTGGTTGTGCAGGAGCCAGTTACGGTGGTTTTATGACACAATATCTACAAACACGTACCGATCTGTTTGCGGCAGCAGTCAGCCATGCCGGTATCAGTGCTCTGAGCAGTTACTGGGGAGAAGGTTATTGGGGATATGGCTATTGCTCGGTTGCCAATACAGGGACTTATCCGTGGAATAATCCGGAGTTCTTTACCAAACAGAGTCCGTTGTTCAATGCCGATAAGATAAAGACTCCTCTCCTGTTACTTCACGGTAATGCGGACACCAATGTCCCTATCGGTGAAAGTATCCAGATGTTCCTGGCATTAAAAATGCTCGGTAAGACAGTCGAATTTATCCAGGTAGACGGTGAAAACCACGGAGTTGTCGACTATAAAAAACGTCTTGAATGGCAGAACACGATCTTCAGTTGGTTCGCCAAATGGCTGAAGGATGAACCGGAATGGTGGGATGCGATGTATCCGGAAAGAAATTTATAATAAATAGAACACCATAAAAAAGAAAGGGAGTGCCGGTAAACCGGTCACTCCTTTCTTCGTATATAATATTAAGAAACTGCTTATTTAATATGTGGGTTTAATGTATGCCACAAATGAATTTCAGGGATAATACCCATACCGATCACTTCGTCACGCAACTTACTCAAGTGTACATAACTTTCCGCCAGTTCTGCATTTTCTTTCGGCGTACCTTCTACTTCTTTATAGAAAATACCGTCTTTGGTAATTTCTGTTTCCATAGCCATCATGATATGATCGAATTTACCGGTATGCACATAAGTTCCGGCAGGCCAACGGAAAGATTCACCACCCATAGCGGCACGGATCATTTCGATTGACAGGTAAGACGGGCTCTGGAACGAAGAGCGGCCACGAAGTTCGATGATGCGTTTTCCTCCTTGTATCACTTTTACCTTCAGGTCTTCCCACTGTTCGTCAGTCAGTTCGGGAGTACCGATCAGATCCAGTAGTGGTTTGCCGTCGACAGTCGCAGTAGATGCAAAAACAGCCATTTGTTCGCCATGTCCTCCATAGGTACGACATCCTTTCACCAGGTTTTGACGAATACCGAAATGTTGTGCCAGTGCTGTTTGCAAACGTGTACTGTCCAAAGCAGCCAACGTACTCACCTGTGAAGGTTTCAGGCCGGAATATAACAAGGTAATCAATCCGGTAATATCGGCCGGATTAAAGATCACTACCACATGCTTTACATCCGGGCAATAAGAGCGTATATCTTTACCGAACTGGGCTGCAATTTCGGCATTACCTTTCAGTAAATCTTCGCGGGTCATACCTGCTTTACGGGCTGCACCACCGGATGAAACGACATATTTAGCACCTCTTAATGCCTCGCTGATATCAGAAGTGTAAGTAATATTGGCATATTCAAATCCGGATTGGAACATTTCTTCTGCTACACCTTCCAGAGCCGGAGCAAAAGGATCATAAAGACAAATATTAGAGGTTAACCCCATCATTAAAGCTGTTTGGGCCATGTTAGAACCGATCATACCTGCTGCACCTACAATGGTCAGCTTTTCGTCTGTTAATGCTTTCATACTGTATTGTTTTTAATAATTGTGTTTGCCAGGATAACACATATCTTATTGATAATGTTTGCTGTTTCACTTATATTTTTCTTTTCGGCTACAAAGGTAAAGGATCCTTTTTTTATATACCAATCATTAAATTCTATCCCCTATAAGCTAAAGTTATACCCCAAATGTCTACCTTTGCAACATGAAAACTTTCAGACCTGATGCCTGGTTGCCTACAACTAAAAAAGAAGTTGAAGCACGTGGATGGGATTATATAGATGTAATTCTTTTTAGTGGGGATGCTTACGTGGATCATCCCTCGTTTGGCGCTGCCGTTATCGGACGTACGCTCGAGGCTATGGGGCTTCGTGTCGCGATCGTACCGCAGCCGGACTGGCGTGGAGATTATCGGGATTTCAAAAAGCTGGGAGTTCCACGTCTCTTCTTCGGTGTATCTCCCGGTGCGATGGATTCGATGATTAATCATTACACTGCCAACAAACGGTTGCGCAGTGATGATGCATACACACCGGATCGACGGGCAGGTATGCGACCGGATTACCCTAGCATAGTCTATACCAAAATATTAAAAGAACTCTATCCTGATATACCAGTCGTACTCGGTGGAATCGAGGCTTCTTTACGCAGACTGACTCATTACGACTACTGGCAGGACAAACTTCGGCCCGGTATTCTAATAGACAGTCCGGCCGATTTGCTGATCTATGGAATGGGCGAATTACCTATCAGAGAACTGGTCACCCGCTTGCAGAAAGGAGAATCGTTCGATCAACTGAGAGATATCCGCCAAACAGTTTACCTGACTGATAAAGAAGAGAAAAAGCCCGATGACATCGTACTTTTCTCACATGAGGAATGTTTGTCCGACAAACTGAAACAGGCCAAAAACTTCCGGCATATCGAAGAAGAATCAAATAAATATAATGCATCCCGTATCCTCCAGCAGGTGGGGAAACGGACAATTGTCGTCAACCCTCCTTTCCCGCCCATGACGGAAGCAGAAGTGGATGCCTCATTCGATTTGCCTTATACCCGCCTGCCACATCCTAAATACAAAGGGAAAACGATACCGGCATTCGAGATGATCAAATTCTCCGTAAATATGCACCGGGGATGTTTTGGTGGTTGTGCCTTCTGTACGATCTCTGCACATCAGGGAAAGTTCATTGCTTCCCGAAGCAAAGAGTCTATTCTGAAAGAAGTAAAAGCAATTACGGAAATGCCCGATTTCAAAGGTAACCTGAGCGACTTGGGAGGTCCTTCGGCTAATATGTACAAGATGAGAGGCAAGGATCAGAGTATCTGTGCCAAATGCAAAAAGCCGTCCTGTATCTCTCCTGTCATATGCAAAAACCTGAATGCAGACCATACCCCACTACTGGATATCTACAAAGCTGTCGACCGTCTGCCCGGTATCAAACGATCGTTTATCGGCAGTGGAGTACGCTACGACCTTCTTTTGCATCGTTATGACGATGAAATCGTGAATAAGTCAATACAGAGTTACACGGAAGAGTTGATCGCCCGGCACGTATCCGGACGTCTGAAGGTAGCTCCCGAACATACGGAAGATAACGTACTGAAAATGATGCGCAAGCCATCTTTCGAACAGTTCGGACAATTTAAAAGGATATTCGACCGCGTCAACAAACAATACGGACTCAACCAACAGTTAATACCGTATTTTATTTCCAGCCATCCGGGATGTACGGATATGGACATGGCCAACCTGGCTATCGAAACAAAAAAGCTGCATTTCCAGCTGGAACAGGTACAGGACTTCACTCCTACACCCATGACACTGGCTACGGAAATGTATTACACGGGGTATCATCCATACACATTGGAAAAAGTATATACCGCCCGTACAAAGGAACAAAAACTGGCACAACGACAGTTTTTCTTTTGGTATAAACCGGAGTTTCGCCGCCAGATTACCCAGGCATTACAAAAGATGGGAAAGAAGGATTTACTCAACAAATTATTCGGACGGTAAGTGATAATATTCCGTTTATTCTGCTTGTTAATTACGAAAAATTCGTAATATTGCATTTACTTAATTCATACAAATATGGTAAAAGCACTTTTTACAGGCATATCGCTCATTCTGGCGGTGTCTGCACAGGCACAAAACGAGTTTACAATAAAAGGAACGGTAACCGGATTAAAAGACAGTACCGTGATAATGCTCTACCGAAGTGACGGACGGGTCATGAGTTCGATCGCCCAGGATACAGTCCTTAATGAATCTTTCTGCTTCAAGGAGAAAACTGCGGAAGACAAGCCGGAAGCATTAATGATCATGGCGAGGGACAAAGATTTTCCCAGTACCTGGCTGGATGTATGGGTGGCTCCGAACACAGTCAGTACCGTCAGAGGCAATAATAAGTTGCTACGCACCTGGGATGTATCCAGTACTATCAAGGAACAGCAAATATTGAACCGATACAGGCAAGCTACAATCAACGAAACTAATCTGGATCAGGAGTTATCCATCGAAAGGATGAAGAAAATACCTCTTCTGCAATCCGGAAATCTTTCTACAGAGGATAGTGAAAAGCTGAAAAGGGAAATGAGCAAACTCGAAAAGAAACAAGATTCGGTGAGACACATCATCTCCCAAAAAGAGATTGAAATCATGCAGCAAACACCTATAGAAACCATTTGGATGGACAAATTACGGGGATTAAGTATGGAAATGAAATACATGAAAGATTTTCCGTATAAAAAAGAAGTCTTTGCCCTATATGAAAAACTATCGGATGACGAGCAACAATCAGCAATAGGTAAAGAAATTTCCGTCTATTTATATCCCCCCGTTACAGTCAAAGAAGGCGATGAAATGGCAGATGCCGACTTGTACGACCTGGCAGGGAACATCCATCATCTGGCTGATTACAAAGGAAAATATCTCCTGATTGATTTCTGGAGCCGTGGTTGTGGTCCTTGTATGATGGCTTTACCGGAAATGAGAGAGATATTCGAAACCCAAAAGGACAAAGTAACCGTTATTAGTCTGAGTACGGACACAGAAAAAGGCTGGAAAGAAGTCTCCAAGACAAAAGATATGCCGTGGGTAAACCTGAATGACTTTGGAGGAATGAGCGGACTGGCTGCAAAATATAACGTGAGAGGAATACCTCATTATGTCATTATCTCCCCCGAAGGAATTATCCTGCATTCCTGGAACGGATACGGCAAAGGATTGCTCAAACGCAAGCTCAACAAATGGATAAACAAGGCAAAACGTATCATGACTGTAAAAAAGGAAGGGAACACGACGATCGTCGAGTCTCCAATAGAGAAATCCAGCAATACGGAAACGATAGAGATCAACCGAATAGAACTAACCGATACGGAAACAGTCTTTTATATGAAGGCATTCAATGCTCCGGGATATTGGGTAAGCATCAGCAAGGATACGTATCTGAAAACCGAAGACGGCACGCATTTTCCTTTGAAATCTGCAGACGGCATTACACCCGAAGAACGCTTCACCATGCCCGAATCGGGAGAATATTCTTTTAAACTGCATTTTCCTCCCCTGCCCGCTGACACAAAAACAGTCGATTTCATCGAAAGTGACTGCGATTCCTGCTTCAAAGTTTTAGGCTTGCCGCTGACGAAAGAATAGGATAACAGATGCCCGTATAAAAAGTAAGGGACTTTT
Organism: Parabacteroides leei; assembly: GCF_023369805.1. NCBI lineage: Bacteria > Pseudomonadati > Bacteroidota > Bacteroidia > Bacteroidales > Tannerellaceae > Parabacteroides > Parabacteroides leei. Next base: position 39,901 of record NZ_JAMBQG010000003.1, read on the forward strand.
GAAATGTTAAGACAGGACTTTTAAAAACGAAAGTCCTGACTTTTAACTTGAAAAGTCCCTTGTTTTTTTGGATATTGATTATCAAGCCTTTACAGCGACCACTTCGATCTCTACCAAACCTACATTAAATACACCTTTTTTCATTTTAATCATTTCTCTTTTTACAAAATCACTTTAAACAAATCTTTTCCCGAACGAATCAAATATAAACCTTTTGTGGATAAATCCACTTCTTCTATGTTATTACTAATCTTTTTTGATGTAACTAATCGTCCACCGGCATCGAAAATATACACAGAATCTCCTATTTCAAAACCTGATAAACATAAACGTCCAGGAGCAGAACGATAGACATATTTATAAACCTCTATCTTTTCATTTGCTGTAGGATCATCTTTTTTAAACTTAACAGATAAATAAGTATTTTCCATTAGATAAGGAATCACAAACTCATTGTTTTCGTCCAACGTATTAGTTATATCTTTATCATTTAAGACAACAGATTCGATAATATAGTCCTGTTTGGGTCGAATATGAAATTCTATACGAGAAGATTCTGTTCTTTCTATATAACCATAATAATAATATTCCCAATCATCTTCATTTTGTCGTATTCCGACAGTTCCTCCTTCTGACAAAAGCATTTCAACCCTATAATTTGTTGCAATCCCACTCGTACGTATATTTTCAAATTTCCCCCAAACGGCATCTTCTTTATAAAATTGTAAACTATTTACCGGAACAAACAATCTTGCTGATTGATAAACAGAACTACAAAAGCTATTTTCTGAAACTTGTGGAACTTTATCGGATGATAAATATACATAATCAATAGAGGGACTATCTTTAAATGCATATTCATCTATTACCGAAACACTCTCTGTCATATGTACTTTTTGAAGAGAACTACATCCAATAAACAAATTTGAGGGAACTTGTTTGATATTCGGAGGGAATACTATAGATTGCATTTTCAAACAATTCTCAAAACTTGGTAACTCTATTAAACTCAAACATTTCTTAAAAGCACTGCTTTTTATTTCCTGTGTAATAGGTAAAGTTACATAAGTCAAACTCGAACAATTCTCAAAAGAAGCTCTTTCAATAGTAGTTACATAAAAAGGAAAATGTACTAAGTTTTTACAATCCTTAAAAGCTTCTTCTCCTATCTCTCTCAATGATTCTATTTTTTCTCCTTCAAATGAATAGAATGTGGAAATAGTAGAGCCTGAAAAAGATTGCTTTCCTATAACTTCTATTGAATACGGTAAATAGACATACTGTAATGTCTGATTATTGTAAAATGCTTTATCCGGAATTGTATTTGCAGAATGAATTATCTGGCTGAAAATAAAGTTTAAACATAGTTCCTTTTTTCAGATCCGATATACAATCAGATTCCGTTATAGTTTTATCTTCTACCTTTATACAGCCTGTTCCTCCTGTCATATTAATATTTAATGTATAAGTTGGTATCTTCTCAAACGTCACAGAAAGTGACATATCTGAAGAAACAGAAGCTATTTTATATACATTATTGACAATCTTATCGGTTATGTCTTGTGAACCAAGCATAACCTTTGCCGTATAATATTGGTCATTTGGTAAAAATTCTAATTTAATTTCCGATACAGGCACTGACACAGAGTTTCCATTTGTATCGTTAGCCCATTCACTTTAACCTCTCCATTGCCCAAAAGATAAACCTGAAAAGTATAACTTACAGGTTCATCTTTTTCAAAAATAATAGTTATCTCTTGATTGGAAGAAACGGATGAAATTATCAGAATGTTATTATTTATCTGACTAGTAACATCTGCTGTTCCTAACTTTACCTCTTTAAGGTGATACCCATTTTGGAACATTATAGTTACTTTCACATCAGTAGCTGCTGTAACTGTTACTGATTGACCTGAAATGATAGACTGGTCATTCACCTTTGCACTTCCTCCTTCTGAATAAGTAATTTTTACTGTATAAGTTTTCGGTACATCCTCTTCAAACTTAACGTCTATTTCCTGATCGGCTGATATTGATGATATAGTTAGTACATTATTACTTAACCGACTGGTTACATCTGTTGCCCCCTGTTTTATGTACTTAACATGATAATCATTTTGAGACATTACAGTAATTTTTACATTCGAATCAGCAACAACTGTTACTGATTGACCCGTAGTGACAAACTGGTCATTGACTCTTACACTTCCACCTTCTGAACAAGTAATTTTCACTGTATAAGTCTTTGGTACATCCTTTTCAAACTTAACATCTATTTCTTGATCGGCTGATATTGATAATATAGTCAATACATTATTATTTACTCGATCAGTCACATCTTCATTTCCTAACTTAACTTGTTGAATATGATAATCTGTATAAGGTATTATTGTTATTTTCACATCAGCATCTGCGGATACTGTGACCGATTGACCGGTATAAGTAATGGATTGATCATCTACTTTTACATTTCCACCATCCAAATAAGTAACCTTTACAGTATAAGTTTCTGGCTTCTTCTCCCAGATAGGTTCTATTTGATAGTTTTTGCCAACGCTTGCAACATAAGATGTGATTTTTCCTTTACTAACTCCATTTATTTTCACATCTTTAAGACGATAACCTTTTTTTGTCCAAAAAGAGTTTGACAAAACAAAAGTTCTTCGAATCATAAAAATATGATTTTAGGTGAACTCAAACCCCACTTATCGAGTAAGCTTCATCTTACTCCTCGAGTAAAGCAAAGGCTACTCCTCAAGTAAGCTCAACCTTACTCGATAAGTAGCCTTTGAGATATTTAGTATAACCCTTCGCAAGCGATACAAAACCTTTTTTCAATTTGTAACCAATTAGTTCACCACAACTATGATGAACATAATTGTATCTAACGGTAATTTTCAGATATAGAAGGAAAGCAGGGTAATGAGGTGGGTAAAAAATGGGATGGTGTGTCAAAAGCTCACATTAAGGAATATAAACAAATACTTTCTTAACACACCATCCAATTATCAAGCCTTTACAGCAATCACTTCAATCTCTACCAAACCATTCTTCGGTAATGTTTTTACGGCTACGGCAGAGCGAGCCGGGAAAGTTCCTTCAAACTGTGAAGCATATACTTCATTCATTGCTACGAAATCACCCATATCGGCAAGGAATACGGTTGTTTTAACAACATCGTCGATATCGTATCCTGCTTCTGTCAGGATAGCTTTCACGTTTTTGAATGCCTGTGCTGTCTGCTCCTTAACAGTACCTTCCACGAAGTTGCCTGTTGCCGGATCGATACCTAACTGTCCGGAAGCAAATAACATATTTCCTACTTGTACTGCCTGGCTGTAAGGGCCTATTGCGGCAGGTGCATTTTTTGTTGCAATAACTTTTTTCATTGTGTTTATCTATTAGTTGTTTTGTTCTTCATTCATACGCTGACGCACTACCTCGTAAATAAGGATAGAACTTGCCACCGACACGTTGAGTGAACCGATCGTTCCGAACTGAGGAATCTTCACCATACTGTCGCAGATACGCAGGTTATCCATCGAGACACCTGTATCTTCCGCTCCCATTACGATAGCAACGGGACCCGCATATTTGATAGCCGTATAGTTCTCGTAGGCTTTCTCGCTCGCAGCATATACTTTCACTCCGCTTGCCTGCAGGAAACGGATCGCTTCCGAAATGCTCTTCTCTTTACAAACGGGTAATACATGCAGGGCTCCGGCAGATGTCTTAATCGCATCAGCATTGACAGTGACGCTTCCTTTTGTCGGAATAACGATAGCATCGACTCCTGCACATTCGCAAGTACGGGCTATCGCTCCAAAATTACGGACATCGGTAACTCCGTCCAAAAGTACGATGAAAGGGCTTTTTCCCTGCTCATAAACAAAAGGTATGATATCTTCCAGACGCTGATAAGTCACAGCCGGAATAAATGCAATCACTCCCTGGTGATTTTTCCGGGTCAAACGATCGAGACGCTCTGCCGGTACACGTTGAACAGGAATCTCACGTCCTTTCAGTACTTCAAACAGTTCACGGGACAACTCTCCCTGCAACTCGCGCTTTATAAGAATTTTATCTATTTCCTTATCGGCCTGGATAGCCTCTATCACGGCACGTATGCCGAATACCATTTCGTTCTCTTTCATCAAATATATATTAACTGTATTCTTTCAATTGAATGCGAATGCAAATATACAAACATTATTTACTGTTTTGCCGTTCCTTCATGCCTTGAATAAGAAATAATATTCCGGTTATGATAAGGGCTGAAGAAAGGCCCGTATAAAAAACAGAAATAAAGGAGTCAGGCAATATACGGGAATGACGGATTCCTACACCGAAAGTGATCATAAAAATCATCACAATCCAACCTTTTACATCAAAGAAAGAGAAAGGACAATTTTTTTCTCCCTTTCGGGCAATACGTTCGCTATGCTTCCTGAAAAGACGTAGAAACACAAAATTAAGGAACAACAAAAATACGATAACTGCTTCTCCCACCTTAAGCACCGAGTAATGGGCATCATGCATCCATGTAAGAATTCCGATCCGTAGAATATTAATTCCTGCTATGATCCATACACAACCGGCTATTAATAATAATATGTGCTTATTGACTCTGAACATTCGTCTACTTTTACTGCAATGCAAAAGTACGATTTTTAACGATATATCCTAATTCCGACTGACTATGAAGCGTTCTTTTCACTATCTAATTCCTTGATCTCTTTATTTAAGAAGACAGACAGGACTGTCCTTAAAACAACAATACCGCCAAGGATAGCCAGTTCATCCAAACTAGGCTCCAAGACGGTTTTAAGAATATCGGAGGCGATCAACAATTCCAATCCCAGGAGTAAATAAGTGCCTAACTCAGCCCGCAACCGGCGGATATTTACCTGTGAATACTGTCCGGTAAACCGTTTCAGTTCATTCCGACTTTCAGCTTCTGCGATAAACTTCAGAACGCTTACTTTCCTGTCGTTTGCTATCTTTCTTATCTTTTTCCTTACGATCTTTGTCTTTCCGGTCTTTATCACGATCTTTCCTGTTATCGGAATTTTTATCTTTATTATACCGGTCGTTCTTCGGTCTGGAAGGTCTGTCGTAATGCTGATTATGACCGGGACGGTTATTTTTATCCGGGCGCCATTGACCGTTGTTATGATTAGGACGGTCGGGACGATGTTCGGGATGACCGGGGCGATCATATTTACCCGGATACCATTTACCATCATCAAAATGTCCATTCCATCGTCCGTTAGTATATTCCCACTGGTTATGCCAGTAATGATCCTCATAACGCCAGCAAACATTCGACGGGCGATATTCCGGATAATGAGGGTTGTTATACCATCCCTGATAATCATGGATACGCTGCGGACGTTCGCGAACGAAACGAACATACAGGCGGAACTGTGAAGGAGAAAGAACGCGTTGCAACTTACGGTCGCGTTCCATACGCAGGTTAAATATCTTTTTGGCAGACTGATCCCAGTAACGGTAATGTTTACGAGCCTCTTTCTCTATCTTCTGGCCGTATTTATGAACGATATTGTGATAATCGGCAGCTTGTCGTCCATTCAGACGCATGGCCTGTTCCATCCAAAGGCAACTCTGGCAATGTGGTTCATTCCAACCAAAACTGATCCAAAACTGAGCTCGTCCCGGCAAACTACACAACAAAATCAACAAACATATAAAGCTAATCCGTTTCATGACTTTTAGTTTTTAGTTAGTAATTATTACTATGACCAATCTCGGATGAAATGGTTTAACAGGCAAAATCATCGTTTCACTTTCAACAACTCTTTCGCATTGGCAATCGAAGCCCCAGTCAGGGAGGCACCGCTCAACATACGGGCCACTTCCTTTATGCGCTCTTCTTTGTTCAGTTTCTTGATACGCGTAATTGTACGTTCTGTCGTATCTTCCTTATAGACAAAGAAATGCTCTTTGCCTTTTGCTGCGATCTGTGGTAGATGCGTAATGGTGATCACCTGCATTTTTGCACCCAGATCCTGCATAATATCCCCCATTTTATCGGCAATATCTCCGGAAACTCCTGTATCCACTTCATCAAAAATAATTGCAGGAAGAGCTGTAAAACCGGCAATCATTGCCTTTATACATAACATCAGGCGGGAAATTTCACCACCGGATGCTGTTTGTGCCACCGGTTGCAGTTCGCCGCTCTTATTGGCAGAGAAGAGAAAACGGATATCGTCCATTCCATCGCTTTCAGGTTCGGGACGGGAAACGAAATCGACGGCAAACTGCACATTAGGCATTCCCAACGGAATGACCATCTCGACTAATTGGGAAGCAATCGCACGGGAGGCAATCTTACGCTGTTCGCTCAGTACGGCAGCCTGTTGAAGCAGTTCCTGGTGAGAAATATCCAACTGTCCCTTTATTGCTTCTATCTGTTCGTCGAACGAGTCGATATCACGTAGTTGCTCTGTATATTTATCCTGTATGGTAATCAGTTCCTCGACGGTAGAAACGCGATGTTTCTGCTCCAAGGTATAAAGCGTATTCAAACGTTCGTTCACCCAATCCAGACGTTCGGGGCTGAATTCCACATCTTCTTTCAGGACATCGGTTTCGGAAGCCAAATCATTCAGGTCGATATAAGCCGACCGCAAACGTTCGGCAATCTCTTTCGCTTTAGGGTAATAACGTTCCAGTGAGTCGGCAGTAGAAAGCGCCTCTTTTATCAAGCGGACACTCCCCTGTTCCTCTCCATTCAGCAACTCGGTTATCTTATATAATGAACCTTTGATATCTTCGGCATGCGACAACGTTTCCAGCTCCTGTTCCAGTTCTTCCTGTTCACCGGCAATCAAACGGGCTTCCGTCAATTGCTCCAGCTGGAAACGAATATAATCCTCTTCCTGTCGGTTCTGGTCGGCTTTCTCCGTCACTTCCCTCAATTCCCTTTTCAGAGACTGGTAACGCCGGAACTCCTTACGATACAGAATCAACAGGATCTCGTTCTCTGCCATTACATCGATCACTTTCAACTGAAAACGGTTATCCCCCAACAACAAGTTCTGATGCTGCGAGTGGATATCGATCAAACGGCTGCCTAACTCCTTCATCACATTCAGAGAGACAGGCGAGTCATTTACGAAAGCGCGCGATTTACCGGAAGCGAATAATTCCCGGCGAAGGATACAGATCTCCGGATCATACTCCAGATCATTGGTATGGAAAAACTCTTCCAACTGGTATTTGGAAACATCAAAAGTCGCCTCGATCACACATTTGTCGGAGCCGTTCTTTATGCTCTTCCCGTCTGCACGCTGACCGAGAACCAATGATAATGCCCCTAAAATAATAGACTTTCCGGCTCCCGTTTCACCGGTTATCACCGAAAAGCCGTTATCGAACTGAATATCCAGACTATCTATTAAGACAAAATTCTGTATAAATAAAGATTTCAGCATAGTTCATTTTTATTTTTTAAGTGCCTCCAAACGGGTAGTCATTGCCGGATAGAGATTAGAAAGCAATTTATATCCTTCCTGTTTCTCCGTTGTAGTCGCTTTAGAATAGATAGCAACAATTTCATCCAGTTTAGCATCGGCAAACATCTGCAACAGGACGGAGTTCGGCCGGGTTTTCTTCAACTCCTCCATAACCGGTAACAGAGATATGATTGTCGTACGGCCACGATCAGGATTAGCAGCCATTTCATCGAGGCCTTTACGGTGATAGTCGTACCACATATTACGAAAAGCCTCGGAACTATTCTCTGTCAGGGCAGTAGCAAGAGCATGACGGTTACGGTCGCTGTCGAAAGCCTTCCAGCCGTTCCACGACATCTGTGCCTGCGCCAGGGTTACGATCTGTTGTGCCTGCTGGAAGAAAGGATTTCCCCCCTTCGGAGCAAAACTGTCGAAGTCTAGTCCCAGAATGGTATAAATATAGAAAACAAGTGTAGCCGTCAAATTACTGCTCAATGAATTTTCCGTATATTCAAACGGTTCGTATTCCGTATAATCGAAATCGAGCTGAGTATCACGGAAGTTCAATAATGTGGTTGTATAACTGGAGTTATAGACCGGACGGCGTGCCTGCACCTGTATTTCAGCCTTGAAGCTATTATCGGAAGGCTTTTCATTGATGATAATATTAAAAGTACAGTCAATCCGTTCGTTGACAGCGAAGGTTGCATCCGTCCATTTCCGGTTATTGATAAACTCGGTCAATGCCTTTTCCAACGTTTCAAACACCGTCATGGTACCCTGGATCTTTTCTCTGTTGATTTTGACCTGGGCATTCAATTCTTGTGCTTTACCGGTGAAAGGTATGGTTCCCAACAGGAACAGGAATAACAGTCTTTTAATCATTTTCATTTCAATAATGTTGCCAACTTGTTTACGATATCAGTCGCCACCCCCTGTTTACTTTTCAGCGGATAGCTGGCTACTTCTCCCTTGTTGTCGATAATTGAGATCTTATTGGTATCGCAACGAAATCCGGCACCGGCATCGCGAAGTGAATTCAACACGATGAAATCGAGGTTTTTCCGCTTCAGCTTACTTTCAGCATTGGTCGCTTCATTGTTCGTCTCCAACGCAAAACCGACCAGCACCTGCCCCTCCCGTTTGATTGCTCCTAAAAAGGCAGCAATATCCTTGTTGGGTACGAGGTGAAGCATAATATCCCCTTTACTTTCCCGTTTGATCTTCTCGCCAGCCTGTACCTCCGGACGGTAATCCGCCACGGCAGCACACAAAATCCCGGCATCCGCCTCCGGATAGACAGCCATAGCCGCCTCGTACATCTCTTCGGCAGACTCTACATCGACCCGGTGTATATTCGGATGCGTCGTTGTCAACGAAACCGGTCCAGCGATCAATGTAACTTCCGCTCCCTGTGCTGCACAGGCTTCCGCCAGTGCAAATCCCATCTTTCCGGAAGAATAGTTACCTATAAAACGTACGGGATCAATCTTTTCGTACGTCGGACCGGCTGTTATTACAATCTTTTTTTTTTCAAGTATGGATCGGGAGGCAAAAAACTCTTCCAGGACAGTGATTATTTTGTCCGGTTCTTCCATCCTTCCCTTACCGACCAGATGGCTCGCCAACTCGCCTTCGGCCGGTTCAATGATATGGTTTCCGAATGAACGGAGACGATCAAGGTTCTGCTGTGTAGAAGGATGGGCAAACATATCCAGGTCCATAGCGGGAGCCACAAACACCGGAGCTTTACATGACAGATAAGTCGTGATCAACATATTATCTGCAATACCGTTCGCCATCTTACCGATCGTCGAAGCCGTAGCCGGAGCAATCAGCATAGCATCCGCCCATAATCCGAGGTCGACATGACTATTCCATGAACCGTCCCGGTTAGAGAAAAACTCACTGATAACCGGCTTACTACTTAAAGCAGAAAGCGTTATCGGTGTAATAAACTCTTTTCCGGCAGGGGTTATCACCACCTGTACTTCGGCACCTTTCTTCACCAGGGCACGGATAATATAAGCTGCCTTGTATGCCGCTATACTTCCTGTAATTCCCAGTATGATATGTTTACCTTTCAACATCTTTTTTTCTTATAAACGCAACATCAGGATGTCGCGCGTTACCTTACTATCAATATTATGGTGTTCACCCAGATGCCAGCCCTGCTTATCTACCGGGGCAGCCAGTGCATCCAGATCGCTTTCCTTAATGCCGCATTCACCTAAACGGGTTTTCAACCCCATATGACGGAAGAAATTTTCACAGGCAGCAATCGTTTTACGGGCACGTTCTTCTTCCGTTCCTTCTGCAATACCGAATACGACTTCACCCATACGTGCCAGCTTCACCTGTTTTTCCTTGAACATGTAAGTCATAACACCCGGCAACAGAATAGCCAGTGTCTGTGCATGATCCAAACCGAACTGGGCAGTCAGGGCATATCCCATCCGGTGGGACGACCAGTCCTGAGGCACTCCTTGTCCGATCCATACATTCAATGCATTGGTAGCAGCCCACATCAGGTTGGCACGGATATCATAATCGTTCGGATGATCCAGTACTTTCATTCCTTCTTCATAGATTACCTTCATCAGGCCTTCGGAGAAAGCATCCTGTACTTTTGCATTAACGGGATAGGTCAGATATTGTTCGACGACATGGATAAACGAGTCCACCACGCCGTTTGCCACTTGCCTGGCAGGTAATGAATAGGTCACTTCCGGGTCCAGGATAGCAAACTGAGGGAAAACTAACGGACTGGCAAAATTCAGTTTCTCGCGAGTCTCGACACGTGAGATAACAGAACGTTCGTTCATTTCCGAACCGGTAGCCGATAAAGTCAAGACAGCGCCCAATGGCAATGCCTGTTTTATCACTCCACCTTTCGATAGAATATCCCAGGGCTCTCCTTCGTAATAATAAGCGGCCGCAATAAATTTGGTAGCGTCGATAACCGACCCTCCACCTACAGCCAACAGAAAGTTACTGTTTTTCTCCTTGACGATCTCTACCGCTTTCATGCAGGTTTCATAGTGCGGATTGGCTTCGACTCCCTGAAATTCAGTCACCTCAAAACCTTTCAATGCCTCTGTCACCTGGTCATAGATACCGTTCTTCTTTATACTTCCGCCTCCGTAGACCATCAATACCTTGCTTCCAGAAGGGATCAAAGCGGATAAACGTGCAATTGAGCCTTTCCCGAAGACAACCTTTACAGGATTGGCAAACTCAAAGTTATTCATTGCTGTTATTTCGAATTAAAACCTCTCAATTTAATTTCGGTGAGTATCTTCTTGGTGTTCAGCGGGAAGTCACCGTTCATAATCCATGAATAATATCCGGGGTCTGTCTTTAATACTTCTTCCACCAGCTTTCCTTTATATTTACCGAAATTGATCACTTCCTCTCCCTTTTCGTTATACACCATGCGTCCGGCAAAATCCACATTGTCGGTAAAGCTGGAATATTTGGAAAGAAAATCAATATCGTTCTGTAATTCGGAATAGCGGTCCAGCTGCGCTTTCAGGATCTCGTAGGTAGCCATTGTATCTGCTTCTGCCGTATGGGCATTTTCCAGACTCTTGTCACAATAGAACTTATAGGCAGCCGACAATGTACGTTGTTCCATTTTATGGAAAATAGTCTGTACATCGACAAATTTTCGTTTGTTGAGATCGATATCCACGCCTGCCCGAAGGAATTCTTCCGCCAGCAGAGGAATATCGAAACGGTTAGAGTTGTATCCAGCCAGGTCGCAACCCTCGATCTGTGCAGCCAGTGACTTGGCTATTTCTTTAAAGGTAGGACAATCTTTTACATCTTCATCCGTAATACCATGAATGGCTGTCGACTCCGGTGGAATCGGCATTTCCGGATTGATCCTTCTCGTCTTCGTCTCTTCCTTGCCGTTAGGGTGAACCTTCACAAAAGAGATTTCAACGATACGGTCTTTTACTATATTTATACCCGTAGTCTCCAGGTCGAAGAAGACTATCGGGTTCTTTAAGTTTAATTGCATTTTTTATTTGTTAGTCATTCAACATCATCGGCATGAGAAGCATCAATAAGTCTTCGTTCTCTTCATTTTCTGCAGGAACGATCAAACCGGCACGTGATGGATCAGCCAATTCCAGAATTACTTCTTCCGAGTTAATGTTACTCAATATTTCAATCAGATAAGTCGCCTTGAAACCGATATTCAGTTCTGTTCCGTCAAACTGGCATACGATCTTTTCTTCCGCAGAAGTAGAGAAATCGATATCCTGTGCAGAAACAACCATTTCACTTTCCTTCAACTGCAACTTAACCAGGCTGCTCGCCGGGTTGGAGAAAACAGATACACGTTTCAGTGCATTTAGAAATGAAACACGATCGATCGTTACCTTAAACGGATTTTCCTGCGGGATTACGCTGTTATAGTTCGGATAACGTCCTTCGATCAGGCGGCAAACCATTTCAAAGTTCGTACAATTCACATAAGCATTATTGTCATCAAACTTGATACTTACCATTTCTGAACCTTTAGCCAGTACATTCTTCAATAGGTTGGCCGGTTTCTTCGGCAGGATGAAAGAAGCTCTTTCCGGCGATTTCACCGACAGGTTACGTAAACGAACCAGTTTATGTCCGTCTGAAGCGACAAAAGTCAGGTCGTCCGTATGGATGTCGAAATAGACACCGTTCATCACCGGACGAAGCTCGTCGTCGGCTGTTGCAAATAAAGAGCGGCTGATACCGTTGAGCAACATCTGCGATTCGACAGTAATTGCAATCGCGTTATCATTCAGCGGTTTCTGTTGCGGATAGGTATCTCCTTTCTGCCCGATGAAATTATACTTTCCGTTCTGGAAATGGATAAAGATCTCCAGGTTCTCATCGTTGATATCAAAAGTAAGCGGTTGCTCCGGCAATTCTTTCAAAGGGTCGAGCAGTATCTTGGCAGAAACAGCGAAAAGCCCGGTGCCTTTTGAATTCATCACCTCAACAGAAGTAACCAGACGTGTTTCAGCATCCGAAGCTGTTATAGTCAGTTTATTACCGTCAAGGTCGAACAGGAAACTGTCGAGAATAGGTAAAGAATTCTTAGACGCAATAACTTTGCTGATAGACTGCAAACGGGATAACAGCGCAGTGCTGGATACATCAAATCTCATGGTTCTTAATTGTTTATATTATTAATCTTATTATTATACATTTTATTCACGATGCGTCATAAACGCCCATACAAAAGTAAAAAAATATTTGATTTGAAGCATTATTATATACGTTCTTTTCTCCTGAAAGAAAAGAACAAAAAAAAGAGGTTCTCTTTTGGGGAGAACCTCTTTCTGTATTTTATAGAATAAAAATTATTTCGCAAAATAATCTTTTACCGCTTCGTTAGGAATCATTTCTTCCTGGAAGATATAAGCACCAGTTTTCGGAGACTTAACCATCTTAATTACTTTTGAGTAAGTACGACCGTCACCTTTCTTAAATGTTGCAACTGCTTTTTTTGCCATCGTTTAAAATCTCCTATTACTTAATTTCTTTGTGTAAAGTCATCTTCTTCAGGATCGGGTTGTATTTCATCAATTCCAATCTCTGAGTTGTATTTTTTCTATTCTTGGTAGTGATATATCTGGATGTACCCGGCATACCGCTTTCTTTGTGTTCGGTACATTCCATGATTACCTGAACTCTGTTACCTTTTGCTTTCTTTGCCATTTCTTATTCTCCTCCAAATTAAGCGTTTAAATGACCTTTTTCAGCTGCCTTTTTAATCGCTGCGTCTAGACCCAGCTTATTGATAGTACGCAAGCCTGCGGCTGAAATATTCAGGCTAACCCAACAATCCTGTTCTACCCAGTAGAACTTTTTAGTAAACAGGTTAACATCAAACTTACGTTTCGTTCTTCTCTTAGAGTGAGAAACGTTGTTGCCAACCATTGCTTTCTTTCCGGTAATTTGACAAATTTTAGACATTGCTATCTTCTTTTTTTATTAACGCAATAAATTAATTACAACTCCTGCTATCTGTCTTCCCTTTCCGAACTAGCATCATGATCAGAACGAAGATTCTAATAGAGTTTCTCTCTTTACAGGGCGCAAAGGTAAAAAATATTTTTTATTATTCCATACAAAACGCCCAAAAATATTACAACAAATCTCCGAAAACGGTATCATCCGTTTTTTTAGGCTCAAACAAGTATTTCACTGTATAGACAGACGTTTATTCCTGTGCCTCTTTATAAAATTCCCCGGATAGATTAATATAACACTCTCATTTACAACGCCTTTCAAACAGATCATGATACTATTTTTTTAGTTGATATTTCATATTAGCGCATTATTACGGATTTACTCCTTTAGTAAACTTATTACCAGTCGTTTAAGTAACCGTCATATTAGACATCGGGGATGGCCTTATTTTTCTCTTTAAATATAGAAAGATTATTTTATATAAAGATTATATAAGGCCTTCGGCATTTTTTTCAGCTTTTAAAAGGAATCAAAGAGCACATTTCACTTTGCTGATACAAACCTTCCCTTTAGTGTTTGCAGATAATCGTTTTCAGTAGCAAAAACAATTGTATTTGATTTTAAAAACAGTTGTTTTTGATTACAAATACAATTGTTTTTTAGACGAAAATCAATTAGAGCAACAAAACAGCTGCCTAAATGGTTATATTATTAAAATAGATACATAAAAACTTACAATGAATATGGCTAAAAATTTTAAAGAAGCAGTAAAACACAGGAGATCCTATTATAATATCACTAACAGTTCTCCTATATCAGACAATGAAATTAAAGAGATTATCGACTTTGCCGTAACGAACGTTCCTTCTGCATTCAATTCACAATCGACAAGGATTGTTCTTCTTTTAGGTGAAAATCATAAGAAGTTCTGGGATATCACAAAAGAAGCCCTGCGTGTTATCGTACCGGCAGAAGCGTTTGAAAAAACACTAGCCAAGATAAATACCAGCTTCGATTGCGGATACGGCACTATCCTGTTTTATGAAGATATGGAAGTGGTGGAGAATTTACAGAAAGCATTTCCAAGCTACAAAGATAACTTCCCTATTTGGTCGCAGCAGACATCAGCGATGCATCAGTTCGCTATATGGACAATGCTAGAGGATGCCGGTCTGGGTGCTTCCCTGCAACATTATAATCCATTGATCGATGAAAGGATACGGGAAGAATGGAACATCAACCCCAACTGGAAACTGATCGCCCAAATGCCGTTCGGAACACCGACCAAAGAACCGGGTAAAAAAGATTTCAAACCGCTGAGTGAAAGGGTTCTGGTATTCAAATAAAATATTTCATAAATAAAGATCGTTTTGAGACTTTTCCGGTCTTCAAAACGATCTTTATTTATATGACCGCAAATAATCTAATATCACTTTTCGTATACGCTCCGGGGACTGATTTGAGTTCGCTATCGACAAAATATATATTGTCTCCTTATAGATCAAATAATAAATTATATTTTGCTTGTAAATCAAATAACGAACCTCTTAAGTTACAGTAGAAAATAATTCATCATGGATATCTAAATTAGGGTATTGAGTTAAAGTTTCTATATATCCTGTCAAATCTGTATATACTCTTTGAGATATATAGCTACCAAAATCAGTTTCAACATATTCCAATATGGAAAGAAGCCCTTCTGTAGCCAGAGATGACCAAACTATTTCCATCCCATTCGAACTTTCACCAATTCATCTATCTTATCATGGGGCATTGTCAGCCCATTCTCAAAATCAGAAACAGCCTTCGATATGGTATTTCTGAACATATCTTCAGAGACAATATCCAAATAAGTCTCTCGCAAGTTAACAGAAACATAAGCAACAACAGGCTCCTCTAACTTGGGAGAAGGCTTCTTGTCCCTTAATTCGTATGAATGTGATTGTTTTGCCATTTTATCATTGATTTTCCACAAAACTACATAAATAAATCCTTCAGATCAAAATATCACACCTTAATATTGTTTTCAAATACTAAATTTATTTCCACAACAAAACAGAAATTCCGGCTGTTTATATATTAGACAAAAGTATATACAAAGATTGTTATCTAAGATTTTCAAACATTTAAAATTCATCCATTATGAAATACGATATAGCCATTATCGGAGGAGGACCTGCCGGCTACACTGCCGGTGAACGGGCCGCTGAAAATGGGTTAAAAACTATTCTCTTTGAAAAGAATGCCATCGGTGGAGTATGCCTGAACGAAGGATGTATTCCTACCAAGACATTATTATATTCAGCCAAAATACTGGATAATATAAAGAGTGCCTCCAAATATGGAATACAGGCGGATGCTTCTCCGGGCTTCGATTTGGGTAAAATCATTGCCCGAAAAAACAAGACTGTAAAAAAACTGACGCTCGGAGTCAAAGCCAAACTCAATGGTAACGGTGTAACAATCGTGCAGGGAGAAGCGGTTATCCGGGGTGAAGAAGACGAATATATCCTGATCCAATGCGGTGAAGAGGTATTCGCTGTAAGAAACATCCTGCTTTGTACCGGTTCTGAAACAGTCATCCCTCCCATCAAAGGATTGTCGGACGTAGAGTACTGGACTTCAAAAGAAGCACTGGACATGAAAGAGCTTCCCCGGTCGATTGCTATTATCGGAGGTGGAGTGATCGGCATCGAATTTGCTTCATTCTTTAACAGTATGGGCGTCAAAGTGAAGGTAATTGAAATGATGCCTGAAATACTTGGGGCTATGGATAAAGAAGCGTCGGCTATGCTCCGTACAGAGTACGCAAAGAGAGGTGTCGAGTTTTTCCTTGAGACAAAAGTTATCGAGGTAACACCCGACAGTGTCATTGTGGAAAAAAACGGAAAAACAGAGAAGATCGAAGCAGACAAAATATTGGTCAGCGTCGGCCGTAGAGCAAATGTTAGTAATCTGGGGCTTGAAACACTCTCTGTGGAACTTCTCCGCAATGGAGTGAAAGTGAACGAATATATGCAAACCTCCCACCCTCATGTGTATGCCTGTGGTGACGTAACCGGTTTCTCCATGTTGGCTCATACGGCCTACCGGGAAGCGGAAGTTGCTATCAATCATCTGCTGAGACGTGAAGACAGGATGAGCTACAAAGCTATTCCAGCCGTTGTTTACACCAACCCGGAAGTCGCAGGCGTAGGAAAAACAGAAGAAGAATTGAAAGCAGAAGGTACCTCCTATAATGTGGTAAAGATCCCTATGACTTATTCCGGTCGTTTTATGGCAGAGAATGAGACGGGAACCGGACTATGCAAGCTAATCACCGACACAGACGACCGTATTATCGGTTGCCATCTATTAGGAAACCCTGCGTCGGAAATCATTATTGCAGCCGGCATTGCCGTAGAAAACGGTTACACGACAGAGCAATTCAAAAAAAATGTCTTTCCCCATCCTACGGTTGGAGAAGTCATACATGAAAGTTTATACCTGTAATGCTTTGCATTTACAACACCTATACAGACGCCTGGTTCAATCTCGCAGCAGAAGAATATCTTCTAAAGAACTTTTCGGAAGATATCTTTATGTTGTGGCAGAATGAACCGGCTGTCGTTATCGGGAAACATCAGAATATATGGGCAGAAGCAGATATGGAGTTTATACAGGAAAAACAGATACGGATAGCCCGCCGTTTCTCCGGAGGTGGTGCTGTGTATCACGATATGGGAAACCTGAACCTCACCTTTATTGAAAATAGCAGCCAGATCGACTCCATCCGGTTTACAGAAAGTATAATCCGTTTTCTCGGAACTCTCGGAATTCATGCGAAAGCCGATGAACGACAGGGATTAACCGTCAACGGATTAAAAATATCCGGAAGTGCACAGGCTATCCATAAACGCAGGATGATGCATCATGCCACCTTATTATTTTCCACGGATCTGGATATACTTAACCGGGTTCTTCAACCATCAGATATTTTATCCGCTCACGGAACCATCTCCCGTCCTTATTTTGTTAAATCGGTAAAAAGTCCGGTCACAAACCTATCCGGTATGTTTCCGAAACCCACTTCCATCGATGAATTGAAGCGTTCACTGATGGACTATTTTTTCACTCATACAGATAATAACCGTTATTACGAGTTCAACGCAAGTGACCTGGAAAACATCCGGTTGTTAAGGAATAACAAATATGCTGACAGAAATTGGATTTACAACACTTAAACCTTGTAACATAGAACTTTCCGCATCCAACCGTTGTTCTATTTTAACGATAGAGAAAATAAAACGTATAGGTCAACTGGACTTATCCGGCGAAAGAACAAAGCAAAAAGATTAATTAACTATGGCTACATTTGAAATAAAAATGCCCAAGCTGGGCGAAAGCGTTACAGAGGGGACCATTATCTCCTGGTCTGTAAAAACCAGTGATCAGGTAAACGAAGATGACGTGCTTTTTGAAGTAAGTACGGCAAAAGTAAGTGCGGAGATCCCATCTCCCGTTGCCGGCAAAGTACTTAAAATATTATTTGGTGAAGGCGATACGGTGGCTGTGGGAACAACTGTGGCCATTATCCAACTGGAAGGATCCGAAGAGGATATTCCCGACAACAATGCAACGCCCCAAGAAGAAGTGGTAAGTAATAGCACTGAAAGTGCAAGCGTAGCAACTTCTTCAACCGTCATTCCTAAGGCACAGGCGGCAAAAGAGGATGAAAGATGGTATTCCCCTGTCGTTCTTCAGATGGCTAAAGAAGCTAATCTGAGTAAAGAAGAAATGGACCTTATTCCGGGAACCGGTTATATGGGACGTTTAAGTAAAAAAGATATGAAAGATTATCTTTCCGGAAAGAAAGGTACAACTCCAAAACAGCAACTTCAATCAACGCAGGCTGTGCCGGAGAAAAAGCCGGAACCGGCTATTCAGGTTCAACAGGCAACAACCTCTTCTCCATCACATGCCGCTCCATCGTCGGCTACCGCAGAAGATAAGGTTGTTGAAATGGATCGCGTACACAAGATCGTTGCAGATCATATGGTATTATCTAAAAAGGTTTCCCCGCATGTTACCACAGTGGTGGAGGTAGACGTTACCAAACTGGTGAAATGGCGTACCCGCACTAAAGAAGCTTTCCAGAAACGCGAAGGTATCAGCCTGACATATATGCCGGCTATTACAGAGGCTACAGCCAAGGCCTTGGCAGATTTTCCACAGGTAAATGCGTCGGTAGAAGGTTATCAGATGATCCTGAAGAAACATATCAACGTAGGTATTGCCGTCTCTTTAAATGACGGAAACCTGATCGTCCCGGTGATACATGATGCCGACAAACTGAACCTGAACGGTTTGGCTGTGGCTATCGACTCACTGGCAAACAAAGCTCGTAACAATAAACTATCTCCGGACGATATACAGGGAGGAACCTTTACGATCACCAATTTCGGAACATTCAAAAACCTGTTCGGTACACCGATCATCAATCAACCCCAGGTTGCTATCCTGGGAGTAGGCTACATCGAGAAAAAACCGGCAGTGATTGAAACACCGGAAGGCGATATGATCGGCATCCGCCATAAAATGTACCTGTCGTTATCATACGACCACCGGATCATCAACGGGACATTGGGTGGTGCTTTCCTGCGCCGCATTGCCGATTATCTGGAAAACTGGGATCTTTAATAATTAATATGATCAAAAATGAAAAAGTACGATATAAAAAATACAGATAAGGAAACCCTGAAAAAATGGTTTTACCTGATGACATTAGGACGGGCTCTCGATGAAAAGGCCCCTTCTTACCTGTTACAATCGCTGGGCTGGTCGTATCATGCCCCTTATGCCGGTCATGATGGCATCCAGCTGGCGATCGGACAGGTATTCAAAAAAGGAGAAGACTTCCTGTTCCCCTATTACCGGGATATGCTCACGGTACTATCAGCAGGAATGACCCCTGAAGAAGTTATACTGAACGGAATATCCAAAGCAACCGACCTGACAAGTGCCGGACGGCATATGTCTAATCATTTCTCCAAAATGGAATGGAATATAGAGAACATATCGTCTGCCACAGGAACTCACGACCTGCATGCCGCCGGTGTAGGCAGGGCTATGGTTTATTATAAACACAAAGGAGTGGCTATCACTTCCCACGGAGAGTCGGCGACATCCGAAGGTTTTGTATACGAGGCTATTAACGGAGCCAGTACGGAACGCTTACCGGTAATATTCGTTATTCAGGATAACGGATACGGGATCTCCGTACCCAAAGAAGACCAAACGGCCAACCGAAAAGTAGCCGATAATTTCTCCGGTTTCAAGAACCTGAAGATCATTCATTGTAACGGTAAAGACGTATTTGACTCGATGAATGCCATGACAGAGGCAAAAGAATATGCTCTCAACCGTATTCCGGTAATTGTACAAGCCAATTGTGTGCGTATCGGCTCCCACTCCAATTCGGATAAGCATACCTTATACCGCGATGAAAACGAGCTGAATTACGTAAAGGCGGCCGATCCCTTACAGAAGTTCCGGCGTATGCTTCTCCGGTACAAACGTTTCACGGAGGAAGAACTGAAAGAGATCGAGGATAAAGCCAAGAAAGACCTGAGTGCAGCCAACCGGAAAGCACTGGCTGCCCCTGATCCGGACCCTGCAACAGTTACCGATTTCGTATTGCCGGAACCTTACCTCCCTAAGAAATATGTAGACGGCATACAAAATGAATCCGGTGAAAAGGAAACATTGGCTACGGCTATCAACAAAACCCTAAAAGCAGAATTCCGGTATAACCCGGATACTTTCATCTGGGGACAAGATATTGCTAACAAAGATAAAGGAGGTGTTTTCAATATCTCAAAAGGCATGCAACAGGAATTTGGAGACGCCCGTGTATTTAATGCGCCGATTGCAGAGGATTATATCGTCGGTTCGGCTAATGGGATGTGTAGGTTCGATCCGAAGATACATGTCGTAATTGAAGGAGCCGAATTTGCAGATTATTTCTGGCCTGCCATTGAGCAATATGTAGAGTGCACACATGAATACTGGAGAAGTTACGGACAATTCACCCCGAATATAACCCTGCGGCTCGCTTCCGGTGGCTACATCGGCGGTGGCTTGTATCATTCACAAACGATAGAAGGAGCACTGACAACCCTGCCGGGAGCACGCATCGTTTACCCTTCGTTTGCCGATGATGCAGCCGGTTTGCTCCGTACCAGCATGCGTTCCAAGGGTTTTACATTATTCCTGGAACCCAAAGCCCTGTACAATGCCACTGAAGCGGCAACTTTCGTACCTGACGATTTCGAGGTTCCTTTCGGGAAAGCTCGTATCCGCCGTCCGGGAGAAGATATGAGTATTATTACATACGGCAATACGACCCATCTTTGTTTGAATGTCGCGGAACGATTACAGAAAGAACATGGCCGGAATGTCGAAGTGATCGATATACGGTCATTGATTCCATTGGATAAAGAGACGATCTTTGACTCTGTAAAAAAGACAAGTAAGGTTTTAATCGTACATGAAGACAAAGTATTCTCTGGTTTTGGAGCAGAAATAGCCAGTATGATCGGTGCAGAGTTGTTCCAGTATCTGGATGCTCCGATACAACGGGTCGGTTCAATATTTACCCCGGTCGGTTTTCACCCGATCCTGGAAAAAGCGATCCTCCCGAATGAGGAGAAAATTTATAAAGCAGCTAAAGATTTGTTGGATTATTAATAGAATGATGTATGAAAAAGATTGGATTATTTTATGGTTCGTCCACAGCGAAAACGGCAGCAGTTGCCCAAAAGATAAAAGAGGCATTCCATGACGTTCAGATCGATATTATCCCGGTTGAAAATTCAGGAGAGAAAGATTTCGAGTCATACGATCATATTATTGTCGGTTCTTCAACCTGGTTTGACGGAGAATTGCCTACGTATTGGGATGAAATAATGCCGGTAGTAACCTCTTCCGACCTGAAAGGAAAAAAAGTAGCAGTTTTTGGCCTGGGAGACCAGGTTAAATATCCGGATAATTTCGTCGATGCAATCGGTTTTCTGGCAGAAGCTTTTACCAAACGGGGAGCCATCGTGATAGGCCATACCTCAACAGATGGATACCGCTTCAATCAATCCCAGGCTGTAAAAAAAGGTAAGTTCGTAGGATTAGCGCTGGATATCGAAAATCAACCCGAAAAGACAGATGAACGGATCAAGCATTGGGTTAATCAAATAAAACATGAGTTTGAAAGCGAGACGCTCTCAGCAGATAATTCGTTCAATTGCTAAATCAAATAAACAGGTGTGCCAAAGTCTCATAATAACCATTTGACACACCTGTTTCTCTTTTTTATCGGAAAAGAATGAATTTATTCCTTTACCGTTTCTTCTTCTGATGCCTTATAAAAACCTATTTCCGATATTTGGGGGACATCCCTCGTTTCTTTGATAACAATACGTGCTTCACAACAACGTACCGGATCAAATCGTAAAATTCGCTTATATCCGACTGTTGTTCCTTCCGCTACCGGTATCCATTCAGTATCCACCCGGCATTCTAATACAAACTTTTCTATTCGTTGTCCTTCTGTTATGTTTTCCTGCAAAAGCAACCGGTCGAATTCCCGTTCTTCGCCAAAAGAGACCCCTATTTCATTTTTACCGAAAGAAATCTTTGCTCCATCCGTCAGATTCTTTTCAAAAGTATTTCTCAGTATTCGTTGCATATTCATTAGGCTGGATACATCATTTTCGTGGATCACTCCTCGTTTATCCGGAGGCAGGTTCAATAGTAGCAATGAATTTTTCCCGACCGAACTATAAATCCCCACAACAGGTTATCTAATTTTTGCATACAAACCACCAGTTTCTATATATTTTCTTTTATCATCCGACCTACTTCCTGAAGTATCTTACGGTCTATCTCACGAATATTTCCATTATAATCCGGGCCGATATTCAATGAAAAGATATTTCCGTATTCAACGGCTTCCTTATAATCCTTATAGACTTTTTCTGCAGGGTAAGCTAACGAGTCATGTTGTGGCAATGAATAAAACCAATCCGCTCCACCTTCATGAGCTGATAATAAGGGATAAGTAAACTCTGCGACTAAATAACCATCGTACGCTTTCTCATTCTTTCCGGCATCTGCCACCCAGGTAAGATTGTCACCACCCAACGGGCCGGCACATCCCCGCTCACGTAAGCTCAGACGACCGGAAGGTGCTCCATGATTATATCCGACAAAACAATTGGGCTGAAACTGATGTACCCATGCCGTTGTTTCGTCATGTGAGAGACCTCCGTCCCCTACGGCATGATCAAACCAGATAAATTCTATCGGACCGTATTGGGTAAGCAATTCTTTCAGCTGGGCTTTTTTCATTTCCGGATCACTTCCGCCTTTCTGACTTTGTCCACGTTCGGCTCCTTCCCAATTCCAATCTCCTTCGGAAAAGTACAGAGCCAGTTTTATACTGTATTTATCGCACGAAGCACGTAATTTCTTCAGTACATCTGTATTTAACGGTGCATTGGTAACTTTCAGATCGGTCGTCTGTGTATCCCACAGACAAAAACCGTCATGATGCTTGGTCAGGAACAGGATATAATTCATACCCGCTTCTTTGGCAGTCTTTGCCCATTGATCGGTATTGCAGGAGGTTGCACGGAAGAAAGAGACATCATGTGGTTCACCGGTCCACTCCTTACCGGAGAACGTACTGTACGACCAGCAGATAAACATGCCGAAACGAAGATCGGCTACTTCTTGTGCCCTGACCGGATCAGGGATAACCTTTTTCTGATTACAACCGGTAAATACACAGAGTATTATCGTGTACCAAACACACAGACTTCCTACTATTGTTTTCATGATATTGCATTTAGAATTAAGTACCGGCAAAAATAAATATTCCTTTTCACATACGGATTGTATAATTTTTGGCTATTATTGTACAATCTTATTTCAGACAATAACAATATGATTCATTTAAACCATACGATAGATATCCTTACCGGAGGAACTTACACAGGTAATAAAACCTGGAATAAAAAACATTCGGATATAGACAACTGCTTCAAGATATATCAAATTACCGACGGGAAGCTCTTCCTGTCTGATGAAAACAAAGAATATTTGTTGGAGAGCGGAAACTTGTATTTTATCAACGGGAATAAACTGACAGCCCAGCAATGCCTGCACTCTTTCTCCACAAACTGGCTTCATTTCATTCCCAAAGATTTAATTATACATCATAGCCTGCTGTCGATGCCGTTAATTGTCAATTTTACGGGAACAATGGATATCATTTCCTGTTCACTCGCCCATATAGAGGATCTCGTCTCCGGTGAACCGACTTCCTATAAGGAATACTATCTGGAGTCATTACGCATGCAGGCCGGTATCCAGGCCATGATTGTTGCTTTATTGGAAAATTATCCTTGGACTTCCCCACAGGAAATCTACTCTGTCCGCATAATAGAACCAGCTATTCTATATATAAAAGAACATTTCACCGAACCTGTCCGGCTGAAACAACTGGCAGACTGCTGTAACATTTCACCGAACTATTTCCATAAGCTATTCAGGGAATCATTGAACACTACTCCGGCCAATTATATTTCATTGCTACGGATGAATGCAGCCCTCCCGCTTCTTGTGAACAATGAATATAATATAAAAGAGATTGCCTACCGGCTAGGGTTTTACGATGATGCCTATTTTTCGCGTGTCTTTAAAAACCATTATGGCATAACCCCCGGTGAATACAGGAAAAGGAGAAAAGAATTGTTGTTCTGAAAACTTATTTCTTCTTCGTGGGAAAAGAGATTATATGCCAGGTAACCCCGATACTGATCAATATCAGCAACCCTTTCACCCAGAGATATTCGATTAGAAAGAGAGAGGTCAAAATAGCTGAAAGCCACATGACTGAAATAGAAATGATTTTCGATTGCAAAGGAATAGCTTTGTCAACCATATAGTTTCTGATATAAGAGCCGAAATAGCGATTGCTCATCGCCCGGTTATATAACGTCTCCGAACTGCGAAGATAAAACCAGCAGGTCAACAACCAGAAAGGAGTAGTCGGGAGCAACGGTACAAACAGGCCGATTGCTCCCAATATCAGGAAGAAAGAACCCAGGATGATATAGATAATACGTCTGGTTTCTCCCATTCTTATTTTACAGTATAATTTCCGATTTGTTTATTACCGTTCAGGAAGTCTTTTACGCCCATCCGTTTCTTACCAGCCAGTTGAAGATCCACAAGACGGATATAACCATCTTCAACCACGATATCGATATAGCTCTTTGCGTCTGTAAGGATAGTACCAACAGCCTGATTATGTGATGCAGGATGTTTTTCGGCCTGATAGACTTTTAAAGCCTGACGACTTCCATCCACTGCAACCAACTCCGTCCAGGCCGCAGGATACGGAGACAAACCACGGATAAAATCATAGATTTTCTTTAACGGCTGATTCCAATCGATACGGCAGGTATCTTTAAATATCTTGGGAGCTGGACGCAACTCGATGACATCTTTAATAAACTCTTCCTGAGGAATGGCATCGACTTTACCGGCCAGCAATAAATCGACCGTCTCCGTAACCAACCCTGCACCTATTGTCATTAGTGCATCATGTACCATTCCCACATTATCGGTATCGGCTATCGGAAGATGTTTCTGACGGATAATTTTTCCGGTATCGATTTCATGAGTAAGGAAGAAAGTTGTAACCCCAGTTTCAGTATCCCCGTTAATAACAGCCCAATTGATCGGAGCAGCCCCACGATATTGTGGTAACAAAGATGCATGCAGATTGAATGTTCCGAAACGTGGCATATCCCACACTACTTCCGGCAACATACGAAAAGCAACCACTATCTGCAAATCGGCATTCAGCGCACGCAGTTCTGAAATAAACGCTTCATCCTTCAACTTCTCCGGCTGCAACACCGGGAGATTCTGCGACAAAGCATATTCTTTTACCGGGCTGGCCTGCAAAACACTGCCATGACGTCCAACCGGTTTATCCGGCATCGTAATCACTCCTACTACATTATAACCACCTTCAACCAAGGCACGCAGGCTCTCCACGGCAAAGTCGGGAGTACCCATATATACAATCCGTAAATCTTTTTTTTCCATCTTTTAATCTCCTGAAAAGTTTTCTACCAATACTTCGCGGTATGAATTAAATATCTTCGACTTCGACATAAATCCGACATAACGGCCTTCTTCATCCACCACGGGAAGATTCCAGGCTTTCGTATCATCAAATATACCCATAATCTGCTCCATCGGGGTTCCTATCTGTATCTTGGCCGGGGCCGAGACCATAAACTTAGATACATGAAACCTGTTATATAACTCAGGACGGAACATAATGTTGCGGATATTATCCAATTGCACGATCCCCAACAAAACACCTTTATCGTCAATAACCGGGAATGCATTTCGTCCGCTCTTTGCAATTACTTTAACCATATCGCCCAGCGACATTTCCGGTGATACAGTCTGGAAGTCTTTCTCGATCACACTATCGGTATTCAGCAAAGTCAGTACGGCACGGTCTTTATGGTGTGTAAGCAATTCTCCTTTCTGAGCCAGACGCATCGAGTAGATACTGTGGGGTTCGAACATCAGAATTGTCAGGTATGAACTGATGGAAACGATCATTAACGGAAGAAAAAGATCGTATCCACCGGTAAGTTCCGCAATCAGGAATACCCCGGTAAGCGGTGCATGCATAACTCCCGACATGATCCCCGCCATGCCCAGCAGGGCAAAATTCTTTTCCGAAATATACATCGTAAACGGGAAATAGTTGGAGGTATGAGCAAACAGGAATCCTGATATACAGCCTAAATACAAACTAGGTGCAAAAATACCACCACAACCGCCACCGGCATTAGTCGCACTCGATGCAAAAACTTTAGTCAGCAGGATCAGGAACAGGAATACGATAATTCCCCAGTAATTATCATTCAGGTCATAGAATAAACTCTTATCCATAATATGCGAGAACTGTCCGTTCAATAAAGAACCGATCGTATCGTAACCTTCACCATACAACGGAGGGAAAAGGAAGATCAGGATACTCAGCATCACGCCTCCCAGCAGAAACTTCTTCCAGTAAACACCCAGTTTCCGGTACATTCCTTCCACCCGGTTCATCACACGGGTAAAATACAAGGATACCAGACCACAAAAAACGCCCAACAACAGTACGTACGGAATACGTTCTATCTCAAAAACCTCGGTCTGAGAAAATTTAAACATAGCTTCCGTTCCTGTAAAAATATAGGAAACAGTTGCTGCCGTCACCGACGAAATCAATAAAGGCAATACAGAGGTCATGGTCAGGTCGAGCAATAATACCTCGATCACAAAAACCAGTCCGGCAATAGGTGCCTTAAAAATACCGGCAATCGCACCTGCCGCCCCACAGCCGACCAACAGCATTAAGGTTTTCTGCTCCATACGGAACAAACGCCCCAGATTGGAACCGATAGCCGCTCCGGTCAAAACGATCGGGGCCTCTGCTCCTACCGATCCACCGAATCCGATAGTCACGGAACTGGCGACAATGGATGTCCAGGTATTATGCGGTTTGATCCGGCTCTTACGCTGTGAAATAGCATAAAGGATCTTGGTTACCCCATGACTGATATCATCACGTACAATATACTTAACGAACAATCCGGCCAGCAGGATACCAATTACCGGGTAAAGCAGATACAGGTAGTTCACCCCACTGGCATCAAAATTCCCGGTAAGGATATGCTGTATCAGATGAATCAACTGTTTCAGTATGATAGCAGACGCCGCCGTACATATACCGACCAGAAAACTGATCACCAGAATAAAATGTTTCTCTTTTATATGCTTATCACGCCACAACAGAAACCTGTAAAATAAACCTTCTTTTGCCATTTTAAATACCTTTACCTGTAAACACTGTCTTTACTGTGTAGATCAATATTGTTATATCCAGCAGTAACGACATATTTTCGTAATATAAAACATCATATTTCATGCGCTCGATCATCTTATCCACATCACTGGCATACCCATATTTTACCATCCCCAAGGAAGTGATACCGGGGCGTACGTTATGCAGTAAATAATAGTAAGGCGCA
Source organism: Parabacteroides leei (assembly GCF_023369805.1). Lineage (NCBI taxonomy): Bacteria > Pseudomonadati > Bacteroidota > Bacteroidia > Bacteroidales > Tannerellaceae > Parabacteroides > Parabacteroides leei. The sequence continues at coordinate 67,499 of NZ_JAMBQG010000003.1, forward strand.
ACTTTTACTATCTGATCAATAAAATATTTCCGCTCCGGTCGCGGTCCTACTACCGACATATCCCCTTTCAGCACATTCCAGAACTGGGGAAATTCATCCAGCCGGTACTTCCGCATAATATGCCCGAACGGAGTAATACGTTCATCATTTTCGGACGATAGCAACGGACCTTTATCTTCGGCCCCCACATACATCGTCCGGAACTTATAGATCATAAAGGGTTTTCCCATATATCCGATCCGTTCCTGACGGAAAAAGACCGGTCCCGGAGAATCCTTCTTCACCCGATATGCAATATAAAGATACATCGGTGAGAACAGGACAAGTACCAAAGCAGATATGGCTTTATCCATAAACAGCTTGATATTCTTTTCTACCTGCGAGAAATTGTTATCTGTCACATTCACCAAAGGAATGCCACGAATCGTCTTTATCTTTACCTGTGAGAGCATACTTAACTTATCGGCCAGGACTTTGATCGGTAACTTATAAAGATAAAGCGAATAGAGTATATTCAACAATTTTTTATTATCATCCGTTTCTGCGGCAAGCACCAGTTCATCGATCCTCTTTTCTGCAACAATCATCGGTAAATCGTCCAAAGATCCCAGCACTTCTTTTTGATCCACCTCTACCGGAGTTACCGGATCTTCCGGTATAAAACCGGAAATATTATATCCCATCCGATAAAGATCTTTAGCAATACTACATGCCTTCTTCCCTGCTCCGATAATCAATACATTCATTGCCCCTTCCCTGCTTTTTATTTTCCGCAGGCCCGCAAGTGTGATAGACAGACGCAGGATATAGGTCAATACGAACTGTAAACCGAATAATACAAAAAAGAGTTCGTAGTAAATATGAAACGAACGAGGCAGATCGTTCAATACTACGATAAAAAAAATCAGAACAACTCCGATCAAAGAAGTGACAAAAGTTGAAAACAACTCGGTCAACCTCGACTTTCCGAACGGTTTATTGTAATAACCCGAAAAATAGTACAGAGTCAACCAGAAGAAAGGGATCAGAAACTGCCCTTTCAATACCTGCATATAAGCCAGATAATTACTGAAAGAACCGGCACCCTCATAAACAGCCACTTCCTTATATCGCAGCCAGTTAAATAAAAACCAGGCTACAGATGCAGAGATAAAATCTGATAATATGTATTTTCCTGCCTGCCTACTTTTCTTCATTCTTATCTGATAACCTGAATAAGACCTCCGGCACCAAGTTTTATAATATTTGATGGTTGTGCCTTGCTCATATCATCCTGACGATAGCCAACAATATAATCTACTCCGTTTTTGATTACATCCGATATTTCCGAGAAATTAGCCGGTGAAAGTTCACCGCTCACATTGGCAGATGTCGACACCAACGGTTTACGGAAACGTTCGCACAGTTTACGCGAAAATTCTTCATTCGAAATACGAATACCCACGCTTCCATCGTCAGCCAACAGGTTTTTTGCCAGATTTTTTGCATTGGAGTAGATAATGGTCAGCGGCTTGTCTGCCACTTCGATCAAATCCCATGCAACATCGGGAACATCCGATACATACATTTCGAGTTTTGCAGTACTATCCAACAAGACCAGCATGGCCTTATTGTCTGCTCTTCTCTTTAACTCATACACACGTTGCACAGCTTCTTCATTCGTTGCATCGCAACCTATTCCCCAAATTGTATCTGTGGGATAGAGTATTATACCGCCTTCCTGCATTACTTCGCAGGCCTTTTTAATATCTTCCGTCATTGTTTTTTATAATATTGTGACAAATGTACAAATGATTCGTGTACTTATAAAAAAATAATAACAAAAAAACTATTTTCCCTGAGCTATTGCTATTATCCATTTTAAATTCCTAATTTTACGGGTTGAAAGGAAAATAAAGAAAACTTCCGGAAGAGATGAATGAGACAGCAACACAGATCTTTGTTTCACTATGGGGAAACATTAGTTTCTCTTAAGTGAAACGAATGTTTCATACCTAAGAAACTTTTGTTTCATCCGAGTGAAACTTTTATCTCAAACAAGGAAGAGCAATGAACAGCCGCAAGGCTGTGTGGAAAGATAAAAAAGAAAAAATAATATATAATGACTAACAAATGGAATTTTCAAACCCCGACAGAAGAAGAATTACGTAAGAGAGATACGCTGGCGGCTGAGATCGGTTTCAGTCCCATTATCTGTCTCCTGCTTGTTCAGAGAGGGATTACCACGGCAGAAGAGGCAAGAAAGTTCTTTAAACCCAATCTCAACGACCTACATGATCCATTTCTGATGCCGGATATGGAAAAAGCAGTAAAACGGTTGAACAGGGCTCTTGGGAATAAAGAAAAAATTCTGGTTTACGGTGATTACGATGTAGACGGAACGACTGCCGTTTCGCTTGTGTTCAAATATTTAAGACCCTACTCTTCGACTCTGGATTATTACATCCCGGATCGTTACGACGAAGGGTACGGTATTTCCTACAAGGGGATCAATTACGCGTATGAAAACGGCGTAACCTTAATTATCTCACTCGACTGCGGAATCAAAGCAATCGAAAAGATAGAGTATGCCAAAGAAAAAGGCATCGACTTTATCATTTGCGATCACCATATGCCGGACGATACGCTTCCGGACGCGGTAGCTGTACTGGATGCCAAGCGGGTAGATTCTATCTATCCCTACGAACATTTATCGGGCTGCGGGGTCGGCTTTAAGTTTATGCAGGCTTTTGCCAAAAGCAATAATTTCCCCTTCTCAGAATTGGAAAAATTGCTTGAACTGACAGCTGTCAGCATCGCTTCCGATATCGTGCCTATTACAGGAGAAAACCGTATTCTGGCTTACTACGGACTGAAGCAACTAAACAGCAATCCCAGCCTGGGGTTGAAAGGGATCATAGATATCTGCGGACTGACCGGAAAAGATATCACCATCAGTGATATCGTATTTAAGATCGGTCCCCGTATCAATGCATCCGGGCGTATGATGAATGGAAAGGAAGCAGTAGACCTGCTACTGGCCAAAGATGTCGAATCGGCCCGCGAAAAGAGCGAAAATATCAACCAGTATAACGACGAACGCCGTGAACTGGACAAAAAAATAACAGACGAGGCCAACGCCATCATCGATGAATTCGCCAATATGGAAGACCGGAAGGCAATCGTAGTCTACAATCCGGGCTGGCATAAAGGAGTTATCGGTATTGTTGCCTCCCGCCTGACTGAAAAGTATTACCGCCCGGCAGTCGTACTGACCAAATCGTCCGAACTGATTACCGGTTCTGCCCGCTCGGTTACCGGCTTCGATATATACAAGGCGATAGAGAACTGTCGCGACCTGTTGGAAAACTTCGGAGGACATACCTATGCTGCCGGCCTTTCCCTGAAAGAGGAAAACCTGGAAGCTTTCACCGATCGTTTCCTAAAACTCGCTGCAGACGAAATCATCCCGGAACAGATGACACCGCAGATCGACATCGATGCCGTACTCGACCTGAAAGAGATCAATACCAAATTCATGGGTGAGCTCAAACGGATGAACCCTTTTGGACCCGACAACCAGAAACCGGTGTTCTGCTCACTGAACGTCAAAGATTACGGCACAAGCAAGCTGGTAGGTAAAGAACTGGAACATATCAAACTGGAACTGATAGACGACAAATCGAATACGCCGATTCACGGTATCGCTTTCGGGATGCATGAACACAGTAAGCATATTAAGGGGATGAAACCTTTTAATATTTGCTATACCATCGAAGAAAATACGTATAACGGGAACACGACCTTACAACTCATGGTTAAAGACATAAAGGTCGATGACATATGAAGGAAACCGGTGGACGTCTACCATAAGATATTAGAGAAGTACTGGGGATACCCTGCTTTTCGTCCTCTCCAGGAGGACATAATACACTCTGTTTGTGAGGGAAAAGATACACTGGGGCTAATGCCGACCGGTGGAGGTAAATCGATTACCTTCCAGGTGCCGGCATTGGCCATGGAAGGGATATGCATTGTCGTAACCCCACTGATCGCCCTGATGAAAGACCAGGTGGATAACCTGCGCCGCCTGGGCATCAAAGCCACTGCCGTATATTCGGGTATGACCCGTCAGGAAATAATCGCCCAATTGGAAAATTGCATTTTCGGTAATTATAAATTCCTGTATGTATCGCCTGAGCGTTTAGCGACCGAGATATTTATAAATAAACTGCAAGCGATGAATGTTTGCCTGCTGGTTATCGACGAAAGTCACTGTATCTCTCAATGGGGATACGACTTCCGTCCTTCTTACATGAAGATAGCCGACATCCGCGAACAACTACCCGATATACCAGTATTGGCACTTACAGCTACGGCAACACCTGAAGTAGTCAATGACATACAGGAACGGTTGCACTTCAATGAAAAGAATGTCTTCCGGAAAAGTTTCGTACGGAAGAACCTTTCCTATATCGTACGGCGCACGGAAGATAAGATAAACTCGCTGGCTCACATACTGGGAAAAGTTCCGGGAAGTGCCATTGTCTACGTACGCAACAGGAAACGGACCAAAGAGGTTGCGACCCTACTGCGGGAAGCCGGTATATCGGCTGACTTTTTCCATGCCGGGCTCAACCGTGATGAGAAGAATCTCCGACAAAGCCGCTGGAAAAATAACGAGTGCCGTGTCATCGTATCCACCAATGCTTTCGGTATGGGGATCGACAAACCGGACGTACGCCTGGTTGTCCATCTGGATATGCCCGGATCACTGGAAGAATACTATCAGGAAGCCGGACGCGCCGGGCGCGATGAACAACGAGCCTATGCTGTTGCCTTATGTTCGAATACGGACACTACAAAGCTAAAAAAACGACTGGCCGACGAATATCCGGACAGGGAGTTTATCAGCCGGGTATACGATGCATTGGGCAATTATTACCAGATTGCTGTCGGATTCGGACTCGATACAGTACATGATTTCTCACTGATCGATTTTTGTTCAGCTTACAAGTTTTCACATTTGCAAGCTCATCATGCGCTGAAAATACTGGAGCTGGCCGGTTATATAGAATATACGGAAGAACAGGACAATGCTTCCCGCCTGGTATTCACCGCCACGCGCGACGAACTTTACAAGTATCTGCACCAGGATAGAAAGACAGACGAGGTGATCCAATGCATCCTCCGTTCTTATACCGGACTGTTTTCCGATTATGTATATATTAATGAAGGGCTGATTTCCACCCGAACCGGACTGAGCCAGCAAGAGATATATGACGTATTGATCGGACTTTCCAAATACAGGATCGTCAATTATATTCCACATAAAAAGACACCGCTCATCATCTATACCCGGACAAGGGAGGAGATCAAATACCTCTCCATCCCGCGCTCGGCCTATGAAGAGCGTAAAGAACGTTTCGAAAACCGGATGAATCGGGTAATAGATTACATAGAGGAAAACCGAATCTGCCGGAGCCGGATGCTGATCACTTACTTCGGTGAAAAGGACACTTCCGATTGCGGTTGCTGTGATGTCTGCCTGGCCAAAAACGACTCGGGACTGAACAACCATACATTCAACACCATACGGGAGGCTTTATTGAAAACACTGGAAGACAATGGCCCACAGGAAGTAAAAAAGCTGCCGGAAGAGTTCTCTTTCCCGGCAGATAAAATCATAACGGCTATCCGGTTTCTTTCCGAACATGATGAGCGATTTTCTCTGGAAGACGGTATTTTAAGCCTCACGAAAACGAACACAGTGTCCGATAACGAACAGCGATAGCAAAGCTGCAAATACTGTATTACAACACATTACCTTTATGGCACAGACTTTGTTATTATCTGCATCGAACAATAATAACAAAGTCTTTTATGTATAAGGTCTATTTCAAACAGGCAGTTCAGATGCTGAAGCAAAATAAATTCTTCAGTATTATCTATATAGCCGGTACCGGCCTGGCTATCTCTATGGTTATGACATTGGCTATCCTGTATTATTTCCATACAGCCAACATAGAACCGGAAAGCTATCGCGACCGGATGATGATTGTCCAGTACGGGAAAGTCGCTAAAAAAGAAGGGAAAGGACAAGGTAGCAGTCAACTATCGTACCCGACCATTAAAGAATGTTTCTACCCGATGCAAATCCCCGAAGCGGTTACGGCAGTCATACCTTTAGGAGAACAAAGTGAGTTTATCCAGTTGCAAGGTAACAAAAATGTCTATAACGGCCTTGTCATGGGAACAGATGCCGCATTCTGGAAAGTTTTCCGATTCTCATTCCTGTCAGGAGCCCCTTATACAGAAGAAGAATTCACCTCCGGCATCCGGAAAGCGGTCTTATGCGAATCGCTGGCACGAAAGTTGTTCAATACGACCGATGCAACCGGAAAAACATTTCTACTGAATTTCGAAGAATACACAGTAGCCGGAGTCGTCAAAGACGTCCCTTCCATCGCTAATTATTGCTATGCAGAGTTGTGGTTGCCTTTCACCAACCGCCCCTCGCAGATCAAAGGAGGTGCATGGTGTAACTATGTCCTGGGACGTATGCAGGTATATATCCTGGCTAAAAGCCCGAATGACTTTGATGCTATCCGCACGGAGGCAGAAGACCTTTGCCGCAAATACAATACCAGCACAACCCAGTACGATCTGATATTAAACGACCAGCCCGATACTATTTTCCGGGCCTACCTTCGCAGTGGCGAATCATTCAATGTTCCCGACTATACACAGCTGTATATTCAGATAATACTGATCATCCTGATCCTGTTATTGGTTCCCTCTATCAACCTGACAGGAATGACGGCATCACGTATGAAGAAAAGAATGGAGGAACTCGGTATACGTAAAGCATTCGGTGCGATGAACAGGACATTATTGATGCAAGTTTTATATGAAAACCTATTGCTTACTCTACTCGGAGGCCTGACCGGCTTACTACTGTCCTACGGATTGGTCAGCCTGCTTAAAGGCTGGTTGCTGGGAAGATATAACTGGGATGGCAGTTCGCTGACCGCCTCGATAGACCTGTCACCTGGTATGTTCCTGAATCCGGTTATTTTCGGATACGCTTTTGCTTTTTGCCTGATACTTAATTTACTGTCAGCCCTCGTTCCTGCCTGGCGTGCCCTCAGGAAACCGGTTGTAGATGCATTAAACGATAAATAAACAGAACCATGATACAGCACCTTTTAAAACTTATATGGACACAACGCCGGCAAAATGCCTGGATCGTTGCCGAATTATTCATCGTATTTATACTGTTATGGTATATAATGGACTTTTTCATCACATTCGGATATACCGCTTCAATAGACAGTGCTTATGACATAAAAGATACCTATCAGGTACAACTTGCCACCATTCCGGAAAGCAGTCCGCTGTATGTCCGGTATGAAGAAGGAGAACAGCAGGCTGCCGCCGATTTCCTGTCTATCCTGGAACGTATCCGCCAGCATCCCCAGGTAGAGAGTGTATGCGTCTCCAACATGAGTGCCCCCTATTGTGCCAGTTACAGAGATATCAGGCTTTCGAAAGACACAATACAGACAAACGACTGTCATTTTATGGAAGTCACTCCCTCCTATTTCGAGGTATTCCGCATCCATCCGTTAGCAGGTGGAGAACCGTCCCAGCTGGCAAAGGCCTTGAATGAAAACAGTGTCATTATTTCCCGAAAATTTGCCCAGGATGAATTTCCCGGCGAACAAGCAAAAGGAAAAATCCTTTATCTGAAAGATAATAATGAAGAATTTCTCATCGGCGACGTTTGCGGCCCTCTGAAACGAGACGACTACAGGCCCGAGGAATATGCAGCCTATCTGTTATTATCCAACTCCGATCTGGCTCAGATGAACGAAGGCGTACTATCCCAATTCGAAATCAGCATACGTGTCAAACCCGGGTTGAATCAACGGGATTTCATACAAAGCTTCCAACAGGATATACGGGAACAACTGTCAGTAGGCAACTTTCTATTATATAAGGTAAGGTCTTTCGACGACCTGCGTTATACGCTATATCTTTCGGACGGACGAATGGATGAGATCCGCTACCGGGTTGCTTTCATGATATTCCTTGTCTTCAATATATTTCTGGGAATTATAGGCACTTTCTGGTTCCGCAACGAATACCGGAAACCAGAGATCGGATTACGGCTGGCCGTCGGTTCCACACGCAGCCAGATATTACGAATGATGATCGGTGAAGGCTGGTTGTTGTTAAGCCTGGTTGCCATACCAGCCGTTATCCTCTGTATCAACCTGGCTAAAATGGAATTTATCGGCACGAATATTATGCATATTACTTTCTTTCGTATTTTCTTCGGGCTGCTGCTTACTTACTTGTTTATGGCATTTATCATTATGCTGGGAACCTGGTACCCGGCCTATCTGTCGTCACGTGTTGCACCGGCCGATACGTTGAGAAGTGAGTAATTAGAAAAGCTTTCCTATTTCCGGAGGAAGGTAAGCCGTTTATTCATAGTGAAGTTAACGGCACCATATACGAAAAGGCCCAGGAACTGGCCCAGATATTCGTTCATATCACAGATCTCTACCATAAGTAAGAGAGACAGGAATTGCAGCCCGTAGGCACAGCCGAAAGCAACCAGGAAAAGAGGAATCTCACGCTGGAACTTTCCACTACGGGCTGAGAATATCCAGTATTTACTCCAAAAGAAATTATTGATAAGTGCTGCGACATATCCTGCGACATTCGACCATAGATAATTGCAGTCCAACCCCTCCATCAGCACCCAGATAACAAGGGCGGTAATGAGGGCATTCAGCGTGCCTACAATGATAAAACGCAGTATCCGTACAGATTCTTTCATGCGGCAAATATACGTGATTTTAAAGAGAACGAGTCCTAATCCGCCGGATTATTCTTCATAAAAAACGTCTCGAAAAAGGCATCACGGTAACTATTACCGATTGAAATCTCATATTTCCCGATAAACACGTCGTTGTTATCGAACGAGTCAATATAGTCTGTATTAACAATATACGATTTATTTGTACGGAGGAAAACATCCTTCGGAAGCATTTCATGGATGGCTTTCAGATTCATCTTCGTTATGATCCGCTGGTCGGGTGTCTGGATCACGACATAATCCTTCAATCCCTCGATAAACAGGATATTCTTAAACTGTATCTTGAAATAACGACGTTCGGCTTTGACAAATATATGATCTGCTGCAACAGACTCGACACTATTCTTATTATTGTCTGCCTTCAAAAGCGTGTGATAAACCTGTGCCTTTCCAACAGCATGTTTGAAACGTTCTATCTCGATCGGTTTCACCAGGTAGTCGATCGCATCCACTTCGTAACTGTCGAGGGCATATTCCGCATAGGCAGTAACGAAAATGACCAGCGTTTCGGCCGGGATCATCCTGGCAAACTCCAATCCGTTTACACCAGGCATCTTGATATCCAGAAAGACCAGGTCGACAGGGCTGACCTGCATAAATTTCCCGGCAGAAACAGCATCGCCAAAACTTCCACATAAAGATAATAACGGTGTATCCTGTACCAGTAACTGGATGGCTTTACGCCCCAGCGGTTCATCGTCTACAATTATGCAATTCATACAACTATTCTTTTTAAGTTTAAACGGAGATTGATCGTATATGTTATATCGGTCTCGTCTATTTGTAACGAATGACCGGTGTCGTATAATAGTTCAAGGCGACGACGTATATTAGCCAAGCCTATGCCTCCATCGGCTTCCCGTTCCTTCTGTTCGGCCGGTTTCGAATTGATACAGATAAAGGTAAGGCATCCTTCTTCCACCTTGAAATATAAATGTACGTACGAGAGCTTCCGGTTATCGTTGTTATGCTTCACCGCATTTTCCACAAAAGGAATAAACAGTAGAGGAGGAACAGTTATGTCTTCCATATTACCTTCTGTGGATACGATGAAATCGAAGTTATCACGCCTTATCTTTTCCATATTCAGATAATCATTCAGGAAACTGATATCGTCTTTCAGCCGTACTTCTTCCGAGACGCTGTCTTTTAACTGGTACTTCAACAGGTCTTTCAGTTTGGAAAGGACAAGGACAGCTTCATCGGGACTTTCTTTTATCAATACATTGGCATTGTTGAGCATATTGAAGAGGAAATGTGGGTTGATCTGGTTCTTTAATTGCTCCAGTTCCGACTGCATAGTCGCATTCTCTAACCGGTCGATACGCAACCCGTACTTTACATAGTCCTGAAAGACAATCACAGCAGACGCACCGGCAATAATCAGGCTCAACTGGATGATAGAAGAAACAAAAAAGAAGGCTGACAGCCAAAACCGGTATAATTCAAACTCCTTAACAATGTCTTCCTGCCTCAGTAAATAAGAAAATAAAAGAGCTAAAGCAATAACCAGAAATACGGAGACAACATATCTTCCCGGCTTATTCTTCAATAATAAACGCGGAGTCAATATAAATATGCTCAAATAAATAGGAACAAGCAATATCAAGCTCTGTACAATACTACTTTTAACAAACTCTTCTCGCTCTATCAAATCCAGATAAAAATTTACAGAGATTATTAGCATGCTGAGAGAAAACAGCAGGAAATGCCTGAAGATCCTCCAACGAGGTTCAACCAGCAAGCGCAGTAAAAAACCGGACGTATTCATCACAACCTGATACATAAATTCGTTTTACAAATTCCTCCATCGTCCACCACCTCCAACTTATAGGAGTTTTTAAATAGCAAATCGAGGCGTTGATTCACACCTTCCAGATCTTCACAATTCTCCATCTGTCCACCCGGCATACCCGGAGCAAAACAGATGCAGGAAAAATGCAACTCTCCTTCTCCAGCCCGAAAACAGAAATGGACATCTAACTGCAAATTTCCCGATGACGACAACTTCACATAATGAATGGCAAACGGAATAAACAACAAAGGAGGTACCAACTTACGGCTAACACCGCCCTCCTTTGTCACGCTAAAACTCAGGTTCGCATGCCTTGTCTTTGCCAGTTCCAGGAAACGTTCAATAAATGAAATCTCAGAAATCAGCAACACTTTCTCCCGTTTCCCATCATACAACTGGTAACGGAGCAATCTGCTTAACTCCATCAAGACCATTGAGGCCTGTGCCGGGTTATCAAATGTCCGTTTGCCCGCTTCATCAAGCATATTAAAAAGGAACTCCGGATTGATCTGGTCTTTCAATAACTCCAGTTCAGTTTTCAGGTTTAACTTCTCCAATTCGTTCTTTCGTTTATAAAGCCCTATCCAATGGCGTAGCAAAATCGTAATGGAAGTTCCTGCAATCAATAACCCGTAAAGGAAAAAATTACTTACAATCTCAACCGCCAGTATTCGATTCTTATAGAAAAAAGAATAATAGCCCGGTTCCTGCCCGGAATATAAATTCAGCCAGTAATCGCTCCCAAAAGAGACTACTATCATGACCGATATTAGTAAAGACACAGTTATGATATACAATACATATCGATTTTTCAGCAGCAATCCAGGTAGCAAAACATACATATGCAGATAAATTCCTCCCAAATAGGAAAACAACAAAATGAGGCTGACACACCAAATCACATCATCTACTTCGTCCAAAAAACCGGCACAAATCAAATAAGGCATATTGAACGCTACAAAAGTAAAGAATAGTATCAGCAACACATGCCTGGCGATTCTATATTTCGGGGCTATCAGAAACTTGATCAAAAAACTATTATATGTAACTTCCGACTCCGGCATAACATTATTTCTTTACTTATTTTGACAAGGTAAAGATGATACATTTTCTACGAACTACAAAACCTGATCTAATCAGAAACCATACTTAATCGCCACACTTGTATAAAAAGAAGGCGAAAAATGCGGATCATAGTCTCTGTCCATCGACCGGAACATAGCCTTCAAGCTCCGGTCATCGTAAAATGCGGTCCGGTAAGCAGACAGGCCGATCGTTATGGGAACAGACAGGGATTTTGTGATCGTCAGTTCCGGCTGTAATCCGGTTATTATGTACTGCTGTGTAAATATCTGATCTTTCCCCTCATGTTTGACAAAGGCAAGCATACCACTCATCGAACCGATCAGTTTCAGGCGAAACAATTTATGCAACTGGATGCCCCCCGATAGTTCCGCCCCATCCATCATCGAGACATTGACCATATAGCGTCCTTCAATCCGCCAGTCCACGAAAAGAGCCGGAAAGGCCATTGGGTAACCGAAACTGGTGTTCAAGGCAAGACCCATACCCACATCGAGATTGTCCCTCAGATGCCAGATTGCCGCAGCCATCCCTACACCCATAACATTATTCCAACGGACATAAGCCAAACTTCCGGTATCCATAAAGATCCCTGCTCCCACACTTGCCAATAACGACCATTTCTTACTTAACGGACGGATATAAGAAACTGCCAGCTGTGCATTGAAAATATGCGGCAAGTCTATATATCCCGACAAATCCTTGTTATTCATCGAAGCATAGGAAGCGCCCAGGCCTACCATCCAAGCCGTCGGATGATTGTTTTCATCCATCTTCATCGATACGGGGATATTGACTCCTCCCTGTATCACTTTCATATCGCCTTTTCCGCCAACCTTTTTGTTATCGACATCCTTAAAACCGGAAGAACCGATATATTCGGCCTTCAGCCAAACCTGTGCGCCTGTTTCCTGAAATATAAAAACTCCCAGCAAAATCAACCATACCCATCCTGTTTTCATATCATGCTTCTTTTTATTTTTGAACTTGATGCAAAACTAGGCAAACAGTCAATAGCTGAACTTTTTAGTATACGAACCGATAGTAATAATATACCAAACGTGTATTTTGGTATATTTCCGGTGATAGTAACAAAAGCTACCGGATGTTTGGTGGCTACACTTGCATTTTATATCTTTGCGCCCCATTTTTTCATTAAACAAAAGGCAAAGATGAACATGAACGAGTTGACATGCGGCTTAGATTTCGGGACCTCCAATTCCATTATCTCCCTCACTGATAATACGACACAAAAAGAAGTATTCTCATATAGAGCAAGTTCCATCCTTTATTTCCCGGATACGAACGAAATGACCTATTATGTGGGAAAAGAAGCCCACGACAAATATATAGAAGAGAATATGACCGGGCGCCTGCTGAAATCGGTCAAGACACTGCTTCGTCAGGATAAGTTCCTTTCTACCTGGATATTCGGCAAGCGAATGACACCCGACCAGCTCGTTACCTGCATCATTCGTCATTTAAAAGAGAAAGCGGAAGCTTTTACAGGCACAGAAATCACCGATGTGGTATTGGGAAGACCTGCGATCTTTTCGGAAGATGTGAAACAGGAAAACCTGGCCGTTAGCCGCCTGACGCTTGCCGCGCATAATGCCGGTTTCAGGAATATCAAACTGCAACTCGAACCGATTGCCGCCGCCCTCTCCTACGAACAACGGCTTGACCATAGCGAAAATGTCCTGGTAGCCGACCTCGGTGGTGGTACTTCCGACTTCACAATCATGAACCTGTCACCTGACAAAGTACGCAAGGAAGATCGGAAAGACGATATCATCGCCCACGGCGGGGTCTACATCGGTGGTGACCTCTTCGACTCGGAGATCATGTGGTATAAAGTAACTCCTCATCTGGGACGGGGCGTGAAATACCAGTCATACGACAAAGAGATCGAAGTACCCTCCATCCTCTATCGCGAACTGAAAAACTGGGAACGGACTTTTATGCTGAAAGAAAGTAAACTGCGCCGTTCGATGGATAACTATTACCATCTTTCAGGCAACAATCCGAAGATTGACAACGTAAGGGTCTTGATTGACAACAACTATGTATTCTCACTGTTCAAAGGAATCGAACAGTCCAAAATCAATTTATCGGACGGAAAAGATACGACGATCGATTTTGAGAAAGAAACGATCAGTATTCACGAACCTTTCACTCCCGACGAATTCGCCACAATCATCGAACGGCATACGACAGCGATCGAACAATATATCTGCCAACTGCTCGAAACTTCCAAATACAGCGCTTCGGATATCGACTCCGTCTTTATCACAGGCGGTAGCAGTCTTGTTATACCGGTAAGAGAAATACTTTACCGCATCTTCGGAAAAGATAAAATCCGTACTGGCAATACATTCAATAGCGTGGCTTACGGTTTGTCGTTAAGTTATAGAAAAAGGTGAAGCCTTTTTCAATTAATAATGAATAATTAATAATGAATAATTGGGCTTCGCGCTCGGATGTTAGAAATAACTGAGCTATTATAGCAAGATATGAGCTTATGTGCCCACCGGCTAACTGTCCTTAATAAGACAAACCCAGTTACAGGTTTATTTGCCGTCAGTTTTAACTGACGGATCAGTAAATGATCTATTTCTCTGGACTTTAGTCCCATTTTAAACAGTTTCTTTATTTACAGAGAAATGTGGCTAAAGCCAAAGAAGGAGAAACAACTTGTAATCCGTCAGCTAAAGCAGACGGCAAACGAACCTGTAATGGCGGAGTCTCTTTGATAAGGGGAAGCTCCAATGATAGCTCATATCTGTCAAATAGTGAACATTCATTTTGTCAATATTTGAATTTCGCTGTTTGGTTAGTAATCGCCATGCGTAAGTAGGAAATTTGGCCGGTCCCGAATTAAATTGACAAACAGGTAATTGTTAAAGATCCCGGACACAGCGAACGTAGTACAGAATAGTCTTAATGTTGCTACCCACGTTACCATCAGTGAAGCGCACAAGACACGCGTAAGTCTCAGTATCCTCCGAAGCATCCCAGTAATTGTTGGCTTTGAACGCAGTGAAATTACCTTTACCTATTAACAGAGGATGCAATATACATATCATCTGAAGTTCACGGTGAGTAGGTAAACGCCAAGTACCTGCATCGCCCCCCTCTCCACTATATGATTTACACTGATTCCAGGCAGAAGCCCAGTCAGTAATAGACCCCAGATCAGCCTGCATTACCTGATATTTTATTGACATCTTAGCATCCCAAATACCATTGAAACCAGAAACAGGTTTACCGACAGCTAAGTAAGCAATATTTGACGGTGTCTGCTGATTCATCGTTGTACGCCGGGAAGCCGCGTCAGCAGATGACAACACAGCCCCCAACGGATTCAAAGCACTTAAATCAATTACCGGATAACCGTTTGGCGTAGTAACCTCCTGTGCCGACATTGAACCGGCAGAGAAGATCAATAACAATAAAAAATAGATACATACTTTATTGATTCGATACATAATTATATTCCTCCTATATTCTTTTAATAACGTTACATACATTTGGTGAACACACTTAAAAATAACCGCTAAATACAAATTGATAAATTGTTAAAGATCACGCACGCACCGCACCCTGTACGCATTGGTCTTACTATAACCGCTCGCGTTGCCGTAGTAAAAGCCCACATACCACGCGAGGTCCGCACTATACTCCGAAGAACTCCAGTAGGCATTAGCACGAAACGCAGAATAGTCCGCATATACACTATTATCTTGTATTCCTCTCAATATTCCCCACACTGCCATCAACTGTGTCTTAGCAGGCAGATACCAGGTACCTTTAGCGACACCACCGATCGTCAGATTATGGCAATATTCATAAGCTGTATCAGGGGCCTTATCAATATTGTTTAATGTATAAGTATGATCCCAATGTTTACGGTTTTCAGATTGTAACTGGGTAGTGGTATTATCCGACCATTTTCTGGTCACATTATCCGTAGCAGTACTCCCGGAAGTATTTGGCTGTATCAGCAGATCTTTTGTGTAAGAACCTGTTATTGTCGGGGCAGCTCCCGTTCCCGTTGTATAATTCGAAGCACCACCGAACCTGCCGATGTTCAGACCGCCTTTTACAACAGTGTTGGAAACAGTTACATTTGAACCGGCAGTAGCCGCCAATTCCAGGTGCTTTGCCAGGGTTCCGCTTACGTTTACTGTTATGTTATAAATGTTATTACGGCGTAAAGCAATATTTTTCAAATAAACATCATAAGTAAAAGTATAACCACCACCAGCTACATATTCCTGTCCAACGTCCGGGCTCGTATTGATTGCTACCGACTTCATATTGGTTTCCAACCGGATATAAGCTGCTTTATTAGCATCTGCAGTTGTTTGTACATTCTCACCCACATACCAGATATTGCTATTCTCATTCTTTCCGGTAGTGGCAGTAGTCAGGTAACGATCCGAAGCAGTTACCGTAGAGCCTGTTCCGTCATAATTATTGGAAGTACCGAAATACATCTTTCCTGCATTATATAAATTGATGGCATTACGGAAAGGGCCTCCCTCGATGGAAAAAGTATTGTTAGTCAAATTGATCTGGGCAAGCATGCGGTAGAGTTGGACAGTTGGCACAGCAGTAAAGGAACCGTGGGATAAAGTAACTGTTGCACTACCCACATAAGGTATATCCGTGTCTTTTGTTACATCATTTGTCAATGTCAGATTCTGGAATGCGGCATAGTTCCCATTAAAAGTAGAAAAAGCAGTACTGCTTGTATAATTATTCCCAGCTTCATCATTGGCAATAATAAGCAAGCGACCGTTGGCGGCAGAAGCATCTGCGATATTGGTAAACACCAGTGTCACACTTGAACCTGTATTTGCCGTTGTAAGCGAGGCCCTCCCGTTGAACGCTCCATCGCTCTTAAACAAAAAAGCATATATATTCTTTAGTGATGAAGCGGCTTTAGTAGTGGTGGTCTTTGCCGTATCGGTTGTCAATACCTGCATTTCGTAATTGAAACCAGCCTTACGTGCTTCACTGCCGGAGTCTGTTTCACAAATTACGGCCTTTGTCTCAACTATCGGAGGGACGGAAAGCGATAGTTCCAGCGTGGCCGTTTCTCCTTTTCCTTTGTCGGGCAGCTCTCGTTCTGCATCGTCTGTACAAGCGGGTAAAATACCCGACAAGAGCAACGCATAAATCAGCGTCAGCAAACGGCTTGCACCTGAATGTAATGTTTTGTTCATTTGAAAATGAATTGATATCCATCAATCCCCAGAGTGGATAGTTATAAAAAAAGAAAACGTGGGAACTGTTGATATATCTCTGTTTGAGGCCTTCGACTGCCCTTGGAGTTGATATAAACAACATACCCACGTCCTTTATTGAAACATACGCATATTTTCACATGAATGTATATAACAAAGAAAGATACATGAGCGTTCTTGTTGTCTATTATCCAACTCCAATGAAAGTGTCGAAGTTCCAAACGGAGGATAATATCTTAAAAACGCTTCTTGTAATTACTAAAATGTATCTTCAAGTATCGCTCTACCGAAGTACAAGGGCAAAAATATAGAGAAGCAACGGATAAAACAAGCAAAAAGGAAAAAGTTTTTCAGCCTGATTATCGTTCTTTATTCGTTTAAATTCAATATCCTGTTGATATTCTATGTCAAAAGCAGGAAGAGCCGGATTTGTTTTTCCGTTTCGAGTATGGGGACAATATATCATCGGTTATTTTATCATTTTGCCATTTTGATAATTCTCCCATGAAATCCTTTCGTTGCATGTACTTACGGCCAGAGGTATATTCAAATATCTCGCTGTGCCGGAGTTGACCATTGAGATTTTGATTACGTATATGCAGATAAAGATTGCAGATAGATTACCGGTGAGAATACTTCCGGCAGGCAATTGGGGAAGAAGGTAGTAAGAACGCAGTTTGGGTAACACAATGTTAGTTGCAAAAGTATCAACCGACAGTAGCTTCCGGAAGAAAAAGAGCCATTCAGTATGCCGTTTTTGTATCTTTTTAGCATTTCCCGATCCATCTACTCCAACTACCTGGGACTTCATTGCCATCAGCTGGGACTTCATTCGGATTAGCTGGGACTTCATCTGCATTTACCTCGGTCTCCATCGCGATTAGGTCCCAGCTGATGGAAGCAAAGTCCGATTTCATCCCCACTAGCTGCCGGATATTCTCTGAAAAGTAACTTGTCAGGAGCATTCCCTTCTTTGCCCCTGTTACACAAAGAGGTTTATTCGTGACATTTTGCCATAAATCCGATGCAGTTAGTTGCATAACGCATAGTTCTCCTCTTATAAAAACTGTGCCTTATTAAAGACACAAACCTAGAAAGGCGAAGCCTCTGTTTATAATAACCACTAGCCGCGCAGATAGTCGTAATTACCTGCGCGCCCGGTGACAACTAGCAGCGCGGGGAATTTTTATTTTTATGACTATGAAGTTATTTTGAATTTACTGTTTGGTTTCAATCTAGAAATAATTGAACCTACTTTTGGCTTGATCCAAAAGTAGTCAAAAGATCAAGGCTGCACCTGCCTCGCTACTTCGCATCCTACGTTCGCTGTCGCCTCCGAACTCGCTTCGCTCAAACAGCGGATGCTCCGGCCGCTCTCTCCGGCTGCTGCGTTTAACGCTCGCCAGCTGAGGCCTGTCATAGGAAGCTTTGCTTCCTCCAGGGATTGCCGATACCGTTTGTTAAAGTCGAAAACACCTGTTGTATTATAAAGGTGTCGGTATCGGCCATCTCAAAAGAACGCTTTGCGTTCTCTGAAAGGCCTTCGGCGGGTGAGCGTCCGCGAAGGGGAAAGACGAAGCGGGAGGAGGCTGCGCTGTTTGAGCGAAGCGAGTTCGCAGACGACAGCGTAGTCTTTCACCGGAGCAGCGAAGCCGCTGCAGCCTTGAACTTTTGGTTACTTTTCTTTCAAGAGAAAAGTAACATTCAATTCTGTCAAATAATGATGGACAAAGATTTATCTATACAGCAGAAGGAAAATTACAAAAAATATGCCGGCTTGTTGCCGGAGAAATAGAAACGGTTCAACTTCCGACCGGTATCTATCTGATCCGTATCGGCAAGGAAAGTTTCAAAGTCGTATTATAACACAAAGTAAGAAAGCAAGGGTGTGGCAAAGTGTTTTTTTGCCACACCCTTATTATATCAACGTTCCGCAATCGGAACATAGGTCGTATCTTCCAAAACATTCTTATAAGCCGGACGGATAATACGTTTGCCGTCGAAATGAAGCTCTTCGATACGGTGGGCTGTCCAACCGACGATACGGGCCATGGCGAACAGCGGCGTATAAATTTCCTGCGGCAAGCCGATCATTTCATAAACGAAGCCGGAATAGAAGTCCACGTTTGAAGAGACACGTTTCTTCGTTCCTTTATGTTTGGCGAAACATTCGATAGCACGCTCTTCCAAAAGTTCGAGGAAGGCAAATTCTTCTTCACGTCCCTTTTCCTTTGCCAGATCACGGGCCAGCTCCTTCAAGACAATGGCACGCGGGTCGGATATTGTATAGACGGCATGACCGATACCATAGATCAGGCCCGTTTTATTGTAAGCCTCCTTATTCAGCATACGCATGAAATAAGTATCGATTTCATCCACATTCTTCCAATCACCGATATTTTCTTTCAGGTGGTTAAACATATCTACGACCTGGATATTGGCACCTCCGTGTAACGGGCCTTTCAGCGAACCTATACCGGCTGCAATGGATGAATAAGTATCCGTTCCGGTCGAACTGGTTACACGAACAGTAAAGGTCGAGTTGTTACCACCACCGTGTTCGGCCTGCAAGACAAGCAATAAATCGAGTGTACGTGCATCGAGTTCGGTAAAGTCTTTCTTCAGCATGTGCAGGAAGTTTTCTGCAAGCGACAGGTTTTCATGCGGATGACGGATATGCAAAGAACGTCCGTGTGTACTATGACGGAATATATTATATGCATAAGCGATGATGGTTGGGAAACGGGAGATCAGCTCGATGGACTGGCGCATCAGGTTGTCACGCGAGGTATCGTCGGGATTCGGATCGAAAGTATACATTTCCAATACGCTACGGGCAAGGATATTCATGATATTCTGTCCTTCCAGGTCGAGGATATTCATTTTGGTCTTCTGCTCCAACGGCATGTTGTCGCAGATCAGACCTTTAAAAGAGGCCAGTTCTTCCTTATCGGGCAACTTACCGGAAAGCAACAGATAAGCCACTTCCTCAAAACCGAAACGTTTCTCTTTAATCAAGGCATGTGCCAAATCTTCCACATCGTACCCTCTGTAAAACAGTTTACCGGGAATAGCTTTCAAACCACCGTTTTCCGGCAAACGCTCGTAACCTACTACGTTACCGATCTTGGTTAATCCAACCAAAACACCGCTACCGTCTTCGTTGCGCAGACCGCGTTTCACATTATACATCGGGAAAAGTTCATTGTCGATCTTACAGGCATCCTTTGATGCATCCGACAGTTTATAGATAAGATATTCTTTCTTCATGACTAATTATTTTATGAGGTTACAATAAAGATATGATACAATCACCAAACTCCCTGGTGCCAAGAGATTTTCCTGCCGGCATGAAACGAGCCAGGTCATTCGTCGCATCTCCTTTCGAGAAAGCTTTTTCCATAGCAGCCGTAATCAGGTTGGCTGCTTCATTCCATCCCATATATTCAAGCATCATCACGGATGAAAGCAAGAGGGACGACGGATTTACAATATTCTTTCCGGCAATGTTAGGAGCCGTACCGTGTGTTGCTTCGAAAATGGCATAACCGCTGTCGTAATTGATATTGGCGCCGGGAGCGATTCCGATACCGCCTACCATAGCAGCCAACTGGTCGGAGATATAATCACCGTTCAGATTGAGCGTTGCGATGACGGAATATTCTTCCGGGATCAATAAAGTGTTCTGTAGAAAGGCATCGGCAATAACATCCTTGATGATGACTTTTCCGGCAGCAGAGGCATCGAACATGGCTTTGACGGCCTCGGCTTCGCCTTTCTCCTTTTTGATCTTTTCGTATTGCGGCCAGGTGAATGTCTTGTCGGCAAACTCACGTTCTGCCAGAGCATAGCCCCAGAGTTTGAAGCCACCCTCGGTGAACTTCATAATATTGCCTTTATGTACAAGCGTTACACTCGGCAATTTGTTGGTCAGGGCGAATTCGATAGCGGCACGTACCAGGCGTTCGGTTCCTTCTACAGATACGGGTTTTACGCCGAATGAAGAGGTTTCGGGAAAACGAACTTTAGTCACTCCCATTTCTTCCGTCAGGAACTTTAGAAACTTATGGGCTTCGGGTGTTCCTTGTTGCCATTCGATACCGGCATAGATATCTTCGGTATTCTCTCGGAAGATATACATATCGACCTTCTGCGGTTCGCGTACCGGAGAAACAACACCTTTGAACCAACGAACAGGGCGCAGGCAGACATAAAGATCCAAAGTCTGGCGCAAAGCGACATTCAGCGAGCGGATACCACCGCCGATCGGAGTGGTCAACGGACCTTTGATCCCAACCATATATTCGCGGAAAGCATCCATCGTTTCATCGGGAAGCCAACTTCCGGTCTTATTGAAAGCTTTCTCGCCGGCCAGTACTTCTTTCCAGTCGATAGCCCGTTTACCGTCATAGGCTTTTTCGATAGCTGCATTTACTATCTTTTGGCTGACCGGAGTGATCTCAGCTCCTACGCCATCTCCTTCGATAAAAGGAATAACAACCTTATCAGGAACGATCAAATGGTCTTTTTGTTTTGTTATTTTATGCATGTTGTTAGCTTATTAGTTGTTTTAAACTTTCCTATTAATGTACTACATTCAGTGCTGCCCCAGCCTTAAACCATTTGATCTGCAAATCGTTGTATGTATGATTTACCGGGAACGATTCCTGCGAACCGTCTGCATGTATAAGAACGGCAGTCAATGGCTTGTCGGGTGCAAAGTCTTTCAGACCGATGATGGAGATATGATCGTTTTCACGAATCTTATTATAATCATCTTTATTTGCAAACGTCAGGGCAAGCATTCCCTGTTTCTTCAGGTTCGTCTCGTGAATACGGGCAAAACTCTTGGCAAGGATCACCTTTACATTCAGGAAGCGGGGCTCCATAGCAGCATGTTCGCGGGAAGAACCTTCACCGTAGTTTTCTTCGGCAACAACGATGGACGAGATTCCTTTTGCTTTATATTGCTTGGCAACGGCAGAAACAGCTTCATATTCATCAGTAAGCTGGTCCAATACGGCATTTGTTTTACCATTGAAAGCGTTGACAGCTCCCATCAGCATATTGTCGGAGATATTTTCCAGATGACCACGAAAACGGAGCCAAGGACCTGCCATCGAAATATGGTCTGTCGTACATTTTCCTTCCGCCTTGATAAGCAATGGCATGTCCAACAGATCGTTGCCATCCCACGGAGCAAAAGGCTGCAAAGCCTGTAAACGGTTTGACTCAGGATTTATCCTTACATCCGTATTCTTTCCGGTCGGAGCCAGATAACCATTATCTTTTACATCAAATCCTTTAGGAGGAAAATCTGTTCCCTGCGGTTCTTTGAGTTTTACTTCACGACCATCTTCCGTCTTCAACGTATCGGTCAACGGATTGAAACAAAGGTCACCGGCAATAGTCAGTGCCAGCGTCAGTTCCGGTGAAGCGACAAAGGCATGTGTGTTCGGATTGCCATCCGCACGTTTGGCGAAATTACGGTTAAAGGAGGTTACAATAGAATTCTTACGGGTATTATCGTCGGTATGACGTTTCCACTGGCCGATACACGGTCCACAAGCGTTTGCCATGATGGTGGCTCCCACTTTCTCGAAGTCACCGATAATACCATCGCGTTCGGCAGTATAGCGGATCTGTTCCGATCCCGGATTGATGATCAGCGGAGCGGCAACAGGAATCTTATCTTCAAAAGCCTGACGGGCGATAGAAACGGCACGGCTCAAGTCCTGATAGGACGAGTTCGTACACGAACCGATCAGGCCCACTTCCATCTTACGGGGATAACCGTTAGCTTTTACTTTAGCTGCAAATTCAGAGATAGGCGTTGCAGCATCCGGAGTAAACGGACCGTTGATATGCGGTTCGAGTTCAGACAGGTTGATCACGATCACCCGGTCGTAATATTCGTCCGGCTGCGCTCTCACTTCCATATCTGCTTCCAGATAATCCTGAATAGCATCGGCCCAAGCGGCAACCGTATCACGTCCGGTAGCACGCAGGTAAGTCGCCATATTCAGGTCGTACGGGAACAGGGATGTAGTAGCTCCTACTTCAGCACCCATATTACAAATAGTAGCTTTCCCGGTTGCAGAGATAGAAGAAGCACCGTCACCGAAATATTCTATGATGGCATTTGTCCCTCCTTTTACGGTCAGGATACCGGCCAACTTCAAGATCACATCCTTAGGAGAAGCCCAGCCACTCAGGCGTCCGGTCAATTTGACACCGATCAATTTCGGCATCTTCAATTCCCATTCCATTCCGGTCATTACATCGACAGCATCGGCACCTCCAACTCCGATAGCCACCATTCCGAGGCCACCGGCATTCGGCGTGTGAGAGTCGGTACCGACCATCATTCCACCGGGGAAAGCATAGTTTTCCAATACCACCTGGTGGATAATTCCGGCTCCCGGTTTCCAAAAACCGATACCGAACTTATCGGATACGGATTTGAGGAAATCATATACTTCGCTGTTTCCTTTGGTAGCCGTTTCAATATCCGCTTTCGCTCCGATATTCGCCTGGATCAGGTGATCGCAGTGGACGGTTGCCGGAACAGCCGATTTATCTTTCCCTGCATTCATAAATTGCAGTAAAGCCATCTGGGCTGTTGCATCCTGCATCGCCACACGGTCGGGACGGAAATTCACATAATCGTCGCCACGTCTGAACAGGCGCAGTGCATCTTCATCATATAAATGAGCATATAAGATTTTTTCGGCCAATGTCATCGGGCGGCCAATCTTTTCACGGGCTATATCCACCCGTTTCGGAAAACTTGAATAGAAGCTTCTCAGCATTTCAATGTCGTACACCATATCGTAATCTTATTAGTTGTTTGTTTATCAGAATGTTTTTCACGCAATATACCGACTTGTCATCGGATGGAATGTAATATATAAGACATCATAAAACTTTTACCTGTCTGATTTAATTCTTAACAAATATATATTATATCAGAATACGTTTCATTCAATAATTTCTATGGTTCAATAGAGAGTATCTATTATAAAAGTCAGTCTCTATTATATAAAGAAAGTTCGCCTTACATTCTACATTTATTAATAGAACGCAAGGCGAACTCATTTTGTTCAGCAATAATCGCTGTTTATTTAATGATTGATTTTATTTCCTTCCGACTCCTTCCATTTTTCGGCATAGCTATGAAGAATAGAGGCTATCCCCTCTCCGATCCTGACATAATCTTCTGTTTTCAGATTAGCCAGGGAAGCACGAACAGACCATTCGGGGGCATCGAAGCCACCGCCATTCAGTAGAACCAGAGCCGTTTCCTGTGCCAGGCGGAACACCACATCGACAGGTTCATAATTGGCTTTCAGATATTCCACAAACTCGTCTCCGTAGAATTTCTTTGCCCAGACTTCCATATCTATTTCACTGTAATAGCCGGCACGAAGCGGGTCGTCCAACAAGGTAAAACCTGTGCTTTCCCAAAGTGTATGCAGGCGTTCGTGTATGATCTCGATCATTCTCGACTGATAGAGATTTTCCGCATCCAACAGGGAGAAAGCGGAAAACAAAGCCATCTGAGTCTGCTGTGGCAGGGAAAGACCGGCCGTATGATTCAATGCGACCTGGCGGCTGTCGGCTACCATTCGGTCGATAAATTTCATTGTTGACGGATCGATCATGATACTGTCGTAACGTTTATTCAATGCCACTTTTTTATCGTCCGGCAGATCGGCAATCATCCGGTCATAGATATTGTCTTCGTGCAAAGCCACCACTGCCAGGCGCCAACCGGTCGCTCCAAAATATTTGGAGAAAGAGTATACACATAACGTGTTATCCGGCAATACCGACATTAAAGAGCGGAAGCCCGGGACAAAAGTAGCATACACATCATCGGTTATAATCATCAGGTTCGGATTAAAATTGGTGACGATATCGACGATACGTTCTGTCAGGCCTTCTGTCAATGCATAAGATGGCGGGTTACTCGGGTTAACGATAAAGGCGGCCTTGACCGAAGGATCTTTCAGTACATCAAGGTCTTTTTCCTGATATTGCCAGGTATGATATCCGTCGCCAGTCATTTTTAAAGCGTGGATCTCGATCACATCGAACAAGTAACGCGCCTGTTCGGGTATTTCGATATAGGGAGTAAAGACCGGAGCAAACAGGACGATCTTATCGCCTTGATTCAACAGGAAGTTCTGTTGCAGGGAGTCGAAGATATAACACATGGCGGCTGTCCCGCCTTCTGTTGCAAAAAGGTCGAACTTACCTTTGGGCGGATGGTTATTGCAAAGTGCCAGCTTCAGATAGTCTTCTACCAACACTTCCGTATATTTCAGGATACGGTCCGGGACCGGGTATTGATCACCGATCACCCCTTCGGTCCATTCATGTACGAGGTCGTTTTCATCGACACCCTTTTCACGGACCATATATTCGTAAGTATCTCTTAACAGGCGGGAACCGGGTGTTTCTTCATGTTTATCCAGAAATTCCTTGAAACGGACAGCAATGCGCTTTTTCTCCGGCACACCGGCCAAACCGACCATACCGTCTTCCAACTTGGTTCCGCGACGGCATTCTTCCATTCCGAACTGGCCAAGCAGAAAGAAGGCTTCACGAGGTGTCGTTGCGATCCAATTCGGGTTACCTCGTCCGGCATTCAACATGATATGAGTGCTTTTACGGGCACTCTCGTCAGCGAGATCGATCAGGATGTTCTTCAATTCGAAGGGGCTGATCTCCGACATCTTCTTTTCGTATTCACGGGTAATTACTCTTTCTTCCATATATACATTATTATATGATTTATAAATTTCAAATTGTCAATTCATCAATAAGACAATCACGACTCCCCAGATAATCAACAGAGTATTGCCGACAGCGTATGTAACAGTATAACCTAGGGCCGGTGTCTGGCTCTCCACCGCATCTTCCACGGCACCGAGGGCGGCGGTTGTCGTTCGTGCACCGGAAGTACAACCCAATGTGATAGCCGGGTGGAACTTAAAGAGGTAACGTCCCATCAGGACACCTGCTATCAGCGGGATGGCCGTTGCCAGTGCACCGATCACAAACAGGCTCACGCCTACTTCCTTAAAGCCGGTCACAAAACTCGGCCCGGCCGTAATGCCGACAACTGCGATAAACATATTCAGCCCGACATTATTCAATACCCAGAGTGATGGTTCCGGGATACGGCCGAAAGTAGGATGTTTGGAACGAAGCCACCCGAACACCAGTCCGGCAATCAGTGCTCCACCGCTTGTACTCAAGCTGACCGGAATATCTCCGAAATGCAATGCCAGCGAACCGATCACGCCACCGATAAAGATACCCAATCCGACAAAGACCATATCCGTCTGGTTCGTCGGACGATCTGCATAGCCCAATGTGGCAGCCGCTTCATTCACCTCCATCTTGGTGCCGACTAACTCGAGCATATCACCCGGATCGATCTTAGTCGCTGCCAATACCGGTATACTGATACCTGCACGTTTGATACTTTTGATACTGACACCATGCATCACCTTTTCCTTACGGAGCCGGGCTACGGTCATCCCAACGAATTTCTTGCGTGATATCAGGACCGGCAATGTCTCTGCCGGGAAATCCAGTAATTCGATATCGTTCACCTCGTCTCCGATCCAGTCTTCTTCCCCGATCACAAACTCACGACGACCGCTCAATACGACCTCGTTTCCTTTCATAAGCATCAGATCAGGCTTCACCTCATATACAATACCGTTGATACGGACACGTTCGACGAACAAACGCCGTCCCTGCCCTTCCAGATAATCTTCCAGTTCCTGCACCGTCTTGCCAGCTCCGAACCAATCGTTATTTATCTTATAGGCACGAAAAGTAATCGGACGGGCAGCAGGCATAAAACCGGGTTGTTCGCTCTCGTCGTCAGTTCCCATCTTCGACTCTAATTCTTTACAGGCTTTCTTTACGGAAGCCAGTCCTCCGAGGAAACGGGGAGCGACATCACTCATGATCCAAGCAGAGCCGGCCGTACCGAAAATATAAGAAACGGCATAAGCCACAGGCATCACGTTTATCATCGAAGCCTTGTCGGCGGCGCTCAGTCCTCCCTGGTTGATCGTATCTTCTGCTACGCCCAATACAGCAGAGATCGTCTGCGAACCGGCCAATAGCCCGGCAGCTTCACCTGCATTGTATCCCATCAACTTTGCCAATAGGAAAGGGACAAACAGACAGAACAGACACATCAGTACGGCAAAAAGGACCTGAGGAAGTCCCTCTTTCTTCAGTCCGCGAAAGAACTGCGGGCCTACACTGTAGCCCACGGCAAAAAGAAATAAAAGAAAAAATACCGACTTGATAGGTGCTCCGATATCAATATGTAACTGTCCGATTATTACTCCGACCAGCAAGACACTGGTGACGGTTCCCAACGAAAATTTTCCTATCTTGAACTTACCGATCCAGAAGCCGAAAGCCAGCGTCAGGAAAATGGCCAGTTCCGGATAGTGTTTGAGTAAATCTGCAAACCACTCCATATATAAACTGTTTGGCGTTAATACTAAATAGACATTTTATGTCCGGTTTTTACTTGTGGTAATGAAACAGAAGCCGTAAGGCAGTTGTTCCGACAGAATCAATTAAGATAGTATAAAATCCCTCTTATTTTAAATAAATTTCTATCTTTGTCACCGCTTTGGTGATACGGTAACTTCCGGTTATCGTATAAAAGGGAATCCGGTGAAAATCCGGAACAGTGCCCGCTACTGTAAAGCCCATTCCGAAGGAAAGCATTCTTACACCACTGTCCGGCATAAGGACGGGAAGGTCGCTTTCCGGGCAAGTCAGGAAACCTGCCAAGGTTTTTTATATCGTATCTTCCCGGGGTCAGGAGGATGATAAGAACATACGGACAATCTCTTTTCATAAAAAAATGTTTACCGGCTACCGGTATTAGGGCTTGTCGTATTCGTAGGCTATCTTTTAATTTACATTATATGAAACATTTACTATTACTTATTGCTTGTATGCTCGCACCTATGTGCTGGGCACACGATGGCGAGAACTTCGAGGCATCCGACATGCTGGCCTCCATGCAACCGGGTGACAAAGCCGCCTTATTAATGGTACATTTCGGTACCACGTATGACAACACCCGTGCGCTTACTATCGACGCGATCAACCTGAAAGCAAAGGAAGCCTTTAAAGGCATGGAAGTACGCGAAGCTTACACCTCCCGCATTGTCGCACGTCGCCTGAAAGCACGCGGTATCGAAAAACTGAATCCTATGGAAGCACTGGAAAAACTGAAAGCCGACGGATATACCCATATCCTTATCCAGTCAACCAACATTATCGAAGGAGTGGAAATGGAATCGCTTCGCAAAGACATTGCACCCTTGGAAAAGGATTTCAAAGACATACGTATCGGCAACCCGTTGCTTTATACGCCTCACGATTTTGAGGATGTAATAATAGCCATCACAAAGAACGGGGCGAAAGAAGGGGCAACCGTCCTTGTAGGACATGGCACATACACACCTGCGACAGCTCAGTATGCGATGATGGATTATATGTTGCATTCGAAGGGTTACAACGATTATTATGTGACAACAGTTGAAGGTTATCCTTCTTTCGATGATATGGTTGCCAAACTTGAAGCAGGCAAAACAAAGAAAGTACTATTAATGCCTTTCATGTTCGTTGCCGGCGACCATGCGAACAACGATATCGCAGTCGACATGAAAGAGGAACTGGAAGGGAAAGGTTACCAGGTTTCCGTATTTATGCAGGGATTAGGACAAAATCCGGAAATCCAGAATATATTTATCGATCATGCCAAGTTTGCCGCCAAACACAAGATGATAAATATTATGGATAAGAAAAAAAAGTACGCTGCAGCAAAAGATTAAAAGACTATACCCTACATCCTTTCGAAAGAAGCATATATTTCTTTCGAAAGGATCTTACACGCCCAATTACATTTATTATTCAATATTCATATGAAGAAAATATTAATATTACTACCGTTATCAGCCCTGTGTATACACGCAATACAGGCACAAGAAAAGAAAGAGTACACAAATTTTTCCGATACTACATTCAGCATCCAGGAAGTAGTTGTACAAACAGCCAAAAGAAATATCCCGCAGGTTACAAAGCTAAATGTTCCTATGAAATATTTACCGATATCCGTAAACCGAGTATCCGGTAGTAGCCTGGAACTTCGTGGTATCCGCGATATACAGGAAGCAGTACGTTTTATGCCTGGTGTACGTATGCAAACCAGTTACGGATCATTCCAACAGTTATCGGTACGTGGTTTCGACCATTCGGTAATGATGATTGACGGCGTTCGCGATGAACGTTCCGCCATCAACAACTCTTATCCTTTCCCCGATCTTTCCGCTGTCGAATCGATCGAATTATTAAAAGGTCCGGCCTCCGTGTTATATGGTCACTCAGCTGTCGGTGGTATATTGAATGTCGTACGCATTTCTCCGAAAGCCGAACAAACGGTCAATGCACGTGTAAGCTACGGCAGTTATGATAATAAGCAGGCAACCGTAGGAATGGGTGGTCACCTGATTGGTCCGGTAAACTATTACGCTAATGTGAACTTTTCGGATCAGGATGGTTGGCGAGATAATCAAACCAAACGCTTCTCCGGCTATCTGGCATTAAATGCCAAGCTGACAGAAAAAGATGAGCTGGATGTTCGTGGAGCTTTCAACCGTGACTTCTATAATACAGAAATAGGTCTACCCGATTTGATGCCTGCCGACATTTTCAATACTCAAACAGGTAAAAAATACCTGAGTGCACAGGAACAGTTGCCGGGGTTGAATCGTGAAGCCCGTTACAACAATGAATCGGATTTCATGAAAAACCATGCATGGAACGTGACAGCACAATATACACATATGTTCGATAATGGTTTCAAACTGATCGATAAACTGGCCTATTATAACGATGATATCAACTACTTCGGAACGGAAGCATTGGATTATCTGGAAAGTGAAGACCCGATTTATGATCATTATTACGTTAAAGACGGAAAGAAGCAGTATATCTGTTTAGACACGGTATATTTGTCTTTCCCACTCCGCTTCTCACACATCTCGAAGACAATTAGTAACAGCCTGGAATTAAGTGGTAAATTGAATACAGGAGAAGTAACTCATAATTTCGTAGGCGGTTATTCCTTTTCTCTATTGAACCGCGTAAGCTATACAGGATATAAGCTAGGCAATGATGTACAAGGGCCAGGTCTTTATTCGCATGTATCGGTATACGACCCGCATAGCATGGGATATATGACCAGCAAAATGTCGAAAGCTATCCCGTCACACAACTATTCCAATAGTATCTATCTGCAAGATATGTTAGACATTAACGAACATTGGAAAGCACTGGTTGCCCTACGTGGAGATTTCTTCCGTTATCTTCAGGCGAATGCTCCGACCCCGACAGGTAAACGCGAATACGACGATGCCGATCGTACAGCCTATAATCGTTTGCACAATGCCTCATTCACTTATCGTCTCGGTGCAGTTTATCTTCCACATCCGAATACTTCCATCTATGCTTCATTCGCTACATTCTTCAAACCGATCCGTACATTTTATAGCGCAAATGTAATGTATATCGACACTGACGGTGCCCGTTACTACCCTAAAAATAATGAAGAAATATTCAAACCGGAAAGCGGCTACCAGGCTGAAGCAGGTGTAAAATATACTCTAAGCAAATGGTTGGAAGCAAACGCAAGCATGTTCTACATTCGTAAAGCGAATGCTACACAGACACTGGCGACAAATGTGGAACAGGAAATTAACGGAGTAGCGACAAAAATGTCGATCATCGGTCAGGTCGGTATTATGGATTCTAAAGGTTTCGACCTGGAAGCAACCTTCACACCGGTTAATTCATTGGCATTCACACTTGGTTACGGATACACAGATTCCCGCATCCGGAAAATGAAAAAGATAAAAGACCCGGAACTGTCTGAGATCATCTATTCGGAAGCAAACAAAGGACAATTGGAGAAGTCGACTAGCCTGGAAGGTAACTATCAGAATAACGTTCCTAAAAATACATTCTATGCATATGGAAGCTATACTATACCGAAGGGAATATTACAAAACCTGGGGTTCAACCTTAGTACCAGCTATACAGACAAAGTGTATCGAAATACAGCCAACAGCAAATGGTTCGACAGCTACTGGATTACAGACCTGGGAGCCTCTTACCTATTGAACCATCATGTACGTCTGTCGGTCAATATCAATAACATATTCAGTAAAGAATATACAAACCAGGCATTAGGAGACCAGATCGTTCCGAGCATGCCACGTAATTACCAGGTAGCAATATCCTATAACTTATGATACGGATAACAAAACTAATGTTAGCAATACACAGGATACTGGGCTTTACGCTCAGTATCCTGTTTCTCGTTTGGTTCCTGTCAGGCCTGGTGATGATCTATCATACATTCCCACGAGCAGACCGGGCAGACAAACGGGCTAAAATGGATCTTCTATCTGTAGACGACCTTCCATCTCTGCAAATAATAGAAAAACGTATCCCTGAAGGAGAAACGATAAAAAACATCACACTCAACAGCTATCTGGGACAGACAGTTTTTCATATACGCACAGATAAAGGAGGTTATGACATACCTGCCGATTCTACAGAAACACTACCAGTCATCGACTGCGAGCGTATTAAGAAAACCGCCTCCCTTTGGTGCGCTGCTCCTGTCCTGAAGGTTGATTCCTTATATTCACTCGACCAATGGATTCCCTTCGGCAGTTTGAAAAAAGAATTTCCGATTTATAAGTTCTATTTTTCTGATCCGGAACAGCATGAACTGTATATTTCGTCTAAGTCGGGTGAGGTTTTACAATATACCGATAAAGACAGTCGTTTGTGGGCTTGGCTAGGCGCGATACCACACTGGGTTTATTTTGCTTCTTTGCGTCAGGATGCAGAGTTATGGATAAAGGTCGTTGTCTGGTTGTCAGGCATCGGTTGTATCATGTGTATCGCCGGGATTTATCTGGGAATTCGCGATTTCCGGCTGGCACGTAAACGTAGACTTGTCTCTCCTTATAAGAAGTTCTGGTATAAATGGCACCATATTATAGGTACAATATTCGGTCTGTTTGTTCTGACATTCACATTCAGTGGCATGATGTCCTTAGCACGTGTACAAGACTGGGGATTACGGGCAAAGCTGGATATAAACCCAATACAGGAACTTCGGGAAAAAGCACCTTCCCCACTCGATTATCCGTTGGATTACAGAGAGATTATACAAGCCTATCCCGGTCAGATCCGCCAATTGGAATGGGGTAATTTCGGAGATATCCCTTTCTATACGATACAAACAGATACTGATGATATCGTTATAAATGCAAATGCAAAACAGAATATAACTCCTTTAAATTTAAGTGCGGAAGATATCCGTTCGGTACTATCATCTATTCATGGAACAGATTGTGTCATGGATATCATACTTTCTGACTCTTATGACACCTATTATATTTCACGTAAAAGAGCGCTTGATCTCCCTGTCTGGAAAGTTACGATTGAAGATATAGACCATAGCTGCTATTATATCAATCCTGCTAACGGACAATATCGTTATGTGAATACGCCGGCCCGCTGGAATCATTGGATGTATCCGGCTCTACACAGTCTGAATATTAAAATACTGGTAGACAATCCGGTCTTATGGAATATTGTAATGTGGGGACTGATGCTAGGAGGTACATTTGTTTCCCTGTCAGGAGTATGGCTGGGTATAAGACTCTTCCGTCGGAAAATACATTCTTTAAAAAACAGGAGTTGCCATTCATGGATGAAAAAACAGAATTGAAGGCTATATATAATCCTATTATACCGATAAAATACATTATCTTTGTATATACTGATAAAATCAGAATCAATAACTCAAAGCTAAAAGATGAATACAGGGAAAATAATCGTAGCCGGGATCGGTCCTGGTAGCGAATCTGATATTACTCCGGCAGTACTGTCTGCCATCCGTCAGTCGGATGTCATCGTCGGGTATAAATATTACTTTCAGTTTGTTGAATCAGCGATCCGTCCCGATGCAATCTGTATCGACTCGGGGATGAAACGCGAAAAAGTCCGGGCAGAAGAAGCCTACAATTATGCTACCGAAGGCCATGTGGTAACTGTTATCAGTTCCGGCGACTCCGGCATTTATGGCATGGCTCCCCTTATTTACGAGATGAAACGCGAAAAAGGAAGCGATATTTCAATCGAAATACTTCCGGGAATCAGCGCTTTCCAGAAAGCAGCCTCTCTGTTGGGTGCTCCGGTAGGACACGATTTCTGCGTGATCTCCCTCTCCGACCTGATGACACCCTGGGAAATGATAGAGAAACGGATCAAAGCCGCTGCCTCTGCCGACTTTATCACGGCTATCTACAATCCCAAAAGCGAAGGGCGTTACTGGCAGCTCTACCGTCTCATCGAACTCTTCCTGCAGGAACGTGACCCGCAAACACCTGTCGGTTTTGTCCGTCAGGCAGGACGTGAGGAACAGACAGTCACCATCACCACGCTGGCCGAATTCGATCCCGAGCAAGTGGATATGTTTACCGTGATCATCATCGGTAACTCCCAGACGTATCAATTCGATAATCACATGATAACCCCACGCGGTTATTATGGAGAGATCAAGATGGGTAAAAAGGAAACAGGTATTGGACAGGATATCATGATACGCAGTTTCCGGACAATCGAGAAAGAATTAAAGAACAAAGATATTCCATTAGACAAGAAATGGGCCTTACTGCACGCAATCCATACCACTGCCGATTTCGACATGGAAAACGTATTGCGGATAGACGACAACGCTGTGGCAACTCTCTACGAATTACTTAATAGTGGGAAGGTACGCACCATCATCACCGATGTCACCATGGCTGCCTCGGGTATCCGTAAAGGAGCCTTGCAACGTATGGGCATAGAAGTGAAATGCTATCTGTCTGATGAGAAGGCAATGGCTCTGGCCTCCGAAAAAGGGATCACCCGTACACAAGCCGGTATCCGTGTGGCCGTCAGCGAACATCCGGACGCTTTATATGTATTCGGTAACGCACCGACAGCCCTAATGGAGTTGTGCGACCTGATACGAAAAGGGAAAGCGACCCCGGCCGGCATTATTGCCGCACCTGTCGGCTTTGTGCATGTACAGGAGTCCAAACACATGGTAAAACCGTTCGTCTCCATCCCTAAACTGATCGTTGAGGGACGGAAAGGCGGCAGTAACCTGGCAGCAACACTAGTAAATTCTATACTTTGTTATAACGACGCTATTAATTTAAAACCCGGAAGAGACGTATGAGAACACAATTCACAGTTATCGGCATACCCGATAGTATAAACTACATTTTAAGGAGTCAGGATATATTAGATATAATCAAAGAGAATACTTTTTTCTCAGGAGGTAAGCGACATTATGAGTTACTCAAGCCCTTACTGCCGGAGGATGCCGTATGGATCGAGATAACTCCTCCGCTGGACAATGTTTTTCAACAATACGATTATTATGAAAAGATTGTTGTATTCGCATCCGGCGATCCTCTTTTTTACGGATTTGGTTCTACCATTTTAAAAAGAAGACCGGATGCCGACGTATTCATGTTGCCTTCTTTTAATTCTTTACAACTACTTTCCCATTATCTTCAACTATCCTATGAAGATATGATTATGATATCGCTCACCGGCCGGCCTTGGCATGAACTGGATCGTGCGTTGATAGAGAACAGAAGTAAGATAGGTATCCTGACCGACCATGTGCATACACCAGCCGCCATTGCCATGCGTCTTTTGAAATACAATTTCACACAGTATAAAATGTATATAGGCGAACATTTAGGTAATCCGGAGAAACAACGTGTCTCACGCTCACTCGCCCTGTCGGAAGTTGAAGAGCATCCGATCGACAGTCCAAACTGCGTGATTCTGGAACGGATGTATAACGACAACATTTACCGGCCATTGGGAATACCCGACAAGATGTTCGAACTTCTCGACGGACGGGAACGGATGATCACAAAAGCACCGATCCGTATCCTCGACATGAGTGCCCTGATGTTGCCTATGTGTAATCATTTCTGGGATATCGGTTTCTGTACCGGTTCTATTTCTATCGAAGCCAAACGGCAATATCCGCATCTGCATATCCATGCATTTGAGATCCGTAAGGAATGTTGGCAACTGATGGAAAATAACAGTTCCCGCCTGGGTGCTCCCGGCATCGATGTACATATCGGCGACTTTATGGAAGAAGAGGTATCCGACCTGCCGGCACCCGATGCAGTCTTTATCGGCGGTCACGGAGGAAAACTGAAAGAGATAATAAATAAGGTAGCCCGCTATCTGGCACCCGACGGTTTACTGGTATTCAACTCCGTATCCGAAGAAAGCGAAAAATTATTTATCGACTCGGTTCTTGAAGCCGGATTGAAACTGGATGATCCTTTACATATAACTGTCGGCGATTATAACCCGATAGTCATACTGAAGGCATTTAAAGAAGCAAAATAGGAGAACAATGAATAAACGATCTTTAGCCATTGTGGTAGTCTCTACAAGCAGTCTGCCCCTGGCACGTCAAATAAAAAAGCAGTATACTGACGCTGTTATTTACAGTAAAGAGTCAGAAGAAGAAACAGTTTTGATGGAATCGATCGACTCTATTATGGGGGATCTTTTCCTGAAAGTGGATGCAATTGTCTTTATCGGTGCGATGGGGATCTGCGTTCGATGCATCGCTCCCTATATTATGGATAAACATACCGACCCGGCTGTGGTCTGCATCGACAGTACAGGAAAATATATCATCCCCGTCCTGTCGGGACATATCGGAGGAGCAAACGAACTGAGCAAGGAACTGGCGCAACTTCTCGGCGGTAATGCCATCGTTACGACACAAAGTGACAACACCGGATTGTGGGCACTGGATACGCTGGCAGAGAAATTCGGCTGGTCGGTCGTGGCCGACGACCTGACCGACAGTGAGAATGCCATGAACACCTGTATCGCTGCCTTCGTCAATAAAAAACCGACCGCCTTGTTGCTCGACGTGCGCGATCCGGGAACGGAATATCTGGAAAGTACTTGTCCCGACCATGTTCAGCTATTCAATAAGTTTTCTGATATACCGCTCGATAAGTTCGACTTGGTGATAACGGTCGGACCGTTTATCTATGAGGCCGAAGTGATGATGGTTTCCTTCTTCCCGAAAGTATTACATATCGGTGTCGGTTGCCGGAAAGATATAAAAGGTGATCCGGTGGAACTTCATCAACACATTATCGGGACACTGATCGATAATAATATCTGCCCCGAGTCGATCGTCGATATTTCATCCATCGATATAAAGAAGAACGAGGCCATGCTCGCCCTATTGGCTTTCGCTATTATGGATTGTCCGTTCAAGACCTATCCGGCGGAGATATTGAATAAGATCCCCGTCCCCAATCCGTCAGCTCGCGTAAAGGAGGCGACAGCATCGGCCAGCGTTTCCGAAGCCGCCGCTATTTACAGTGCCGGAGGAGGTTTGCTTTTATTGGAAAAGCAAAAAGGAAGTCTGGGTGAAGGCAACGAATATACTTTCGCTGTTGCTATGGACAAGTCGGTTCGTCGGCAGGGACATATCGAGATAGTCGGAGCCGGACCGGGTGATCCGGAACTGGTATCCATCCGTGGCCGCCGGATGCTTGAGAAAGCGGACCTTATCCTGTATGCCGGAAGTCTCGTCCCGAAAGAACTGACTTACTGTGCCAAACCGGGAGCCACCGTTCGTAGTTCCGCCGATATGAACCTCGACGAGCAATTCGCCCTGATGAAAGAGTTTTACGACAAAGGTAAGTTCATCGTCCGTCTGCACACCGGCGATCCCTGCATCTATGGAGCGATACAGGAACAGATGAATTTCTTCGATCAATATAATATGAGCTATCACATCACGCCGGGTATATCCTCTTTTCAGGCTGCCGCTGCCGCCTTGCGCTCGCAGTTCACCATCCCGGAAAAGGTACAAACCATCATCCTTACCCGTGGCGAAGGCCGCACGCCAATGCCGGAGAAGGAGCAGTTGCATAAACTGGCTGCCAGTCAGAGCACGATGTGCATCTATCTGAGCGCAGGCATAGCCGACAAGGTACAGGAAGAACTTCTCCAACATTATGCTCCCACTACTCCGGTAGCTGCCTGCTACAAGCTGACATGGAAAGACGAGCGTATCTACCGCGGAGAATTGAAAGACCTGGCGAAGATCGTGAAGGAGAATAATCTGACACTGACCACGTTATTGGTCGTAGGTGACGCGATCGACAACCGCGAAGGCCTTTCCCGACTGTATGCCGACGAATTCAAACACCTGTTCCGTAGATAATGATACTGATACTGGGAGGAACGACAGAAGGACGGGCTGCCGTCCGCATAGCAGATGAAGGAAGTGCCCCTTATTACTATTCGACTAAAGGGACACTTCAGGAAATAGACTGTGCGCACGGTATCCGCCTCACCGGAGGAATGGATGCTGCATCGATGGAGACATGCTGCCATGAAAATAACATCCGTCTATTGATCGACGCTGCACACCCTTTTGCCTCCGCCCTGCACCAAACGGTGGCCGAGGTTTCTACCGCTCTCCAACTGCCGGTTATCCGCTACGAACGGCGTTATCCGCCGCGCGACAACGATCTGATCTGGTGCGACGACTACAACGATGCCATCCATAAGTTAAGTGAACAAGGTATCCGCCGGCTGCTTGCACTGACCGGAGTAAATACCATTGCTCCTCTCCGTCCCTGGTGGGAGAAATATCCCACGTGGTTCCGTATACTCGAACGGGAAGAGTCGCTTGCAACAGCTACCCGACAGAGATTTCCATCCGACCGACTATTTTTCTATCATGATGAAGATGACGCCGGAGAGTTGATGGATCAATTACAGCCGGATGCCATCATTACCAAAGAAAGTGGAAATTCGGGGTATTTCAATGAAAAAGTGAAAGCAGCCCGTATGCGTTCCATTCCGGTATTCGTTATAAAACGCCCTCCGCTACCGGAAACATTCCACTTTGTTTACGGAGAAGACGGATTGCGCAAACAAATAGAACGGCTATTGCCGGAATTCTTTCCTTTGCATCATGGCTACACGACCGGAGCCTGTGCAACAGCAGCTGCCAAAGCGGCACTGATTGCATTGCTCAAGAAGGAGGAACAAACCCAATCCTCCATCACTTTGCCATCAGGCGAATTGATCACATTACCTGTCGCAGAAACCGAATGGGAAGGCGACAGTGCCATCTGCTCAGTTATCAAAGATGCCGGAGACGATCCGGACGTGACCAACGGCTCTAAAATCGTTGCGAAAGTAACTCTCTCGAAAGAACCCGCCTCTACTCCTATCCGTTTTGTCGCAGGTCCGGGAGTCGGCACGGTAACGTTGCCGGGCTTAGGACTGGAAGTGGGCGGTCCGGCCATCAATGCCACACCACGGAAGATGATAACGGAAGAGTTGACTTCCGTTTTAGAAGAATACCGGCATTCTATTTCCCATAATACAAAAACGACAGAAGCCTGCACACTGACAGTCACTATCTCCGTTCCCGGAGGTGAAGAGCTGGCAACAAGGACTTTCAACCCGAAACTGGGTATTGTCGGCGGCATCTCCATTATCGGAACATCGGGTATCGTACGCCCTTTCTCGACCGATGCTTTTATCGCCTCCATCCGTAAAGAAACGGAGGTTGCCAAAGCCATCGGTTGCACGACACTCATAATAAACTCCGGTGCTAAAAGCGAACGGTATCTGAAAGCCCGTTACCCCGAACTGCCACCACAGGCATTCGTTCATTACGGTAACTTTATCGGTGAAACCCTGAAGATAGCTTCATTGCTTGACTTCCCCCAGGTAGTTATGGGTATCATGATCGGTAAAGCAGTCAAACTGGCTGAAGGCTTCCTCGATACGCACAGTAAAAAGGTAGTGATGAATAAAGACTTCCTGAAAGATCTGGCACATCAGGCATGCTGTGCCGAAGACACAATCCAAAAAATCGACACCATCACGTTAGCCCGCGAACTATGGCAATTGCTTCCTGCAGAAAAACAAGAAGCATTCTTCAATCTCTTATTGAAAAGATGCCATGAACATTGCACTCCACTTCTGCCTAAAGGCGAATTATCTATCTTATTGATAACGGAAGAAGGAATTATTTGGAAATAATCCGTATCCTATCCATTTGAGTTCACCTCAAAAACAGGTTGAATTTTCACCCCGTTTTTATTCCAATGCAATCTCTTTACTCCGGATATAGGAAACATCCAATTGTCCACCTGCATTCCCATTATCTTCCTGCAAAGGAAGTATTTTGGCCCGGCTGAGAGACAAAGTTCCTTTAGAAGCATTTACCATGTTACTGAAATTGATATCAATGGATTTACTACCTTCAGTACGGTTTAATATATTATAAGATCCACCATTATAAGTGATCTGTACACCGACAACTTCATCCTTTCCTACCGGATCTCCCTCCCAGGTAAGCGTAGTCGTACCTGTTATTTTAGCTGAAGTAAAAGACTCGGGGATAGCGATCGGCTTCACGTCATTTATGGAAGCAACATTTGTATAGATACTGTCTTTTGCCCGCGTAAAGACAAAAGTCATATCATCCAATCCGGAGAATGAATAAGTATAAAAATAAGTACCCACATTGTCAAAATCCGGGGTTTTACCATTGATTGTAATGGAAGCCGGACCGTTCAGTTTGATATTGATGCCGGCACTATCCAGTTTATTGAAATTAGCTCCGACACGCGTCGTATTATTAGTCACATCGTAAGCGACACCCAGATTCTGATAAAAGGGAACATCCGCATCGATATCGGGAGCGTCATCATTATCACAGGAGGTAAATGCCCATGCAGAGACGAGAAAGACAAACAAGAAATACTTTTTCATGACGATTAATATTTTGAATTACCTATATATAACAAACGAAATGAAAAAAGTTTATCCTGTTAACATATTTCAGTTGACAGCATCCAGAGATAACAACAATTCTTCAATGGAAGCAACCTGCCGCTGCTGTCCGTCCGAAAAACAAAGGGTGATGGCAGATGTTGCAGTATCACCGGCATCGATCCAGTTCTCCGATTCTATTTCGGAGCCGGCATAGAAACCGTTTCGTAAAAGAGCCTTACGCACCATTGCATATTTCCGGCCGTCACCGACAAGACGGATTTTCTTATCGTATGGGTTGTCGATACGGAACAATCCGGTTTCCATATCGAAGACAATCCCTTTACGGGCAAAGAAACCGCTCAGATAACCACTCAATGCCAGGTCTTCGGGCGTACCGGTGCTGATCCCTTTCTCTCGATCCATCAGCCAGATCTTATCGGCTATCTGAAGGGCCAGTTCGAGATCATGAGTGGAAAGGAAAATCGTTTTATTTGTAGAGCGGGTAAGACTATGCAACAATTGCATGATCTCGACTTTACTGGGAAAATCGAGGAAAGCCGTCGGTTCATCGAGAAAGATAACAGGTGTTTCCTGCGCCAGCGCTTTGGCGATCATAACTTTCTGCCGCTCGCCGTCGGAAAGGGTATGCACCATGCGTGAAGCTAGGTTTTCGATACGAACCAAGGAGATAGATTCTTCTACAATCTGCTTGTCTTCTTTTCCCAGTCGTCCCCAAAAACCGGTGTACGGACTGCGTCCCATCCCGATCAATTCCCGGACAGTCATGTTACGGATCTCACACTTATCTGTCAGTACCACTCCCACTATAGTGCTAAGCTCCTTGTCACTATAGTGCTGTATATCGCGGGACAGTAGTGCTATTTCACCGGATAT
Source organism: Parabacteroides leei (assembly GCF_023369805.1). Classification (NCBI taxonomy): domain Bacteria; kingdom Pseudomonadati; phylum Bacteroidota; class Bacteroidia; order Bacteroidales; family Tannerellaceae; genus Parabacteroides; species Parabacteroides leei. The sequence continues at coordinate 108,393 of NZ_JAMBQG010000003.1, forward strand.
ACGAGGCTGGAAAGCGGACAAGGTACGTAATAAAGTAGACTTCCCGACACCGTTGGCTCCCAGTAGGCAGGTTAATTCGCCACTGTAGATTATTGTCGTTATATGGCTCGCTACCAGCTTTGTATCATTCTTGGAATGATAGCCGATAGAGAGATCGTTTATCTGAATAGTTGCCTCTTTCATACTCATTCGTTCAGTTCATTTTTACGTCGGCGGAATAATACGGAAGCAACGACCGGAGCACCGACCAATGCGGTTACCGAGTTGACCGGCAAAGCCCCCTCAAATCCTGGCATACGGGCTATCAGGTTACAAGCCAATGCCAGGGCTGCCCCCACAAATAAGACACCGGGCATCAGTATGCGATGATCGGATGTCTGGAAAATGGCCCGGCAAAGATGAGGAACTGCAAGCCCCAGGAAAACGATCGGACCACAGTAAGCGGTCACGATAGCTGTCAATACACCGGCAGAGGTGATAACGAGCAGGCGTGCCCGTTTAATATTCAGTCCCAGGTTGCGGGCATACCCATCGCCGAGAAGCATCAGGTTCAATGTCTTTATCAATAGGAACGAAAGAGGGATCAGGATAGCCATAATCGCCACGAAAAGCATCATCTGATTACCGGAGACACGTGAGAAACTTCCCAGTCCCCAGATTACATAAGCACGGATATCTTCTTCCACACTAAAGAATTTCAACACACCGATCACCGCATTTGCTACATAGCCGATCATCACCCCGATAATCAATAGCGTCACATTCCCTTTAACCTTCTGCGAGACATAAACGATCAGTGCCATAACAGACAAGGAACCGACTATGGCCGCAATAGATAAAGCAATCTCCCCCATAAAGCCCAGTTTACTCAACGCCACGCCTCCCAGGCTTCCGCTCAGCAAGACAACGAAGGCAACTCCCATACTTGCACCGGAACTGATACCCAACACAGAAGGTCCCGCCAAAGGGTTACGGAATACGGTTTGCATCTGAAGCCCGCTGAGAGCTAACCCGGCTCCCGCAACTAATGCCGTCAAAGCTTGCGGAAAGCGTGATTTCCAGATAATATTCTGCCAGGTGACCGGTTCGTCGCCATTGCCGCAGATGATATTCCAAACCGAATGGAAGGGAATCGAAACAGATCCCAACACCAGATTCAGAAACAGCAACACGACGATTGAATCAAGGATCAAAAGCATCAGGATAGTGTTAGAATACTTCATCGTCCCCATTTATTTAAGTAAATCATAATAGACAGGCGTGTGATCCGGCAATAAATTCGGGTGGAAGATATGCAATAAATCGCCCAATACAACTTCCGGCTCGGTCGGCATGCTTTCATAAAAAGGTTTCTCCCGCATATTACAATAGATCACTCCCTTTTCCTTGAAAGCACGGAAGTCTGCATAACGGGGATCCTGATCTTTCAGTGATTTATAAGTATATGTTCCCGGATAGCTGTTTACGATACGCCAGTAATCGGCTTCATCGGCCTGGTTATAGACCGTCTCGAAGTCGAGCGTCACACCGCCGGAGCGATCGTCGTCTTTCAAAAAATAATCAGCGCCGGCATCTTTGAAAAGCTGTGCAAGGAAGCTCTTTCCTCCTACTGCATACCAGTTACCACCATGTATTTCGCCACTGAATACAATAGGACGTCTCTGCACTTTACCTTCGGCAGTCAGCTCTTTCAATTCGTTGTAGCGGTTCTCTATAATGGAGAATTTCTCATTGGCTTCCTGCTCTATCCCGAGTAACAGACCGACAAACTTAATCCATTCAGCCTGTCCCAGCGGTGTCATTTCTTTATATCCCAGATGAGGAATCAGAGGGATACCGATATCTTTCATCGTCTCGTATCCGCCACGCTTAAAGGGAGAGATCAGGATCAGGTCCGGATTAATACTCATAATCACCTCATTATCGAAATTACCTTCGATCCCGATCTTCGCCGTCTTTCCTTCCTTCAGCTGATCATTGATAGTCTTATTAAACAGATGGCGCGTACTCGTGATACCGACCACCTTATCCTCCGCTCCCAACTTTATGAAATTGGAGAGCTGCAGGGAAGTCATACAAATGGCACTGCGCACAGGCGTTTCGATCACTGTATAATCGGCAGGAATACCTTCCGGCTTCATCCCACGGGGAACCAACGCAAACAGGAAGTGCGTGCTTTCTTCATTCTGCGGGTCATGTATATCCATCAGAACATAACCGTCGGCATAGGTCAACTGAAAACCTTCGGCATATTCAGGTGTGATCTGAACCATCCTATCCGCCGTAATCGTTTGTTGCGACGATGCATTCTCTTTCTCCTGCTGATTTCCTTTCGATACGCACGATGCAGCCATTAACGCTAACAGGCAGCCACCGAGTAAATAGTTATTCATATTTCTATTTGTTTTTATCCGACACAAACTGTCCAAACCCACGAGGACAATCGTTATGCAAAAAATGGCAGGTCTTCTGACTTACTTCCATCCCGAATGCCTTCCCGATCGCAAAGACCAGTGGCAAAAGGTATTATCAGGATGTTTATAAAGCTTCACAGCAGCGTGGACTGTCCGGGATTTACACCCGGTTCCCTTTTAATCTGTCTCCGTGAACAGGAGTTTTACAGAACCGATTTCGAGCGCAAAAGTAATAAGAAAAACTGAACCTTTCGCATACGGAACTGTTATTTACAGAAAATGACAGCATTATGGTACTCAATCAGGTAGACACTCATTTCTTAATTGCAGCTATTTGCGTAATATCATCGGCATTAGTATTTTATACAATCGGTGTATGGGGCGAACGCATCCAAAAGAAGCTGAAAGCCTGGCATGTAGCTTTCTTTATCGCCGGACTATTCGCCGATGCTATCGGTACCGGCCTGATGGAACAGATTGCGCAAATGACCGGAATACAAGATAATCTCCACACCATCACCGGAATAATAGCGATCTGCCTGATGTTTGTCCATGCGTTATGGGCTTTATGGACCTATCTTAAAGGGTCCCTCAAAGCGAAAGCTCATTTCAACCGTTTCAGTATAGTTGTCTGGTGTATCTGGTTAATCCCTTATTTCATAGGGGGCTATCTGGGAATGTCGCTTCACCCCTGATATTGTTCAGCAGTTTATTTGGAGACTTCCGTTATTTTAAGCACTTTTGCCCTCTGAATAAAACAAGAGCAAATGACACATCCTATCAGCTTCGTTTCATTAGGTCCCGGTGAACCGGAACTTATCACTGTAAAAGGGTTTAAACAACTTCAGCAGGCAGATATAATCTATTGTCCGGCTACCCGGAATAAGCAGGGAGATTCTCTTTCACGTGCGGCTGATATCGTGCGTGCTTTGGAGATAAACGAAGTTGCCATACGATGCTTTATGCTTCCTATGAATAAAGATCGTACAGAGGCCTGGAAAGCCTACGATAGTTTATACAATGAAGCTGTGGCAAACCATGCAATAGGTAAACGGATTGTCATCGTTGCCGAAGGGGATGCCGGTTTCTATTCATCCATACAATACATATACGACAAACTTACAGAGACAGGGATCGCCGTACAACGTATTGCCGGGATTCCGGCTTTCATTGCCGCCGGAGCTTTGGCTGGTTTGCATATCGTCAAACAGGAAGAGCAGATCGTTGTCATTCCCGGCACACCTTCTACCGAAGAGTTGAGTGAAAAGATCAACGCCGGATATGTAATCGTCATTATGAAACTGTCACAATGTGTGAATGCTGTACACGACTGTATCCGGAAGCATCCGCAGACACAGTTCCATTACTTTGAGAATGTAGGAACAGAAAAAGAATATTATACTTCTGATAAGAAGATTATAGCGAATAAAGTGTACCCCTATTTTTCATTAATGATCATACAATAATCCCCATCATAAGCCGAAAACAGAATAGATCCGGAAAATGACGGGGATATTAAAGGTAAAATCTATCGATATTGTATTGCAAAAACTATACTGATTCTATAATGTTACTCAAACGGCTCATATGATACCGGAGTGACTGAACAGATTCCCAGTTCTGGTGTCCTGACTTACACAACTCACGTGCACTTACCAACACACCTGAAATATGACTACTGATCTCTTCGATCTTCTTATTCGTTTCATTATAAAGAGATTCCACCTCTTCCGGTGAATATATGGAAGCAGATTGTGCCAACGATTCAAGCAATTCCATCTGGTAAACACCAGCCTTCGGGATCAAGTTACGGACGGCATAATGATGAAGATCCTGGATTTCCTTCTGTTTGGTTGTATCCCAACCTACATTATTTGTATTCACAGAAGAACTCATCTTTGAAAACATACGGATTCCCAAACAATCTACAATTGTTCTTATCCATGATCCTGTTTCTACCTCTCTTGAAGTTACACCCGCCAAACTAAATCTCATTGTTGTCATAATCAAATCTCCTTAATTACATAAACCGAAGTTTTTAAAATCGTTATACACTTTCTTTTTATCACCTTAAGCTTGCTATCTATTGTATTTTGCTATTATGATACCGCAAATTTAATCAAATCGTTACACACAGCAATCCATTATCCATCTTTTATAGTTCTTTAAGAGCAAAACTATCTAAATGCATTGTTTTTGTCAACTAAAGATGACAAAAACATCAAAAAATATCACCTTAAGATAACAAAGGTTTATTACCACTCATCTTTTAGCATCTTTCATCAATATGACAGTAATATAATATATCCACTCCTGCCAGAAACCTTTCATTCTGACATTTTGTTATTTAATTAAAAATAATATACTTTTGTTCCTTCTTAAACTTACATAAGCACATGAAATCGGATATAGAAATTGCAAGAGAAGTCTCCCTTCGCAAAATAAAGGAAGTTGCTACAGGATTAGGCATTCCGCGCGAGGAAGTTCAGAACTATGGTCGTTACATCGCCAAAGTGCCTCTCCATCTCATTGATGAAGAAAAAATCAAAGAACATAACCTGATCCTGGTTACAGCTATCACTCCTACTAAAGCTGGTATTGGAAAGACAACGGTTTCTATCGGCCTTGCCCTCGGTCTGAACAAGATCGGTAAAAAGGCGGTTGCAGCCTTGCGCGAACCTTCACTGGGCCCGTGTTTCGGTATGAAAGGTGGAGCTGCCGGAGGTGGCTATGCCCAGGTGTTGCCGATGGAAAACATCAACTTACACTTCACCGGCGATTTCCACGCCGTTACTTCCGCTCACAATATGATTACAGCGTTGCTGGATAACTATATTTATCAGACACGCAATACCTGTGAAGGATTGAAAGAGATCAAATGGAAACGTGTACTCGACGTGAACGACCGCAGCCTGCGTAATATTGTATCCGGATTGGGTGGTTCTGCCAACGGTATCCCGACCGAAACAGGATTCGATATCACTCCTGCTTCCGAAATGATGGCAATCCTTTGCCTGGCTACCGACCTGGAAGATTTAAAACGTCGCATCGGTAATATCCTGTTGGGATATACTTACGACGATCAACCGTTCACAGTAAACGATCTGGGAGTTGCCGGAGCGATCACTGTATTGCTGAAAGATGCATTGCTGCCTAACCTGGTACAGACAACGGAAAATACACCTGCGTTCGTTCATGGTGGCCCATTCGCCAACATCGCACATGGATGTAACTCGATAATCGCTACAAAGATGGCTCTTACTTACGGTGACTATGTCATTACGGAGGCTGGTTTCGGTGCCGATCTGGGTGCTGAAAAGTTCTTCGATATCAAATGTCGTAAAGCGGGCTTAACTCCTAAACTGACAGTTATCGTTGCTACTGCCCAAAGTTTGAAGCTGCACGGCGGTGTTCCCGAAGCACAGATCAAGGAGCAGAATATCGAAGGTCTGCGTAACGGCTTCGCCAACCTCGACAAGCATGTAGCCAACATGAAACGTTTCGGCCAGGAAGTGATCGTAACTTTCAACCGTTATGCAACCGATACGGATGAAGAAATCGCATTAGTAGCCGAACATTGTAAGGAACTGGGTGTTGGTTTTGCCATGAACAGTGTATTTGCAGAAGGCGGCGAAGGTGGTGTGGAACTGGCTAAACTGGTAGTAGACACGATTGAAAACAAACCATCGGGACCTCTGAAACTGGTGTACGAAAATACAGATCCGGTACGCGAAAAAATCAAGAAGGTATCTAAAGAGATTTATGGCGCAGCCTCAGTAACATATACAACGCTTGCCGACAAGAAGATCAAACAGATTGAAAGCTTGGGTATTTCCCATTATCCTATCTGCATCGCAAAAACCCAGTATTCATTCTCTTCCGACCCGAAAGCCTACGGTGTCGCCAAAGATTTTGAATTGAAAGTACGTGACGTTATCATTAACAACGGTGCTGAAATGATCGTTGTCGTTATGGGTGAAATCATGCGTATGCCGGGACTTCCCAAAGATCCGCAGGCAAAACGGATCGATATCGTAAACGGATTGATAGAAGGATTGAGTTGATCTTTCAAAAGTCACAATTTGATTATTAATGATACCTATTCAATAGAAAAGGGACAATAGGAAATTTATATTCCTATTGTCCTTATTTTTCCGTAGTTGATATATATATATCAGAACGTAGAAGATCACTGGCATTGAGGGAGAAAATGTTTTTATTTATGTTTATCGAAATAATTCTTGAAGAATAATATCTGATAATCAATTGAGTTACGCCAATATTCGCTATTATGCGCACCGGGTCGTACAAGAAAATCATGGTCGATCTTATATTTCAGTAGTTTCTTATGGAAATCGTTGTTCACTTCAAAGAAGAAATCGCTATAACCACAATCGATGATGATAGCCAAGTCGCTATTTTTCAAACGGTCGATTTGATTGATTGCCGTATGGTTGTCCCATATTTCCTGATTTTCGCTTTCTTTACCTAACCAATCGCTCATATTCCAGTTATTCGGGAAAGGACGAATATCCACGCCACCACTCGTACTTCCGGCCGCACCAAAGACATCTTTATGACGGAATGATAACCACATCGCACCGTGGCCGCCCATACTCAATCCTGTTATAGCACGTCCAGTACGATCTTTAATCGTCGGATAATTAATATCTATATAATCGATAAGTTCTTTCGATACAAACGTCTCATAGCGATAAGACGGATCGACCGGGCTATCCCAATACCAACTGTTTTTACCGTCCGGACAGACAAATATAAGACCATATTGGTCAGCAATCTCCGGCAAATTCGGCTTTACGGAAATCCATGTTTTCGCATTACCTCCGTGCCCATGTAATAAATAAATGACCGGAGCTGTTGTTTTTCCATTTCCCGGCAAAACAATGACCGTCTGAACATCTTTGTTCATCACATCACTGTGTACATTTATAGTATCGACGACTGCGGCCTGCAAAGACAGGGCAAAAAACGCTATAAGCGATAAAAAGAATACCTTTGTTTTCATAATTAGAGTAGAATTTTAATATTGAAAACAAAGGTATTTATTTTTATTCAAAACACCTCTTTCCAGTGCTTCAGGTTTGTATCAATTGTATCCATAATTTCTTTGGATCGTCCCTGCATCAATAGCTTGTACATGGTCTGCGCAAAGCCGAGCATCTGGGTAAACTCAATTTTCGGAGGCATTGCCAGAGCATTCGGATCGGTCATGATATTGACGAGAACAGGGCCGTCTGAAACAAAAGCCTTTGTCAATGTCGATAATACGTCATCAGGATTACTTACATTATAACCGGCCATTCCCATCGAAAGAGCCACCCGTGCAAAGTCGGGGTTCAGCATCGTGGTCTGCCAGTCGGGCAATCCGGCTACCTCCATTTCTAATTTGACCATTCCCAGTGAACGGTTATTGAAAACAACCAATTTGATCGGTAATTTATACTGTACGATCGTTGCGAGATCGCCCAACGACATAGAAAGACCACCGTCGCCGCACAAAGCTACGACCTGTCGTTCCGGATAAGCCAGAGCCGCACCGATAGCCTGTGGCATGGCATTTGCCATCGAACCATGATTGAAAGAGCCTAGCATCTTACGTTTCCCGGTAGCCTGTAAATAGCGTGCTCCCCATACACAGGTCATCCCCGTATCAACCGTAAAGATGGTATCATCCGCAGCGAGCTCATTAATAACGGAAATTACATATTCAGGTTGTATCTTTTCTTCTTTGCCTTTCACTTTGGCAGACGACCGGAGGTTGTCTTTTACCTTTTCATAATGCGCCAGCTGCTCACGAAGGAAAGAATCGTTTTTCTTTTGATGAATGAGTGGAAGTAGTTCCAGCAAAGTGTCTTTCACATCCCCGCAAAGTCCCATCTTAATTTTGGCACGACGTCCGAGACGGTTGGCTTTGATGTCGACCTGTACAATCGTATTGTTTTGCGGCATAAAAGCTTCATAAGGGAAGTCCGTTCCAAGTAAAAGCAAAACCTCGGCCTCATGCATGCTGTAATAGCCCGAAGGCATACCCAGTAAGCCGGTCATTCCCACTTCATTCGGATTATCGTATTGTATTTCCATTTTACTTTTAAATGAATAAGCGACAGGCGCATTCAAAAGGTGGGATAACTCAACCAACTCTTTATGTGCATCCTTTGCTCCTATCCCGCAAAAAAGAGTAACCTTTTCCGCCTTGTTCAACAGATCAGCCAGTTCATTAATCTCTTCAGTCGAAGGACACACACGCTGCCGGGTGGGAAACGGAAGCTGGGAAGACTCTCCTTCGCTGGCCGTCTTTGAAGTCAGGTCGCCAGGCAAACCGATCACTCCTACTCCACGGAACGAGAGTGCAGCCTGTATAGCTCCTTGCAGCATTCGGGGAAATTGTTCGGGTGTAGTTGCCACCTGATTGTAATGACTACAATCTTCAAACAATTTGATCGTATTAGTTTCCTGGAAATATTCCGTTCCAAACTCGTGAGTCGGCAAAGTAGATGCGATAGCAAGAACAGGTGCACCTGAGCGCTGGGCATCATACAGCCCGTTGATCAAATGTACATGCCCCGGTCCACTACTTCCCGCACAACAAGCTAATTCTCCATTCAGTTGTGCTTCAGCTGCGGCTGCATAAGCTCCTGTTTCTTCATGACGCACATGGATCCATTTGATTTTTCCATTCTTTCGTACTGCTTCGTTTACTTCATTCAAACTATCACCAGTGACGGCGTAGATACGTTTAACACCTGCCTTTTCCAGTGTGTCGACTAATTGTTCTGCTACATTCTTTGCCATACTATGTTTACTTTTTCTTTTATGTTTTGTTTATAAAAGAACTATGATGGAAAGCGAAATGTTTTGAAGATATAGCAAAGATTATAACTTACCGGACCTGAAAACCGTCAGTCAGTGTTAACATGAAGGCCACGATAACGACTTCTTCATCCGGAGTCAGTCTCAGATGTCCCAGTTCATCCTTGTTAACGGTAGCGGCATATTCCGGCTCCGGATAATCTGCCACATCACGAACATTGTAGAAATGTACGATCTCTTCAAGAGTCTTGAAATAACCGTTATGTCCGTAAGGAGCCGTCAGGGCTACATTCCGCAGAGTCGGAACACGGAACTTACCGAACTCAGCACTGTCTTTCAGGAAAGACCCCAAGCCTATATCCACCGTATCACAGCCGAAAAAATTATAAGGTGCAGAAATGGTAAAGAATGGATCGTCCGGGTTGGAAAGTATTCCCAGATTGTCATATGTTAAGATACAACAGTTTTTATAAGTGTAATTTTAATTCTTTTAATGCAAAATATATACCTTTGCACAATTGTTTAGGTATAAATTTATGGGAACATCTAAAGAAATGACTTCCGGCCGGGCACTTCCACTGATTTTCAGTTTTGCCATGCCGGTACTTTTAGCTAATCTGCTTCAACAAACCTACTCTCTAATCGATGCAGCGATCGTTGGTAAGTTCTTAGGGATCGGTGCTTTCTCGGCAGTCGGCGCAAGTACGTCCGTTATTTTTCTTATCATTGGGTTTTGCAATGGATGTTGTGCCGGTTTCGGTATTCCGGTGGCACAAAAGTTCGGTGCACGCGATTACAATACAATGCGGCGTTATGTGGCTATCAGTTTACAATTGGCAGCAGTGATGTCGGTTATCATTGCTATCGTAACAAGTATTTACTGCAAAGATATTTTAAAGATTATGCAGACACCGGAAAATATCTTTACAGATGCTTATTTTTATCTGCTCGTTACTTTTATCGGCGTACCATGCACATTCTTCTATAATCTGCTTTCCAGTATTATCCGTGCTTTGGGCGACAGCAAAACCCCATTCTGGTTCCTGCTCTTTTCCACGATCCTAAACGTGATACTTGACCTGGTTTGCATACTGATATTCAAATGGGGAGTTGCCGGTGCGGCGATCGCTACTCTTCTATCGCAAGGAATTTCGGCTATCCTTTGTTTCATCTATATGTATCGCCGTTTCGAAATATTACAGGGAACACGCGAAGAACGAAAGTTCAACATACGATTGGCAGGGAACCTGCTCTGGATCGGTGTTCCGATGGGACTTCAGTTTTCTATTACAGCTATCGGTAGTATTATGTTGCAAAGTGCCAACAATGCACTCGGGTCAGCCAGTGTTGCAGCTTTTGCTTCTGCTGTACGTATAAAATCATTCTTTATGTGTCCTTTCGAAAGCCTGGGTATTGCTATGGCAACCTACACCGGACAGAACTATGGTGCCGGAAAGCCCCAGCGTATCTGGCAAGGGATTAAAGCCAGCGGTTTAATGATGATCGTTTATGCAGCCTTCGCATTCCTTCTCATGATGCTGACTTCAGAGCAGTTGGCACAGATATTTGTCGATCCCACAGAAACGGAAGTTATCAATAAAGCAGTTCAGTATATGCATGTATCATGTTCATTCTTCCCTATCCTCGGAATACTATGTATCTTGCGTTATACAATTCAGGGAGCCGGATTCACCAACCTGGCTATGCTTTCGGGTGTTTCAGAAATGATTGCCCGCACGTTAGTCAGTATTTATGCAGTACCGGCATTCGGCTTCCTGGCAGTCTGTTTCGGTGATGCGACGGCCTGGGTAGCCGCTGACTTATTCTTAATCCCAGCTTTTATGTACGTATATAAGAAAATAAAAGAGATAAAAAGAGCAGAGATATAGACAATATTTGACTAATATTGCATACTGCAAATGCTGAAAAATAATGAAGAAAGAAGAATACGATATAGCGATACAAAAAGCCGATTATAAAGATTTGCCGATAATTCTCGAAATACAGAAAACTGCATTCCTTGAAGAAGCAAAGTTCTATAACGACTATAAGATAGCTCCATTAACTCAAAGTCTCGATGAGATACAAAAAGACTATCAGGATCATTTATTCCTGATAGCGACTTATCTGAATCAAATCGTCGGATCGGTGAAACTACGGGAGCAAGATCTATCCTGTTGGATCGGTAGACTGATCGTCTCACTCGAATTTCAAAACAAAGGCATCGGGCGTAAATTACTTATGGAAGCTGAGAAACATTGCCCGACAGCAAAGGAATTCATCCTTTTTACCGGTTCGCAAAGTACAAAAAATATCAGGTTATATGAATCCATTGGATACAAAAAGGTGGAAGAATATGCCGATGAAAACAATCCGGATCTCCTATTAGTCAAAATGATTAAAAATATTAGATCCACCCCAATGCTATCGCAATAAACCCCGGACCATTAATGGCTCCGTGAATAATGACACCTGTCCATGAGTTTCGCGTTTTCTGGACGATGTAAGGTTGGATAAACATTAAAGGCAGTAACATCACCCAAAGTTGCCAACCGAAGGCCAGATGGAAAAGGCTCCATCCTGTTCCCTGAACGATCCATGTATATTGTCCGGAAACCAACTCCTGGCGTGGTTGCATAACGCCCCGCCAGAGTATCTCTTCTCCCATAATATTAAATATCCAAAACACAAACCAAACAGCCAATAACCAATAACGACCGGGGCCTAAAGGTTCAAACTCCATAAACGAAGGTGTATAATCTAGTTTATCAACAAATAAAGCGATTATCCCCATAACGATAAGCATTCCTATCGCAGTAACCAGTATTCCAAAAATACTCCAAAGCCAATCAGGTCCGGTCATTCTGACAAACCGCATTCTTTTATACCATGTCCGATAAGTCAGTTTATATATCTCTGATTTAAGTATAGCTATTGCCAGAAGAATGAGGGGAAAGAAAATGCCAAGTGCACCGACAATAAACCAGAGCAGGATCGGCTCCTGCCCCGTCTTCCCGCTAAGATAAGGAATTGTATAATGAGTTTGAAGCCACATAAGTAATGCAGCAATGATATATATTGAAAATGAATAAAATAACTTCATTCTTGAAAGTGGTTTCATCTGCTATTCTTTTTCTGAGAGTTTTATAGAATGAAATAATACACCCTTGAATTCCGACAAATATACTATTTATATATCTGATTATGAAACTATAATGAATAATATCGACCATTACGCCAGCCATCCTTTGCATTTGAAGAAGTCATAAGCGACATTTCATTCGTCTCCACCTTATTCAACAGGAAAAACAAATGAATCATCAAAAAACAGAGCATCATTACAGCAATTCAAAAAATAGTTGTATATTTGTTGTTGGAAGTTACGAAAAGAGTGTAATTTATTGGAGCTGAGCGTAGGTTAATTGCTCATGATAGTAATAGGTTACGATTTAGTTAGTTATCTACTGCATCATCCTTCTGCGCGTTGCGTAACCTTCAAAGAACTCTTCGTATGCAAAAGTAACAATAAAACGGGAGATTTTGAAATGAATCTCCCTAATTTTTTTCTTCTCATACAAGTTTTTCCGTAAAAGCGATTTTATCCGTCGGCACACCATCGTACAAAAGGATTTTGAACGAACGTATGCCGACTGCCGCATAAGCGGAGAAAAGGGCTTTGCATCACGCCTAAACAACAGTTTAGACTGATGATGCAAGGCCCATTTCTTTTGTGCTTATGCCAAAGAGGTGCTTTTACGGGTTTCTGACGATTTTTCTTTTTTGCTGTTCCTTTGAGCCGTAAGCGGAAAGCCGTGTCTGACCGCCCGATCCATGAATGGAACAAGCCGTCACACACGGCAGGCAAACCGGGAAGAATGATTTTATCCGTCAGACCGGACACGCTCGGCCAAACATATAAAATCATACTTCCTTGCCGGTGGTTTGCCCGGTTTCACGCCTCCGGCAGTGTCCCTTTTCCTTTTGGCGTTTTCCCTTTTTCACGGATTTCTCTTTCGAAGTTTTCCTGTCCAATCTGCCTCCACTTCCGTTTACCTCCATTTTCGCATCTTTCAGGGAGCGCATCAGGTTGTCATTTCCGTTCTGGGCGCAAAGGTAATTCCGGGATTGGACGGGAATGCAAGGTCAAGCCTCCTGTTTTCGGAAAAAATCTCCAGCCCTATGGGTAGTATTTTTCCCGAAAAACCTTGCATCCCCTAATCCCTACCTTTTCAAGCACCCGAAACGAAAACGACCGATGCGACAGAAAGACGCATAAAAAAAATGTCGGATAAACGAGAGGCAGATAAGATAGTTTGAAACTCAACTCCCTCAACTCTTGAATCCGCATTAAAAAAACAAAAAATCAAAAACAGCGAAAATATGACGGCAACGGCAAATTTCAGACAAATGGCGCAGTACATAGGGCTTGCGATATGCGGCTTGATTGTGCGCACCGCCTTCGTGGTGTTCGGCATCCTTTGGGGCATCATTAGAGAGATTGTAAACGGAGTGTTCCGAGTGGCGATAGGCGTAATCGTGGCTATCCTTTCCGCAACCGCCTTCTTCGGTTTCATCCTTTGGTTATTCACCCTTTAACCCTTACCGACATGGCAAAGAGAAGCAGCAAAACGGCAGCGCAGCAATGCAGATACTACGAGGTGGACAACATCTTCGTGTACATGGTGGAAACGTACATCAACGGCAACATATCCGTGTTCCGTGAACTCTACCGAGAACTGAACAAGGACGCACGGAGGGACTTTACAGACTTCCTTTTGAGCGAAGTGCAGCCGACCTATTGGAGAGAGATACTGAAACAGACCATCTAAAATGACAGCGATATGAGAACGATAACAAGGACATACGACCTATTCCAATTAGCCGAACTCTCCGCAGCAGCGAGAGATACCGCATACAATGAATGGCTACGCACTTTTGAATACGGTTGGGACAGTGACAACCGCAACACGCTGGAAGCATTTGAAAGTGTGTTCAAAGTCAAAGTGAACGATTGGAGTTACGACACGTGCCGTTATTCCTACCGTTTCACCTCACGTTACAGCGGAAAAGAGGAGGAACTCTGCGGCATACGGCTTCTGAAATACATCGTCAATAACTATTGGCACATCCTATTCAAGCCGAAAACCTATTACCTCAAAGGAAATTTCAATAAGCAACGTAGAAGCCGGATATTCACGGATAACTGTTGCGTACTGACAGGCTATTGCGCAGACGAGGACATCCTGCGACCCATCTACGACTTTCTGAAAGCCCCCGACACCCGAACCACTCTGTACGACCTCATGGACAAGTGCCTTGACAGCTTCTTCAAGTCGTGCCGTGACGATATGGAATACCAGTGCAGCGAAGAGAGTTTTGAGGAGAGTTGCGCAGCCAACGACTACGAGTTTTTGGGAAACGGAAAAATGTATAACTGATAAAAACGACAGCGATATGAAAGGAACAGAACATTTCAAGAGAACGATACAGATGTACTTGGAGCAACGTGCGGCGGAAGATACGCTCTTTGCCAAGAACTACCGCAACCCTGCCAAGAACATAGACGATTGCGTCACCTACATTCTCAACTATGTGCAGCGGAGCGGTTGCAACGGCTTCACGGACGGGGAGATATTCGGGCAAGCAGTCCACTACTATGACGAGAACGAGATAGAGGTGGGCAAGCTAATCCAATGCCAAGTGGCGGTGAACCACGTGGTGGAACTCACGGCAGAGGAAAAGGCGGAAGCACGGCAGAACGCACTCCGCAGATACCAAGAGGAGGAACTCCGCAAGTTGCAGAACCGCAGCAAGCCGAGAACCGCCACCAAAGCGACCGCACAAGAAGTACAACAACCCAACCTATTCAATTTCTGATTATGAAACCGAGAACACCCATACAGCAGGAAGTCGCACGATTGAGCGAGCGACTGCCGAAATTGACCGCCACACAGAGGGCATACGCTTTCCGCCATTGCTTCAAGCATTACGCCATCAAGAGGGCGGACGGCACGAACATCTGCACCGAGTGCGGACATTCGTGGAAAAGTGAACACGACCTTGCGGACACCGTTTGCGGATGCACATGCCCGGATTGCGGCATGGAGTTGGAAGCGTTGCGCACCCGAAAGAGGGTTTTCAACGAGAACGAGTATTTCTGCATCATCACCACCTGCAAGCAGTACCAAGTGATACGCTTCTTCTTCGTCAAATCCCGATACAAGGCAGGGCAGGCAGCCGAGTATTCCATTTATGAAGTGGTGCAAAGGTGGATTTCGCCCAAAGGCACAACCGTCACTGTCGCCCGACTGCGAGGAATGTCCATACTTTACTACGACCTATGGGCGGAATACAGCGACATGGAGGTACGCAAGAACAACAAACTCCGTGCATACGATATAAACCCCGTCTGCACTTATCCCCGACAGCGTTTCATTCCCGAACTGAAACGCAACGGCTTCAATGGCGAATACCACAACATACTGCCTTACGACCTTTTCACGGCTATCCTTTCCGACAGCCGATCCGAAACGCTGTTGAAAGCAGGGCAATATCCCATGTTGCGCCACTATATCCGCAGTTCCTTTGACATAGAGAGGTATTGGGCATCCGTGAAGATATGTATCCGCAACGGCTACACCATTGCTGACGGCTCCATGTGGCGTGACACCATAGACCTCCTGCGGCTTTTCGGCAAGGACACGAACAGCCCGAAGTACGTCTGCCCCTCCGACCTCAAAGCCGAACATGACAGACTTATGCACAAGCGCAACAAGGAGATAGAGCGCAAGAAATTGGAGGAACGCATCCGCCAAGCGAAGAAACACGAGAAGGCATACCGCAAACTCAAAGGCATATTTTTCGGCATAGCCTTCACGGACGGCACTTTGCAGGTGCGTGTGTTGGAGAGCGTTGCGGAGTTTGCAGCGGAAGGGACGGAACTGCACCATTGCGTGTTTTCCAACTCCTATTTCCTTGAAAAGAACTCCCTTATCCTATCCGCAACCATTGACGGCAAGCGCATAGAAA
The DNA here is from genome assembly GCF_023369805.1 of Parabacteroides leei. Lineage (NCBI taxonomy): Bacteria > Pseudomonadati > Bacteroidota > Bacteroidia > Bacteroidales > Tannerellaceae > Parabacteroides > Parabacteroides leei. Next base: position 124,667 of record NZ_JAMBQG010000003.1, read on the forward strand.
CGGTGGAGGTTTCCTTGAAGACATTGGAAGTGGTGCAAAGTCGTGGCTTGCACAATTCCAATACCGAGTACCACGACCGCATTGTAAACCTTGTGAACAGCAACGTGAACCTTATCCGCCAGCGGATGGAAGCGGCATAGTATCAACCTATAATACCCAATAGTATGGAAGTAAGAATTGAAAGCATGGTTTGTCTGTGGGACGATAAAATCCCCACGATGTTCATTGAATTTGTGAACCTCCTCACTCTTGCAACGAGTGAGGGGCAGTTAAGACGGAGTGTAAAGGACTTTGCCGAGAAGCACGAACTTGACAGGTTCTTCCTTTACGGCTTCGGCTCCCACCATTTCTACCTGCACCAACGCTATACAAGCGACCCCGAAATGGTGATGCGCAACAGAGTTTTGTCAGTACATTTTTAACCACTCTAAAATCAACGATTATGGCAACACGAATGACCATCAACGGAATAAGCACCTGCACTGAAGCAGGTACGGAGAAATACGAGCGTTTCCAATTAGGTATCGGCAGACGCAAGCGGACACTTGTGCAGTACGACTACCGCCATCCCACAAACGGAGAGTTGTTCTCTTGTGTCAAACCCACATTGGACGAGTGCCGAGCCGCACGGGACAAGTGGCTCACGGCAAAGGAAGAAAAGGAGGACAGACGATGAACGCAGCCTACCAAACGCTGATAGTGAAGTTCAGCGAGCCTATCAAAGTATTGGACGGTATCTTTGACGATGCCGAAGCGTGGGGAGTTGATACCCTAAAAGGGTGGATAGACGACTACGAGAGCTGCAGGTTTACCGCCATTGACAGCCATACGGCAGTCATCACAAGCGAGTACAATATGGAGTGCCTGATGGAATGGCTGAAACGAAACACACCCATTGCCGAGATAACAGAATGTTAAACAAGTTGGCGGTATCCGCACCGCCAACCTAAAACCAAGAAAAGCATGATAGCAAAGACGATTTTACAGCAAATAGGCGGCAGACGCTTTGCCGCCATGACGGGAAGCAAGGACTTTATAGACATGGGCAACGGCTTACGCATGAGCCTTGCGAGGAACAAGACGAGCGCAAACCGCCTTGACATCATCTACGATGCCGGCTTAGACCTTTACAATATGCGTTTCTACCGCAGGACGTTCAGTAAAAAGACATTCGAGTGCAAGACAAAGGATATAGCAACGCACGAGGGCATATACTGCGATATGCTGGAAGAAATGTTCACGATGGTAACGGGACTCTACACCCGTTTTTGAGTGGCGGCGGCGAAAGCCGCCCTACTTTCTTTCGGTGAGCATGATGGCGGACAAAGAAAGTAGCAAAGAAACCGCTGTCCCAATCTACGATAGTATTCACAAAAACAAGTTTTAATCATGGAAGAAATCAGACAGAACGGAAAAATCATCCTGTACAGTGATGACGGAACAAGCATAAGGATGATTTTCAAAAACCTCACGGGGAGGAATTTTCAAGGTCAGGAATATGCGGAGTATATCCGGCATATCGCAATCGGGGAGATGGGATTTTTGCCCGGCATCATAGAGCATTGCAGGAACGGTGAAGTAATCGGCAAAGGAAAAATCCCGAATGTATGAAAAGCGGAAAATCCGATGAAGTTGCGGCTTCATCGGATTTTCATTTGTCAGGCATTTGCCATGTTACGGAATGTACAGCAGCGCAAACTCCGCCTTTCTCCGTTTGAGCAGCATGGCGTGCCGTTTACCCTTGTAGTTGCAGAAAGCGATATATTCCCGGTAAATGTTCCTGTCGCCAGCCTCCAGCTTTCGGATCAGTTTGCTTTTGGGTATCTTCCCGCTCCCCAAAAGCCGGTATGGACCGACATTGTAGGCGAGCGTGGCAAGGAGCAGACTGTCACGCCCGAACTGGCGGAACATGGCGCAGAACTTCCGCAAGTCTTTCCGCAGAAGCGCGTCCGCCTGTCGCTTCGTCATGGTGCGTGCCGAATACCTTTCCCCCGGCTGCAACCGGTGTCCATACCCCACATACGGGTGATGTTTTTCCGAGTGCCAGCCTTCAAAATACTTCGTACACCGAACTGCCCACTCGAAAGGCGGCAGGCGGTAGATTGCCGCCTGCCCGTCCGTCCCCTTCTGACGGCTGTCCCGTGCGGACACGGAGCAGACCGCCAGCAGCGAACAGAGGATAGCCATGAATACACGCATCATCTTGGCAGAGGTTTGTAATTGCCTATGGGGATGACGGTCTGAATGTCGTCCTTCACGTTCCGGTTGTTGAAGTCAAATTCCAATTCGTAGGAATTTTTGAAATTGTCCTCCACCACCACGATGAAGTTGTGCGCCTCGTCGCCATCTGCCGTGTAGTACAGCCTGAACTTATCGTTTTCAAGCAGGTAGCGGTCGTTGGGCAGGAAGGTAATGCCGCCCGCCATCTTCAGCGTGCCTTCCCCCTCGAACTGGAAATACCGGATGGTGTAGAGCGTGTTGGCAAATTCGCCCGTCCTTTTCAGCTCACAGCGGATTTCCACCGTCTGCCCCTTCGTGACCTTGTTCGGCACGGGCATGGTTTCCACCGTGAAGGGATAGGATTGCTGGATGTCCATGTCGTCATCGCACGATGCGAGCGTGAGCGACACGGCGGCGAACAGGCAGAGTGCCAACGCCTTGAAGATGGATATTCTCTTGTTCTTGTTGTTCAGTATGTTCATTGTCCTTTGATTTTTAAGTTATTGTTCATTTCTTTTTTTGCTGTCAGTTGCAGATACTCGTTCAAGTCCTTGCAACCGTCATAGAGTGCGGAACGGTCACAGACACGTCCGCCGTAGTGTCCTTTGAGGGCTTCCAGCGTCCTCCGCCCGGCTTCGTCACGGTCGAGGAAGCAGTCGATGCGTCCATACCCGTCTAAGTGTTTCACCGCCTTACCCACGTTGGCGACGGAGTTCAGCACAAGGCTGTCGCCATTGCCGCCTATGCCGAGTGTGTCAGCGGACAAAAAGTCCATGAAGCCCTCGAACACGCTGCATACGTCAGAGGCGGTATCTTCCGGTTTTATCAGTGACACATCTTTCGGTGGTATGCAACCTTTGAATAGTTTGCTCCTGATTTCATAGCCGCCCGCCACGTTCGGGAAACCGATTGTGAAATACCGCTTTCCACGCACGCCATAGTTCAGGCGGCAACAGTGGCGGTATGCAACGGCATAAGGGATGCCCCGTTCCGCCAGATACTCTGTTAATGGTGAGCGGAGCAGTGGGACGGCTTCCACCCCCTCAAAGGCAGGTTCGGACGGTTCCGGCAGGTACAACGGCTTTTCCGATGCGACAAACGGCATACGGGCGGTTTCCGCTATGAATCTTGCCTGCGCCATGAAGTCACCGCTTCGGGCAAACTCCCCGGCAAGCGTGAAGATGTCACCGCCCTTGCCCAAACCGAAGTCGTACCAGAGCTGTTTCGCCACGTTCACACGGAAAGAGGGGGTGCGTTCACTGCGGTACGGCGCACGATACCACAGCTCGTTTCCGCTCCTCCGTACAGGCTCATGTCCCAACCGTGCGAGAAAGTCCGCGAGGGATATTTGCCTCATGGCGTCTATATTGGTCCCTTCCATGCGGCGTGTGTCAGTTGATGACGAACTTGATGCCCAGCCCCCATTGGCAGTGGAACTTCTTCGTGTCGCCACCCCACAGGCAACGCTCCCGGAGGTTGGCGAGCAGGGCGATACGGTCTGCCACGTAAAACTCCACATCGAGCGTCAGCGCACCGCCGTAGATGAAGGCGTCCCGGTCATGGAGCGTGGAGCCGTCATGCAGTACCTTTTCGCCCCAGTTCACCGATTCATATCCGGCAAGAGCCGAAGCACCTGCATAGACGAACACGATTTTACGGGCATCGGAAAGTATCTTGAAGTCGTATCCGCCCTCCGCCGTGAACTGCGCCACGGGTATCTTTCCGTCCTTGTAAGGGTTGTTCTTCAACAGATATTCGCCGCCGAACACCCATTTGTTCCCCTTTTTCGTGTAGGTGGAGAGAGCCGCCCCGAAACTGTACCCGCCGTCGTTGCCGCCGGGATTGAAGCGGTCCGCCATGTTCGCCCTGACCTCGATGCCCTGCATCTTCGGCAGGCATCGCTGGGCGTGCGCCTGCCCCGTAAACAGGGCAAGCGACGCGATGATTATTGCGATGTACTTTCTCATGGTCAGCGCACTTGAAGTTCGTTGATGGTATTGGCACGTACCAAGTCCTCGTTCTCAATCACGAAAGACTGGTGACGCCCCCCGTTCTTCTCGTTGAGTTCCACCACGAGGCATTTATCGTCGGGGATAGTGAACTTCGCCATCGTGAACACCGTGCGCTCGCTCTTCTTGCCCGGCACGAGTGTGGCGTAATTCTGCGCACGGAGCGGCAGGATGATCTGCTCCTGCACGGCGGTACGCTTCGCCACCTTCTTGTCCACGATTTTCCATGTGATGTAGTCCACATCGAAAGGCACATTGCTCTGGTTCTTTATCTCCGTGTGGAAATAGAGCAAACCATTATGCGTGTAGATACCTTTCAGCAGATACTGGATACCGAATCGCTTGCAGCCGATGTGCTTCACCTCGCGCTTGTTCTGCTTGTGGATGGACTTCATGATAAGGCGTACCAGCATCGGGCTTTCGCTGCCCAGTTCCTTCAGATAGATTTCCTGCGCATTGTTCGGGCGGTTCACCTTCTCGCCGTCATGGATGAAGTCGCACATCTCCACATTGAGCAGCAACGGTTCGGAGGCATATTTCACGTTGAAGGTATAGAAACTCCCGTCCTCTGTTATCACGGACATATTGGTTTCGTTCGGGAAGTTCCTCACGGTAGCCTTCACGCGGATGACGTTCTCCGCTCCGTCGGCTTTGCCCGCAATCAGGTCGGGCGAACCTAAATCGACGTAACGAACCTCCGAGGGGAAAATGACGTGGACGGTCTTGTCGTAGGTCACTTCCAAGCCGTGCGGAGGGACCATGCGGTCAAAGGTCAGCTTCTTTGTCAGCCCGTGATACAGGTCGCCGTCCGCCTCCTTCTGCGGATAGACCTCCTTTGTCAAGGTCGGTTGTTCACTTCCGTTGTCCTTTCCAACGGTTACGTTCTCCTGCGCGTTGGCAGTTACGATGCCCATAGCGAGGGCAAACATGATGATTACTTTTCTCATTACTTTGGATTTTAGTGGTAAATAAAAATTGGATTGTTGTTACTTTTTCTGTTTTCAATTCCTGTCCTGATAGAGCATTACCTTATACCCGGCTTTCAGATGCACCTTGACGGTACGCATCTTCTTGGCGATATACTGGCTTGTGCCTTGTATCAGCCCCTTGCCCAAATCGGAGGCAAGCTGCGCCCCTGCGTTGGTGGAGATATTGATGCTGCTGCCCAGCGAGCCGCCCATGTTGGCGGCAACCTCCCTGACGGCATTCATTTCCATCGAGTTGGGAATAAAGATACCGGGTTGCCCGTCCGTGTCATACACCGCCAGCTCCACCGGAATGATAGTGCCGTCATATTCCAACGACGTGATTCCTATGTCAAGCCGTTCGCCCTGAATCTTTGCTGTGCCTACCACCACCGCATTGCGGGGGATGATTTTGTCCGCTACCTCCATCGGCTCCAGCAGCCGGAGTTTGACAGCTTGCCCGTCGGTCACGCTCTGCGCCCCATAGACACACGCCGATATGGTGTTCTTGTCTGATACGGTCGTGACGCCCACCGCCGTATTGAAACTGCGGTTACGCTCCTGCGAGAAGGAGGCGACAAACTCGGCGTTGCTCATCGGCTGTGAGAGCGAGGATACCACCTGATGCGTCACCTGCCTGACAGGTGCAGCCGTGTTCTTTCCGGCTTTCTGCACGGGATAAGGCTCAGCCGCCTGTCCGACAGGTGGCTGTGTGCCGTTCTGTCCGCCCATGTACTTCGCCGCCAACTCGTAAGACTTCTCCATGAGTGCCACTTGGTCATCCATAGCGGACGCCTTGTCTTTCTCGCTCTCCAGTTTCGATTCCAGCGAGGCGATGCGCTCCAACAGTTCATCCATTTCCGCGTTGTCGTTCTTCGGCTGCTCGTAGAAGTTGCCGAGCGTGGCATTGAGGTCGCGGTAGGCGGCTGCCGAGGACTGGATGGTCTTCGGTGCGGGTTTCTCCGCCTCTTCCGTTCCGCCGGGATTGGCAAGGTCGAAATCGCTGTCCCTATCCGCTGCCGCCGTTTCGCGGTCGAACAGGTCGCCCAACTGCTGCATGGCGCGGCTGCGGTTCTCCTGCCGTTCCTCCATTGCCCCCTGCTCGTAGGCTTTCGCCTTGTCACCGATAATCCGGCGGTTCTCCTTGTCCGCATCGGGCATCTCGATATTGTAGCCGCCTGTTCCCGGCTCCTGCTCCTTGCCGGAGGACGGGGCGAATATCAGCCACATCGCCCCGATGAATACCAGCACCATAGCGGGAAGCACTATCATTTTCTGGCGTTTCAGCCGTTGGGCTTCGGTCAGCGGCTTGCGCTCCTTTTTCGGCTTGCCGTTACCGGGAGCCGCCTTGTTCTCGTTTTTTGGTTCATTCTTCGTCTGTTCCATATAAATAAGGTATTACATTGTGATTGTTATCCGGCTTCACGGACAGTTCCACCTGTCCGGCATGGTCTATCTCCATCCGGCTGCCGTCATTCCTGCCGATGTCATACACGGCTTTGCCGAAGGTGTAGAGGGCAAGTGCGGCGAATGCGGCGAGCATTGCCAGCACGATGCGCCTGCGTATCTTCGGCGGCAAGCCGTCCAGATAGCCCTTGAGCCTTGCTATCAGCATTTTCTTTTTATCGTGGAGTTTCCAATAGGTACTCCATAGTGATTTTCCGATTCCTTTCATGCCTGTTACCTTTTGATGGTTTGTAAATCCTTGTTCTCGATGATGGTGAATCCCTCGATGGTGAAACCGTTGGGGTTGTCGTCCGAACGGGACGAGTTCAAGAGGCGGCAGGTGGTCACGAGGCTGCGCTCGGTGACGTTGCTCTGCCGGATGATCTTCTGCGTGGCGTAGGTCACGGCACGGTAGGGATAGCCGTTGAAGTCGCACACCACGCTGTCCACCTTCAGCACTTGGTTGATGTTACCGGCGATGATGCGGTTGTAGTACCCCTTCTCGGCGAAGTCCGAATAGTAGTTGTACACGCTCTTGTCCGCCAGCAGCAACGCACGCTTCACGTTGTGTTCTATCGCGCTCTTTTCGGGCGAGAGCGTGAAGAACAGCTCGTGGAAGCGGCGCACATGCTCCCTCGCTTCCGCCGGACGGTTCTGCGAGAGGTCCTGCGAGAGTGCCAGCATCAGCGACTTGCCGTTGTCCAGCACATAGATCTTCTCACGCTGCCGCTCCGCGAAGCGGTAGGAACTCCACACGCTCCATACCGTTATCACGGCGCACAGCGAGAGGAAGACGATACCGAACAGGCGTATCTGCCGGAACGATGATTCGATGTTTTTAAGTGATTTGAATTCCATTTTACTTTTCCGTTTATAATTGCACATTGATTATTTCAGCAGTTTCCCGGCACGTCCGACCATGTTGCCTGCGGCTGCACCCGCCACGCTGCCCGCCATGCTTCCGGCGCGTCCCGCCATCTGGTTCACGTTGCGCCCGTAGCCGCCCATGCCCCCGGCTTGGATGATCCAGCCCGCCACCGTCGGAATGGTGAAGTAGCCGATGATGCCGATTATCATGAACACGATATACACCCCGTCGCTGGAATCCAGCGAGAAGTTGGGGTCGGTCTGCATGCGCTCGATGTCGCTCTGGAGCATCAACACCTGAATCTTGGCGAGTATGGTGCTGAATATGTCCGACACGGGCAGCCACAGATAGACCTGTATGTAGCGGCATATCCACTGCGTGAGCGTGCTTTGGAAGCCGTCCCACACCGATATGGCGAAGGCTATCGGACCGAGTATCGCCAGCACCACGAGGAAGAATGTGCGGATGGTGTCTATCACGAGGGCGGCGGCTTGGAACATCAGTTCCAGTATCTCGCGGAAGAAGTCGCGGATGCCCTTCTTCATCTTGTACATCCCCCGGTCGATATACATCCCCGCCATCGTCACCATGTCGGAGGGCGACCAGCCCAATTCCTCCAGTTGCTTGTCAAACTCCTCGTTGGACACGAGGTAGGCGGTTTCGGGATTGCGCACCATCGCCTCGTATTCCAGCCTGTCCTTCTGCTCCCGGTACTTGTTCATGTCCAGCGTCTGCGTTTCGAGCAGTTTCGCCGTGCCCTGCACGACGGGCGAGAGGACGCTGTTTATCGTGCCAAGCACCACCGTAGGGAAGAACATGATGCACAGACCGATGGCAAATGGGCGGAGCATCGGGAAGACGTCTATCGGTTCGGCTCTCGCCAACGACTGCCATACCCGGTAGGCGACATAGAAGAGCGCGCCCAGCCCGGCGATGCCTTTCGCCACGCCCGCCATGTCAGCGCACAGCGGCATCATCTGCTCGTAGAGCGAGCGGAGAATCTGGTGAAGGTTGTCGAACTCCATAGGCTACCAGTATCTTTCGTTCATGCTCCCGTACAGCCCCATGATGCGGTCGAGGTCGTTTTTCTTCTTCGCACGCAGGTAGCTCACGCTGATGTTCTTGTTGGTGTAGTAGCTCACGAGGTTGCGGTAACGCTTCATCTTGGAGTGGCAGCGTTCCACCACGTCCATGCGCTCCTTGTCCGTCATGGAGAGCGTGGTGATGTTCACCACGTTCTTCAGCTCCGTCAGCACGTCGTTGGATTCTTCCAGCAGCTTCGTGTACCCAAAGGCGATGGCTCCGAGTTCCTCCACCGTGAAGTTGTCGTCGCGCAGCATCTTCTGGAAGCTGGTCACGTAGATGTCCGTGATGTCGCCTACCATCAGGATGGTCTGCTGCACCTTGCGGGCGTCCTTGACCAGATTGTTCACCGATTTGAGGGCGTCGTAATACTTCTTGCCCTGCTCGTAGATTTTCACCGTTTCCTGAAAGTTGTTCACCATGTTGGCGGCGGTCTTCGAGGTGTGGATGATGTTCTTCGAGGCGTTGATGATGCCCTGCGCCAGATTGCCCGGATCGCTCACGACCCATTGGGCGGAAGCCCTGCCCGCGAAAAGCAGGCACAGGCAGATGGCGAATGTTATTCTTGTTCTCATGTTTCTTTGGATTTTAGCGGTTCTTATTTTTCTGCCGGAGTTTCCGGCTGCTGCTTCACACGCACGTAGTCCCCGTTGGGTGAGAAGGTCAGCACGTCGGAGGCTTCGTTATACGCCACGTCGATGCGGAAGCCGGTGTTCATGAACAGGTTGCCGTTCTCCTCCTGCAAGAGGTAGGTTTCCGGTTTCAGCTTGCGGCGGATGCCGCTCCGTTTGAATACCGTCACCTTGTAGGCTTCGCCCTCCTTGTAGATAAGCACGTCGGGCTTGCCCTCCACGCTTTCCCAGTTCCCGCACAGCAGGTCGCGGCGGTTCTCCGCCACGTCGCAGGATTGCAGCACCATGACCGCCAGTCCGATCAGACACTTGCTGACTTGCAGCATCTTCATTCTTGATATGCTCATACGCTTTTCTTTTTTTCGTTGATAAATCTGTTTTACCGATTATTGATTACTTATTTCTTGTTTCTCCGCCTTTCGGCAAGCTGCCGGATGGCGGCTTCGATGTCTCCGCCCAGCTGCTCCGCCAGACGGTACACCTCCACCTTCTCCGTTTCCTCGGTGGTGTACGCCAGATACTCTTCCGCGCTCACCTCGGTGGCATAGACCGCCGACTGCGTGCCGCCCAAGCCTATCCACACCTCCTTGTAGAGCCGTGAGGGGTTGTTCGCCATGTTGATGGAGAGTATCTGCGACTTCTCCTTCTCCGTCAGTCCGAGCAACGCCTGAATCTGGTCGAACTTGTTCATGTACTTGCGCTGGTCAAGAAGTATCTTGCAGTCGGAGTTGTTGATGATGCTCTCCTTGACGACGGGCGAGGAAATGATGTCGTCCACCTCCTGCGTCACCACGATTGCCTCACCGAAATACTTGCGCACCGTCTTGTACATATAGCGCAGGTAGTCAGCCATATTTGCCGACGAGAGAGCCTTCCAAGCCTCTTCCACGATAAGCTGCTTTCTCACGCCCTTCAACCTGCGCATCTTGTTGATGAAGGCTTCCATGATGATGATGGTCACTACCGGGAACAGTTCGCGGTTGTCCTTGATGGAATCGATCTCGAAGACGATGAACCGCTTGCCCAGCAGGTCGATGTTCTCCGCCGAGTTGAGCAGGAAGTCGTAGCGTCCGCCCCGGTAATACTGCCGCATGGTGGTAAGCATGTTGTCGATGTTGAAGTCCTCCTTCTCCACCTTGATGTCACGCTCCGCCAGTTCCCTGCGGTAGTCGTCGCGCATGTACTCGTAGAAGGTGTTGAACGAGGGGACGATGCTCCTGTCTGCCCTGATGCGCTCGATGTAGGCACTCACGGCACTGCCCAATTCTCCGCTTTCGGTTTTCGTCACCTTGTCGTCCTCCGACTTCCAGAGCGTCAGCAGCAGCGTCTTTATGCTGTCCTTCTTTTCCACGTCGAACACGTAGTCGTCGGTATAGAACGGGTTGAAGCTGATGGGCTTCTCCTCCGTGTAGGTAAAATACACGCCGTCCGTGCCGCCCGTCTTGCGCCGTATCATCTCGCATAGCCCCTGATAGGAGTTTCCCGTGTCCACCAATACCACATGCGCGCCCTGCTCGTAGTATTGCCGCACGAGGTGGTTCATGAAGAACGACTTGCCACTGCCCGAAGGACCCAATACGAACTTGTTACGGTTCGTGGTGATGCCCCGCTTCATCGGCAGGTCACTGATGTCGAGGTGCAGCGGCTTTCCCGTGAGCCTGTCCACCATCTTGATGCCGAAGGGCGAGAGCGAGCTGCGATAGTTGGTTTCCTCCGTGAAGAGGCACACAGCCTGTTCGATGAAGGTGTGGAAACTCTCTTCCGCCGGGAAGTCCGCAGCATTGCCGGGCATAGCCGCCCAATAAAGTGTCGGGCAGTCGATGGTGTTGTGGCGCGGCACGCACTCCATGCTTGCCAGCTGGCTGCCCACGTCGTTCTTTATGTGTTTCAGTCCCTCCGCATCGTCGCTCCACGCCATGACGTTGAAGTGCGCCCGCACCGAGGTCAGCCCGTAGGAGTGCGCCTCGTTCAGGTAGCGGTCTATCCACTCGCGGTTGATGCTGTTGCTCCTCGAATAGCGCGAGAGCGACTGCATATTCCTTGCGGACTTCTCGAATTTTTGGAGGTTCTCCTCGCTGTTGTCGATAATCACGTACTGGTTGTAGATGTGGTTGCAGGAGAGCAGCAGCCCCACCGGGGAGGCGAAGGAGAGGCGGCAGTCCGAGCGGTCGGTGGAGAGTTTCTCATACCGGGTGTCGGTAGCCACCGTGCCGGGCAGGTCTTCCGCGTCGGACAGGGTGTGCAGGCACAGGCGGTTGTCACCGATGCGCATCTCCCTTGCCGAGAGGTCGATGTCCTGCAACGTGGCGTCGCCTTCGGGCATGAGTGAGAAGTAACGCTCTATCAGCCCGGCTTTGCCGTCCGTCCCCACGATCTCGTCGGTGGAGAGGCGGCGCAGCCTGACGAAGCCGCTGTCGTTGATGATGCGCTCGAACTGTTCCGCAGCCTCCATGAACTTCGCGGCGGTTTCCTTATTCAGCTCCTTCGGGATAATATGCCCCCGGCACAGCGTGCTGAAATTGCTCTGCATCCGGTTACGCTCCTTTGTCGTCTTGGTCAGGTAGAGGTAGCACGTGTGCTTCAGGTACGGACGCTCGTTGAAGTGACGCTCGAAAGAGCGGCTCAAAAAACTCATGTCGTCCTTGTGAAGTTCCGGCGTGTACTTCTCCTTGATGAACCAGTCCTGCTTGTGGACGACGGAGAAGTCCGGCAGCACCTTGATCGCCTTGCACCAGCAGCCGTGTATCGCCTCGTACTCCGCGCCCGTCACGGTATAAAGCTCCGGCAGCTCCACCTCGAAAGCCACCGTGATGTCGGCGTCTTTGGATATGATGCAGCCTTGCTCCACCGCCATTAGCGGGAATTTGTTTTCCAGTGTTGTCATTTTGGATGTATTCCTCATGTCGTTTCTTCCTTTCGTTTCCGTTTGAATAATCGGGTGATCCGCCGCCGGTTGATAAGGTATCGGGGATGGCTCCTTGTTGCCCCTAATTTCATCAGTCCGTGTTCGCCGTACCGGGCGTTAAGCGCGAAGGTCTGCCATACGAGGACGGAGGACGATGCCGCGCCGAAGCCGATACATATCCACTGGTCGATGCCGACCATGTAGAGGATGATGAACAGGACGAAGAGAGCCAGCAGACCTCCGCAGAAGATGAAGAGGTACTGAGCCTTCAAGCCCTTGAACTCTACCGGACGGCCGATACCCTTGTTTATCGGGTATTCAGCCATACATTGTTTATTAAAGGAAGAATGAGCGCAGGATGGTGGCGGCGACAATCAGGAAGATGCACGCCCCGAACCACGAGGCGGCAGTCTTGGAGGTGTCGGGATCGCCGGACGAGAATTTCCCGTACACTTTCACGCCCCCGATAAGCCCGACTACCGCGCCGATGGCGTAGATGAGTTTCGTGCCGGGGTCGAAATACGAACTCACCATAGAGGTGGCTTCGTTGATGCCCGCGATGCCGTTTCCCTGCGCGAAGGCGGAGGCGGTTGCGGCAATAAGAAGTGCCGCAGATAGGATAAGTTTCTGTCTGTTGTTCTTGTTCATAAACTGTTCTTGTTTTGTGCCGTCAAAAGGGTGGATGGTCCTTTATCGGGCGGTTGATACTCGGTTACTTTTCTTTGGTTTAGTGGGCTGCCCGTTTGTTTCTACGGACTTGGGTGTGTCCGTTGCGGACCGGACGTGCCTTGCGCTTCCTCGCCGCATGGGTGTAATTTTACATTTTCATTACCATTTCTTTTTTCGTTATACATAGTCGCGGATGTCGAAGTCCTCAATATTGTCCGGGACGACAAAATCCTTTTTCGGCTTCTTCAGCCGGATTTCGATAAGCCCCTTGATGCGGATGCTCATTTCGGACGAGCCGGTCATCAGCTTCTCGTACAGCTCCGTCCCTTCCATGTCGGTGAAGACCTTTGCCGCCCGCTCCCGTTCCGTCGCTGTCGCTTCCGGTTTTTTGGCGGTTCTGACCGCATCGTCTATCTCGTCGAAACTGCTTCCCGATGCCCTCGGCGCGTCGGGCGTTTCTTCCTCCGGCTCGTCCTCCCCGAACTCCAGTTCCGAAGGCGTGAGGCTCGTGAAGGTTTCGTCGAGTTTATCCTCCGGGACTTGTGCGGGACGGGACACGGTTTCCGTGTTTCCGTCGTCAAAAGTAGCCTCTTCCTCCGTCAGCTCAATGCCTTTTTCCGAAGTGGCGGCTTCTTGCGTCGGTATGGCAGCGGTTGTCCGGGTCGGTGCCATCCTGAAACGGCTCTTGCCGATGATGTCCGGGGTGTCTGCGGGCGGTGTTTCCCTTACTGTTTCGGGCTTTGCCGCAGTGCCGCCCAACGACCGCCACAGTCCGGCTATGCTTCTGAGGAAGCGGACAAGTCTGGTTTCCATGATCCTGTCATAAAGGAGCAGGAACAGAAACCACAGGTTGCAGCCGACCGATACGGTCAGCAGAATATCAGTCATGCTTATTGTTTCACTCATGCACGTTCTCTTTTTTGAGGGTTAAAATACTGCGTCGTAATTCCGGGCGTAAAGGCTCTTTATCGCCTCCTCGCACTGGTTGAAGTGGTGCGTAAGCACATGGTCGATGTAGGCGGACAGCGACAGCCGGTCGTGCCCGATCACACGGGTGATGCGCATGATGCGGTCGTGGTACTCCGGGCGCACATACGCCATCTTTCCCTCGCGTGCCTTCACTTCGGCTTCACGGATGAACAGCCGTTCATAGTCCTTCTCACCGCATTTGCCGCCTAACGGCACGGGGGACAGGATTTCCACACTCGCCTGCACTTGGGCAAGCATACCGCCGCCGTCATGCTGCGGACTTCTGTTTTTCCGGTTCTTTTCCATATTCAAATCAAGTCTTCACGTTGTTTCTTGTACAGTTCGTTTATTTTCTCCTTGTGCTGTTCCAGATGTTGGCGCAGCACGGTGTCCACGTAGCCGCCTACCGAGATTTCACGCCCGGCGATGTCGTTCACGATTTTGAGAATCTTGCTGTGGACGTCACGGCTGATATAGACGCACTGGCGCGTCTTTATCTCGTTGCGGCGGAGGAACAGCCCGGAATAGTCGTCCTCCTGCCGTTTGCGGCGGACGGTGTCCCTCTGCGGTTTTTCCTTTGCCGTGTATTGCACGGGCGGCGGTTCCGTCTCAGGGACGCTTTCTTCTTCGGGAGCAGGCGCGGGCGGCTCCTGCGCGTGGTACAGGGTCCCGTCCTGCCTGCGTCTGCCGATGGAGGCTATCAACAGTTCCTCGTCAATGCCTTCGGTGTTCACTTTCCTGCTGCCCATGATTATTGAGGTCTGATGATACGGCTTATCTCTTCCGAGAACTCACGGATGCCGCTTCCTTTCAGCAGGGACGCATCCATCGGGAAGATAGTCGAGCGGAACACGCTCTTGCGCTCTTCCGAGAGGTCGCGCCGGAACTTCTTGCTGTCGGGCAGGCGGGTGGACAGCACCGGCAGCCCCATCTCGGCGATCACATCCTCATACAGGTCGTAAAGCCCGTTCTTCTCCCTGCCGTCCACCATCGTCCAGAACAGGTACAGCCCTTTTGTTTTCGCCTGTCCCGTCGTCATGAGGTTGTCACGGAACATCACGGCGAATTGCAGGGTGCTTTCCACGACAAAACGGTCGGCACTCATGGGCGCGAAGATGTAGTCCATCTGCGAGAGGGTCTTGACCACGCCGTTGCTTTTCAGGGTTCCCGGCATGTCGAAGAACACGACGTCGGGTTTCACCTCTTCTGCGGCAAGCATCCTTTCGGCGTCATCGAGGGCGTCAAGGGCGTCGCTTGCGATGACCGGATAGGCGTTCTTCCTTATCTTGCGGAAGTGGTCACACGCGAGTGCCTTGAAATAGAGGCTCCCGCCGATAAGTCCCGTTTCACGTTCACGCAACCCGTGTATGCTGTGCTGTGGGGCGTCGCAGTCTATGACGGCGACATTGTGTCCTTTCACGTTGTGGAGGTAGTTGGCGGCAAGTGCCGTGACGGTGGATTTGCCGATACCCCCTTTCTGTGTTGCGAATGCAACGAATGTTTCATTACTCATGGTTCTGTTGGTTTTAATGGTTGATGAATTGTTTTCCTGCTCCGATACGGAATCGGTGACATGTATATCCGCATCCGCGAATCTCCGCCCGTCCGGTTCGTCACGTATCCGCTTCAACGGTGAGGCAGGGATTCGGATAACTGGTGAATGACGACATTGCGTCATGAAGTCATTGAATCCGTGAATCACCGCGTCATTGGAAAGCCGGGTATCCGAAGGTTCGGGTATCCGGTCAGGAAAATAGCCGCCGAAGCGGTTTGCCGGGTATTTGAAAGCCTCATTTTTCATATCTTCAAATTGTTCGTTTCTTGAATCATGCTGCAAATAAACAAGGATATTTTGGAACCTGTACCACTTCCCCGGCAAGTGGCGGCATGTTGCGCCGGTTGGCACTGATTGTCCGGGTCAAGCCTCTGTCCGATACCGCTTTAAGGGCGTAACTTTGCACCCGAACGGCAGGGTTCGCCGCAGGTGGTGCAGCCCGGAGTTTGAAAGGCATTCCCCCAATCCGTCCCCGACGGATTTTTATGTTCGCCTGAACATAGCAAGATGTCTTTTCAGCCGCTCAAAACGTTTTGAGCAGCCACGAAAAGCACTTGCCCTTGCAGGGGGCGGGCTTCCTCTCCGAAGTCGGGAAGCCTTTCAAACCTGCGGTGTCTGTGCCAAGAAGCGGCGGCTTATGCCGTCCATCCGCTAAATCCAAAGTTTATATGAAAGAGAAAAGAAACAAGACCGGGAGAAATCCCAAACTTGACCCGGCGGTGTTCCGTTACACCGTCCGTTTCAACGAGGAGGAACACAACCGTTTCCTCGCCATGTTCGAGAAGTCGGGCGTTTACGCCAAGTCGGTTTTCATCAAGGCGCACTTCTTCGGGCAACCGTTCAGGGTGCTGAAAGTGGACAGGACGCTGGTGGATTACTACACCAGACTGTCCGATTTCCATGCGCAGTTCCGCGCGGTAGGCACGAACTACAACCAAGTCGTGAAGGAACTCAGGCTGCATTTTTCCGAGAAAAAGGCGATGGCGTTGCTCTACAAGCTGGAGCAACAGACCGTCGAACTCGTGAAACTGAGCCGTCAGATTGTGGAACTTTCAAGGGAAATGGAGGCGAAATGGTCGCAAAAATCAGTGTAGGAAAGTCGTTGTACGGCGCGCTTGCCTACAACGGGGAAAAGATCAACGGGGCGAAAGGGCGGCTGCTCACCACCAACCGCATCTACAATGACGGCACGGGGACGGTGGACATACGCAAGGCGATGGAAGGTTTTCTCGCCTGTATGCCGGAGCATACGAGGGTGGAGAAACCGGTACTCCATATCTCGCTCAACCCGCATCCCGACGACGTGCTGACAGATACGGAATTGCAGGACATCGCACGCGAGTATCTGGAGAAACTCGGCTACGGGAACCAGCCGTACCTTGTTGTCAAGCACGAGGACATAGACCGTCACCACCTGCACATCGTGACAATCAATGTGGACGAGAAAGGCAGGCGGCTCAATCAGGATTTCCTCTTCCGCCGCAGCGACCGCATCCGCAGGGAACTGGAACGGAAGTACGGGCTGCACCCGGCGGAGCGTAAGAACCTACGGCTGGAAAATCCGCTGCGCAAGGTGGACGCTTCGGCGGGCGACGTGAAGAGGCAGGTCGGAAATACCGTCAAGGCTCTGAGTGGACAGTACCGTTTCCGGACGATGGGCGAATATCGCGCCCTCCTATCCTTATATAATATGACGGTGGAGGAAGCGCGGGGAAACGTGCGCGGGCGTGAGTATCACGGGCTGGTCTATTCCGTCACCGATGATGCCGGGAACAAGACTGGCAACCCGTTCAAGTCCTCGCTTTTCGGGAAGTCCGCAGGCTATGAAGCCGTGCAGAAGAAGTTTGCCCGTTCCAAACAGGAGATTAAGGACCGGAAACTCGCCGACATGACGAAACGCACCGTGCTTTCCGTGCTTGAAGGCACGTATGACAAGGAGAAGTTCGTTTCGCGGCTCAAGGAAAAGGGCATCGACACCGTACTGCGCTACACGGAGGAAGGGCGCATCTACGGAGCCACGTTCATAGACCACCGAACGGGCTGCGTGCTGAACGGCTCGCGCATGGGCAAGGAACTTTCCGCCAACGCCTTGCAGGAACACTTTACGCTGCCTTATGCCGGACAGCCGCCGATTCCGCTGTCCGTTCCGGTGGAAACAGAAGAGGATATGCGCGGACAGACCGCATCCGACCACGAGAACACGGCGGGCGGTGTCGGTCTGCTCACTCCCGAAGGTCCGGCTGTGGATGCCGAGGAGGAAGCCTTTATCCGGGCGATGCAGCGCAAGAGGAAAAAGAAGAGGCGCAAGGGCTTGGGAATGTAACCGTAAGTATCAACATCAAAATTTTTCAATCTATGTCACAACAAGAAGACGATTTGAGGGCATTGGCGAAAATCATGGATTTTCTGCGTGCCGTGAGTATTATTTTAGTGGTCATGAACGTGTACTGGTTCTGCTATGAAGCCATACGGCTCTGGGGCGTGGACATCGGCGTAGTGGACAGAATCCTGATGAACTTCAACCGCACGGCGGGGCTGTTCCATTCCATCCTCTACACGAAACTGTTCGCCGTCCTCCTGCTTGCCCTGTCCTGTCTGGGGACGAAGGGCGTCAAGGGAGAGAAAATCACTTGGGGAAGGATCTGGACGGCACTTGCCGCAGGGTTCGTGTTGTTCTTCCTCAACTGGTGGATACTGGCATTGCCGCTGCCGGTTGAAGCGGTGACGGGACTTTACGCGCTGACCGTAGGCACGGGCTATGTCTGCCTGCTGATGGGCGGTCTGTGGATGAGCCGCCTGTTGAAACACAACCTTATGGATGACGTGTTCAACAACGAGAACGAGAGCTTCATGCAGGAAACACGGCTCATCGAAAGCGAGTATTCGGTCAATCTGCCCACCCGCTTTTATTATAGGAAACGTTGGAACAACGGCTGGATCAACGTGGTGAACCCATTCCGCGCCTCCATCGTGCTGGGTACGCCGGGCAGCGGAAAGTCATACGCGGTGGTAAACAGTTTCATCAAGCAGCAGATTGAGAAGGGCTTCTCGATGTATGTCTATGATTTCAAATTCAGTGACTTGTCCACGATAGCCTATAATCATCTGCTCAACCACCCGGAGGGATACAAGGTGAAGCCGAAGTTCTACGTGATAAACTTCGACGACCCGCGACGCAGCCACCGTTGCAATCCCATTCACCCAGATTTCATGGAGGACATTACGGACGCTTACGAGAGCGCGTACACCATCATGCTCAATTTAAACAAGAGTTGGGTGCAGAAGCAGGGCGACTTCTTTGTGGAATCGCCCATCATCCTTTTCGCGGCTATCATCTGGTATCTTAAAATTTTTCAGAACGGCAAGTATTGCACGTTCCCCCATGCCATCGAGTTCCTGAACCGCCGTTACGAGGATATTTTCCCGATTCTGACCTCTTATCCCGAACTGGAGAACTATCTCTCGCCATTCATGGACGCGTGGCTCGGAGGGGCTGCGGAGCAGTTAATGGGGCAGATTGCTTCGGCGAAAATTCCGCTGTCACGCATGATTTCCCCGCAGCTCTATTGGGTAATGTCGGACAGCGAGTTCACGCTGGACATCAACAATCCCGAAGAACCGAAAATTCTCTGCGTGGGCAACAATCCCGACCGACAGAACATATACGGGGCGGCTCTCGGTCTGTATAATTCCCGTATCGTTAAACTTATCAACAAGAAAGGGATGCTGAAGTCGTCGGTCATCATAGACGAGCTGCCGACGATATACTTCAAGGGGCTGGACAACCTTATCGCCACCGCGCGAAGCAACAAGGTTGCCGTGTGTCTGGGTTTTCAGGATTTCAGCCAGTTGGTGCGTGACTATGGGGACCGCGAGGCGAAAGTGGTGATGAACACGGTCGGCAATATCTTCTCCGGGCAGGTGGTGGGCGAAACAGCCAAGACGCTCTCGGAGCGGTTCGGAAAGGTGCTTCAAAAGCGGCAGTCCATCTCCATCAACCGGCAGGATGTTTCCACCTCCATCAACACGCAGATGGACGCGCTTATCCCGCCGAGCAAAATTTCCGGCTTGACGCAGGGGATGTTCGTCGGTTCGGTGTCCGACAACTTCAACGAGCGTATCAAGCAGAAGATTTTCCACTGTGAGATTGTCGTGGATGCCGAGAAAATGAAGCGCGAGGAGAAAGCCTACAAGCCGATACCCGTCATTACCGACTTCGCGGACGCGAACGGCAACGACTGCATGAAGGAAATGGTGAAGGCGAATTACAGGCGCATCAAGGAGGAGGTGAAACAGATTGTCGCCGACGAGTTGGAGCGCATCGCTGGTGACGAGAATCTGAAACATCTGTTGCAACAGAAATAATATATAACAACAAGATGTATCAGACTCCCGTTTTGAGAATTACTCCTGCTACAGCTATCTGTGACAGGAGTAATTTGTAATTCTTTATATTGAGCATTATGACTATATTAAGTTCAACTAACCATTGCGGCCGTGTTATTTGAAACTTCATTCATTACCTCATTTAATGATTGGGATTTAGATAAAGTGGCTCTTTCTATTTTGAGCTTATCAAGCAAATATTTCAGCCTACGTTCCACCTCATTTGTTATTTCACTCCATTTTTTTACATAGAGGCTATAATTACTGTCATTTTGGACTAAACCAGTAAGCTTATTTATGACCCTTCGACCTACAATATCATCATAGTCTTGTCCTATCAAAATGAAAGTCCAGAACTCATTAGCATCATTAAAACAATCTTGTTTTAGAATAACATCCATATATTGTTCTAATTGATTTAACTGTTCTGATTTTAATTGTTTTATAGTTGTCGGATTTTTGATTTCCACAACTATATTATGAGGTCTCCCATCCCTAAAATCAGTACCAGTAAGAAATAAATCCATTTCTTTGTATTTATTAGGGTGAGCAATATATTTTTTCTCGCTAACTCCACGCAGAATATAAATGTATTTTCTTAAAGCCTCTTCAAATTTGACCTCTTCCGCACATACCATTCTATATTCTTCGCCAAAAATCCAATAGTGTTTTTCTATGAACGACTGCAAATCACGAACTTCATTGGCTTGTAAAGTATGATTAAAAACAATCTTTTTTAGATTCTCCAGTGTCAGCAATCTGTCTGAAATAAGCTTAATCGTGGAAACGACTTGTTTTAACCTCGTTATTTCTAATATTTTTGCAAATTCTTTCCTATCGTTCGAGTCTAATTCAACAACTGCATCTAAAATCTTAAACAGACTATCGCGCTCACCGCTATCCATCACCAAATTTAGAAGTTCTAAGAAAACTCTTTTTTGTTCTTTGTTCAACTTCATGAAAACAGCAGGTTCTACTTCGTATAGTTCCTTTACGAAGTTTTCCAAACCTTCTCTACGCACTATATCCCAATCTTCAGTACCAAATTTAGGGAAAACATCTTCATTCTTATATTTGGTTACCATAACTTCTGCTTGCTCCTTTAGGAATGGGCGTCTTTTCTTTTTGAGAAACTCATTGAGTTGCGTAATTAGTTCCTTAAATAATTTTCTATCAGCAGAATTATCAAACAATTTAGGTTGAATAGCATTATCGTCTAATTCGTTATCACAATTGATTTCATTGAAGAAATCATCAATCACAATTACAGAATGCCAAAAATTATCTCCTTTTTTATTTAATAATGTCGTTTTGGTAAATTTTAACTCCAAGTCATTATTCAAGAAGTAAAATCGAGAATATTCATCATTCATCTTTACATTCCATCGGATATACTTGCATTGAAAGTTGATGTTATTTTTCTGGTTATGTGATAATATCGGTGATATTGATTCTTGTTCTGCTATTATAGAAGAATAATCTAATTCTTGCCCATTGATGTATATTTGATATTCGGATTTCAATTCTAAAAACCACGCAAATTCAGCCTTTAGATAAGGGATAAGAGTCTTCGTTATAAACAAACTGGAAATATCAGAAGAAATCTCATTAAAAACGACACAAGTACCTGTTGTTGTGTCATCAGATACAAGTGGCTCTGTTGTAGTGTAGTCTTTTAAAGTATCGCTATCAATTCTAATGTCATAAGACATTATTTGTGCATCTTTACTATAGCGTGTTTCCCAATTAGCAAATCTCGCAAATTTATAGAAAGTAAAACGACCATAACCGTTTTTTCCTCTTGTAAATTCAGTATTATTCTCGTTGGCTATTCTCTTTTGAGACTCATAGAATTTTTTGAATTTTATAGGTAATTCTTCATAGCAGATGCCTGTACCATTGTCTGTTATTCTAATATTTTTGATTGTGTCCAATTCTGCATTGTCAATTTCAAAATCAATATTTACAACGGTTGCTTTTGCATCAAATCCATTCCATACATATTCGGCAATAGCTCGCTCTGGAGTATATTTATTCAATATTTTCCTAATGCCAGCAGATGTTATTTCTACAGTTTGCGAGTTCATGACTATTTATTTTTAATTAAATCCAGACCTTTCTCCGTAAGACGGTATTTCTGTCGCGGGTGTTTCGGCTTTTCCGGATAAATCGGTTCTACTAAATCCAACCTTATTGCAGGATACAGATAAAGCTCCAGAAAATTGCTTTTGTCCTTCAATCCTATCATTTCCATAACATCTTTTGTCGATAGTGTCTGATTCCCGATTGCAGACAGAACTTTTCCCACTTGCGGGGTAACTGTCGGGTAACTATCGGGCGACTGTGGGGTGACTGTCGGGTATGACCCGACTGCTTTCCGGGTATAGCGGAAAACGACCCATACGCTGTTTCCGTCCGTGTGAAATTCGGGGTCCGGAATGCCGACACGCCGGCACTCGCTTATCATAAGCCCGATGCCCCGTCCCCAACTTTCCAAGACCTCGCTTTTATACAGCACGTTTGCTATGATTAGATTTTGCGGTTCTGAATTATGCCCGCTTAACAGTTTTTCCATTGTTATATCCGGCGGAAATGTCCCGCTGTTCTCTATTTCCACACGGTCGTCATAGATGGCGATTCCCACCGAACTGCCGGGACGGTGGTACAGGCGGTGGCACAACGCATTTGTGCAGCACTCTCTCAATGCCTTGTACGGGATTTCCAGTTCTTCCTCACGGTACAGCCCTTCTATCTTACCGGAAAGTGACAGATGTTTGAAAAAGAACGCCATTGCAGCATCCAGCAGCGCGTAGATATTCCCAGTGACACGTTGATTGTCTATAAACTCGTCTTTCGTCGTGCCTTTGAAACGCGCCAGACGGAGCAGGCATTGGGGATAATAATAAAAATCATGACCGAACAGCACTGCTGAAGCATTGTTAAGTTTCCCGTCATGCAACAGACTGAATTTTTCGAGAATGGTCGGCAAGTCTTCCCTTATGGTTGCTTCAGGTAAACGACCGCTTCTGATTCCCCCGCGAACAGCACTAATGACGGCATGTTCGTCAAGGTCGGATATTTTAAGGTCAGGATTTGCTATTGCCTCCCAAGCGTATTTCCCGCCCCGCTGTATCAGATATTGGTTATATATCTCCTGCGGCATGATGGATGTCGCGCTTTCCACCCGCAGGTAAGCCCGTCCTTTGTAAGAGAACGGACGCATATATCTTTGTTCTTCCGCAGACAGTGCGATGACACTTTTGCCAGTGTCTGGTATTTCAGTATAAGAAACTTCAACTGTGGCAAACGGCTCGATACGCCGGATCGCGTCCGCTATATCCCGCTTGGTTTTGTCGCTCACGTCTTGTCCGATGATTTTTCCCTTGTCGGTGACACCGAACAATACCGTGCCGCCTTCGCCGTTAAGGAAGGCGCAAAGCGTTTCCATGCCGCGCTCCAACTGTCCGGTGGTTTCCTTGAACTCCACCCGTCCGCATTCTTTTTCGGCTATCAACCGTTTTATTATGTCGAGGTTGTCTATGCTCATATACAATTCTGTAACGTGGGTACAAAGATAGTGCTTTTCGCTGGTTTTCGGGCGAATAGATAACGAAATGTATCTACACAGCAGGACAAAACCTACAAAAAATCAGAGAATGACATAACGTCACCCCCTGATTCATCATTGGTACAGGATTATTTTCTCAAACGTTCCATTTCCTCGTCGCGGAGCATCCTCTCGTTCAGTTTCTCCTGCATCCTGTCAAGGAAGTAAGTGCGGCTTTCGTTTTTCCGGCGTTTGATGTCGATATAGAAACGGTAGCAGTCCTTTGATTCGATACCGAAAATCTTGTAGAGGAGCGGGGCGAGCTGTTTGAGCGGCATGTTGCCGTTGTTGATGCAGCCCATCTCGTTGATGCCGTAGATAAGTTCCACGAGGTCGATGGCGTTGCCCGTCCATTGCAGGGGTGAGGCGGGATTTTCGGTTGTGTTGTCGGAGGATGTACGGATGGGGATTAGTGGTGGCACTTGGGGAGCGGCAAGGAACTTCTGCATCTTCCTCACTAAAGAGAGTGCCTTGCTGATATAGGCTGCAACCTCCCTCTTTTCTTCGGGAAGATTGCGCATGGGATGGTGCTGCAACTCGATTTCGATGTAAGCCAGTGCGATGATGGTGCGGTTGGTGTCCACATTGCCGCTGCATAGCTCGATTACTTGCGTGGCGAAAGCCGTATATGCCGTTTCCATATTGCAGTCCCCGGCTTCGTTTATACGGCGGAAGAACTCGGTTTCCGCCAATAAGAAATAATTCATATCCTGTCAATTTTGAAATTTTACACTCTGTTTTTCGGTATGCGCACATGAATATGATTGGCAAAAAGCGTGTTCATAAAATAAAAAATCCGGCACACTCTCTGCAAGGTGCTGGATTTCAGTGTGATAATTTTGCAATTTATTTGTCTGTCAGGAATTATTTTCGACTTAAAGTGTTCATTTCCTGAACATTCGTCCATTTTCCGGACATCAAACGCACGCTTTATAGATATGGCGGACCACTCCGTTGCGGTACACCTTCTGCGAGGTCAGCGTCCATTGTTCCTGTGGCAAGGCGGACTGGAAGAAACGCTTTCCCGTTCCGGCAATGAAAGGAAGCGTATAAAGTATGATTTCATCCACCACACGCATACGTAACAGCCCATTGATGTAGTCCGCCTTTTCAGGAGTGACTTCCGCCAGATAGCAGATGTCTGTTGCGGATTTCCGCCATTCGTCGAGCATAGAGATGGAATAGTCGGGTGTGATATGATAAAGGGCGTTTTCCCTTATCTCGTTGATACCGCAATCTTCAAGGCGCAGTTCCTTATACGCTTTGCAATATAACTCGGAGCTTTGACAACCGTCCATCGTGAGGACGGCAAGAATCTGTACTTTACCCATTAGCGTTTCCTTTCGTTGGGCAAGGGCAAAAAAGTAGCGTGCAATCCACGCTATCACTAATGGAGGCTCTGGAATGCCCTTAACAGGAATAGGTGAATGCACGCTATGCGTAGGCATAGCATAAGCAATCACGCAATAGTTCCTGTTAATGTTAATTTTCCAGATTCCCATTAGGACGCCTTGCGGTCTTATGTTATATATAGGCGGCAAAAGGCTCTGCCAATCGCCGTTACCTTCTGATATGTCATGCAAAGATAGCCATTTTCAGCGAATTGCGGGCTATGGTTGCTCAAATTTATACTTCAATCCATATTCTTCCAGTTTATTATAGAGTGTTGTCCTGCCTATTCCAAGCAATTCGGCAGCGACCTTCCGGTTCCCGTCAGCCTGCTTCAAAGCACGCAGAATCCGCTCTTTATCTTCCTCGTCGTTGCGTAGGGAGAAGCCGGTAACAGAGGTTGTTTCGGTTATCCCAAGTTCCAGATGCTCTTTTGTGACAAGTCCCGTCTGAGCCTGCAACACCGCACCCATGATTTTCTGTCGAAGTTCGCGCACGTTGCCCGGCCATGAATGGGTCAGCAACGCTTTCCGTGCTTCGGAACTGAAACCGCTAACCTTGCACTCCAATTCCTTATTGGCAATCTCACGGAAGAACTCCGCCAGCGGCATGATGTCCTCCTGACAGTCACGTAAGGGCAGAACGGTTATTTCAAAGTCATGTAGGCGGTATAACAAATCCTGCCGGAAACGCTTTTCATTGACCGCCTTTTCCAGATTCTCGTTGGTGGCGGCGATGATGCGGACGTTGAAACTGCGGTCGGACTTGTCGCCAACGGGACGGAACCGCCGTTCCTGTATGGCACGGAGTAACATCTGTTGAGTTTCTGGTGCGAGATTACCCACTTCGTCTAAAAACAATGTGCCGCCTTCCGCCTCGTGGAAATAGCCTTTCTTTGTGTTTTCAGCACCAGTGAACGCTCCTTTGACGTGTCCGAAGAACGCCGATGGTGCAAGCTCTTTGGTGAGTGAGCCGCAGTCCACCGCCACGAAAGGCTTGCCTGAACGCTTGCTTTTATCGTGCAGTAGATGGGCAATATGCTCTTTGCCAGTACCGTTCTCCCCGAATATCAGTACGCTCATGTCGGTAGGAGCTACCAGCCTTATCCGGTGCATGATTTTCTGAAAGGCTGAACCGTCACGGGCAAATACGGGCATGCGGCTTCGCCCGATATTCCGCTCTTTCAGTATGGTGCGGAGCAAAGGCACGAGTTTGTCCTCCACGAGTTGCTTGGGTATGTAGTCCAGCGAACCGAGTTTCATGCTTTCAACCGCCGTATGTACTTCGGCATAGTCGGTCATGATGATGAACGGCTGCGTCATGCCTTCTTTGCGCATCCAGCGCAATAGGTCGATGCCGTCACCGTCAGGCAAACGCAAATCAGAAACTACTATATCATTGTCAGTGGCTTGTTGCAGAAGTTTCTTCGCTGTCGAGAGGTGGAAAGCCTGCACGGTACGGAATTTCTCCCGTGCCAGCAGGTTGCAGACAAACTCGCAATATACGATGTTGTCCTCCACCACGATGATTTTTGTTTTATCCATTTTCGTATTTTCTCCTTTCTTCTTTTGCCAGCCGGATTATCTCCGAACCCTTATCCAATACGGCAGTCACGGCGTTGTTCAATGCTTCATAATCGGGAACGGCACTCCCATGAAGCTGTTTATAAAGTTCCCTTAATGGTTGGTCGGCACGCAGTATCTCCCACGAACTATGTAGGTGGTGTGTCAGGGCGTCCAGTTCTTGAAAGTCTTTCCGTTGTTCCGCATCCCTGACCGACTGCATTTCCTTTTCGGTTTCCGCTATCAGTTTATCCAACATGACGGATTCATTGCCGTAAGACAGTAGGGAGGAGAAATCAGGCTTTTCATTTTGTTTACCTTTCATGGCGCACTTGTCGGAAACTTCCATCAGCTCCGATATGGAAAACGGCTTGAGAAGGCAATCGGAAAATCCACGTTCTAAAAGTTCCTCTCTGTTGCAACTGCCCGAAGCGGTTGTTACAATAATCGGAATGATCCTTGAATTGCCCACATTGGAGGTGCGTAGCAGTTCCAACAGCTCGAAGCCGTTTATATCCGGCATATTCAAATCGGTCAGAAGCAGACTGTATTCTTTCCGGCGTATCATTTCCATCAGTTCCGCAACATCGGTGCAAGTGTCGCAATGTATCCCTTCTTGTGCATACATTTCTTTCAGCATTAGGAGAAGTACCTTGTCATTGTCGATGGCAACAATATCATGGAGTGTTCGGTTATGATGAATCTGTGTTTTATTTATCCGTTCCGGCAATTCCTCGGCTGACTGCATGGGTATCTCCACCGTGAAACGGCTGCCCTTGCCTTTCTCGCTCTTCAGCTGGATTGTGCCGCCGAGCATTGTCACAATGCGCTGAACAATGGAAAGACCTAATCCGAAGCCGTCCTTTGCGGCAGCGTTTGACAAACGTTCAAACGCACCGAACACACGTTGCTGTTCCTCTTCGGTCATACCCGAACCCGTATCTTTGACGATAAGTTTCAGCATACCGTTATCATACCCCATTGTCAGAGAAACGGCACCGTTCTCAGTGAACTTGATGGCGTTTGACAGCAGGTTATTTCCAATTTGTAGAATGCGTTCCTTATCGGTCAGTACAACAGCATCCGTGTGATTCGTCACAGTAAGAGCAAGTCCCTTGTTTATGGCAATTGGCATAAACTCTGATTCGAGCGTATGCGCTATTGATGAAATCCTACACGTGGAGAAATTAGGCTGTTCCTTGCCGTCGTCCAGCCGGAAGAAACTCAGAAGAGTATTAAGCATTTCACGCATACGGTCGGAGGATTGCTGAATATTTCGGATATACATCCCGGTTTTATCCGCATTGAAGTTTTTTTGTATCAGTCCGGCATAGCCCGTTATTGCAGTCAGCGGTGTGCGTAATTCATGGGTAATGGTATGTACGGCTTTCTTGCGGGAGGTTATCAGTGCCTCGTTTCGCTTTGCCATTTGTTGCAGTCGCTCGATTAAATCTGCGGTTTCCTGTTTATATCGCTTGATGCGGTTGGCATTTCGGTGTATGATGATATATGATATGACCAGTAGCAGTATAACGAACCCTGTCAAGCCCCCAATCTGAATGAACGACCGTTCCCGCATGGCTGTTATCTCGGCTTCCCGCTTTTGTAGGTCAGTTTGTACTTTCCCGTCTATTTGAACAACCAGTCCTTGCAGTTGCCTGTTAAGTTCCGCATTTCGTGCGGCAAGGCTATCGGCATGAACCGATAAGCGGCGGCTTTGTGCCTGTTGTTCGGTTCTCATATTCCGGTTAAAGGAACGGTGCATCGTGGTAGTCACAGTTGGTTTCGCTTCTTCCTTTTTGCCGAAGATGCCCAAGAAACCTTTGCGCTTGGACTTCTTGGGCTGTTCCTGTACACTCTTCTGCACGATTACAGGTACTTGACTGGTTATCTTATCGTTGATGGCTTGTTGTTGTTCAAGTATTTGAACGATTTGGCACATCTGCCGTTCCTTATCTTCGAGAAGATGGCGTACGCTGTCTATACGCTCTGCCGGATAGGTAGCTTTGAAACGGCAGAGCATACTGTCCATTGCCATACGCCGTGCATGGTAATGCTCGATATCTTTATCGTTCCATTCCAGTATTGTTTCACCCAATAGAGAAAATTTTATCATTTGAATATTGATATTGTTTATTTCTTTTCGGAGCTCGTCTATTTTTTTATTGCCAAGTTCTAATGCTTCTATCTCCTGCCATTCATAGAGGCTATTATATGCCATACATCCGATAAGAATGGAGATAAGTATATATCCCAACCGTATTGCCTTATAGAAATTTCCTGACCGCTCCATTATTTTGATGACATTGATTTTTGAAACATGAATAAAAGTTTATCTTTTTCGTTCATACGGATATTATCAGAATAATCGCCTTTTGTTATTTGATACCCGCATGGCTTAACCATAAAAACGCCTAAGCCCTTAGTGTATGAACTTACTTCTGAGGCGTAGTCTTTACTTGTATTTAATGGAACTTTCCCTTTAATATGACACCACTCATTATTGCAACTGATGTCTTCAATCTCAGACATCATTTTTTGCAAATCTGTAATAGCTTTGGAACTTGCCGATTGGGGTATCTGCAACTCAAAATAGAGCATCGGTTCGAGGATGTCCACACCTGACTGTTGCAAGGCCAGCCTGAAGACATAAGGGGTCAGCTGTCTGAAATCAGCAGGTGTACTTACCGGGCTATAATACTCGGCTTGAGTAAAAGTTACTTTCAGATCAGTCACTTCCCATCCATGTAAACCAGATTGGCAAGACATACGAATCCCTTCAAAAACGGCATTTTGAAAAGAATGGTTCAGATAACCATAGGAGATGTCACTTTCGATTTGCAACCCTGTCCCTAACGGTAAGGGTTCAATAGTCAGCCCTATTGTGGCCCAATAAGGGTTGGGCGGCACTTCGATCTGAATAATCTTATTCACCTTTTTTATAGGTCGTTCTTTGTAGATAGTCTTGATCTCATCAAAATGGACCTTGACGGAAAATCGTTCTTCCAGCAATGTCTGTATGATTTCCTTTTGTGTCAAACCATATAACGAGATTTCCAATTCATCACTATATGAGTTTATGGAAAAGGACAAAGACGGGTCTTCAATCCACAATGTATTCAGAGCGGATATCACCTTGCTTCTCTCTTCGGGCTTGTCTGGTCGGACGGAGGATTTGAGGGCGGGATGCTGATGAGATAACCCTTGAATCAAACAAGGTTTAGCACCTAAATAATCTCCGATTCGAAAATCTTCCATATCTTCTACAATCGCGATATCATTGGCCCCCACTTCATCAACATTTATCTCTCTGCCCTGATAAATAGTCTTTAGATTTTTAATCTTGATGAATTTTTCCGAATCGTTGATTCTTACAATGTCTCGAAGTCTCAGACTTCCGTCAATTATTTTTAGAAAACTTCTTTTATGTCCTTTGGGGTCATGCTCTATCTTATAGAGATAAGCTGAAAGTCTGTTTGAGACTGATTCTGGAGGAAGTATAAAAGAAGAGATGGCGTCCAACAACTCATTGATACCGATATTGAACATTGCTGATCCATGTAGTACCGGATAGGCTTTGGCTTTTGCCACAAGAGCGATTATCGCATTCCAATAATCTGCCGGTAAGATTTCTTTATCCGCCAAATATAGTTCTAATATATCGTCGTCATGGTTGCATACAAATTCTTTGTGTTCTGCCCTTATATCTGTTGAGGTGCAAATCGGGTAAACTACTCCATCGACAACCGTTTGCATAAACAAGACGTCTTGCGACAGATTTGTTTTTATGTCCAGATATAAACGCTCAAGATTTACGCCGGCACGATCAATCTTATTGATAAATATAATTGTCGGGATTTGCAGTTTTTGCAAAGTCTTGAACAGCAACTTTGTTTGTGCTTGTATGCCTTCCTTTGCCGATAATATGAGGACTGCTCCATCAAGCATTTTGAATGTCCGCTCCACCTCTGCAATAAAATCCATGTGTCCCGGAGTGTCAATGATATTGCATTTCACACCATTCCAAACAATAGATGTCGTAGAAGCCCGAATAGTAATTCCTCTACGTTTTTCTATATCCATAGAGTCTGTTATGGTGTCACCTTTATCAACACTGCCGCGCTTTTCCGTTGCTCCGCAGGCAAATAGCAGATTTTCGGTTACGGAAGTTTTTCCTGCATCAATGTGAGCAAGAATTCCTAAATTTATAATGTTCATTTGATTAAGCAATAATATACTACAATAGATGCATTGTCGAAATGCACCTTTTAATACCTCCTCGTAGCATGTGGAAAACTACAGGATTCTTAACTCGTATTAATATGTATATTATTACTGCCGCATAATTGAACGCAAATTTACGAAAAAAAAGTTCCCTGACAAAAGCACAAAGAACTTTTTTAATCTATACGTATTTTTATTTGGTATTATTAATTTGTTATGCGGCAGCTTAAAAGACGACACCAAACCAGAAAAATCATCTTGACAACCACCCGACTTTGAACTACGAAGGATGAAATTTTTCAGGGACAACTTCCAGCATTTCCAAAAAACAGTTTACCCATTGACTTGGAGACAAACAAACAATTTGAGCATTAAGGTTTAAACCGAATTTTTCCGAAATTGACCTGACCTGACTTTTCCTGAAAATCGACTTTAAAGCTGTTTTTACAGATAAATCAGGTTTCTCTAACAGACAGGAAATAAATGCTAAGTATTTGGCTTTAAACTTAAAATCAAAAAATAACTGTTTTCTTTTAATGTTTAACAGGGCTGATTTGACAGTTGGCGGTGGAAAGAAACTTTCAGGACCTACCTCATAGACAAGTTTCAAATCAAAAAAAGTATGATAGAAAACGGTATATGGATTGTAAAGCTTCCTCGAAAATAACTTTTGTGTAGGTTCTAACTGAAGGACAATGGAACCTCCCAGAAAATTTCCAAGACTCTCAAACATCAGGATTTTGAAAATATCGGAAGTAATGCCATAAGGAATATTTGACACCACTTTGAAAGGAAATTTCGGAACTGCAAAATTCCTAAAATCACAACCGACAACTTGAACATTTCGGGCATCAGAAAATAATTTTCGTAAATGTTCAACCAAAGCTGTGTCGTTTTCAATAGCAACAACATTGTTGGCGATTTTTAATAAATGAACAGTAAGAAACCCCTTGCCTGCCCCAATATCTAAAACCGTATCCTGATTACTTATATTTGCTTGTCTTATTGCATCTTTTATTAGCACTTTATCAATAGTAAAGTGCTGACCCGTAAAACGAACGGGCAATTTCTTTTTTGTCATTAGTAAACCCGTTGGCGGAATTAATTTAAGTTGATAAATATGAGTAAAAAGTTGTACATGTCGCTGATTTTTAGTAACTTAGTGGTGATTAAAACATTAAGTTCAAACCATCGTATGTACAACCTTTATGCAAAATTCGTCAAAATACTTGAGATATGCAAGCAATTCTCTGAAAATCTCGTCAATGATTCGGGTAATGTTCCACGTCGTGGTCCTGTTCCCAAGTTTTCGGATTTGGAAGTGGTGGCGCTATCCCTGACGGCAGAGACCGAGAGCATTGATAGTGAGAAGTGGTTGTTCGACTATAAATTGCAAGAATACAAGGACAGCATTCCCAATCTCATATCAAGGAGACAGTTCAATGACCGCAGGAAGAAAACGTCAGGCCTGTGTGAGGAACTGCGCAAGCGGATTGCCATGGAAATGGATGGCGGAGAGGAACAATTCTTTGTTGACTCCAAGCCGATAGAGGTCTGTAGGGTTGCAAGAGGAAAACGTTGCAAGATGGGGCGTGCCGGCAATTTCTCGCAAGCTCCCGACTTCGGCTTCTGTGCTTCGCAGAACACGTATTATTTTGGTTATAAGTTACACGCTCTCTGTGGGTTAAGTGGAGTTATCCATTCCTATGATCTGTCAAAGGCAAGTGTGGCTGACCTCCATTATATGAAGGATGTAAAACATACTTATCACGACTGTAGCATCTATGGTGACAAAGGGTATATTGGAGCTGACGTACAGCTTGACTTGTTCGAAACCGCACACATAAGACTGGAGTGTCCGTATCGGCTCAACCAAAAGGATTGGAAACCGACATTCATTCCGTTTGCAAAGGCAAGAAAGAGGATTGAGACAATATTCTCACAACTTACAGACCAGTTCTTGGTCATCAGGAACTACGCGAAAATAACGAATGGTTTGTTTGCCAGAATCATTGGCAAAATTAGTGCACTTACCATTCTGCAATACGTAAACTTCATTAACGACAAGCCCATTGGCAGAATTAAGTATGCACTAAATTAATTCCGCCAACAGGTTTAGTAACTTCTTACAGGTGAATACTTGAATTCAAATCGTGGAGAAGTGAATAGACAGTATTACCCGACAGAGCAACTATGACAACGTAACGCCTTTACAAAAAAGTCGGTACACGAAACCCATAGACTAATTGTCTTGACCTAAAAGAGATTGGAATTTTCAGGACTGCCTATCACTTAGATAGAAGTCCAAGGTCTGCTGAAATACATAATTCAAAAATTGAAATTGCTTGACTGCAAATTTAGTAACTTTGCTTGACAAAGTTACTACAAAAAAGAGAAATGCGGAAAGATATAGTGATAGAATTGAGTTACAAGGGTTTCAGTCGTGCTTCCGATTATTCGTGAAGCCATCGCAATCACCGCTGAAGCCAAATCAGGACGCCGCTACGTTACTTGTCCGTAACCATGCACGGAATGGCGACAAACGGACACGGATAACGAAACAAGGCGTTAAGGATTAGTGAGTTACTGACAACTCACGCAACAAATCCGGTTACGGAAAAAGATTGCGCCGTTCCTCCCCGTTTTGCGTACCGGCGACGGACTCTTCACCAACTAATTTTGAACCTAAAAAAATAAGGACGATGAAGAGTACATTTTCAGTAATCTACTACCTCAAACGTCAGGTAGTGAAAAAGGACGGGACAGTACCCGTCATGGGACGCATTACGGTGGACGGCAGCCAAACGCAGTTCAGCTGCAAACTGACCGTCGATCCCAAGCTGTGGGACACCAAAGGGGGACGTGTCACGGGCAACCAGCACGTCCTTTTCGTCTTTTTTCTTTGCCATCTGAAAAATGTTTTAATGGTTATTTTTGAAAGAAATTATGGATACGAGCCTTGTAGAAGGCTATGTCTTCCTTGCGGAAATCCTTTACATGTTCGGAGAGGAACGTCAGCACGTCCGCCTCGCTGTAATAGGTCTTTTTGCCGAGCGTCTTGTAGGGCAGCGCGCCGATGCTGCGGTAGCGTTGCAGGGTGCGCTTGCTGATCTGGAGCAGTATGCACAGGTCTTGGTTGTCGAAAAGCCTGATCCCGTCCATCGGGTTCGGGGCTTTGCCGGACGGCTGCATGGAGAGCAGCATCTCGTCCTGACGGTCGAGCCGTTCCATCACCTTCTGCATCCAGTTCTCGAAATTGTTGCGGGTAAGCAGTTCCATGTCTTACGTCCTCCTTCCTTTGGGTCTGCCGCCCGTGCGCAGCGTGTGGTTGCGTTTCAACTGTTCCGGTGTCGCGGCTTCGCCCGTAACGGTGCTGTCTTCGAGCAGGCGGTCGATTTCCGACTGCCGGTAGCGGCACTTGCCGCGCAGCACGACATAGGCGATGCGCTGTTCGCTGCGCATGCGCTGGAGGGTGCGGCAACTCACGTTCAGCAGGTGCGCCGCCTCGCGGGTGGTGAGCAACCTGTCGGGAGCTTCTTCCTTCCTACCGCCGGAAACGGCACGCACGTGTGCCGCTATCTCGGCTATCTGTTCCGTCAATGCGGTGAAGGCGGAACTTTCCATCGTTATCACTTTCATATTCAGTTCTTTCTTTTGGTTTATTTGCATGAACATAGGCTGCGCCTCGGCATACCGTTCAAGCGGGCTTGACGTTCTGCGCTCGGCTTGCGCTATGTTTCTGCGACAAAATTCGGCAATAAACCAAATGGGCTTTAACAGCTCACTACGTGGCTCACGTAAGATTTTTACGGATAATGGCTCCGTAACCCGGACAGACGGCGCAACAAGCTGCCTTTTAGCGGGAAACGGTACGTGTTCAAGGCGGCTTCGTTACCTTTGCGGCAAACTCTGAAATGTTTTGCTTATGGAAATAGTATCTATCGAGAAAAAGACCTTCGAGATGATGGTGGCGTCCTTCAACGCCCTCGCGGAGAAGGTAGCCGCCCTGAGGCGCAGGAGCGACGGCGGGCGGATGGAAAGGTGGCTCACGGGCGAGGAGGTCTGCGGGCAGTTGAGGATCAGCCCGCGCACGTTGCAGACTTTGCGTGACAGGCGGCTTATCGGCTACTCGCAGATAAACCGCAGGTTCTATTACAAGCCGGAGGAGGTCAAAAGGCTCATTCCGCTTGTCGGCACGCTCTATCCCGGCGGAAAATGATTTGATTTTTATTATTCACAACCCACTGAATCCGAAGTTATGATGAACGAGAACAATGAAGTGTTTACGATGGAGGACGAGCCGCTTGCCACCGTCGTGCAGAACATGCGCAAAGGCTCGAAATGGCTCTCCGCCTTTCTGGAAAGTTACCGCCCGCCGTTGGACGGGGAGCGTTACCTGACGGACAGGGAGGTGGCGGAACTGCTCCGTGTCAGCCGCCGCACCTTGCAGGAGTACCGCAACAACAGGGTGCTGCCCTTTATACTTTTGGGAGGGAAGGTGCTTTACCCCGAATCGGGGTTGCGTGAACTATTGGAGGCGAACTACCGCAAGCCGATGGAATAAGGCGGCTGCATGAAAAAAGGAAACGGGCAACTCCATACGGGCTGTCCGTTTCCTTTTTCTTTTTTCTTTTTATGCGTGTTTAGCAATACCCGGCTTTTCCGTTCTGTATGAACATCACGTATGCCTGCCGCTTTTCCTTCGAGAGTGCCTTGCCCACCAGCCACGTGCGGAACACGTGTGCATGGTAGGTGTTCAGCCGGAAGGCGATGGGGATGATGATTTCCAGCGAATACACGTCGGCTGAAAGCCCGTTTTCAAGCCGCATGTAGCGACACACCTCGTAGTCGTTCAGCACGTCCGGCTTGCGGACGGCTCTGATGGCGGCGTTCACTGCCGGGACGCCCGTGTGGAACAGTCCGGCGATTTCTGTGGAGGTCATCCATATCTCGTTACCGGTTACGCTGACCGCCTTGTCCTCTATGATGATTATGTCACGTTTCATGGCTTTTCTTTTTAGATGGTGCAACCTGCAAATTCCTCGATGCCGTTCAACCTTGCGGCAAGGTTCTCCATGTCTTGGTTGAGCTTTTCTTTGGTGATTTTCGCGTATATCTGCGTCGTTTTTATGCTCTTGTGTCCCAGCATGGAACTGACCGTTTCGATGGGTACGCCGTTGGAGAGGAACACCGTCGTGGCTGCCGTGTGTCGGCTCTGATGCCACGTGATGTGCTTGGTGATGCCGCAACGCTTGGCGACGGAACGGATTCCGGCAAGGCACGTGTTGTAGTGGGGAACGGGGAAAATCCTGCCGTTCCCGCACAGACCCCGGTATTTGTCGATGATGCGCTTTGCGATGTCGAGCAGGCGGATATTGGACACCACGCCCGTCTTCTGGCGGTTGATGTTTATCCACTCGTGTTCGTCGAAGTAGGTATGGATGTTCTCTTCCGTCAGGTTGCGCATGTCGGCGAACGACAGGCCCGTGAAGGCGCAGAACAGGTAGAGGTCGCGGTAAAGCTCCTGCTTGGCGTTTTTCAGCCTGCCCTCCATCAGCAGCCGGATTTCCTCTTTCGTCAGGAAACTGCGTGTCGTTTCCTCCTTCTTGATTTCATACTCCCGGAATGGGTCGCGTGTGAGCCACTCGTTGTTGATGGCGATGAACACCATCGTCCGCAAGGGGCAGACATACAGCCACACGGTGTTGGTGCAGCAGTGCTTGTCCGTGCGCAGGAACATCTCGAAGTCGGAGATGAAGGCGGGCGTAAGCTCTTTCAGCGCGATGTCCTTCACGCGGTAGCGGATGGTGAGGAACTCTTGCAGGTGCTTGTAAACGGTCCTGTACTTCAGGAGCGTGCCTTTGGCTTTCATGCCAGCATCCACCTGTTTCTCGTAGTCTTCGTTGTGCTGCCGGAACACCTGCATCAGCGTGTGATAGCGATGTTCCAGTCCGAGAAAGGCGTTCTTGACCTTCTCCGCCGTGACGAAGTTGTCACGCTCCATGATTTCCTGATAGTGTTTGTTGATGCGCACACGCATCTTGTCGAGCATGCGGTTCGTTTCGAGTGCCGCCGAGCTTCTGCCCGTGACACGTCCCCCTTTGGTGTCCCACAGCTTGGGATCGACGGTCAGTTTGCAGCTGAACTGCGTTTGGCTGCCGTCCACCGTAATGCGTCCCATGACGGGTACTGTCCCGTCCTTTTTCACTACCTGACGTTTGAGGTAGTAGATTACTGAAAATGTACTCTTCATCGTCCTTATTTTTTTAGGTTCAAAATTAGTTGGTGAAGAGTCCGTCGCCGGTACGCAAAACGGGGAGGAACGGCGCAATCTTTTTCCGTAACCGGATTTGTTGCGTGAGTTGTCAGTAACTCACTAATCCTTAACGCCTTGTTTCGTTATCCGTGTCCGTTTGTCGCCATTCCGTGCATGGTTACGGACAAGTAACGTAGCGGCGTCCTGATTTGGCTTCAGCGGTGATTGCGATGGCTTCACGAATAATCGGAAGCACGACTGAAACCCTTGTAACTCAATTCTATCACTATATCTTTCCGCATTTCTCTTTTTTGTAGTAACTTTGTTTTATAAAAACGTAAATTTTTTCATAGTTAAGGTTTTGGTTAAGAAATGGCCCACTTGTGAAAGTTAGCCATTTCGTTTTTTTATACCTATCCACTTCTTAAACATGAATGCCATAGTCATGCTTCACTTCATCCATAACGAAAGTGCTTTCCAGAGAACCCAGACTGTCAATCGTTCCCAACACATTGAGAATAAACTCCTGGTAGTATTTCATACTCGGAGCATGGATCTTCAGAAGATAATCATAACGCCCGGATATGTTGTAGCATTCTGTTACCTGGGGAATATCCTGTATTATCCGCGTAAACTCGGCTGCGATATCCCGGTTAAGCCTGCTCAGTTTTACACTGCAAAAAACCACAAAGCCCTGATTTAACTTTTCGGCATCCAATACGGCAATATACTTCTTTATATATCCATTACTTTCAAGTCGTTTAAGCCGTTCAAACACAGGTGTCGATGAAAGACTCACCCGGGCAGCCAGCTCTTTTGTCGTCAACCGGGCATTCTCT
This sequence comes from Parabacteroides leei, assembly GCF_023369805.1. NCBI lineage: Bacteria > Pseudomonadati > Bacteroidota > Bacteroidia > Bacteroidales > Tannerellaceae > Parabacteroides > Parabacteroides leei. Next base: position 162,251 of record NZ_JAMBQG010000003.1, read on the forward strand.
TGCAGCGTACGGAGAATTTGCAAATCCGTTTTATCCAAAGTATCCATAGAATAAAATTCTTTACAAGAAACCTTTTTAACAGTTCCTCAATTCATATTTTCTTTATACAACCACAAATATAGTGATATTTTCCATATTTAATCTAAATATTGTTTGATATAACCAAGCTGTATACATTTGTCAGAAAATAATTCAAGAACAAACAAACTAAAAAGAATATACAATTATGGCAACAAAGAAATTACATTTCGAGACATTACAAATTCATGTAGGACAAGAACAAGCCGATCCAACTACGGATGCACGTGCAGTTCCCATTTACCAGACTACTTCATACGTGTTCCATAATTCTGCCCACGCAGCAGCCCGCTTCGGTTTACAGGACCCGGGCAATATTTATGGGCGCCTGACTAACTCTACACAGGGAGTTTTCGAACAACGTGTAGCCGCACTCGAAGGAGGTGTGGCCGGATTGGCTCTCGCTTCAGGAGCAGCAGCCGTTACGTATGCATTCGAGAATATCACCCGTGCAGGCGATCATATTGTAGCTGCCAAAACTATTTATGGAGGAAGTTATAACCTACTGGCACATACACTCCCTACATACGGTGTGACAACGACATTTGTCGATCCCTCCGACTTATCGAACTTTGAAAAAGCGATCCAGGAAAATACAAAAGCTGTTTTCATCGAGACACTAGGCAATCCGAACTCAAATATTATCGATATAAAGGCTGTCGCCGATATCGCCCATCGACACAAAATACCTTTGATTATCGACAATACTTTTGGCACACCTTACCTGATCCGTCCCATTGAACACGGTGCAGATATTGTTGTACACTCTGCCACCAAGTTCATAGGTGGACACGGTTCTTCATTGGGTGGTGTCATTGTCGACTCCGGTAAATTCGACTGGGTTGCTTCTGGCAAGTTTCCTCAACTGACTGAGCCCGATCCAAGTTATCACGGTGTACGTTTTATTGATGCCGCCGGTCCGGCAGCTTATGTAACCCGCATCCGTGCAATCCTGTTACGCGATACGGGAGCAGCCATTAGCCCATTCAATGCCTTTATACTGCTGCAAGGTTTGGAAACTCTTTCATTACGCGTAGAGCGTCACGTGGAAAATGCACTGAAAGTCGTAGAGTATTTAAGAAACCATCCGAAAGTGAAGAAAGTTAATCACCCGGCATTAATAACACATCCCGACCATGCCCTTTATGAACAATATTTCCCGAAAGGAGCCGGTTCCATCTTCACAATCGAGATAAACGGGGGACAAGAAGAAGCGCACCGCTTTATAGACAGTTTGGAAATATTTTCACTGTTGGCAAACGTTGCTGATGTGAAATCATTGGTTATCCATCCAGCCAGCACAACACATTCGCAACTCAATGCAAAAGAGTTGGCAGAACAAGAAATTTATCCGGGTACAGTACGCTTATCAATCGGAACAGAACATATCGATGACCTGCTGGCCGATCTGGATCAGGCCCTTGCTAAAATATAAAAGTAATTTCCGTTATCAGAAATGAAACATTTTTGAAGTTGACAGTTGACAAGTGACATCTGTCAACTTCATTTTCATATTGTCAGTACATATCAAGGATAATTATCCACTATCGTTACGGATATAGTCACCAATGACGAACGAAATTTCCCATCATCATACGGAGATATTCATCCGTCCAGAAGCGGAAACTCGAGGGGTCCAGATAGTCTTTACTTCCTATCGGCGTATCACCGTTGTCGAAATAACCCAAATCACTCTCCAAAGGATGTATTGTAATAGCTCCCCGACGATGATCCGTTATATCATGCCGTATTGGTTCCGTATAACAGGGTGATACGAAGATTCTTGATAACATTGGTGTAGTTGGTCTCTATTCCTGTTGCCGCAGTAAGCCCGATGACCAGCTCGTCAAGAGATACATCATATATTCAAATTCGATCTTTAAACCATCGTCGGTCGTAAAGGGATAACCAGGGAGATAAAAGGCGCCGACCTCACTCTTCTTTGTTGTGAGTTGCAGGCCGAGTTCATCGACAAGCTTCGCTTTATTAAACCTGTCCACACCCGGTTTAGCCGATGGATTATTAGGAACAGGCTTTTCCACATCCTTCATCTCTCCATCCAGAAAAAAACGGAAAAACGGAAAACTACCTATCCCTTCCGACTTTGCCAATACCAGGTCGAAACGGTTAGTTTCCTTGATAAGGGAAACAGGATATACGGAATAGATAATTTCTACCGGATGCATATCATATCATCACCCCGCAGGAAAAAGAGGATATAAAAGACAAACTGGTTGTTCTTTAACCAACAGTATAATATCATAGATGATCTTTTAAAATAATTCTTTACTTTTACAGCCCTAAAGAGTTATGATATATGATAAGAGAGGTAAGATTAGAAGATGTGAAAGCTATTACGGCTATTTATAACGAATATGTTATAAACAGTACAGCCACATTCGAAACACAGCCTGTGAAAGAGGAAGAAATGTGCGCCCGTGTAAGAGCGATCTCAACTAATTTTCCTTATTTTGTTTATGAAGCTGACAACGAAATTGCAGGTTATTGCTATGCTCACCCGTGGAAAGAGAAAGCGGCCTATAAATACACGCTGGAAACCACAATCTACCTCTCTCCCAAACACACAGGCAAAGGCATCGGACGTCAACTCCTGCAAAAATTGATCGACGAATGCCATCGCAGAGGCTTCCATGCACTCATCGCCTGCATAACGGAAGGAAATGAAACAAGTAACATCTTACATGCCAAACTAGGCTTCAACCAGGTATCCAGGTTCGAACAAGTCGGATTGAAGTTCGACCGCTGGCTGGGAGTAGCGGATTACGAATTGGTGTTAAGCCCTACCGGTCTGTCTTCTATTTGAAAATTACTTCTCATTCCGGGCAAGGGCAAGTGTCAACGTCCGGAAGACATGTGAATAATCTTCCGAATGGCTCATGGCCACTATGTGTTTGATTAACTCTTCATGGACATTGGACGTTTCTATGTTAATCGCTTTCTGCGGCTTTTCAGGCAATAGCCCGAGAAGTTTCATTTTCGATAAGTTATTCATTCGTTCAATTTTTAGATTGTGAATAAAGTTGACTCTTATATTTGTATTACTCTCCTGGATAAAAGTAGGTTGATTTTTATTCCTGTTAAAAGTTAATAGACAAACCTCCCTATTCAGATGACGAAATGAAGAATTAAGTCGATAACAGACACAAAGATAAATCCAAGCGATTTTGCCTGATTGAAAATTAAGCCATACTTTTGTCCAAAAGTGACAAAATAATTGATCATGAAAAAGACAGTCCTTACAATAAATAATATACCTGCCATCCTATGGGGAAACAACGCCGAAAAAGTCATTATTGCAATCCATGGAAATATGTCAAATAAAGCCGATATACCGATTGAAATCGTTGCAAAAAATGCGTTGGCAAACAACTATCAGGTACTGAGCTTCGACCTTCCGGAACACGGAGATCGCATCAAAGAAGGCACGCCTTGCAAAGTCCAGTATTGTATCAAAAACCTGGCCGACATCATGCAATATGCAAAAGCCAACTGGAAACATATCAGTTTATTTGCAAACAGTCTGGGAGCCTATTTCAGCCTCCTGGCCTATCCTGACGAACCGGTAGAAAAAACCTGGTTCCTCTCCCCGATCGTCGATATGCAACGTCTTATCGAAAATATGATGGGCTGGTTTTCCGTTACGGAAGAAGAACTGGAAAGCAAACAAACCATATCCACTCCCATGGGACAAAAGCTATATTGGGATTATTACAGTTTCGTAAAAAACCATCCGGTATCCCATTGGACTATTCCTACTTATATTTTATATGGCAGCCAAGACGAACTATGTGAAAACGACATCATATACCAATTTGCCGAGCAGTTTTCCTGCCGGTTGGAGATTGTCGAGGGATCAGCTCATTACTTCCATACAGAGAAACAATTAGAGGTATTCAACAAATTCATAGCAGAAAATATATGAAAATAAGTATTGCACAAATAGAAGCAATCAAAGGTGATATCGAAAAGAACCTGGATAAACACCTGCAGTTTATCGAAGCTGCATCTTCCGGACAATCAGACCTAATCATGTTTCCCGAACTATCACTTACAGGCTACGAACCAGGGCTGGCAAAAGAGTTGGCAACCCATTCAATGGACGACAGGTTGAATCCCTTGCAAAAAATAAGCGACAAAAAGAATATTATCATAGGTGCAGGACTTCCCATCAACGACAATAATAACTTATTTATCGGCATGATTATTTTCCAGCCGGGAAAAGAGAGGATCACCTATTCAAAACAATACCTATATCCTACGGAAAAAAATATATTCACACCCGGCAATACCCCTTGTCTCATACCCCTGGACGAAACCAATATCATTGCCCCAGCCATCTGCTACGAACTATCCAATAAGGAACACACCGCCTATGCGCATAAGATGAATGCAACCATCTACATGGCAAGCGTCCTCAACTCCGTCAACGGCGTAAACGCCGATATTGAAAAACTCTCTAATATAGCTTCTACATATAAAATGACAACTTTCATGTCAAACTACATCGGGGAATCAGGCGGCTACGAATGTGCCGGCAAATCCTCCATCTGGAATACGGAAGGAGAACTAATCGCACAGCTCGACAATCGGACGGAAGGCATACTGACTTATGACACCCTGGATAAATCAGTCGAAATACGCAAGAGATGAAAAGAATATGTTAAAAATACGATCGGAAGAAGGAATAATAAGTATGGATTGTTCCGACTGATTATCAGACAAAACTTGAAAAAGCTACTTGCATCAAAATAATATGTAATCGATTACACATTCCCCTCAAAAAGTTTGGGTTTTCAAATAATACTCCATAGATTTGCGTAATCAATTACATATCTACTTATATTAAATTTGAAAGAACATGAATTTCTTTGAAAAGACGGGCAAAATGGCTATCGGTAGCAGATTACGTATGCTGACCGATAAAATAACGGTAGATGCTACTTCCATCTACAAAATGTACGGGATCAATCTGAACCCCAAATGGTTTCCCGTATTTTTTATCTTATCACAAGGCGAAGCGATGGCAATCACGTCTATCGCAAAAGAAATAGGACATTCGCACCCTTCAGTAAGCAATATTGTAAAGGAGATGCAAACGAAGAGCCTCGTGAAAGAGATTGCAGATAAAACCGATAAGAGAAAAAAACTTATCGCTTTATCCACAAAGGGAAAACAAATGTCAGAAATCCTGGCTGAGTCACTTATAGATGTAACGACTGCTATTGATGATATTTCTAAGGAAACCCGTAATGATTTATGGAAAGCAATTGGAGAATGGGAAGATTTGTTATCCGAGAAAAGTTTATTGCAACGAGTAAAAGAAGCAAAGAAAATCAGAGAAAACAAGGATATACAGATAATCCCCTATGAGCCAAGTCATCAACCAATATTCAAATCTTTGAATGAAAACTGGATTACTTCACATTGGCAATTGGAAGCACATGATCTGGAAATACTTGATTATCCACAAGAAAATATATTGGATAAGGGCGGTTATATTTTTGTTGCAACCTATAAAGGTGAACCAGTCGGTGTATGTTCCCTTTGCAAAATGAATGATTCGATATATGATTACGAATTAGCAAAACTTGCCGTAACACCCGATATTCATGGAAAAGGCATCGGACGACTTTTATGCGAAGCTGTAATAAACCAAGCAAAAGAACTAGGCGCAACAAAGATATTCTTAGAAAGTAATACTCTTTTAAAACCGGCAATCAATCTTTATCGCAAACTGGACTTCAAAGAAGTTGCAGAATATCACCCATTGTATGCCAGAGGTGACATTCAAATGGAGTTAACCATAAAATAATCCTGCTCATCTATTAGAAATCAAGTAGGAGGAAAACGAAGTAGTTTTCTTCCTACTTTCGTTTTCTTCCAACATTTCCAAATACACATCCGAAGTCGGTGCCTGTACCATTCATCAAGTGTAACTTTTGGGATGGACATTTAGGCGGCATTCACCGGAAAGGACTTAAAGGACCACCTTGAGGGACTCCGGAAGGACTATCTATAAACTTAACCTATTGGAATTCCGGCCAAAAGGTATTTATGGATGAGCGAAACAACTCGACTATCCGTTATACGTCTGGATAGGAGTTCTATCAGCCGACTATGGTTGACTGTGTCGAAGAATCGCTCCAAATCTAAGTCAACAGCATATTTATAGCTGGAGGTGATATAAGTTTGAGCTTGTTTTAATGCATCATGGCTGCTCCGATAAGGACCGAATCCATAACTGGAATCACTAAATTCTCGCTCGTAGAAGGGAGAGAGAATTTGTGATAGAGACCGTTGAACAAAACGGTCTACTACCGTAGGAATGCCCAGTTGACGTTTATTGCCGTCATTCTTGGGAATTTCTACACGAAAACAGGATTTGGGCGGTATTTACCTGGCTAATGGCTGACGACAACTCTTCTTTATGAAGCCGTAACCAGGGTAAGAGGTCGTCGGTTTTCATTCCATCGACTCCCCCACTTCCATGATTGGACACGACTTGTTTGTAAGCCTTGTCAGGTATGTGGCGAAAGGATTTGTTCCAGTAGAGCGTCCCCCGTAAAACGTACTTCCGTGAGGTTATTTTCTGTTATCCCAAGGAAAGTCTGCACTCCACCATAGCCTTCGGACTCCGTCCTATTCCCATCGTGACAGCTATCACTACCCGTTGATATTTTCTGCATTCGTTCTTTCATCAGGCAACATTCATTCACTACTCACTTACAATAAGGTTCTGCCCTTCAATACTTGGTTAGACTTCCTGCTGTACATTTTTTTCCATGAGCTGACTTGTATCCGTATCTACTACGGCATCTGCTGACTTCTCACAGCAAGCTTTACTCCGTGCTTCTGAAAAAAACATCTGCACGTCTGTAAGACCTCCCCAGTTAAGACTCTATTCTTTCCATCTTATACCTACTTGATTTACCATGAACGTTCCGAATAGCTATCAGGCTTTTATTTTGATTGGCAAACTAACCCACGTTCTTGGCCCTTATATCAAGTTTCTGTTCGTCAGGTCAGATGTTTGCCGCCGACTTCCTTCAGATTCCAACTCACGATGGACACCCTTGTCTTGGGCCGGACACTTCCCACTATCAGGGTGTATTGAGGACTTGCACCTGGTAGAATAGAAACATGCTGGGCGAACAAAAGAAATCCCTGATAATATTTAATTACCAGGGATTTGCTTGATTTTTCTTTTGTTTTCAGTGATCCGCCTGGGGTTCTCCTATCGAAGTTACCACGCTGATATTTAAAACTTTATATCTTTTGCTTCAAGCATATCCCATGAATTATCCCACTAATTTGCTACGTGCTTTTGCAGCAGTTTGCTCATGGAGAATACTAGGGACAAAGATAGTAAATTAATTGATTTCTTAAAATATTATTCTCAAAACGTGTTTATGCTTCCAAATCTTTGCGTACCAAAACCATTTCATCAAATCCACCTCTAATAAGTAGTTTTTTGAGTGTAGTTATGAACCGTCTTAGCTCTCTATTTAATATAATAGTATAATCAGGGGTAAACTTATTGAAATCTTGAGGTAATAAGTTGGAAATTGCATGATTAATACCTGAAATTACAGTAGGAAAGTCAAGAATATCTAAAGTATTCTCTTTTATCTGAGCATCAATTGTTATATTTCTAGGTCTTCCTGAGCAATTAAACGTTATATCTTTTGTATTCAAATTCTTTTTTATTTTTTGAAATTGTAAATTTACATCACTGTTAATTGTATTAGGGATGATAATGTTTATATTGCAATTCTTGTATTTGCAGCCATCGATCTCAAGACCTCCATTTTCTATAAGGTATCGGCATGTAGGCTTAATGAAGTTTTCATAGTAAACAGCAGCGAGGGTTGCAGATGGGAAAAAGTTTATATCATCATCATCTGTTGCAAGGAACATATCACGGATTTTTCGGGTTTCATTAATCAAACTGCTTGGGTCTGCATTATCAAATCTAGCTAAAGTTAATCCGTTAAAGTCAGATGGTAATTTCACCTGTCTATCAATAAGGAATGCACATTTTGATGTGCCTAAACGTCCAGTGAACAGACCTAGTTCAAAAATAACATTGTCTCTAGGTTGTAATACTTCTTTTTCTCTAACTACAACTTTATCATCTGTTGTTCCAATTAATATACCAAAATCAAATTGTAAAGATGCTTTCAGTAAATTGGATAGAAAATTTTGATTTAACTTAAAAACGGAAGTGTCCCAAACATTTTCGTCCCATATTGTAACATCAAAATTATCTTCTAAAAGGCTTTTAACAGCTTTTGCAATTTTCAATTCTTCGCTAGAAGAACCAATAAACAATTTTTTCTTTATCATAAATAATTGTATTAAGAGATTATGAATTTCAAATGTTTCAATATATTGTCTTTGCCAATCTGTCGAAGTGTGTCAAACACTAGTTGATGGCATTTTTTAAATTTGCATCTACTTCCACAAATACATAAGTCATTACGTCCTATTTTAAGTTTTTCTATTCCAAATGCATATTTTATATATTGTATCCATTTTTCTTGATCTGATGTTTTCATCAATGCTGTGTAAAATACGAAAATGCCTTTATTTCCGTGTGGATATTCATCTTTATACTTACCCGTAATTTTTTTGTAACATTGATTTGCCAAATATGGTATTACCTGCTTTCTTATAAATTCTATAATACTAATTCCATGTTTACATTGCAAAATTTCATCTGGGTCAACTGTTATACAGCATGAATTGTCACTGTATTTATGCCAGTCAGGATTACAAGGGATATTTCCTCCTACTTCTAATAGTTTAGGAAAGCGATATGGAAATCCTTTAGCATAATGTATCTCAATAAGAAAACTCTGAATAGTTTCCTGCTCAGAGTTTTTTATATCAATTATTCCTTGCAAATACTTCTGTTCATTTTTAGTCTTAATACGCAAATTAGGTAATTCCAAACAGGTATCAGCCAGTTGATTCTCAAATATTTTATAACCCTTTGTCATAATATGGTTTTGATGAACCTATGACAGTAGTAATTGTATTTGCTTTTATTTCACTTTCGTCTTTATCTTCACCATCGGGGAATCGGTCACCTAAATGCTTTTGCCATAAATGACTAGCTTTAAGTTGATTTTTTTCTTCGTCTACTGCTTTTTTAGCATCTGAAATAAATGAAGATAGGTTATTCATGAATTTATTTTTTCGTGCTTCATCATATTCTTCAAAAATATCATCATGTGGAGTTGCAGGTACAATGCATTCAAACTTGTCTTTAAGTATTTTTTCTATTTCTATTAATGTAAACTTTAGTGCAACATCATCTCGATCATGTGTTTGAAAATTGTCCATAGAAAGAATAGTCATGGCTAGACCACTTGGCATTTTATCTCTTTTGTAATCACACCAAGCCTTTAAATATCTTACTATTCTTAACAATTGTCCTTTACTGTCTTTAGCTTCATTAAATGTTGCTACCATTTCTTTGGGATCGTCTTCTCTCCAGTCTTCATTTTTAATGGCTAAGAATGGATGTTTATCCACCTTCTTATCAAATATATAAACAGGTAAGTCGATGTTATAGTCTGCTTTGTAATCTACTGTAATGCATTTTTTACGATGGCTAATATTATCTGTTGTTCCCGTTACAGCATCTTTTACCCAAGATTGCAAAGTGGTGCAACTTACATTATCTGGATTTTTTTCGAAATAAACTCCGTCATCAATATCACAGGTATCATCTTTAGTTCTAATCGTCGTTTTCATCTTGTAGGAACCTTGCATCCAAAATGTAGGGTGATAATTTGGATGATTTTTACTAAAGTGTGTTCTGATTTTATCTCTTAGATTATCTCTAGAGGTTATCAGGCGATTTTTTTTAGTATTCGTGATCTGTAAATCAGAATTGAATGTTTGAAAAAGAGAGTGAGTGTTTGCCATATATTGCTGTTTTTTAATTATATAAAAAAGATCAAATTCTATTCCAAATTAGAGTAACTGACAAAATGGCGTATTTTATGATCTATATATATGCAAGTGTTGCCATTTGCTTCTGACATATATGTCACTTCAGTTAATATATTAATATGTAGTTATTTTATTTGTTTCTTTATAACCTTAAAATTACAGTCTATATCTCTTCTTTTTTTTCTTCTCGATTTTTGGCATATGTTCTTCAATATAGGATGGTGAGTCCATAATCAATGAAGTAAATGAAAAGAAAGAATTGGATGTTTGATTGTTTTCTTGATTGAAAGGTGTATTAATAGGAAGCTTATTTTCTTGATTGGTGATAATATGGATATCTTCCTTGAAAAGCTGATTGTTTGTTTCTTTGTTATCAAAATTGACACAATACTTGTTTTTTTGATTTTTAGCCTGATTGATTTTTGCTTTTCTCCCATTGGCTTGGAGCTCTTGTTCCTGCAATTTAAGTTGTCTGAATGTTGAATCGTTCTTCATTGTGTTGCGGTAATCAAACGATTCAGTCAATTGACGATTATAACCAAACAGTTTGTCAAATCCCTGTTCCACATCTTGGAACAGGTTTACACGGTCAAAACCTCCCGTTACCGTTCCTTTCTTAGTGTTCTTATGATTGGTTAGTGGCGATAGCTTTTTTTTATTCGCTTGGTCTTTCCGGCTCACTATCAAATGGCAGTGCATATTCAGTTCGTTATCGGAACGGTTACGGTCAAAATGGATCTTACCGTAAAACTTTATATCACTTGCGGATAACTCCCTATTGAAATTATTAGCATATTCGGGGATAAATACCTCACGGATATAGCGTTTCATGGCTTCGGCTTGTTCTTGTTCTGTATTGCCCATCGTCCGAAGCTCACTTTCCGATGGGCTGACATGGATGGCATAAAACTTAGCATCCGTTTTTAGGAGTTGCCCTATATTACTATCTAAATCTTTTATAACGGTTGATTTATAGATATTATCATCTGCCAGATTGAAAAAGCCTTCGGTATAGAAGCCCTTTTCCATTCGTTCTAAATCTTCATGTTCAAGATAATTAGCTAGCTGTCGGCTACTTCCAGCATTATTATACGTTCCGTTTGATGGTGGAGCAAAGTCTATGTGCATAATCCTATAAATTTATCAGATTGCTGATTTCAGCTTTCAGGTTTTCTTTCCTTTTGCTATCCATCACACCACAAGCGGACAGTTCCGAATGGAGTTGTATCAGTTGAAGTAGCTTTTTATAATCCCGTTGATGTATTTGGTAAAGTGCGTTAATCTGTTTGGACTGGTTGTTTATCACATCTGCATGATTACAGAACTGCTCACTTAACTTTTTTAGTATGGCTGTTTGTCTCTCCTGACTGGCTTCCAGTTGAGAGAGAATAAGAGTTTCTAAAGTTTTGCCGATAACATCAAAACGCAAAGCGATAGAATTTGTTGCCCGTATCATCGGATTCAGTTGCTCTTCCTCATAGTGACGAATGAAACGGATAATATCATCCTGCCTCTTATTTATTTTCGCCAGTTCCGATTTTACGGATTCAGGTGCTTCGGATGGGTTGATATGCGCCTTATCTATATATCCGAAAGCCAACTTTACAACTTCGCTCTTTTTCAGTGAATAGCGTTTGCATATCTTTTCTACCAAAGTTGCCGTTTCCTTGTCTATGGAAATGGTAGTGAATATCGTTTTTCGACTGCTATTGGGCATGATAATTACTTTTTTATAGAAATATGAATAGATAAATACCTGATAATAAGCGTTGCAAAGAAAATGCTTATTACAGGTGTCATTACAGCGTGTTCTGGTAACACGCTAAAGCCGAAGGCTTTGCCCCGCAGGGCAAGAGGGAGAACAGGACAAAGTCCAGTTCCCTCTTGCTCGATTTAGCGAAACGGGCTGAACCGATAGGTGAGGCAGTTTGTGCTAAATCGGGGTGGTGGCACAAAGGAATAGCCTGAACATAGGCTTCTTTCCTCTGCTACTTTTTGCTATCAGGGCTGATTTGCTAACTGATTGGCTTTTTCAAACTGTTTGTAGGTCTGAGAATCGGCATATTCACGGACAAAAGCCCGAATATCACTTGCTCTGTAGTATGTTTTCCGTCCAATGGTAAAGTAGGGAAGTGCACCTTTTGCCCGATAGCGTTGTAGGGTTCTGAAAGATGCTTTCAACAGAAAGGCTAAGTCTTGATTATCCAACAGCCTTTCGTTTTCATCGAATACAGTATCGGTATTGACAAGAGATTTCAAGTCTTGCCCGATTTCGGTGAGTTTCTTGGATAGCTTCTCCATCCACTTCTCGAAGTTTTCGTTGTCTATATACATTTTACTTCAATTTTAAGTTCAACATTATTATTTTCAATCGATTGATGAAGCAAATTTCGGAAGAACAATGCAAATAAGTTAGGGGAGTAGATATACTACACCCCTAACAATTATTGATAAGTGTCTGATTTATAAATAGCCTTTCTTTTCACTTTCTTCGATAATGGCTTTGCGAAGTAAATCCAAAAACTCCGTGCGTTTATTGGCTTTCCGGCAAATTACATTCTCGTGTTTTTTATGAATGTCCCCCAACTTGATGTTGAAAAGCCATTCAAAGGTTCTACCAATTTCCGTTAGTGGTGATTCTTTTCCAGTATAAGTAACTACTCTTTTCGTAAGAAATAATCCACTAACCAGTTCCATGATTTTAACGAGATAGGTTTCATCTGTTAGATACAATGGCGAGGATGGCAAGTTGTTATTTCGGTTCTGAAACGAACTTGGATATTGGATTTTCAGATTGAACAGTTCTAGTTCTGAATTGACAATAGCCAGTGTCTTTTGTAAGAACAGCTTTTTAAGCGCATTTTTCCCCCTGTCCGTAAAGAGGTGCTGTTTCAAGTGAAGCTATCTCAATACGGGTAGCTACAAGAATCCGATAAGTAGTTGAATAGTCATTTTTATTACTCACGGTTCTAATTTGTTCAACAAATTCACCATAGGCATCTCGCATTTCTTCATTAGTAACTTCCTGTGAGGCTTTAGACAATAGTCCAAATATCCTCATTTGTAATAAATCATTCATAAGCATTAAATTAGTCGTTTATACATTATATATTGACGCTGATTTGTAGTTGCGAATGATTTTAGTGCTATCGTACTCTTTCTGATAAGAGTTTAAAAATATATTTTCCAACTTATGCTTGGAATAATTGGCGCATAGCGTTTTTCCTCAATAGCGTTTGTTGCAATATTGTATGCGTATCCTGTCTGTTTGAAACCATTGGCATTTAGAATCATAAATGAAAACTCATGAGCTATTTTTTTCTTATTAACCCGAAGACGGAGAGTTAAATCTGTAGTAAATGAATTGGGTAGTTTTAAACTGTACGCATGTGCTTCATCTTCTTTAATTCCGTGTTCTATTTGTGACTTTTCGTTGTCGATTGGAGTATAACGATAGCCACCTTGATATGTTAAGCGTATATTGGCACTGAATACTTTATTCTTCTTTTTGCCAAATATCCACTCTTTTCCAACTAAGCCATTTGTGATAAAGCGTTGATCCATTCTCGTATTTCTCCAAACATTGTCTCCTCCCATATACTCGGATTTAAATAGTGATCCTGTAAGTAAAGCATACCAGCCATTTCTCAAATAACGCTCTAATGTAATATCAAGTCCATAGTTACGCCCTTTTCCATTATTAATGAGCATTTTGTCTAGTCCGTAGCCATTGTAATTTAAAATGGAGAATGAAGAGTTTGGTTCTACTGGTATTGAGTACAAATATTGAAAGTACGGTTCTATTTTCAGATAAAGATTATCTGTTATCCTATTTCCATAGGATAGCGAAAAATGATGTGCTTTACTAAAATCCAGATCTTTATTAACTAGCTTATTTCCTGTTTTAGGGGTTTGAACATAGTAATAATCTAATCGACTGCGTGTACTATTGAGACCATACGCAAAAGATAGTGTTTGATTTTTTTGTAGTTTCCACTTTATGCTAAAACGTGGTTCTAAAGTCCAATGATTGTTTAAACCAAAATACTGTCCAGTTAAACCAATACTGGCATCTATGTTTTTATGAAGGCTAAAAACAGAACTAGTGAATGCCGAGAATGTAAAATCGGTATGACTTCCATCTGCTATTTGGTGCATAGGCTTATACAAACCAAAATCATCACTTATGTTAAAATCAAGATCATAGCTCATTCGAGTGATTGTAAACCCAGTACGATTAAAATGTTTTTTGCTTATTTTGCTGTGTAGATAAGAGTTTAGAATTATATCTGTATTGCTGTTTTTCATATCTGCCATCCGATGAAAAAACATTTTATCGTCTGCTTGATCAATTATAGCATGAACTTTTGTATAAGTTGTAGCTAAAGATGTTTTAATGTACGAATTTTCTCTACAATATATTTTATGCCCAATTCCAAACATTCCTTTAGTAAACGTATTATCTGATTTTTGCTTATCAGATGTATATTCCCAATTCTCTGGATTTTCTTCATTTTTCTGCAAAACTTTGTCCAATAATCCCAGCCCCCATACTGTAAAAATTCCAGCTTTCTTTGTAGGGAAATTGAATTTAAAAGCTAAGTCTTGATAATTAAGCCCCTCATCAGTTCCACTAATAGCATCTGATAGCCCAGAGAAAGAGTATCTATAGTTAAATAAATAGGAACTATTATTCTTTTTATTAATAGGACCTTCTGAGGCTAAATCAAGCCCCCAAACACCTAGTTGAAAAGCATGTTCGTAATTTTGGCTATTTCCCGTTCGCATGGACATATCAAATATACCTGCTAGCGCATTATTGTACTCTGCGGAGAAAGCACCATTGAAGAAATCCGAATTTCCCAATACATTAGAACTCAAACCACTCAATAAACCTCCTCCTAATCCTGTCATATCTGCATAATGTGTAGGATTAGATATTTCTACACCTTCCATACGCCATTGAGAATATTGTGGAGAGTTTCCTCTTACTACAAGAGCATTTGTGTTTATTCCTCCTGCTACTCCGGCAAAAGAGGAGACCAAACGTGCCGGATCATCAAAGCCACCAGCAAAACGACTTGCTTCTTCAGTTGTTAAAACTCGTCCTCCGGTTAATGCCATTGGATTTAATGCCACTTCCTTATTTGTATTGGGGCGTATTACTACTTCGGATAATAAATGTATATCCTCTTTAAGGGAAATATTCAAAATGACTTCTTTAGCTGAAGTGACTACCAATTCATTAATGGCATGAGGTTCATAACCTAAGCAGCTTGTTTTAATATTGTATCTGCCTATTGAAACGTTCTTTATTGTGAAACGCCCAAGACTATCGCTGACGGCAGTTAATTCAGGATTATCGACAACACTAATTAAGGCAGAGTACACAGGTTGTCCAGATATGGCATCTATAATGCTTCCTTTTATTATTTGTGTGACTTTTTTTGTCTTTATAGTTTGCTTCTCTATCGATATAGGATAAATGATGATGTGATACCCGTTTATCTTATAGGTATGCTTAGTTTCTTTCAAAGCTATTTTCAATACAGTATTTATATCTGTATTCTTTAAAGAAAGAGAGATTCTTTTACTTAGATCCAAAGCCGATTGTTCATAGGCTATACTGTATGTCGTTTGCTTCTCTATTTGTTCAAAAAGAGCTCTTAATGAGATATTTTTATCTTGTATCGTTATCTTATTTTCTTTACTTTGAGCAATAACCATATATGGAAGAAATGCAAAGAATAGAATTATAGCAATCTTATATGATTGATTGTTACTGATAAATTGATTCATTTTTGTATATTTGTATGTTGATTATTCATTTAACTTCACGGTTTGATGATATTTGACTTTTCAGAACTGGGTTGAGGGTCTCAAGCTGCTTCCCAGTTCTTTTTTTATTCATAGGCAAAACGTTCTTAATGTATTATTACTTTGTCGTTTTTTACTTCATAAGTAAATCCAACTATATCTCCTAGTATTTTAAGCACCTCATTTTGATTTTCTCCTTTTAAGAATTTTACAGTGTATAATTTGGAAGCATAGGTGCTATCTCTATATTCGATTGCTATATCAAACTTCCTTTCTAGTGTCCGTACTATTTCTGCAAATGAAACATTTATGAATATCAGATTACCTGTAATCCAATTAGCAGTCTCTGCTGCTGGAATTTCTACAATTTCTATTTTAGAGATGCTTTTATTATAAGTTAGCTGCTCATTGGGCTTTAGTACCCTAGAATCTTTTGAAAGAGTACTTACTTCCACCTTTCCTGTTGTCAAAGTGGTCGTAATATTTTTGTCAGTTGAGTATGATTTTACATTGAATTTTGTACCTAGCACTTTTACGGATAGTTGATTCGTTTGTACAATAAACGGTTTTGAGGAATCTTTTTTGACAGCAAAGTAAGCCTCCCCATCTAGTTGTACAACTCTTTCTTTAGAGGAGAAAGTTTTGAGATATTTCACTGTTGTTCCTGCGTTAATCCATATCTCAGAGCTATCGGGTAGTAATATTTGCTTTGTTTCACCATATGCAGTAGATATTTCAATCAAACGATTTTGATTAGATGTATAGTATAAATATCCACCAATGATGAAGAATAATGGAATAAGTACTGCTGCAATTCGAGCAGTTTTAGAAAAGAATGATGTTTTCAAATATCCAATCTTTTTGTTAGTGCGTTTTAAGGCTGAGTATGTATCTGAATTAGCTTCTATATTTAGTTCATTCCAATATTCAAAAGAAGCTTTTTCTTTTTCAGCACTACCATTTTCCTGTATTATCCATTTTTGGATTCGCTCCTCCATCTCAGGCGAGAATCGATTGGATAGGTATTCTCTAATTATTCTGCTTGTATTCTTTTTCTCCATTTTGTTGCATTTTACTATATATACAAGCAAGTGGTAAGAATCTCAGTGAAAAGATAGCTGTTTTTTTGAAAAATTAGATGATAGAGATGAAAAAGAGAGAAATAACTTTTCTAATATCCTTTAAAGCAAGGCTTAGTTGGCTTTCGACATTTCTTTTGGTAGTATTTAATTTCGTTGATATTTCTTCATTGCTCAATCCGTCTTTACGGCTCAACTGGTAAATTCTTCTTCGCTGACTAGGCATTTTCTCAACAACATCATCTATCAGTAAACCTAACTCTTTCGCTATTAGATTTTCTTCAGAGGTAGGTGTTGTACATTCCCAATTTATTAAGCTATGTACATAAGCATCGTGTACATACTTATGCTTTAAAAAGTTGAGAGCAGCATTTCTGGCAATTGTATGCAGGAAAGATTCAAAGGATTTGCCAGTATCAATAGATTGACGATTAAACCAAATATTTGCAAATATATCTTCTGCCAGTTCCTCTGCATCTAGTTCGGATTTTATATAATTGAAAATGAACGTCTTTATTTTATTGTAGTAGATAATGAATATAATCTCAAACGCCTTGTGGTTACCTGACCTCAAGGCTTCAATTGTTTTTATATCAATACTTCGGTTCATCTTGTCGAGTTTCTGTTCAGCATAGCAAAAGAAGCAATTATTTATTTCTCAATGATGTTCT
The DNA here is from genome assembly GCF_023369805.1 of Parabacteroides leei. NCBI lineage: Bacteria > Pseudomonadati > Bacteroidota > Bacteroidia > Bacteroidales > Tannerellaceae > Parabacteroides > Parabacteroides leei. Next base: position 179,880 of record NZ_JAMBQG010000003.1, read on the forward strand.
TTGAGAAATTTTAAGTAGGAGAGAAGCTTATTATTCTTTTTTATCATGTTGCTATGGTTGGAAGTATGACGACTAAATTAATTGTGTAAACATAGAAAGCTGTAACACATTAGATTCGGAATTTTTCTATTGTTGCGTTCTATGCCACCAACAACCTGTTGATACCACTCTCGGACAGTTTTGAAAACGGCTCTTGATTCTTCTTTCATTTGCCGATGAAAATAGAATCAACACGTTTTATAAACCATTAAAAATTAAATGTATGGAAGTAGTAACCATCGAAAAAAGAACATTCTCGTATATCTGCGAGAGGCTCACAGAGTTTGCCAAACGGATAGAAAGTTTGTGCAGCACTCATACTCAGAAAGTAGAAAACTGGCTGGATAGTCAGGAAGTGTGCCTGTTGTTAGGCTTTAGCAAGCGAACGCTGCAATATTACCGAAGTAGTGGGCGACTAACTTATTCTCAAATTGGGAGCAAGATTTATTATAAGTCTTCCGATATTGAAAGAATTATTGCAGACAGTGAAACACAAAATCAATCATCCAAACAAATCATGCCTTATGAAAAGAACTAAAGAAGATTATCCGTCCTTCAACCTGTTTTCTATTGTCGGCACATGGGAAAGTGTTAATCTGAATCCTACAGTTATCATCTATCGGAACGATAAAGAGTATCTTCTTTCTATTATATATGTATCGGAAATTACTAAACAGGCTTCACCCGCTATTTATGAGATACAGCAAGATGGTAGCCAGTATTTTATTGCCATTGCATCCAAACGGCTTTATATAGATTATGATTCGCCAAAAGACGTACTTAGCATTTCATCGCTGGGTGACTATCTGCGTAACTAATCTATCAACCAGCTAATCATCTACCTGATTAGCCATCTAGCAATCTTGAAATCAATATTTCAATAAAACAATCTTTCAATCATGGAACTAATAAATAAAGATACCCCACAAGTCAAAGAATTTATTTCTTCGCTCGATTCGATGCTGAATGGCATTGAATCTATAGTCAAGCATTACACGCCCCACTTGAACGGGGAACGCTTTCTTTCTAATAATGAAGTTTCCAAGAAACTGAATGTCAGTCTGCGAACCCTGCAAGAATGGCGAGATACAGGGCTAATCCCCTTTATCCAGATAAAAGGTAAAATCATCTATCGGCAAAGTGATATTGATAAGCTATTGCAAAAGCACTACTTTGAAAGCTGGAAGGAATAACCTACCACCCTCGAAAACATTGTTTTTCGGAATTTAATTTGAATCATTGACTTTTCCAGTGAAGTATTTAGTCTGTGCAAGTCTTTAGATAAAAATACGCTCGAAATGCAATGAGAGGAAGATTTTTATCTAAACCGAAGGCTTGGACTTGAACAGGCTAAATACGGAACTTACCTTTGTCAATGTTTCATATTGAGTTCTGGAAAACTTACTTTAAAAGAAAAAGGATTGAGAAAATGAAATTCATTCTTCCCAATCCTTTTTCTATATGGGCTACTGCCTTTATTATATAGCCAATTCCGACAGACAGCTATTTACTTTTTGCATATCCTTGAAAATATTCTGATCCAGTACTCGTGCATAGTGTTTGGTTACGCTTGTATCTGCGTGTCCTAACATCTTAGCAACATTTTCCATACTCACGCCATTCGCTAGGCATATAGAGGTGGCAAAGGAATGTCGGGCTGAATGTGTGCACAGATTTTTCTGCAACCCGCATACATCGGCAATCTCTTTCAAATAGCTGTTCATGCGCTGATTGCTCAATACTGGCAATAGTTTTCCGGTACATTCTGCCACATTTTTATACTTTTCAATTATAGAAGTTGCCACAGGTAGCACAGGTATATTACACATGATTTTTGTCTTTTGACGGTTCTTCCTTATCCAAAGTTCCCCTTTATTGTCCCTTACTAAGTGTTCAGGAGATAAATCTTTCACGTCACTGAACGCCAAACCTGTAAAAATGCAAAAGACAAAAATGTCCCGTACCTGTTCTACTCGCATAATAGTAAACTCTTTGGCGAGAATGATTTTAATCTCGTCCATTGTCAGGAATTCAGGATCGGTTTCCTCCAACTTGAAGCGGTAGTAGGCGAATGGATCTTTCTTAATCCAGTCGTTTTCCAAAGCAATACGAATAATCTTCTTCAAGTTCTTCAATCGGGTGATAGCCGAATTCTGCGCACAACCCTTTTCAATCTTCAAGAAAGCATCAAACTTAGAAATAAAGTTAGCTTCTAAGTTATTCAGCGGAATATCCGATAATTGATATTCCTTCTTGATAAATTCCTCTAAATACCGGGTAGTGGTTTCATACCGCTGCACGGTCTTACTAACGAAGTCTTTGCCGATCAACTTACGACTTTGTTCGTTATGCTCCCTGAATACCTGCAATAGTGTTTTGTTATCTTCATCCACACCATAAAACAACTTTCTTACCAGATCAACATTGATAACCTTGTCGGAAGTTTCCAGTTCCCTATAAATTTGGTGTATGCGTGAACGTGTGATTTCTAAGTAGTGGTTCAGCTCCACCGACATGCGGTCTTTGCCTTTTGAGTTTTCTTTTGCCTGATTCCATAAGTTTACAGGGCAGCTTCTTTTGATAGAAATGTCTACCATACAGCCGTTTACGGTAATTCTCATGCACACGGGTGCTTCTCCGTTCTTTAATAATTTGCCTTTCTTGATGAAGAACAAAACAGAAAATGATTTTCTAGCCATTTTTACATCGTTTTTAGAGTTACAAAACTATGTATTCTCTTCCAAAGTAGTGCTACGCAAAATGCTATGAATCAGCGAGAAAGATGCAAATTCGTGGGACTTTTTTCGACTAAATTTTAGTCCCACGATTTATCCACCGATAATATGCTTGAAACGGCTATTTTCTGCTACCTGCTAGAAAAAAGAAATCCCCGATAATACTTGATTATCAGGGATTTGCTTGATTTTTCTTTTATTTTCAGTGATCCGCCTGGGGTTCGAACCCAGGACCCCATCCTTAAAAGGGATGTGCTCTACCTGCTGAGCTAGCGAATCATCCGGTGCGTTACTTCTGTAATGCGGGTGCAAAGATAGGGGGTTGTTTTTTATTATGCAAATATTACAACAGTTTTTTTGCAGAAATTTTCATTTCATGCTCGAAGCCACTTTCATAGCTACCTCCTGAATATCATTTATAAGTTTCCAAGTGTGATATCCATCAACATTGGCATTTAGATTATACTTGCACTTTATTTGTGAATAATAATTATATCGCCCTTAATCATTAATCAGGAAATGTAACCTGTTCTGCAAATTCACCTCCGCCATGCCGCCATCAACATACAGATACAGTAGGTTCATCTCCAGACAGAACTTCCTCAACCGTTTCTCGATACCTTTCGCTACAATATGATTGGCAATGCTTAAAGAGGTTATACTTCTGCAAACCATTCTTTATGTTAGCCTGGGAATTTACGAAATACTGCATCACGAAATCAATGAGCGGAGGCGTAACCACTTCCATATTCCAAGAACGAAGCCATTCGGTGATATGAGTCTGTCCATAGCTATTGTATTTCACATAGATCTCTCCTACTAGGCCAATCTTCGTAAACTCACGGTCGTAGATGTCAACTCCGTTAAAGTCGGCCACAGCCTGTTCCAACAAGGAAAGCAACGCTTTATGATCGTTCCTGCGGATCGCCTCCACTCCCCTGTCGATATAGAAATCAAACAAATGCTACATCTCCCCTTTCTTCTTTTCCCGGACGATCGTACTACTATACATCTGCTGCAATGCATCCGCATAGAGAAGCATATAAACGACAATATCCATCAATTTAAGAACCGGCAGTTTAAAGCCTTCTGATCGTTCTGGAAAACCTCTCCGGCAGCAAACACCAACACCGGAATATTGGAAAATCCTGCGTTCATCAAACCGGACTTGATCTGTGCCAGATAATTCGTAGCCCAGCACTGACCACCTGTTTGTGTAATGGCAACCACAACATCGTACAGGTCATATTTACCCGATTGCAACGCCGTTATAATATCCCCCAAAACCAATGTGGAAGGATAACAGACTTCATTATGCCCGTAGACAAGTCCGGCCTCCGCAAAGACCGCATTGGACTTAGGTAAATTGACAATCTTATAACCTGCCAGTTCTCCGAGAACCGGAATGAAAGGCGAGATAAAATCAGCAAACCAGGGAGCGAGTATCGTCTTTTGCCTGTCCTCTTTCTTATAGGCAATGGCATAGCCCTGGAATGTCTTCATTCCTGTTAACGGATCAGGTATTATCACCTCCAAAGACTCGATCAGAGAACGCATACGCAACCTGACAGAACTCGGACCGGCTATTTCATCGATACGCAAGATCGTATGATTTTTATCGGTCGCTTCAATATTTCCCCGGTTTCATCCATAAAGAAGGAGTCGGGATGTTCCCCATGCCGGAAAATACTCACTGTTTGCCGGGACGATCAGATCTGCTTCATCCAGGTATCGGGACTCTGATTGACTTCATTCAGGATAAAAATAGGAATCTGAGGATATTCGGACAATATCTCATAATAGGTGCTTATTCATGTTTCTACCACATCTAATTCACCATGTCTCTGTCGATACCAAATTTCTCATCCGTCTGGCATTTTCCGGCAGGTTCCACATGAACTAGAATATCATATATATTATCTATCGAGTCTTCTATACTCTTCTCCACTTCATCGGCAATCTCATGAGCACGCATTAAGGTCATTTGCGGGTCTACTTCTATATCGAGCGTGATCAGATACAGATTACCAACCATTCTCGACCGGACACGATGCGGATTACCTGCACCGGGAACTTTCTCTACAGCTTCAAATATCTTATTATATACATTGACATCTTTCACCCCATCCATCAGTTCGACATTGGAATCCATAAAGATACCGATAGACGATTTGATAATAAAAAGACTGATCACCAACCCTGTAATCGAATCGAGTATAGGCAACTTAAATATAAATGTAAATATCAACCCCAACAGGACACCGCATGAAATAACCACATCATTACGCATATTGACAGCATTCGCAGTCAGCATAGAGCTGTTGATTTTCTTTCCTTGTTTATATTGATAAGCAGACAACAAAAGTTTACCGACAATAGAAAAGATAGTAACATAGATGGCAATAGCCGATGGAATTTCTTTCGTCTCGTCCGAAAAGATACTTTCAACCGACGACACCAACATCTGTGCGCCTGCATAAAAGATCACTAACGAAAGCACCTTTGTAGCAATGCTCTCAGCTTTCTCATAACCAAACACATACTTCTTGGAAGGCGGCTTGTTCATCAAACGTGCCGTAAAGATCATGACAACAGATATAACCACATCGGTTGCCGAATCAATACCATCCCCTATTACAGCCAAGCTCCCCGACAACAAGCCGACAACAATTTTAGAAACGGACAGTATCGCGTTGCCTATCGTACTTACCCATGAAGTTCTTATTAAGATTTTCTCCCGTGACATACGTATTATTTACTCCATCTTTTTAATTGTGGGAAAAAGAAGTTCATGTTATCGAGCGCAGCTTTTTCATCAAAAGCAGGGTCGCCTTTAAACAATTCTTTCATATGTCGTAAGCTGATCTCTATCATTTCATTCATAGTCACATCTTGTGTAAAAGTTCCATCCTTATAGCAGTAAATACAATAGTCGTTATTTTTACTGTTATCCGCGTTTGTTCCAATTACCTTGTCATTTTCAAGTGGCATACCACAACTCTGGCAAAATAGTTTGTTCACAATGTTCTACTAATTAGGTTTATAATTATTATCAGATATCGAATAAATTTATATTACTCTCTAACTGTCTACAAAGCTAACAATTATTTAAGAATCAGCGATGATTACATCATATTTCCTCTGCCCTTCTTTTGTGTAGAAAATATGGTTGCCAACCACCCGGTTCACGTAAAACCGGATCGAGGCGCAACTCGCCAATATTGAGATCCACGGTAACCGGACAGACAATCTGTAATATTGGTACTTAAAACCGTAATTCGTATAGGATGGGAAGCCTGTACACACTCTATCTTTGCAAAAACGATTTACAGACATAGGTGAATCGTTATCAAACAATAAATAGAAAATGGAACAAAGTAAAACAATTTCAGCCCCACAAAGTCGAATCCATGTTTTGGATGCATTGAGAGGATTTGCATTACTAGGTGTTATACTCATGCATATGCTGCAACATTTTGGAGTCTTTTCCGGTGCACCGGCCTCGGAGCCGCAATTCCCAATACTGGACACTGCCATCCAATGGCTCTCGCAACATGTAATAATGGGCAAATTTATTAACATTTTCGCCTTCCTTTTCGGATTAAGTTTTTTCATACAAATGGACCGAGGAGCAAAAAAAGGTATCGATTTCAGAAAACGTTTTATCTGGCGCATGGTTATCCTTTTTGCGATAGGTATCGTTGGAAACAGTTTTTTCACAGCCGATATTTTACCTATATATGCTGCTTTTGGAGTTATCATGGTACTGCTGTTCCCTCTTAAAAACTGGATATTGATTGTCATAGCCATACTTCTGTTGATAGGTACGCCCCGTATCATAGCAACAAATTATGAGCGCACAGTAAAAACCGAACAAACGGAAAATATTCCGCAACAATCAATATCTAACGAATCGAACAGAAACAGGCAGACCGCTCCCAACCTGATAACGAAAAGGCCGTCGTTCCTTAAATCGGCAAAAAGAAACTTAACCACCGGATTTGTAGGTAAACTAAATTATCAATTCGGATTGAACGGACGCGGATATGTTACGATGGCTCTTTTCATTTTGGGACTGATCGTAGGACGTTTACGCTTTTTTGAGGAAGTGGAAACTCATAAAAGAAGAAACGTACTGCTTTTTGCCGTATTTACCCTTGCTTGCTTTCTTGTCAGCCTGATCCCATTACAAGAAGTTACATTCAGGATGCTCATGTCTGGAGTTGAACTGTCTCCTTTCATGTTGGTATCTATGGCACTCAAAGATATACAGTCTGTCTTGTTTTCCGGGGCCTTGGCATTAGGATTCATTATCCTATGTCAAACAAACGGGATAGGAAAATACCTGAATACGATTATTCCTTATGGTCGTATGGGATTGACAAACTACGTAGCACAAAGTATTGTGGGAGGAACTATGTTCTCTATGTGGGGCTTAGGAGCCGTATTTGGCAGTTGGGGAACAACAGAGGTCTTTGTATTAGGTTTGGCTGTATATATTATTCAAGCGATATTCAGTAAACATTGGTTAAAATACTTCCTATACGGTCCTTTAGAATGGTTTTGGCGTTCGGCTACCTATCTGAAAATACAACCATTCAGAAAAAAAGAATAACTCCGTTCCTTGCGTAACATATATAACCATAACAACCTGCTTTATTATTTAAAGGTAAAGCAGGTTTCTGAAATTTTCAGACTATAACGTGACACATCGATACATATCTGAACTAACACCGGCAAACGAATATCTGTTTTTCCGAATCATCATTAAATGCTTCCCCGTCAAATCCTCCGTACTTATGAATAATATTAAAACCGTTCCATTCCAAATATGAATCCAATTCTTGCGGGAAAAACATTCTCATATCCAGATTTTGAATCGAATTAAACTTGCCATTGATAAAGTAATGCCATTCGATTCGATTTATCTGAGTCGTATTTTTCCTGTAAATTCAAAGTCCTGATATCTGCTTCAATAAAAGGAATTTCCAATCCTGCTTCGGATGCTTTAATCTTTGCCTGGTCAAGCATTGAAGAAGTATAATCAATCCCGGTAATATCATACCCGTCCTGTGCTATTGGAACAGTAAGTCTGCCTGTACCACAACAAAGTTCGAGTATTCGGGCCTCCTTACCTTTCGGCAGCCATCGTTTATAAAATTGCAAATCAGTCAGGCCGGTATTCATGCCATCATAAATATTTGCATCATAAATTAAATCACCTACTTTATAATCACTATTCATTTATGTCCTCCTGATTTATTATTTTATGTTTTATCGATTTGACTTAAGCGATTGTAATTTTGTGGTGCTATACCGTCAAATAACTCGGCATAAAATTAGTGCTTTATTTCAAATCCCCAATAAATTAATACATTGAGCACATCAAAATCAGTAAAATTGGTACAAACTTCCCACTTATCGTTACAACAACTTCTACAAGTCTTGGTAACTTTGCATCAATAAAAACAAATAACTTCATCCAATAAATGAAATAGCAATGAACAAGATTCTTTTAATTTCAGTATTCACCATTTTAACACTCAATGTCATGGCACAAGAAAAAATAGTACAGACAGCAGGACGCACCCAATTAGGTGAGTTCGCCCCCAAATTTGCAGAACTCAACGACGATGTCCTTTTCGGAGAAGTATGGAGCCGCACCGACAAGCTAGGTCTGCGCGACCGCAGTTTAGTAACCATCACCTCCCTCATTAGCCAGGGTATCACCGACAATTCGCTCGTTTACCATCTTCAGTCAGCAAAGAAAAACGGTATTACCCGCACCGAGATTGCCGAAATCATCACCCACATCGGTTTCTATGCCGGTTGGCCCAAAGCGTGGGCGGCGTTCAATCTGGCCAAAGGCGTATGGGCGGAAGACTCTGCCGGCGAAGACGCCAAGGCAGCTTTCCAGCACGAAATGATTTTCCCCATCGGCGAACCCAATACCGCATATGCACAGTACTTCATCGGTAACAGCTACCTTGCTCCCATTTCACGCGAGCAAGTTTCGATAGCCAATGTTACTTTTGAACCTCGTTGCCGCAACAACTGGCACGTACACCGCGCAAAGAGCGGCGGTGGACAGATGCTCATCGGCGTAGCCGGACGCGGGTGGTATCAGGAAGAAGGCAAGCCCGCAGTGGAAATTCTGCCTGGTACGGTGATTCATATCCCTGCTAACGTCAAGCATTGGCACGGAGCTGCAGCCGACAGTTGGTTCGCCCATTTAGCATTCGAAGTCCCCGGAGATAATACTTCCAATGAATGGCTCGAACCGGTGACGGATGAAGAGTATAACAAACTCGAACAGAACAAACAATAAATATATGGAACAATTAGATGTATTCGATTGCTCGAATGTGCTTATAGCAAGCTATTTCACTGACGACCGGGGATGTGCCCACGAAAACAGGGAACATACGCTTATTTATCTATGTTCCGGTGAACTGGAAATAGAGGAGCGCGGAAAGAAAACCGTTTTGCATCCGGGGGAGTGTGCTTTTATGCGGCGCGATAACCGGATGTGGTTGCAGAAAAAGGTCGAGGATGGGAAACCGTACCGTTCTGTCGTGTTGAAATTCTCAAGACCTTTTCTGAGAGAATTTTATCAGACTCTTAACCGGCAACAAATTCCGACTGATTCTAAACGTGAAAAAGTAAGTCTGCATGTATTGCCAAGCAACAGACCAGACATTCGCTCACTGTTCGAATCAGTCATTCCCTATTTCGATGCAGGCGAAAAACCGTCTGAAGATGTACTGAAACTAAAAATGATCGAGGGGGTATATGTACTACTCAACACCGACAGGAATCTTTACGCCTCATTGTTCGATTTTGTGGAACCGTGGAAAATAGACATTCTCGACTATCTGAATGAGAATTATATGTGCGACCTTTCGATGGATGAAATTGCAAGTTATACAGGACGCAGCCTGGCGACTTTCAAACGTGACTTCGCCAAAGTCAGTGACCTGACACCACAGAAATGGATTATCAGACGTCGTCTGGAGGCTGCACATGATTTGATAAAATCAGGCAGAAAAAAAGTGACGGAAGCCTGTTTAGATGTGGGTTTCAAAAACCTGTCTCATTTCTCCAAAATATATAAGGAAACGTATGGGGTTGCCCCATCATGGTAAAATAATATATATATTTCGTAAAACACCACTTTAACAAAGTGAACTTTATAACAAAGCCTTTTGAGCCTCGCAGCAAAGTCGTTACGAGGCTCTCTTTTTACCTTTGCCAACAGAACATTAAAACAAAAAATCATGAAAACGATGAATGGAAAAGTAGCAATGGTAACGGGTGCAGCAGCAGGTATCGGGTTAGCCTCGGCCGAAGCATTCGCAAAAGCAGGTGCAACCGTAGTATTGGTAGACATCAATGAGCCGAAAGAACAAGTTGGAAAGTTAATTTCAGAGGGTTATAAAGCCGTAGCATATCGTTGCGACGTATCCGACACGCAAGCTGTAAAAGAGATGATCGACTGGATTGTGGCGACTTACGGGCGATTGGATGCAGCTTTGAACAATGCAGGCATACAGACTCCGCAACGACCGATGGCTGAGATTACTGACGAAGAGTTCGACCGTACGGTAGCTGTCGATCTGAAAGGTGTATGGAATTGTATGCGTTACGAGATTATCCAAATGCTGAAACAAGGCGGTGGAGCGATTGTCAACACCTCATCGCAAGGCGGTGTCACGGGTTTCCCCGGACAAGCGGCCTATATCGCCTGCAAACATGCAGTAATCGGTCTGACCCGCACGGCGGCCATCGACTACGCGGCAAAAGGGATTCGTATCAATGCCATCTGTCCGGGAGTAATCCGAACGCCTATGGCTGAAGAGCTGATACGACGCAATCCTGATTTGGAAAAGGAATTGGTGCGTGATATTCCAGCCGGACGACTCGGCAAACCGGAAGAAATAGCTAATGCTGTGCTTTGGCTTTGCTCACCACAGGCAAGTTTCATAGACGGACATGCCCTTTTGGTAGATGGTGCATTTTCTATTCATTAAATCATAAATATATAAAATCATGGAAAAGAACAATAAAACAAATATCAGCCGTCGCGGATTTCTCAAGACGGCAACCTTGACAGGAGCAGCATTGACCATGCCCACCGGACTGGATAAAGTCTTTGCAGCGGAAACAAAACAGACGGCAGTTTCCAATAACGACAGTGATGCCGCACATATTAAGGGACATCGCATATTGGGTACAGGGAAGGCAGCTTTCGAGGTATCGGCACTCGGTTTTGGCGTGATGGGTATGACCTACAACCGCAGCCAGCATCCAGACAAAAAACAGTGCATCCGATTGTTGCATGAAGCGGTGGATCGGGGTGTAACACTCTTCGACACGGCTATCATCTATGGACCGCTGACTAACGAAAATCTAGCCGGAGAAGCACTGTCCGAATTTAAAAACCAGATCAACGTAACGACTAAATTCGGACATGAAGTTATCGACGGGAAAGCCACGGGGCGTCAGAACAGCCGACCGGAGACTATTCGTCGCTATTGCGAAGAGTCGCTCCGTCGCCTCCGGCTCGATTCGCTTCCCATGTTTTACCAGCATCGCTCTGATCCGGATACTCCGGCGGAAGAAGTGGCATCGACTATTGCCGACCTGATGAAAGAGGGCAAGGTACAACACTGGGGCATGTGCGAGGTCAGCGCCGAGACTATCCGCAAAGCTCACGCTGTTTGCCCGCTGACGGCTATCCAAAGCGAGTATCATCTGATGCACCGGCTGGTAGAGGAAAACGGAGTGCTCGATACCTGTCGGGAGTTGGGGATCGGTTTTGTTCCGTACAGCCCGCTGAACCGAGGATTTTTGGGCGGCTGCATCAACGAATACACGGTTTTCGATGTGAACAACGACAACCGCCAAACCTTGCCACGCTTTCAACCGGAAGCGATGCGCGCGAATACCCGTATCGTGAATGTGCTCCAAGCCTTCGGCCGCACACGAGGCATGACTTCGGCACAAGTGGCACTCGGCTGGTTGCTCCAGAAAGCACCGTGGATCGTCCCCATCCCCGGAACAACGAAACTTGCGCACCTGGAAGAGAACCTGCGCACGCAAGAATTTATTCCTTCACCCGAAGAATGGAAAGAACTGGAGGATGCAGTAGCCGCTATTCCCGTTGTCGGGGACCGATACAATGCCGAGCAGCAACGTCAGGTAGGTCGCTAACGAATCAGTCCAGCAAATGACAATATCTTGCCATGCTGATGGAAATGTTTTGCCATAGTGATGGCAAGAGTCTGCCAAAGGCATGGCAGAGCTCTGCCACTACGATGGCAGTGGCCTGCCAAGCCTATGGCAAAAGCCTTTCCCCGTTACTACCATGCATAATCTTCTACATAAGCATCAAACTTCGGTGGTTCGTCAATTCCACATCGTACCAGAATGCGCTGAATCTCTTTTTGTTCGGCAGGAGAAAGTAGACGTTCTCCTTTACGAACCCGATAGTAAGTTCTTTCACTGAAAAGATTTCTCAAACGAGAGATGACGCTTCTCATCTGTGCATAAGGCAAGTTATCCAACAAACGTTTAAAGCCTTTGGCATAAATTACTTTCACGTCAGGACGATAATACGGACACTCCCCCTCCAGTGTAACCTGGTATTTGGGACTAATAATCATCCAACGCTCGACACTGTCCGAAATATCCTGTTCTGCCAACTGTCGCAAACAAGTAGAGGCTTTGGGGCACTCCCGTTTAAGGCATAAAGCATAGTTGAAGGGAATTTCCGGGAAAAGATGTTTTTCTTCCATACTAGTGATAAGTGTTTATTGTGTTAGTTTCCAATATAAGATTAATCAAACCAATCGTGTAAATGTAAGCATTCTTTTGGTGTAAACAGACTGCCCCAGTCAAAAATAGATAAAATAGATACTATCGTTTACTTATTGTAACTATTATATTCCTCATCACTTACCGGTCTCAACCATACAGTCGGTCCATTCTCCCGTCCGGTTATTGCTACCTGAATAAATTCGCTGTCGGGACTTGCTCCGTGCCAGTGAGGTATATTGTGCGGACATTTAACAACTTCACCTTTGCGGATGATTTCAATCGGTTTGCCTTTTTCCTGATAGTAACCGATACCGCCTAAAGCAAGTATGATTTGTCCTGCCGGATGCGAATGCCAGCTTGTACGGGCTCCGGGTTCGAAGGTCACGGAGCCTACTGCATTTTGATTAAGACTGTCGGCTAAAATCAGGTTGTTCAGCCACGCCTTTCCGGTGAAATTGGGACTGTCGATTTTGTCTCCCTTTTCAAAGATAAGTTCGTTTTTACTCTGCGAATCATTTAATGCTTGTTCGCTCCTTGTATTACAGGCGGTGATCAGAATTGCTGTAACGGCAATGAAAATTATATTTATTCTTTTCATAATTGGGGTATTATTTCAGATATTGTTTGAAAAATGAATCTAATTTAGGTAGTGAAACTCCCATATATTCCGGTCTGTCATACAAGTCTACGTGGGATGCACCCGGAACAACAAATAGTTCTTTCGGTTCAGAAGCTTTGCTGTAAGCGTCTTCACTGAAATAGGCAGATACGGCACGTTCACCTACGATAAACAAAAGAGGGCGCGGCGAAATCGTTTCGATCTGCGCGAACGGGAAGAAGTTCATCATCGGTGCAAGGCTGGTATAGGAATAACTTGTCGTAGAATTTGCATGCCCACCGCGTGGAGTACGGTAATAGTCGAAAAACTCACGCGTATTCTCTGTATCATCAGGACTAAGTACGGTAGGAATGGCTGCGATATCTTTTCTTGCTTCTCCATGAAATTCTTTAGTTCGTTGTTCACCAATATCATCCAGTGTTTTCATACGCTGGTCGAAAGTGATAACATCGCCCAATCCCTGACGGCGGGCACGTCCCATATCGTACATGCTGATGGTGGCAACGGCTTTGATGCGGTGGTCTATTTGTGCCGCACTAACAGAATAACCGCCACCGCCACAGATACCGATAACTCCGATAGCATCTGGATTCACATTATCGTGGTTGCTCAAGAAGTCTACCGCTGCGCTGAAATCCTCCACACGTGCCTCCGGTGATTCGATATAACGCGGATAACCGCCACTTTCGCCATAATGCGAAGCATCAAAAGCAAGCGTAATATATCCCAGTTCCGCCATCTTCCGTGCATGCAAACCGGATGTTTGCTCTTTTACACCACCGAAAGGATGTCCTACAACGATTGCCGGATATTTTTTGTTAATATCATAATTAGGAGGAAAATGCAGGTTACCCACCACATTGTTGGAGAAACGGTTCGTGAAAGATACCTTTTCAATCTGCACTCCATTTATTGGGGCGGGTGTATTAGCGTCTGCACTTAATCCCTTGCTTCGCAGTAATTCTGCAAGAACCGGCTTGGCTGCATCGGCATTCTCCTTACTTACGTTTACCTCAATGATGTGAATCATCTGCCGGAGCTGGTCGGGAGTTATACCGACATTCAGTGAAAGGTTCATGTGGGAGTTTAGCATAGGTTCTACTCCGCCAATTCCCATAAGTACGGAAACGGTTACCATTTCACGCTGTGCATAAGTAAGTACATCACGCTCAAATATATCGGAGAAAAGATGTTCTTTCAGGAAAGTTTCTATTTCGGGGCTGAACCCTGCATAGCCGGCTGTAGCACGTCCGGCAGGCGGTGTTGTGCCTGATAGTTCGGCTAGTATCTCCTTACCCCGTTCGTATTTGTCACGGGTATCGGTGATTGGAGACGCTTCACGTCCCCAATTATCGGTAATTCCCGCGGATTTACGTTCATCGAGTACGGACATAAAAGTTTGCAGACCTCGAAGGCTTCGGGGGAATCCGCTGTATGCGTATAGATGTACCAATACTTCTTTTATTTCGTTTACGGTCAACCCTGCTTCCAGTCCGGCAGCCAATTCCGGTCTGAGCTTATCTAAATCTCCACGAGCTGTAAAAGCGGAAATCGTTACTGTTTTTTCTTGTTTCTTATCTAACATATTATTCTGTGCATTGATGTTACCGGATATTCCCAATAACGTTATACCTATTACTATATATAAACCGATCCTTTTCATTTTATTATTAATTGATTATTCCTATTTTCTTTAACCAACTTGTTACATCAGCATTCTTATTTGTCGTACCAAAACCCTCCAAATGCTCCGAGTCAGGTGTTAATTCCACTATTTTAGCCAATGTTTCATCCCTGTAAGTAGCTGCGTAAGTACAAAACGGAATGATTGTTTTACCTCTGAAATTATAGTTGTCACTTTCAAGGAAAGACCACACGGCCATAGGTGCTGTATGCCACCAGACAGGGCAACCGATAAAGATTGTATCATACTGTTCCATGTTTTCTACGATAACTTTCAGTTCAGGACGTACCCCGTTGTCACGTTCCACTTTTGCCACTTCGGTACATGGAGTATATTCGGTAGGATATGGATTTACTGTTTCGATTCTGAAAAGTGTTCCTCCTGTTTCTTTTGCAATATTCTCCGCAACCTGTTGCGTCGTACCACCCCAACTGAAATAAGCAATCAGTATTTTACGGTCTGTCACTTCGGGTGTTTCCTGTGCCTGTTCTAAATCATCATTACCGTAACATGCCGATAACGGGCTTACAACCAATATCATTATTACTGCCAAAAATAGATTCTTCATATTCTTTGTTTTAAAGTTTTTCTTAATCCAGTCCTTTCTCTTTCAACCATGCCGACAGTAAATCGGCTATCTCTATATTGTTGAGATCAGAAAATGGGAAATGTGTATTCCCTTTTATTCCTATTTCCGGTAAGTGTACCACCGTTACATCTCCACCGTATTTATTAACTACGTCTCTCCACAATCTTGCCATTTGCAGACGGACACGCCAACCGTCTATACCGGGGTTTTCGATTTGTTGTTCAGGGATAAAATCACCGTAATAAATCACAATAGGTATTTTGGTGAGTTTCATAAATTCCTGCATAGATACACTGTTGGCAACCAATGCTCCCGCAGAGCTTTGAATCGGTTCGGGTACTTCTGCTTCTGGGAATACAAAACCGCTACCGGGTTCGTAGGATGCAATGGCTTTTACCTTGTCATTCCTTATTGCCGTCAACCAACCGAAACCTCCCGAATGGGAATGCGTTACCAAAACACCTTCGCCTATTTTATTGAATAGTTCGGAAGTGGCATAAGTAATTACGTCTGTATCGAATTCGCCTATATTGGGGGTTATCTGACGGAAATACTGATTGAGCGTCTCTTCGCTCTTATCAAATTGTACGCCTTCGAAGAAATCGGGATATACTCCGAGACGAAATGTACTAAACCATTCCTGTTCATCAGGAACCGGATTTATGGTTACAGGTACGGTACTCCGTCCGGCATTACCTCTCCGTGGCTGAGTTATAAGATATACTCCGAAACCTCTCCGGAGAAATATGTTATTAAACCCTTCCCGCCCATCAGGAGTAGTTTCCCATGTTTTTGAAAATTGTCCGATACCATGCCAGAATACTAGAGGTAATTTACGGGCTTTGTCGGGAATTTGATAGGTGATATACGCATGATCTCCATGGAAAGTCTGTCCTTCCGGTGTACGTGTTATGGGATTGAACGTTCCAGGATTGGTAATGATACTTCCACCCACTGCGAAACTCCCCTGCTCTTTTATGACAAGCAGTCCATCGTCTTTACGATCATCTTGCGACTTGCATCCTGATACTATAAAGGCGCTTATTGCCAGCATCAATGTAATTCCTTTTATTTTCATATATATTCAAATTGATGTTCTTAAACTATCACGATACAAAATTAGAGTGAAAACAACCTCATGTCCATAGACTGATTACAGGTTCTTATACCATAATTACAGATTTGGTATACAGCATGATACAGATTCGGATAATATAATATATTTTTGTAGTAACATTAAAATAAGAACGTATGAGCACTATAATGAATTTTGATACAATACATGATTATAATACTTTTCTTGGAATTGAAACATTGCATCCTTTAATCAGTTGCATTGACTTTTCGGAAGTAAAGAAGCAATTTCACCATGTACGTAAAAGATATGGATTCTATTTTGTTTTCCTGAAGGATGTAAAGTGCGGTGATTTAATTTACGGACGTCACACCTATGATTATCAGGAGGGTACACTCGTTTTTATTGCACCGGGACAGGTTGCAGGAAAAGACGATACAGGCGAAGTTTTCGAAATGAAAGGCTGGGGACTTTGTTTCCATCCTGATTTGATTCGGGGAACTTTATTGGCTCAAAAAATGAAAGAATATACTTTCTTCTCCTATGAATCGAATGAATCTTTGCATATGTCGGAACGTGAACGGCAGATTATCATCAATTCTTTTCAGGAAATAAGGGAAGAACTCACACATTCGATTGACAAGCACAGTAAATCAATTCTTACGGCAAATATCGGGGTGTTTTTGAATCACTGTTTACGGTTTTATGACCGTCAGTTTGTTACCCGTGAGAATGTAAATAAAGATACATTAAGCCAGTTTGAACTGTTATTGGGTAACTATTTTGAGTCGGATAAACCGGAGACTATCGGCTTGCCTTCTGTTCAGTATTTTGCGGATGAGTTCCATTTGTCAGCCAACTACTTCGGGGATTTGATAAAAAGGGAAACGGGAAAGTCTGCACAAGAATATATTCAAATAAAGATTATCGAGATAGCTAAGGATAAACTGTATAGTCCTGATAAATCGATTAATGAGATTGCGTATGAATTAGGTTTTAAATATCCGCACCATTTTAGCAGAATGTTTAAAAAAGTTGTAGGAAGTTCGCCAAGTGATTACAGATTAATGAATTGATAAATGTTACAATCAATGCCAGTCCATGTTTATAATCACAATGCGGACTGGCATTCATTTATTTTCTGTATAAATTCGGCAACATTTCATCCATCCATAAGACCGTGATGCACACTTATAGATATAGGAAGCAAAAGCCTCTCGTTTTCCTAGACCAGTTTCCCAAACAACCAGTAATAATGGTTACTATATCCGTAATCTATCTACAAAATCTATCATTTGTTCTTCCGTACTTTGCAACATAAATGTGTGGCCACCCGCTTTCGGTAGTAATACATTGTTAGATGTAACAGGGAAACGCAACAAGAACTATTAATAAAAAAAGATTATATGAAAACAAGAAAATTAGGAAACAACGGGCTGGAAGTGTCGGCCATCGGACTGGGTTGCATGGGTATGAGTTTTGCTTACGATCCCCTTCCCGACCGTAACGAAATGATACAGGTAATTCGTTCTGCTTACGAACTTGGGGAAACATTTTTCGACACAGCCGAAGTATACGGTCCTTATACCAACGAAGAACTGGTAGGTGAAGCAGTTGCCTCTTTCCGGGATAAAGTAGTTATAGCCACTAAGTTCGGCTTCAATATAGTCGATGGCAAACAAGCCGGAACTAACAGTCGCCCTGAACATATCCGTCAGGTAGTAGAAAAATCCCTGAAAAGATTAAAGACGGACTATATCGATTTGCTTTATCAACATCGTGTAGACCCGAATGTTCCTATCGAAGAGGTTGCCGGAACCGTAAAAGACCTCATCCAGGAAGGGAAAGTAAAATATTTCGGTATGTCGGAAGCCGGAGCTAAAACCATTCGCCGGGCACATGCCGTTCAACCGGTTACTGCACTGCAAAGTGAATATTCTCTCTGGTGGCGTCGTCCCGAAGAAGAGATCATACCTACGTTGGAAGAATTGGGGATAAGCCTCGTTCCGTTCAGTCCGCTTGGTAAAGGATATCTGACCGGAAGTTTTAACAAACAGACTACATTCGGCAAAGATGATTTCCGCAATAAGCTCCCACGTTTTACACAGGATGCACTCGATGCTAACCAGGTGATAGTCGATTTGCTGAAAAAGATTGCCGCAGAGAAAGAAGCAACACCTGCACAAATAGCATTGGCATGGCTGCTGGCACAAAAGCCGTGGATTGTTCCCATACCGGGAACGACCAAACTGCACCGCCTGAAAGAGAACCTGGGTGCAACCGAAATTCACTTGACGGATGATGAATTGAAAAACATCAATGAAGCCAGTTCAAAAATAAAACTGACAGGCAACCGTTACCCCGAAGAACTGGAACGGACAACCGGGTTATAAAGACGAACTTACGCATCTATATTCACTGGGTGTCATACTTCCATATTTCTTAAAGAAGCGAACGAAATGTTGAGTATACTGGAATCCCAGTGAATAAGCAACCTGTGTGATTGATTTGTTAGAATTACGAACATTTATTTCAACACTTACTATAAAGACAACTTTACTGGGAAATACGGTTTCAACTGCAATTCCATTCGTAGGTATGATTCCTAACGATAAAGTCCGGATATTAAAAGATTTGGATGCGGCAATCAAACAACTTAGTGAAACAGAATTAAGACAATACAGAGATCATATAGTATCTTTATGATAATGAGTCTTTTATCAAAGTAAAGAAAAAGCCCTGCAATGTGATAATTACAGGGCTTTACTTTACATCTTTCGAGGGTCGTACGAAAGAAGGAACTTTCTTCTACGTCTGGTAAACAGAGAATTAAAAATAATTTGTACTGCTGACATACTGCTGTCATCCGTACTTAGTATCTTTGTTTCAAAACTAAAATAGAAATATCATATTATGAATACAGAAAAACCATTAGTAGACAAAGATTATATATTGTTCAAAATTGGAGGTAAAGGAGGTTGGACCTTTGTCGAAATTCCTGAAATCCCTATGCCCAAAACATCATTTGGGATGTTGAAAGTAAAAGGAAAGATTGATGATTATGAGTTTTCTAATTTGAATATGATGCCTATTGGAAACGGAAACATCGGCTTGCCCATCAAGTCGGCAATAAGGAAGAAAATCAAAAAGGAAGCTCCTGACACAGTTCATATTACTTTACACGAGGATAAAACTCCATTGATAATTCCGGAAGAATTGCTTTTATGTATGGAATATGAAGAAGGAGCACTGGAAAAGTTTGAAACTTATAGCAATGGTCAGAAAAAGGCATTTATCGACTGGATCAATTCTGCCAAAACAGAACAAACTAAAGCTGACCGTATCGCTAAAACCATAATCAAAGTGCTAAACGAGGATAAGTTTTATTAGAGTTACTTTATTGGCAAAAAGCCAAATACAATAAAAATGGAAATAAAACATAAAATACAGTTTGGAACTACTACCGATAAATTAGCAAAGAAAGTTCAAACAAAAGAAAAGATAGCAACATCTTCCTTATATGACTATTACTGTATGAACCTAAAAGAAACAATAAAAGAGAATGAATATGCCTCTATATTGGATTCACATGGTAGAGAGGTATGTTTCATACAGATCAACAAGATTGAAATTATTGAATTTCAAAACATAACAGAAGAATTTGCAATTGCCGAGGGTGATGGTAATTTAGAAAACTGGTTAAGAATACATACGGAATATTATTCTTTATTATTAGAAAAAATAGGGAAAAAGCTTACAGGAGAAACAAAACTACTTTGTGAGTGGTTCAAGGTATACCAAATCGATGAAAAAGAAAAAGCCCTGTAATATAAATTGCAGAGCTTTACTATATTTTGCTTTCTTCGAAAGCGGTCCGGACGGGACTCGAACCCGCGACCGCAAAACGCATATATTCAGTGATTAAAAATCTTTTTTTGTTTATGTGGTACGAATTGGAGCAATATCCTTTTCTGCCTTATTTTCTTGGCAGTTCTGGCTGCTATTGACGCCAATTTGTCTGCATAAAACTTGGGTTCAAAGTTACTACAATTTTTGAAATCACCAAAGGTTTTGAAAAATAATCTTTTAGACGTAGTGCAAGGTGCAAGTTTATCTATATATAGATACTTGCACCTTGCACCAACAATCTCAACTGGAAAGACTTTAATACCTTAAACTAATTTGGTATCTTTGCACCAGATAAATAGAATTTTAGCGGATTAATTCCGTTTATATATAACATAACGTTCGCTGAACGTCTCGATACGAAAACTGGTAATTTTCAACTGAAAGGGACAGATAGCGCAATGTTCATGCTATACGAGAGTATGGCGTGGGCTTGCCTGTTTCTTTCAAAGGTATACCAGTACCTCGTATCGGAGCAGTGTGAGTTCCACGCTTCTTTTTTGAGATACAGCGAGCAATGGTATAAACAATTAAATTCAGTAGCATGAAAAAAATTATCCTTTACATCGCTGCATCACTTGACCAACGGATTGCAGAGCCAGGCGGCGGATTGGAATGGCTTACCGGATGCCCAAATCGTGAAAAGACAGATTACGGTTGCAAAAATCTATCAGCTTCGGTTGATACGGTTATTATGGGCGGTCGTACTTACCGTGAAATTATGAACATGGATGTAATTTGGCCATATTCGGAACAGATGGCTTATGTTGTATCCCACCATGAATGGGATACAAAGGAGAATGTACGTTTTATCACGGAGAATATTATTGAAACGATTTCTGAACTTCGCAATCAGGAAGGTAAAGATATTTGGTTAGTTGGAGGCGGAGAATTAATTTCAATGTTGCTCGCCGCAGATTTGATTGACGAAATGCAAATTTGCTACTTCCCCATAATTTTGGGCAAAGGCATATCTTTATTTCCTGAACAAAACAAGGAATCTAAGTGGGAAATAATAAAGACAAAAGTATATGATTCGGGTGTGTTGAAAGTTGATTACCAAAAATCTTTATAATTTCATGTAGGGTATTTATATCTTCATGCGGTATAATAGTAAAATGTCCAACTGGATGATAAGCAAAGCAGAGTTCAAACAATTATTCGATAAGTATTTTGATACGATTCGAAGTTTTATCTTCTATCGCTGTGGCGATAGGGATGCAGCATCGGATATGGCACAGGATGTCTTTATGAAGATTTGGGAGAAACGGGAACAACTGGATAACCTTAATTTAAAACCATTGCTTTATAAGATAGCAAACGATATGGTTATAAGCAATTATCGAAAAAGTTCTACCCGTTTAGATTATGAGGTGAGTATGAGTATTCAGATTGATAGTCCCTTGTCGCCCGAAGATGAATTAAACTTTGAAGAATTGGCATCTACTTATGCTAAAGCATTAGAAAAGATGCCGGAATTACAAAGGGTTGTTTTCCTGATGAGCCGGAATGATGAACTAAAGTATAGTGAAATAGCCCAATGTTTGGATATAAGCGTAAAAGCTGTCGAAAAACGGATGAGCGCTGCTTTGCAATTTCTTAGGACAGAACTATTATAATTAAAGAAGATATGAAAACGGATGATATTAAAATAACCCCTAAATGGAGTAAAAGCAAAGAAGATATTTGGGATAGTGTCTTTGAAGGATTGGAAGAAACTCCCAAAGTTATTGAAATGGCTCCCCGAAAAAGATCATTGTGGTTTTATGCGGCTGCATCTATTGCTGCAATAGCTATAATTCTACCCTCCATAGCATTTTTCTATACAAAAAATGAAGTTGCTGAAAGAGGTACACATCTGGCGGTGGTTTTACCCGACGGCTCTAAAGTAGATTTGAATGCCGAAAGTAAAATCGGCTATAAACCTCTCTGGTGGTTTATTTCCCGTGATGTAGAACTGAAAGGCGAAGCATATTTTGAAGTTGAAAAAGGAAGCACATTTGATGTACGTTCCGGGCAATACACTGTAAGTGTACTGGGAACAAGTTTTAATGTGTTTTCCCGTGCCGAAAATTTTAAGGTAACCTGTCTTACCGGAAAGGTGAATGTTTCGGATAAATCGGAATCAGTAATACTTACCCCGAATATGCAGGCATTATTAAGTAATGGCAAACTTACCACTAATGATGTCGAAGATGCGAAAGAATCTATTAATTGGAAACATGGTAAATTTGTTTTTGTTAGCGTACCTTTGCAAGATGTAATTCAGGAGATTGAAAGACAGTATGATATTGAAGTATTGCCTAATTCAAATCTGAATTATTCATATTCAGGTAATTTTACGAAAGCTAAAGATCCGAATGATGTGCTTAAAATAGTAGGTAAACCGTTCGGAATAGAATTTAAGATAAAGTAATTGAAGAAATTTATAGTTATACTTATAATAACCCTTACAGGCACAATTGCAGCTTTTTCACAAGAGCTGCATTTGGTCGTTAATGACAAGCCCCTTAACGATGTTCTGCGGGGATTACCCGTAGAAATTTCTTTTGATGATAATGCCCTTTCCCAATATAAGGTAACGGTCAATCGAAAATTTAATAATCCTCAAAGCGCACTTGATTTTTTGCTGAAAGATAAACCGTTTCGCCACGAAAATATAAACGGAGTTTATGTTATCGCTTCCTATACTGAAAAGATAGAGCAACCGCCTGTTGTTGAAGTTAAGCGGTACTATACGTTTTCAGGGACAATAAGGGATGCAGATAGCGAAGAAGGTTTACCTTACGCTTATATCACTACTCCCGAAAAGACCGTTTCAACTGATGAAGCAGGTTATTTTTCTTTCAAAACCGAGAAAAAAGGAAATCAGCGTGTACAAGTGCAGTATTTGGGCTATCAGGCACAAGATACTATTCTTTCTCCCGGACTAAACGAAATCCGGCTACAATCTGCTGTTTTTACTATGGATGAAGTAATCGTCAGTCCTGCTCCCGCCACAATGCTTATCCAATCCGGCAATAGTCCCGGCGAAATCCGCATCAATCATCAAATTTCAAAATATATTCCCGGAAGCAATGATAATTCCGTATTTAACCTTATGCGGATGATGCCCGGAGTAAGAGCATCGGGCGAGCCATCGGAAGACCTGATTGTGTGGGGCAGTAATATGGGTGAAAGCAAGATAACATACGACGGATATACGCTATTCGGTATAAAGAACTATAACGACCATATAGGTTCGGTCAATCCCTATATGGTAAAAGACATACGCATCTTGAAAGGCGGGTACGGCTCCAATCAGGGCGGACGTATCGGTGCCATTACGGAGATAACAGGTATAGACGGTAATTTTAATGCTCCGTCTGTAAAAGCAACTGTCAGCAATTATACAATGAACCTTTTTGCTTCGGTACCCTTGACAAAGAAATTGAATATCTCTGCTGCTTACAGGCAGACTTTCTATAACCTGTATAACAATGAGAATGTGGATTTATCCAATAGTGAAAATAATCCACAAACGATTTATTCAAGCATATATATAAAGCCTGATTACCATTTCAATGATGCCAATTTAAAGCTATCAGGAAAAGCATTTAAGGATGATTCCTATTACATCAGCCTGTATGGAGCTAATGACCGCTTTAAATACTCGGTAAATCAACCAAACGAGTATGATGTCAATGCTTCTGAAAAGAACAGGCAATATGGTGGGGCGGCTTCTTATAAACGGGTATGGGAAAACGGCTCAACTACAAAAGTTGTGGCTACATTCTCACGGCTTACCTCTTTGTTGGATAATCTCACAATACTGGGAGATAAAAAGCCGACAACAGACGATGTTAGTCATCTGGATAATGAGGTACAGGAGTTTTCGGTAAGACTTAACCATGACTTTAATATCGGAAGCCGTAACAAAGTACAAGTTGGCGGGGAGTGGCAACAATACAGGGTAAGTCTGAACGAGCTATGCGGAGAACTGGATAAGCCGACAGTCTATATTACAGATAATATATTATTGGATAATTTGACTTTAAGTGCAGGTGTACGGGTGGATATGCCATTGAATAAAAAAGTCTATGTACAGCCCCGTTTATCCGGCACATATAAAATATCGGAAGAACTAACTGCAACTGCTTCGTGGGGACTATACAATCAGTTTCTTACCCGTACCGCATACCAATATGATGAATCGGGATTTCAAACCGTATGGACTATGGCAGACAGTACCTTTACAAAGGCAATGCACACTACCGCAGGTATTGCATACAGTAAAAACGGCTTCTTGGTCAGTATGGAAGGATATTATAAGACTACAAAAAACAGTCAGTATTTTTTGGATAATACAGTCTATAAAATAGATAATACGATTTTAGGAGCAGACTTGTTTGCCAAAAAGCTAATCAGAAATCATACTTTATATGGCTCGTATTCCATCAACCGCCTTAGTAAACCGCAAAACGAACTTTCGCATGAAATAAAAGTCGGAGGTATCGGGGCATTCGATCCTTTCTATTTTTCGTTGAGTTATGTTTATGGTACAGGCTTTTCTTATATTTCCACTGGAGGGCACGGACATGGACAAGGCAATGAGGAAGGACAGCATGGCTCCGAACACGAACATACGGATTATTCCGATGAGCCATACAGCCGCTTTGATATAGGTGCTACATACAGGGCACAAATAAAGAAAGTAAGGCTGCAAGCAGGCGTATCGCTATTGAATGTGTTTGGTACTAAGAATATAAAATACAACTATCAGATTTCCGGTCAAAATACTGCAACAAATATCTTCACAAAAGCAACTCCATTTACTCCAACGGTATTTCTTGAAATTATTTTTTGATTTATGGTAGGGTAAACCCTGCTTTATGCGGTTACTATTACGAAAGCGCTTCAGAAAAAAACAAAGTACAAATTCGTAAATTAGTAGATCAAATGAAAAAGTTATTTTATTCGTTGGCAGTAGTTTTATTTGCAGTAACATTCGTTGCTTGCAGTAATGACGACCATGAAGATTTTGGGACATCAGCAAAACAAGATATTGAAGCCAGAGCTGCGGCTTTAGGATTTGATGATGTTGCAGCTTACCAAGCAAGTGTAGCAGAGCAATGTTCAGCGGGAAATCATGAAAATTGTGATATTTATAACGATGGCACTCACGAAGCCTGCGCATATTCCGACCATTCAGGGAAAAACCATGACGGCACCCATCACAATGGAACCGATCATGGAACACATGACAAAGATGGTCATTCACACGGTTCGCATGATGGTAAACACCATTAATAACCTTTATGTACGATGGGATTCAATAAAGGGGAAACAATTTCTTTATTGAATCCCTTTTTTAAAACACATTGCCTATAATAAAATTATCTAACCACAGTTAAGATATTAAGTTTGAAAAATAAATGTTCCATATCCGCTATTGTACTCTCAACCATACTATTTTTGGTTTTTGCAGTTATTCCACATCATCATCATGGTGGGAAAGCCTGCATTGTTATCGAGTTGTGTGAGTTGGATAATGCAATAAACGATGAACATACACATCACAGCGATACGGATAGTGAGCAAAATCACGATGAAACCTGTATTGCTAAATCAAAATTCATCATTCCTACATCTGTTGATGAAACAAAACTAAAAGTATCAGATAATCAAAATGATACTGTTTTATTTCCTATCTTTTTCCTTGTTGGAAATTTATTTAATTATAGTTTAGATAGTTCATTTATCGAATCTGATTACGGTGAGTATATACTAAGCTATAAATCCGCAGCAGCAAATCAATTTCATGGTTTGCGGGCACCTCCTTTCACCTTTTCATAACAGAAAGACTAAATTATAGTCTTTATCCTTTGTGCTTGTAATCTATCTTCCGGTAGATACTAAGCCACCGCTATATCTAATTTTCCGAACAATCCCAAAAAAATAATATAAATAAGATGTTTTTAAAATTGACAAAAGCATTGTGTACCATTGTGTTATTACTTTCGGTTTCACTCCCAAATGCTTATACCCAAACAAATAATAACACGCTTTCTGAAAGCGATAGTATTCAGGTAAATGACTATAAATTCTCATATAAACAATTAATAATACCTGCATCCCTGATGTTGTACGGAACAATAGAAGCAACATTAGCGCCCAAAAATCGCCTATTAAACTATGCCATAGGGCATGAAGTAATAACACACAAACCTGAAAAGTTTCAGATTGATGATATAACGCAATATGTACCTGCGGCGAGTGTATATGCTTTAAACTTAGTCGGGATAAAAGGCAAACACAATTTCAAAGACAGGACGATTATTTTAGGAATGGCAAGCCTGTTCACGGCGGCTTCAGTGAATGGTTTAAAATATACGGCACGAGTTGAAAGACCAGATAAATCCGCAAAAAATTCTTTTCCGTCAGGGCATACGGCAATCGCTTTTATGGGTGCTGAATTTCTTTGGCAAGAATATAAAGATGTTTCAATCTGGTATGGAATAGCGGGATATACTATCGCTGCGGGAACCGGAGCATTCCGCATATACAATAATAAGCACTGGGTAGGCGACGTCGCATTCGGTGCCGGGCTTGGCATATTAAGTACAAAACTTGCCTATTGGCTCTATCCTACTGTTGAAAAGAAAATATTTAAAGGTGGTCAGGAGAAAAAGAACAAACGAAATCTTGCTTTTTACCCCTATTACACAGGTCAGCAGGGTGGTTTATCGCTTTCAATGCAATTTTAAAATATAAATGATATGAACTCTACAAAAGATTATGATTTAACCATAATAGTTCCTGTTTATAATGAAGAAGAAAATATAAACAAACTTGAAAAGGAACTATCTGAATATGTATGTTCTTCATCAGTAAAAACCTGCATACTATTCGTTGATGATGGATCGAAAGACCAAAGCAAAACATTGATACAGGAAGTGTGTCAGCGAAACCGTCATCTTTTTTATATAAGTTTTGCTCGAAATTGCGGATTAAGCGCAGCTATAAAAGCAGGGATAGATATAGCCCAGTCGTCATTTGTCGGATATATAGATGCTGATTTACAAACAGCGCCTAAAGATTTTGAACTTTTATTGCCATATAGAAATGAATATGAAATGGTAATGGGTATCCGTACAGGACGCAAAGATAGTTTAGGAAAAAAACTATCGTCGAAAATAGCCAATAGTTTTCGCCGCATGATGACTAATGACGGCATAGAAGATACGGGGTGTCCACTAAAAATTATTCATACCGAATACGCTAAACGCATTCCGATGTTTACGGGGATGCACCGTTTCCTACCTGCTCTCCTTCAGTTACAACATGGCAGGGTAAAGCAGGTTCCTGTTAGGCATTTTGAACGTACCGCAGGTCAATCAAAATTTCATTTATGGAACAGGTTGGTTAGTCCTTTTATGGATTGCTTTGCTTTCCGATGGATGAAGAAACGGTACATAAACTATACTATTGAAAAAGAAGGTATTAATTAAGCCATAGCAAAAAGTGAATAACGACATTTGGTATTTTGTTTTAGGTTTTTTAGCACAGGGGTTATTTTCTGCCAGAATGCTTATTCAGTGGATTTTATCGGAAAAGGCTAAAAAAGTTGTATCTCCGACTATCTATTGGCAGTTAAGTTTATTAGCTTCTATATTATTTTCTATATATGGGTGGCTAAGGGGAGATTTTGTAATAATTCTCGGACAACTATTCTCCTATTATATCTATATATGGAATTTGAATAGTAAAAA
Source organism: Parabacteroides leei (assembly GCF_023369805.1). Classification (NCBI taxonomy): domain Bacteria; kingdom Pseudomonadati; phylum Bacteroidota; class Bacteroidia; order Bacteroidales; family Tannerellaceae; genus Parabacteroides; species Parabacteroides leei. The sequence goes on from NZ_JAMBQG010000003.1 coordinate 208,097, forward strand.
CAACTGGAAAAAAATCCATTTAGCTATAAGAACAGTAATTCTCTTAATACCTGCTGCCGCACTTTGCTATGTGCTATATAACAATGAAGTAAGCATTGACAGGTTATTTTCAAATATATCGTTATGGTTACTTCTATTTGGTTCCGCAGGTCAGATAATTTTCACTTTCCGCTTTGTTTATCAATGGTGGCATTCAAGATTGAGAGGTGAATCTGTCCTTCCCTTAAACTTTTGGCTGTTGAGTATAATAGGTTCTCTGATAACTATTGCATACGCAATATTCAGAGAAGATCCGGTATTGCTTATTGGTCAAAGTTTTGGTTTTATCACATATTCCAGAAATGTGTGGTTGATTATAAAAAACTGTAATGAGGATGAATCTAAAAAAGAGATTAAATGAAAATATTAGTTACAGGCAGTGCAGGATTTATCGGATTTCACTTGGTAAAAGCATTGGTTGAAAATAAAGAGAATTTCGTTGTGGGAATAGATAATATAAATGACTATTACGATGTAAACCTAAAATATGGCAGGTTGTCTGAATGTGGAATAGGAAAAGAGGATATAACAGAAAATGAAGTAGTCCATAGTTCATTTTATTGCAATTATGATTTTGGAAAGATTGATCTTACGGACTTTATACAATTAGGTGTTCTTTTTAAGAAGTATCAATTTGATTATGTTATCAATCTGGCAGCACAAGCGGGGGTTCGGTATTCTTTAGAAAATCCCCATGCTTATATCAACTCTAACATTCTTGGCTTTGTAAATATCTTAGAGTGTTGCAGGCATAATAATATCAAGCATCTTATATATGCTTCCAGTTCTTCGGTTTATGGATTGAACAATAAAATTCCTTTTAAGGAATCTGCCACAGTTGATAATCCTGCCAGTTTTTATGCTGCAACAAAAAAAAGTAATGAACTGATGGCTCATTCTTATAGTCATTTGTTCAATTTGCCCTCCACAGGAATAAGACTTTTTACTGTATATGGAGCATGGGGAAGACCTGATATGGCTCCGATGATTTTCGCAAGATCTATTCGGGAGGGCAGAACAATCAAGGTTTTTAATAATGGGGATATGCTTAGAGATTTCACCTATATAGATGATGTTATAAAAAGCATCGTCTTACTCTTGGATAAAACTCCGGATAAAAATTCAGATTCCGCTTTCTATCAGATTTTTAATATCGGCAATTCAAAGCCAGTTAATTTACTCCAGTTTATAGAAGCGATTGAATATGAAATGCAAAAAGACGCTCATTTGGAAATGTACCCTTTTCAATCCGGTGATGTAAAGGAAACCTATGCTGATATAAGCAAATTGACCAGATACATTCATTATAAGCCCAAAACAGTATTACCGGAAGGAATAAAATCATTTATTGAGTGGTTTAACTCAATGGAAAATCAATAGGTGTTAATCCTTAATTATTAACTATGACATTAAAACGATTATTTACGATTGACCACATCTACTATATTCTTGTTTTTGCATTAATGTTCCCATTAATCCTACTCCGGGATTATACGCCTGCAAACGAACTTAGATATTTGAATATAGTTGATGATGCCTTAAAAACAGGGAATTTTTTCTCATTTTATAATCATGGTGAAATATATGCCGATAAACCGCCTTTATATTTCTGGATTATAATGCTCGGAAAAAAGATATTCGGAAGTCATCAAATATGGTTCTTGTCGCTATTCTCATTACTACCCGCTTTTGTCATTCAGTTTACGATGGACAGGTGGACACGAGCTGAACTTCCAAACGAATATCAATCCAGTGCAAAACTATTATTGTTCACAAGCGCTCTATTTATGGGTGGAGCCATTATTCTAAGAATGGATATGTTAATGTCTATGTTTATAACATTGGCATTATATGTTTTTTATAGAATGTATTCAGGCAGAGAGAGAAAATATGATAAGTATTTGCTTCCTCTTTGTATTTTCCTCGCAATATTCAGTAAAGGGCCAATCGGAATAATTATTCCGGTAGTCTCTATACTGACATTTCTAACTATAAAAGGGAAAATTAAGGATAGTGGAAAATATTTAGGGTTTAGAACTTGGGGAATACTCTTATTGCTTTGTTCTGTTTGGTTCAGCTTAGTGTGGGTTGAAGCGGGAAATAGTTATTTGAACGATTTACTCTTTAATCAGACATTCAACCGTGCTGTTAGCTCATTCCATCATAAGGAGCCGTTCTATTATTATTTTCAGGTATTTTGGTATTCCTTCGCTCCTTGGTCAATTTTATTCTTTGCCCTTATCCTGTTAGGGATTAAAAATAAGCTGATAAAAACAGATATAGATAAATTGTTTTTGACTGTTGTTTTAACGTCATTTCTTGTCTTATCTATTGTAAGTGCAAAGATTGAAATTTATATGTTGCCTGTATTTCCTTTTGTGGCTTATCTGTCAGTTATTATATTGATGAGATTAAAGAATAAGAAATGGATTGTATATTTTATGATAGCGTTATCTCTCATAGCAATAATGGCTTTGCCGTTGTTTTTATTGAGTAAAAATGATATTACATTTTCTTGGTTGAATGAAATTCACACTTCCATAATATGGGGATTAATTTCACTTGCTCTATTTGGATTCCTTTCTTTATATTTTCTGATTTTCCGAAAGAATATAATTCGTTCGATTAACAGCATATCAATAGGGATTTTAACCGTGATATTTATTGTATCCTTTGAAATGCCTTTTCTGAACAGCTATGTCGGTTATGAAAATATGTGTAAGAGTGGGATTGAGTTATCAGAAAATTCAAAACAATACATTGTTTATGGAATCCGCCGTCCAGAGAATATGAAAGTATATTTAGGAGAGAGTGTTATCATAGCTGAAAAGGATGATATTATGTCCGATATTTATGGCGGTTCAATACTTTTTATTTCTGATAGAGCATTGAGAAAAGATTTTTCATTACGGGAGTATATTGAGAAAAAGCCCTCTACAAAAATAGGAGATAATCTTGTGGTAAAATTATGAGAAGTGTCTTTCTCCGTTCAAGTTAAAAATTATTTTATTTTTTGGTAGGGTATAATTACTCTTATGCGGTATATTAACATATAACATTTTAACAATAAAGGAATATGAAAAGAGTATTTTATTCATTAGCGGTTCTCGCATCGGTTATCACATTCGTTTCTTGTAGCCAGGATGATGATAGCAACTTTGGAGATATAGATCAAAGTTTGGAGCTTCGTGCATCTACACTCGGTTTTTCAAATGGCGATATCTACAAAAGCAGCGTGCTGAATCAGTGTGCTGCCGGAAATCACGAAAACTGCGATATACTTGCAGACGGAACACATCAGGTTTGTACAAATTCCCAACATTCAGGAATTAAACATGACGGTACCCATCACAATGGCACAGGCACAGGACATGGAGGAAATAACCATGATTCCAATACCTGCATGGATGTAAGCCACAATCATAACAACACACAAAACCACGATGTGAATACTTGTACTGATGCAAACCATAATCACAATAACGGACAAAACCATGATGTGAATACTTGTACAGATACAAGCCATAATCACAATGGAGAACAAAACCATGATGTGAACACTTGCACTGATGCAAGTCATAATCACAATGGGGAACAAAATCATGATGTGAATACCTGTACTGATAAGAGCCACAATCACAATGGAAGTGCCGATGGCTCTCATAATAAGGGCAACCATCATAATTAAGATATTATATGCAAAAAGGATGTGCAGTGATTTTAAAATCAGCATCATTTGACACATCCTTTTTGTTATAGAATAAATAACATAAATAATCTTTGAAATACGTGGACGATTTTATCATAAAATTATTAGAAGGAAAAGGCATAAAGCCCACATCTACACGGATTTTAGTATGGGATACAATGCTAAAGTTCACCGAAGCATTCAGTTTAGGGGACTTAGAGAAAAAATTATTGAGCATTGATAAATCGACTATTTCTCGTATAATTCACCTCTTTAATGATAATGGGCTGATTCATAAATTTGACGACGGATCAGGTTCGGTTAAATATTCGGTTTGTCAGGAGGATTGCGGTTGTAGTGAAGGTGATTATCATTTACACTTTTACTGTAACTACTGTAAAAAGGCATTTTGTTTGGAAAACGTGCCTGTTCCTCAAATAGAACTACCGGGAAATATGGAATTGGAGAGCGTTAATTTCGTAATTAAAGGCTATTGCGGAAAATGTGATAAGATTGCAACTTAGTTGCATGACTTTTTATTTTATCTTTGCACAGGTAAAAAAAGATTTAGTGAAACGAATTATTTCCATATCGTTTGTTGCATTGTCAAGTTTAGTATTACTGATACTTGCAATAGTACCACATCATCATCATGAGGGATTGGTGTGTATTGTTATGGAGATATGCGAACAGGATAATCAGGTAAACGATGAACATACAGACCATCGTGAGTTACCTAATGACAGTGACCATGAACAATCTTGTATTGCTGAATCTAAATATACTTCACCCAAAACGACAAATGAAACTAAGTGCAAGGTTTCTTCTTGTCAAAACCATGATCTTACACATTTATTCCCGATATTCTTTTTAGCTGCGGATTTCTTAATCTACGATTCGGGAGAATCAACCTCCGACTTTGAGTACGGAGAATTTATTTCATTCTATAAATCCGCAGAAGCAAACCAATTTCACGGTTTACGCGCCCCTCCTTCCATAATTTCCTGATGTTTTGACTTACAGGCTGTAAGTCATGCTGCTTTGTGCATTTGGATATGTTCAAGGCATAGGGTATTGGTATATACATATCAACCCATAAAAATCAATATTTCTCACGAGAAGCAAAGCAAATATCAGGATATGCTTTACTTCCCCCAATAATTAAAAAATAAAATGAAAACGTACATAATAGGATTATTCGTTGTTATCGCAATATTATTAACCGGATGCAATTCCGGTCAGGGAAAAAACAATCAAAAATCAAGTGATAAACATGAGCATGTTGATGGTGATGGACATGACCATTCTAATGAGAAAGAGCATGAACACTCCGAAGGTGATGGACATGACCATTCAAACGATAAAGAACATAAACATACTGACGGCGATGGGCATGACCACGCTAACGAGAAAGATCATAAGCACTCCGAGGGCGACGGACATGACCACGGAGCAGAAGCAATGGAAGACAGCCATTCGGATGAAATACTTTTCACCAAACAGCAAGCGCAACTTGTTGGATTGAAGACAGAAACCGTTGCTCTTGGTAGTTTCTACAATTCCATTAAAACCAGTGGACAGATACAAGCCTCGCAGGGTGATGAAGCTGTTATTGCAGCTACTTCCAACGGTATTGTATCTTTCACCAATCCGTCCATAACAGACGGTACAGCCGTACAAGCCGGACAATCCATTGTAACTATTTCAGCAAAGAAACTGTTGGAAGGCGATCCGTCCGTAAAAGCGCGGATTGAATACGAAACTGCACAGAAAGAGTTCCAACGTGCCGAATCATTGGTAAAAGACCAGATTATTTCCGCTAAGGACTTTGAACAGGCTCGTTTGCGTTATGAAACAGCGAAAACAGTATATCAGGCACAGGCAGGCAATATGACAGCCACCGGGGTAAGCGTTACAGCTCCCATTGCCGGATATATTAAGAACAGGCTTGTTGCACAGGGGGAATACGTTTCAGTAGGTCAGCCCATTGGAACTGTATCGCAGAATAGGCGTTTGCAGCTACGAGCCGAAGTATCAGAGAACAATTTCAAGATACTTAAAAGCATCAGTAGTGCTAACTTTAAGCCTGCCTATGACAATCAGGTATATAAACTTTCGGAACTTAACGGCCGGCTTTTATCTTTCGGTAAAGCATCCACTGACCAATCTTTCTATATTCCTGTTACATTCGAGTTTGATAACGTGGGCGATATTATTCCCGGAGCATATACCGAAGTATATCTGCTTTCGACCTTACAGGATAATGTAATATCCGTTCCCGTTTCTGCTATTACCGAAGAACAGGGACTTAACTTCGTGTATCTGCAAATAGGCGACGAAGAATATAAGAAACAGGAAGTAACCCTCGGACAGAATAACGGCGAAAGAGTGCAGATCCTTTCAGGTCTTCAACGCGGAGCCAAAGTAGTTACCAAAGGAGTATATCAGGTGAAACTGGCAGCAACTTCTTCAGTAATGCCCGAAGGACATAGTCACTAACCATTAAAACACGAATCAGTATGTTGAACAAGATAATAAAATTCTCGCTGAACAACCGTGTCGTTGTTTTAGTGGCATCCCTGCTGCTTATGCTGGCAGGAACCTATACAGCCGTCAATATGGAAGTCGATGTATTTCCCGACCTCAATGCACCCACCGTTGTGGTGATGACAGAGGCACGAGGTATGGCTCCCGAAGAAGTCGAACGGCTCGTTACTTTCCCTGTCGAAACCGCCCTGAACGGTGCTACTGATGTACGCCGTGTGCGTTCATCCTCTACCACAGGCTTTTCTATCGTATGGGTAGAATTTAACTGGGGAACGGACATCTACCGTGCCCGTCAGATTGTATCCGAAAAGTTAGCCGTTGTCAATGACCAGTTGCCGTCTAACGTTGGTAATCCGACGTTGGGGCCGCAATCGTCCATACTGGGTGAGCTTATGATTATCGGAGTAACCGCCGATTCAACCTCATTACAGGATTTGCGGACATTATCTGACTGGACTATCCGCCCCCGTTTATTATCAACAGGTGGAGTGGCACAGGTAACCGTTCTCGGTGGTGAAATCAAGGAATACCAGATATTGCTCGATCCCGGAAAGATGAAACATTACAACATCGGACTCAATGAAGTAATCGACGTCGTTACCGAAATGAACCAGAACGCCGCAGGTGGTGTATTGTATGAATACGGAAACGAATTTATCATCCGTGGCGTGCTTTCAACAAATAAAATACCATCATTGGGAAAAGCTGTTATCAAAACAGTAAACAATGTTCCTATCCTGATAGAAAACATTGCTGAAGTAAAAATAGGAGATAAAGCACCTAAACTGGGTATGGCATCCAACGACGGCAAAGCTGCCGTATTGATAACTGTTACCAAGCAACCGGCTACAAGTACGCTCGAATTGACAGACAAACTTGACGCTTCGCTTGCCGATTTACAGAAACAGCTTCCGGCAGATGTGAAGATAACAACCGACATCTTTCGTCAGGCACGTTTTATAGACAACTCCATCAATAACGTACAGAAATCATTGTACGAAGGGGGTATCTTCGTGGTTATCGTTTTCGTTATCTTCCTGATGAACGCACGTACAACCATTATATCACTTGTAACGATACCGTTGTCATTAGTCTTTGCAATACTCTCCTTAAAATTCATGGGGCTTACTATTAATACCATGAGCCTCGGAGGTATGGCTATTGCTATTGGCTCGCTTGTGGATGATGCCATTGTCGATGTAGAAAATGTGTTCAAGCGATTGCGGGAGAACAGGCAGAAACCAAAGGAACTGCAAAAAACCGTACTCAACGTCGTGTTCGATGCTTCCAAAGAAGTGCGTATGCCAATTCTATACTCCACATTTATCATCATCGCCAGCTTCGTTCCCTTGTTCTTCCTTTCTGGAATGGAAGGTCGTATGCTTGCACCGTTAGGAGTAGCCTTTATTATGGCATTGATAGCTTCTACCGTAGTAGCCTTAACCCTTACTCCAGTATTGTGTAGCTACCTGTTGGGTAAACCACGAAAAGATGATAAACCGGAACGTGAACCGTATATAGTAAGGAAACTGAAAATCGTTTACGAGGTAGCCCTTAAATGGACACTCAAATACAAGAAATGGGTACTTGGCGGAACAGGTGTTGTTTTAGTGATTGCCGTTATCATTTTCTTCTCATTAGGTCGTAGCTTCCTGCCGCCATTCAATGAGGGTTCATTTACCGTAAGCATCAGTAGTATGCCCGGTATATCGCTTGAAGAATCCGACAAGATGGGGCGTATAGCAGAAGATATCTTGCTTTCCATACCCGAAGTTCAAACCGTAGGACGGAAAACAGGACGTGCCGAACTCGATGAACACGCACTCGGTGTAAACGTATCGGAAATCGAAGCACCGTTCATCCTCGATAAACGTTCCAAAGATGAAGTGCTTGCCGAAATACGCGAAAAGATAAAAGTGTTGCCGGGAGTGAATATAGAAATAGGCGCACCCATTTCGCACCGTATCGACGCTATGTTATCCGGTACACGTGCCAACATCGCTATCAAGTTGTTCGGAACAGACCTCAATAAAATGTTCTCCATCGGTAACCAAATAAAAGCAAACATTCAGGACATTGAAGGTATTGCCGATCTGAACGTAGAACAACAAGTGGAACGTCCGCAGTTGAAGATAGAACCCAAAAGGGAAGTAATGGCGAAATACGGCATAACCTTACCCGACTTTGCGAAGATTGTAAACGTCATGCTCGCAGGTGAAGTCGTTTCACAGGTGTACGAAGAAAACCGCTCGTTCGACCTTACCCTAAAAGTAAACGACGATAGCCGTGAAACAGCCGAAAGGATAAAGAACCTTATTGTTGATGCCAACGGACGTAAAATTCCATTGAGTAATATAGCCGAAATAACATCGTCCACAGGCCCCAACACCATCAATAGGGAAAACGTTGCCCGTAAGATTGTAATATCGGCTAACGTTGCCGGACGTGACCTGCGCGGAGTAGTAAATGACATTCAGGACATCGTAAACGAAAAGATAGAACTGCCCGAAGGTTATCATATTGAGTACGGCGGACAGTTTGAGAGCGAACAGGCAGCATCACGCACCCTGCTTATTACCTCAATCTTCTCCATTCTTGCTATTTTCATGCTTCTGTTTGCGCAGTTTAAGAGCATAAACCAGTCCGTTGTTATCCTGCTTAACCTGCCGCTTGCCCTTATCGGCGGAGTGTTTGCCATTTTCTTTACTAACGGCGTTCTGAGCATACCGGCTATTATCGGGTTTATCTCCCTGTTCGGTATCGCTACACGTAACGGTATGTTGCTTATCTCACGATACAACGACCTTGTGGCAGAGGGGTATAGCAAACTTGATGCGGTAATGACCGGCTCGTTAGACCGTCTAAACCCCATCTTGATGACCGCATTAACCTCCGGTCTTGCACTGATACCGCTTGCATTGGGTGGTGATTTGCCGGGTAACGAAATACAAAGTCCGATGGCAAAGGTTATCCTGGGCGGATTGCTCACATCGACTTTGCTCAACGGCTTTATTATTCCTATCATGTACTTAATTACAAACAGGAAAGTAGTTGAAACCGAAATTCTGGACAACGAGGAACCTGAAGTAAACAACACTAAATTAGAATTAGAATGAGAACAATCATAATAACCATGTTGGTACTCTTCGCAGGCATAACGCTCAATGCGCAGAATAATATCAACCCTGTATTGTCTTCGATAGAAGAGAACAATACAACCCTGAAAGCCCTCCGCGAACAAGTTGAAGCGGATAAGCTGCAAAACAAAACGGGCATCTTCCTTGATGATCCGGAAGTGGGCTTCAATTATCTCTGGGGTAACCCTTCAAATATAGGTAATCGTACCGATTTTAGCGTATCGCAGACATTCGACATTCCCACCATTACGGGAATGAAAAGTCGGTTAGCAAACGGTAGAAACAACCTTGTGGAATGGCAGTACAAAGCCGACCGTATGAATATATTGCTCGAAGCAAAACAATACTGCATTGAACTGATATATTACAATTCCCTGCTTAAAGAACTTTATTTGCGTCTGGAACATGCAGAAACCATTGCCAAAGGTTATAAAGACCGTATGGACAGGGGCGACGTAAGTATCTTGGAGTACAACAAAGTAAACCTGAACCTTTCTACCATACAAGGAGAAATATCGCGCATGGAAGTAGAACGTGATGCACTCCTTGCCCAGTTGAAAAGGCTGAACGGCGGTATCGACGTAGTCTTTAATGATGCAGACTACGGCAGCCGTGAGCTTCCGTTGAACTTTAACGACTGGTATGTACAAGCCGAAGATAAAAACCCGGTGTTGGCATACGTGCGTAACGAAATCGAAGTAAGCCAGAAACAGGTATCACTAAGCAAAGCGATGAACCTGCCTAAGTTTACCGCCGGATACATGAGTGAAAAAGTAGTCGGACAACGGTATCAGGGTGTGTCGCTTGGTATATCCATACCGCTATGGTCGAATAAAAATCAGGTGAAACAGGCAAAGGCATCTGTTGCTGCTGCCCAAAGCCGCGAAGCCGATACCAAGCAACAGTTTTTCAGCCAACTGCAAATACAGTATTCCAAAGCAATGGGACTGAAAACTACTGCCGACAAATATCGTAAATCGCTGGCAAACGTAAATAATACCATCCTGTTGAAAAAAGCACTTGATGCGGGTGAAATATCCTTGCTTGATTACATGGTTGAAATGGGATTGTACTACGACAACGTAAACCAGACGCTTGCAGCCGAAAGGGATTATCAACTGGCATTTGCCGAACTTGCAGCCGTAGAACTCTAAAAAATGATGTCATGAAAAGACAGCAAAAGAAAAAAAAGAGTAAGGTCATTGCAAAGAAAAAAATGATTAGTTCAAGAGCAAAAAAATGGATTGTAGCGTTAAGTATAACCATTGGGATTACATTAGGTTTTTTGTTATGGTATTATGTAACCAGATGTCCCCATCATCATTGTTTCTTTCATAGATGGCCGTTAAAGGAAGTCTTATTCTTTGGGACTTTGTTTACACTATTACCATTTGTGTTTTTGAATGAGGAATTGTATAAAAAGAAGTATAAACGATAAATTAAAATAATTATGGGAAATTGCAATGATGGGGCTTGTGTTATAGACAAGACCAAACAGGAAATGGATACCTCACAGAAAAGAGGTTACATCCGGGCGGCTATCTCCTTTGTGATGCTGATTGCAGGCATCATCTTTTCCGCTGTCGGGCTTTCGTTCTTTGCCGATAAGTGGGTACAACTCGCATGGTATATCATCGCTTATATTCCGGTAGGCTTACCGGTGATAAAAGAAGCATGGGAAGCCATTCGCCAGAAAGACGTATTCAGCGAGTTTACATTGATGAGTATAGCTACCATCGGGGCGTTCTTTATCGGAGAATACCCCGAAGGCGTTGCAGTAATGCTGTTCTATGCCGTAGGCGAACTCTTTCAGGATGCAGCGGTAAACCGTGCAAAAAGGAGCATTAGTGCATTACTTGATGTCCGACCAGAAACAGCGACAGTTATTAAGATGGATAAAACTGAAATAATGTCGCCGGAGAATGTAAATGTAGGTGATATTGTGGAAGTCAAGGTAGGCGAAAGAGTGCCTCTTGACGGAATTTTACTGAATGAATCGGCATCTTTTAATACTTCGGCATTAACTGGAGAGAGTGTTCCCAGAACGATACGGAAAAATGAGGACGTATTTGCAGGTATGATACTTACCGACAATGTTTCAAGAATTGAAGTAACGAAACCATTTGGTATGAGTGCTTTGGCTCGTATTCTTGACCTTGTTCAGAACGCCACAGAAAAAAAGGCACCCGCAGAACAGTTCATACGCAAATTTGCCCGCATCTATACTCCGATAGTGGTGGCACTGGCTGCGCTTATAGTGTTATTACCACTGGCATACTCTGCTATTAATCCGGCATTCAATTTTGTGTTGTACGACTGGGTTTATCGTGGATTGGTATTCCTCGTTATTTCCTGCCCGTGTGCTTTGGTTATCAGCATACCGTTGGGCTACTTTGGTGGTATCGGGGCGGCAAGCCGTAAAGGAATACTATTTAAAGGAAGCAACTATTTGGAAGCCATTACCAAAGTAAATACGGTGGTGATGGATAAAACCGGAACACTGACACAGGGAGTTTTCAAGGTACAAAAGATTGTTCCGGCAGATTTTCTGCTCGAAACAGACCTTGTGAATTTAGTGGCTTCGGTTGAAACGCAAAGTACGCATCCCATAGCGAAAGCTATTGTGGAATATGCAAAAGAGCAGAATATCGAAGTAATTAAGCCGGAGATTGTGAATGAAATCGCAGGGCACGGCTTACAGGCTTCTATCAATGGTAAAATAGTTCTTGTGGGTAATCCTAAATTATTGATAAAAAACAATGTAGAGTTCCCGCCGGAAATAGCGACTATACCCGAAACGATTGTTGTTTGCGCTATCAATGGCATCTATTCCGGATATATTCTGGTAGCCGATGCTCCGAAAGAGGATGCAGCTACAGCCGTGAACGCTTTGCGTGAGTTAGGAATTAAGAATATTGTAATGCTGTCAGGAGATAAACAGGCCATCGTTTCGCAGCTTGCCACAGAGTTGAACGTTACGCAAGCGCATGGCGATCTGCTGCCCGAAGGAAAGGTTGAGTATGTAGAGCAGTTGAAGTCCGATCCGGGTAATAACATTGCTTTTGTAGGCGATGGGATAAACGATGCGCCTGTTCTTGCCATGAGCGACGTAGGCATTGCAATGGGTGGACTGGGTAGCGACGTTGCCATAGAAACGGCAGACGTTATTATTCAGACAGACCAACCGAGCCGGATAGCAACGGCTATAACAATAGGCAAAGCTACACGCCGAATTGTTATACAGAATATAAGTCTGGCTTTTGGTGTAAAGCTCATTGTGTTGATTTTGGGTGCAGGAGGTGTTGCAACCTTATGGGAAGCGGTATTTGCTGATGTTGGGGTATCGTTATTGGCGATATTGAACGCTATTAGGATTTTGAAAATGAAATTTTAATTATGCCCTGTTGGGGTTTGTACCTAAAATATAGCCTTATGAATAAACACGTCAATACTATAATCGAAAAAGTGAATGATCAGCTTGAAGCTATTGAACTGGAAGAAGAAGCCTCTTTAAGAAAAGCTAAAAAAGCAGTTTTGTTGCTAAAAGGAATTATGCAACAGCTAAAGATGAAACTGAACGATTATAAGTTCAAAAGTGATGATGAAGAAATATGTTTTTTTAAAGAGTACAAACCCCAACTTTTCAGCAAATTAATCTATTACTCGGAGATTTATAAGATAGAAACTAATCGACCGACTGGAAGTGATACGGCACAGAAAAATTATATAATAAGGGAATTAGACAGGATAAAAGATTATTTTGATAAAAACTTAGATTTCTACCAGTATTACAGGACAGAGAAGACTCATCTTGACCGTTATTATTTTCTTCGGGTAGAGCCGAATATTGAACTTAATGTAGATTGCTTCTACTTTGAAAGGGATAATAATTTTTCTACCAGTTTTGATTACAAAGTTTCTAAAATATTAGCCAATGAGATGCTCCGTATTTATCTCAATGCTGAATTAAATAAACTGGAAAAACATCCTGAAAACGAAATGGATAACTCTAAATTTCCCCGTATAAAACATACTTGGACAGGAACTAAAACAGAACTTGTCGAACTGATTTATGCTATATATGCAAAAGGAAGCATAAATTATGGAAACATTGATATTAAAGAGTTGATAGATTATTTCTGTAATGTTTTCAATACCGATGCCGGAGAGTTTTACCGCATCTATTTGAATATCAGAAACCGGAAAGAAAGCCGGACTTTATATCTTGATTCATTGCGAGATAGCCTTAACAAAAAAATGGATGATGACGATAACAGGTAAAATGTCAGGTGGTCAATAAAAAAACAGCAGAAGTAATTATAAAAATCAATTCATTATCAATAAGTTATGAGAAAATCAATATAAAGATGATATAAAGTTTATCTTAACGGATTTTCCCTCTTTTAGCCCTGAAAAACTATCATTTTCAGGGCTTTTTTACGTCTTTTTCTTCCAAAAATACCCAATGTAAAGATTCTCACTTTACATTCCTAAAAAAACAAAACTAAAACATTCTGATTATTAGATATTTAGAATGAAATTTCAAAAATAGTTATAGCAACTTGTCATTCTACGTTTTTGCAACTTCCGAACTTTGCATCAATTCAATAAGTAGCAATTATGGATGTCATTACAATAGAATCACAGGCATACAAAGAATTAGTTTCCAAAATTAATGCCATAGCGAAATTCGTGATAGATCATCAGGATGATGATACTACCAACCCGGACGAAATGTGGGTGGACAGTTACGAAGTTTGCACCTTTCTCAAAATCAGCGAACGAACACTTCAACGTTTGCGAAGTAACCGGATGATTTCTTATTCCATTATCTCCGGCAAATCATATTATACCATTGCTGAAATAAAACGGATGCTTACTGAGAAAAGAATCCGCAGCACCGATGAATGTATGAATGACCTTATAAATAATCATAAACTCCATGCTCAACAAAGACGAATTATTAAGACGGACGAATAACGGTTTGGACGTATTCAAACACTATATCCCAGTCCAATGGAAAACAGGACGTAATTTCCTTAATCCTTTGTATGAAGACCGTAAAGCATCGTGCAATGTATATTTTGACCGTCGTAATGGCGTTTATAAAATTAAGGATTTCGGCAATGACGATTATAGTGGTGATTGCTTCTTTTTTGTTGGAAAACTAAAAGGCTTGAATTGTGGAAATGGTGCCGACTTTGTAGAAATATTAAAGACCATAAACAGGGATATGGCGTTAGGATTGAGTGATTCAGATTACTCACATACTCCGCCAATCGCATCAAACAAGCAACAGGCTCCACCGGAACCGCAAAAAAACAAACCGTATAATATTCTTCAACAAAAATTCACCCAAAAAGAATTGGATTTTTGGATGCAGTCAGGCATTACCCCTGAAATACTTAAACTATACAAAACAGTATCACTAAAAGAGTTCAGGAGTGAAAATAAAGACAATAAGCCATTTTATTATACTTCATCAGAAAATGAACCGATTTTCGGATATATGGGTAAAAGGCATGTGAAGATTTACCGTCCGTTTTCGGAAGTCCGTTTCTTGTATGGTGGTAATATCGGAGAGAATTACTGTTTCGGACTGGAGCAATTACCCGCCAAAGGAGATACATTGTTCATCTCTGGCGGAGAAAAAGACGTGATGACACTTGCCGCTCACGGATTCCACGCTATCTGCTTTAATAGTGAAACTTCTACAATCCCGGCAGGGATTATTTATAAACTGACGTTCCGCTTTAAACATATTGTACTACTCTACGATGCGGACAAAACAGGAACGGATAGTGCGGTAAAGCATGAAAAAGCATTATCCGAATATGGCGTTAAACGGCTTGTACTACCACTATCAGGAGAGAAAAAAGACAAAGATATAACCGACTATTTCAGTAAGGGCAATAGCCGGAAAGAGTTCCGGCAACTATTTCTCGATTTTCTTGATAACCTATATAACGAAACAATGACCATGCTGAAATCGTGCGAAATTGATTTTAACAATCCTCCGGCAAAAGCAGAGGAAGTTATATCTGCCGGCGACGTACCACTGGGCACACAGGGTAATATACTTTGTATTACCGGTGGCGAGGGTACAGGAAAAAGTAACTATGTTGCCGCCCTGATTGCAGGTTCGATAAGAAACGACAATCGTCCAATAGATACGTTAGGCGTTGATGTGCGGGATAATTCCGACCATAAAGCGGTTTTGCTCTATGATACGGAACAATCGGAAGTACAGCTTTTCAAAAATGTATCAAATCTTCTGAAACGTGCTAAACTGGAAAAAAAACCGGAAGAATTACGGGCTTTCTCCCTTACCGGAATGTCCCGGAAAGAGCGGTTGCAAGCCATTGTTCAAAGTATGGATAAATACCATTACGAATATGAGGGCATTCGCTTGGTTGTTATTGACGGGATAGCAGATTTAGTGTCATCGGCAAATGATGAAGTGGAAAGCATCAGGATTATGGACGAATTATACCGGTTGGCGGGAATATACCGCACTTGTATCGTATGCGTACTTCATTATGTACCCAATGGCTTGAAATTGCGGGGGCATCTTGGTTCGGAGCTACAACGCAAAGCTGCTGCAATCCTTAGTATAGAACTTGACAGCGATCCGTCCATATCGGTAGTAAAAGCGCTCAAAGTAAGGGACGGCAGTCCTCTCGACGTTCCTTTAATGCAGTTTTCGTGGGATAAAGAATTAGGTATGCACATATATATCGGA
Organism: Parabacteroides leei; assembly: GCF_023369805.1. Taxonomy (NCBI): domain Bacteria; kingdom Pseudomonadati; phylum Bacteroidota; class Bacteroidia; order Bacteroidales; family Tannerellaceae; genus Parabacteroides; species Parabacteroides leei. The sequence continues at coordinate 224,250 of NZ_JAMBQG010000003.1, forward strand.
GAAAAACCACGAGAGGAAAAAGAAAAAAGGAAAGAGAAAGAACTGGCGACAGTTGCCCGTGAGATATTCGATTCACAAAGGCATCTGACCTATATAGACCTATGCGACCGCATACAGCAGATAATGGATGTAAAAGAACGCACAGCCAAAAGCTACATTAAATATATGCGAGAGAAAGATATAATTATAAAAGATCCGTCCAATCAAAACTACTTTATGATAGGGCATATCATCTAAAAACGAAATACTATGTATATAGATAGAGAAAATTTTGAAGCATGGATGGAGCGTATCATGGATCGCTTCGACAAAATAGATAAAATACTTGATAAAATGAGTAAACGTAGGAATATGTTAGATGGAGAAATTTTGCTTGATAATCAGGATTTGTGCATGTTGCTTAATGTAAGTAAACGCACCCTGCAACGCTATCGTAGTACCGGAGAACTGCCTTTTCAGACAGTTTATCATAAGACATACTACAAAGAAAGTGATGTTCATATTTTCATCAGGGAAAACTTTAACAAGAAAAGGGGCAACAATAAGAAAAACCCGTGAGGGCATTACTATTTCCATATTTATAGTTTTTATGAATTTATATTCAAAAGCCCGTACCGTCGTGATGACAGGCACGGGCTTTATTTTTACAGTTTGAAATTTTTAGAAGAATCCTTTTTATCCACTTTCGGCGGACTACCACCCACCGATGCAATAACAAGCCTATCGCCCATTATTTCTTTAACTCCCTGCAAAGTATTTGGCAATGGTGCATCCCGAACAGTCGATGTTTCGGTCTTGCCTTGCGACTGGTTCTGATTGGTAGTAGAAACAGTCTTATCAGGTACAGTTTCCGCTTGTCCTTCAGTTTCACTGATTGGAGTAAGTGAGAGCTGAATTTCCCTATCCAACTTTATTAACTCGTCTTTCAGGGTTTTCAGTTCCGGTTCCTTACGCCAAGTACCTTCGACTACTTCTTTCAGTACAGGTATATCCTTTTGCAACTTCTCATTATCCGCTTGATACTTCTCCAAAAGTTTAGGCATGGTATCGAGTGCATTCAGGAAATTTTGTGCTGCGGTCTTCGGATCAGTAGCCATTACCCCGTGATTATAATTGTAGAGAATATTGCCCTCTCCCTTAATAAAGAAACGATTTTGTATAACATCGAAGCCATCTTTATTAGTGGTTTCAGATTTTACCATTAAATCAAAACCGTAAAGTGTACCAATTTTCTCATGCGCTCCATGTGTGCGGGCTTTGTCGGCTATTTCATTTAGCTTCAGCCCGACTTCTTTTGGGTTACTGCCCTGTAATCCGTCTAACTGAACAGGATTCAGGCGGGTAATACCGTCCGGCTGATGCTGAACACGGGTGTTAAACGCTTCAATATCTTTGGATATACGGCTAATAAACCCGTTGTTTTGCTCTACATTGGATATAATATCCTCCAATTTGTAACGTGATGATGACTTGCCACGCATGAATGCCTGTCGTTCGGATTCCAAAGAAGCGATTTTCTTTTCCAATCGTGCTTTCTCCAGTAATTCGGTATTGCCGGAAAGAATTGCCACATATTCAGAGAAGTTCATACCGCCTTTTTCGTCCATACTTCCCTCGTCGATAGTACGGCTACCCAGTGAATTATTTTTCAACTGGCGAATGAAAAGCTGCTTGTTGTGAAGTAAACCGAACTTGTACGCATCTAACGATTTTTCCACAGCATAGATAAGTACATCTACTTTATTATCCGCATATAGCTTCGCAATTTCATTGCCCTTGCGAATGCCCCGACCGTCCCGCTGTTCCAAGTCTGACGGTCGCCAAGGCGCATCTAAATGGTGGATTGCAACGCATCGTTTCTGGGCGTTTACTCCGGTTCCCAACATTTCGGTAGAGCCGAACAATACACGGATTTTACCCTCGTTCATATCCTTAATCATGGTTTTACGAGCCTTATCCGTTTTGGCTTCCTGAATAAAGCGTATTTCGTGAGCCGGGATTCCATAGTCATCCACCAGTTTACGCTTTATCTCGGAGCATGGGTTCCATTCTCCGGGTTTGTAAGTGCCTAAATCGGAGAAAACGAACTGGGTTGCTTTGTGGTCTTTGAATTTTGTGTAGTAGTCTGATACCATTTTAGCCACATGGGAAGCCTTGTTGTCCACATGGTCGCCATATTTAACTGGATCAATCAGTCGCATATCGAGGGACATCTTTCGCGCGTAATCGGTAGCGATAAGCATTTTTGCTTTTTCTTCGCTTTCCGATAATGGCGCACGTCCTAATATTTCACCTTTACCTGTTTTGGCGAACTCTACCAACTTTTGTATAAACTCCTGTTGGTCGGGTGTTGGTGGAATATTATGCAGAATTTCATTCTTTACAGGGCGGTCGATACCAATATCCTCCGCAGAACGATAGTCTGTTATTTCGGCATAAAAAGCTGCCAATTCGGGTACTTTGATAAAATACCGAAAGCGTTCTTTTTGCACAATTTCATTCGTTACCGAAAATTCGTAGTCTATCGACTTTTTGGCGAAGATTGCCGCCCACGCATCGAATGTATTAATACCCTGTCGTTCCAGTTCGTTCGGCCGGAGATACTTGAAAAGCAAGTATAACTCTGTCAAACTGTTGGAAATGGTTGTGCCTGAAAGAAAAGTGGCTCCCAAATCTTTTCCCGTCCTGTCCTGAATGGTACGCAGGGCAAAAAGCATATTCAAGGCACGTTGTGAGCCTTCGGCATTACCCAGACCTGCAACCCTGTCGTGTCGGGTTGTAAAGGTCAGGTTCTTGAATCGGTGGCTCTCATCAACATACAAGTGGTCGATACCCATAAGACGGAAATCTACGGTGTCATCCTTGCGGTTCTCAATCTGGTAGGTTATATTTTCCAATTTGGCTTCAAGGTTTAATTGTCTTTTAACTAAACCTTTTTCCATAGCACGGGAAATCTCCTTTCCTTGTGCCCGTAACACTTCCAGATTTTCTTCTACGCTATCGAGTTCCGCCTGTAATATCCGTTGCTGAATTTCGGGTGACTGGGGTATCATACCAAACTGTTCGTGTGTTAAAATGATTGCATCCCAGTTGTTATTCTTCATTTCGTTGAAAATCTTCGCCCGTTTAGCAGGGGTGAAATCTTCTTTACCCGGATACAACACTTTTGCATTGGGGTAAGCCGTACAGAAAGTTTGGGCTATTTCATGAACATTGGCTTTGAGCGCCATAATGAGCGGTTTATTTACCAATCCCAAACGTTTTTTCTCGTAGGCGCTTACACACATTATCAGGGTTTTACCGCCCCCGACTTCGTGGTCGATAATACCCCCGCCATTGAGTTTATCCATCCAAATTGCATCCTTTTGGCTATTGTATAGGTCGGGAATACCCAAGCCTTTCAGATCCAGTCCCGGAAACTCTTGGTGGCTTCCGTCATACTCCGGACGGACGAAACAATTAAATGTACGGTTGTATTTATCTGCCAGTCGGTCTTTGAACTCCGGTGATTGTTCGTTAAGCCATTCAACGAAACCGTTCCGTATCTCGTCAATCTTGGAATTGGCGAGTTGAATAGATTCGGAATCACGTACCTTGACCTCTTTTATTTCCCCGTCAATCAACTTATTGACTTTCTTTGTTATATCAGGAGAGGTATTATGCAAGGCGTGTTTCATCAGGGCGATACCGTCGAAAGTCCGGCTTGTTGCCTTAACAGCGTACTGATCCCATATCTTGATATTTTTGCTGTCGGCTTTGAGCGTGTATTCATCACGGCTTTGAGCATAATGCACCGATACATTCGTATCAAACAAATGTGAAGCGTATTTGCTGTAAATGCCCGACGGTATCCACCGTTCTCCGAAATTAAAATCCAAATCTTCGAATGCTATCGGACGGGGTATTGCTTCTTTCAGAGCCTTTAATGATTCTTTTGCCGCTTCATTGTCGGGGTGGTTTTCTATATACCGCTCTACGTGTTCCGCTTTGGAGATAACATTACCACTTATGAACTTGTCTTTAATTTCATAAGAGCCTATCATTGGATTGAAAAATACCTGCCCTTTGAGTTCCTCCAGTATTTCATCCGAAGTCCCCCCTGTAAGCCCTGCCATATATTCAAGGTTTACCGTTGCATGTTTATTGAGCGAAGCGGTCAGGGCTTCCCGTGCATTATCGGCATGGGTAATCTCATTGGGATTAAAGGCAACCGGTTGTTGAAATATATCGGCTTTGACGGCTTTACCGTCGATATACCGTTCCAGAGAAAGAATTTCCGTTCCTCCGGCATCCATTTTTATAAGACTAAGATTTTTCGCATCGTTTATATTTCCGAAACGGCGGGTAAAATCATCATACAGTCGGTTAAGCATTTCCCTTAATGCAGGATTGGCTTCCAACCTTGTTGCTTCGTTGCTGTACAGGTGGTGATAAGTGTCCCGTATTTCAATATAAAGGGATGCTTTCGCCTGCTGTGTTCCGGTGAGCTGAAGCGGATGGAACATCGGCTGAAATCCATTCAAATCACGCAAATAACCGATACGATTATTTTCGTCGGTAACAAGTGAGCCATCACGGTAATGGGACGGTATATCTTCCAATAGGAAAGGAACAGGTTTCATGCGTTCCTGCTGTTCCCGTTCGGCTTCCTCTTTCAGCCGTTCCAACTGTTCTTCCCGACGGGCATCGAATACGGGATAGGCCTCGGCGCTTTCCTGTTGTAGCTTTTCCCGTTGCTGCGCTGCATTATGCGCCATTTCTTCCCGCCAGTCCATAAACGGCAGTTCCTTTGACTTGCTTGCCTGTAATTTGAATTTTCTACCTCTCTTTTTGGGTTTGTTTACCTGACTGCGTTCCTCTTGGGTAAAGCCGAAAAGGTCATAGAGCGTTATTAATGGTTCCTGCGTTACGGACTGGGGTTTCGCCTCCGTAGTCGGCGCTTTTTTAATGGCAGGATCATCCATATCGAAAAGAGTACCTCTAAAAGTATTTGGAGCAGCCGGTTGTCTTTCTTCTGTTTCATTCTGCTTTTTTTCTTTAATTCCAAAATCTTCGGGTTGTGGCGGACGTTCGGCATACAGTTTTCTGTCCATTTCAGAAGCGTAATCACTTAATTCCTGAATATCCTGTTCGGTTATCTGATTGCTGTTATCCAATTTTGCAGATTGAGATTGTTGTGTTACCGACTGTGCCGGGTTTTCCTGTGCATAGTTTTGGTAACGCTGCAAATCCAAATGTTTTGAAAAATCATCTTTCAGCATTTGCCGCAAATCTGTGGCTATTCCCTCAATACCGCCTTCATGGGTAAAAACAATAGCAGGTTTGCCGTATGGATCGGTGTCGATTTTGGAACGGGTTTGTACTACTCTGTTGAAATCACGGAACAGGTTATTAATAGATATGCCGTTAGATAATTTGCGGGATTCGATAAAATCCTGCTGTCGTTGGCTTGGAACTATATTTTTATTATTCCGTTGTAATACAATCAGGTCGCTGCCGACATCAGTTCCGGCATGGTCGGAAAAGAGGTTGTTCGGCAAACGGATAGCTGAAACAACATCGCAAGAGTTCATCAGGTATTCCCGTATCGGTTTGTTTTGTTCCGAATTGAGTACGCCCTGACTGGTAATAAAGGCGATTAACCCGCCTTCTCTGGCCGACATGACACTTTTTACAAAAAAGTAGTTGTGTATCGCCTGTGTCGATTGTTTGACGGCGGGTATTTCATGGTTGGACAGTAGCGGATCGAATACCGAAACATCTCCAAAAGGGATATTAGATGCAATCACATCAAAATGCTGTGAATAGCGTCCTTCCATTTTTTCGTAACCTTCAATCCGTACCTTATCATCAGGATAAAGGTGCGATAGAATTTTACCTGTTAGCAGGTCTTTTTCAAAACTGGTTACGTTAGCTTCAGGTGCAATATCTTTGAAAGAAGAAATAAACGCACCTGTTCCGGCACTGGGTTCTAAAAAGCGTGTCGGAGTTATACCGCTATCCTTTAGTGCATCCGCTAACACATCAATAACAGGCTTCGGCGTATAAAATGCCGTAAGGATAGAACTTTTCAGGGAACTGACATAGCGTTTGTAAACTTCCGGTGTGGGAGAACTTTCACGGAGTACCTCGTGGAGTTCTTGCACCAACGGGAAAAGCTCGACTTCGGATTTAGACCACCGCTCAATATCTTCGGGTTTGTCGGCAGGGTTAAGGATTGCCTTAATCCCTCCAAAGCCTGAATATTTTGCGAGTATTTCCCGTTCTTCGGGTGTTGCCTTTTTTTGTTCCTTGTCGAGCCTTAACGCTAACTTTATTGCGTCAATATTCTGACGCAAATGAGTTCGCTTATTGTAACTCATTTTCGAGCAGTATCAGGATCGTGCCGACAAGCTCTGTATAAAGCGACTGGTACTCTGTCGTTTCGGCATAATCATCACTAAGGTTGTATTTAGCAAATACCGCCTGACATTCGGGCATTAGTTCTTTTGCCTTTGCCTGGGCACCACCCGGAGAAACTTCGTCGAAAAACTCGTTCCAAAGTATTTCAACTACTATATTATAAGGTGAAAAGTGTAAGCCTTTGAATAAGGCTTCGTTTGCAATTTCGGCAGCTTGAATATGGTCTAAACCGCTTTTTACGGCTTCGCTGTACGCTTCGGCTGCCATATCCCCACGTCCGGCAATAAATGAAAGGTCATTTGCTTTGTCGGGGTGGGAATCACGTAAATAAGAAAGTAGATTGAGCCGGAAGTATGACATTTCCGCAGGCTCTAAATTTGAATTGTATTTCATAACTATGAATTTTTTAGTGGAAAACTATTGATACGGATAAGCAAAAGGCACCGGGGTATCCCTCCCCAGTGCCACCACTAAAAAATTCAATAGGATAGATTTAATAATTTCTCATTAAAACCTGTGCCATATGAACTTCTTAGTGGCAAAGATAGCTGTTTTATTCCAATTTATACAAGTCAGAACAGTACAGGACTGAGCGATTTACATTGTGAATAACATTGATGACCTTAATTTCCTTACCGATACACGTAGTTAGCGAATTAATATTATCAAGCATATTTAATTCGCAGTCATCAAGCGATTTCGCCCATTCTATAAAGAACTCTTCCAATGAAATAAATTCTCCGATTCTTGGAATAGTAGGATATGGAAAATCATGACTTTTACAATAATCAATAAAAGAATATAGCATTTTAGTCGGCTTATCCAGATTTGCATTTCTCGTCAATGCCTGTCCTAAATTTAATAACAAACTTATTTTCATTACTTTTTCCTCTTTTTGGAATTATCAAATTGGAATATCGTTTTATACTCTGCATCAAAAGCTACGGCAGCATCAAAAGGCTTATTTTCTTTACTCTTAAAGCCTTTGATAGTACCTGTCTTGCCTTTGGTAAGCAGGTCTTTCAGTTGTCCGTCCGTCAGGTCTTTTCCTGATTTATTCCGGAATACTGTCAGTCCGCAAGCCTCATTGTTACATTTTGCAACCTTTTGGAATATTACTACCTGACCGTTTTTACATTTCGGACATGGACAGCTCTCTCTTGTATTGCCGCCTTCGATTTTCTTCTCCAGTAATTCGGTGGTAATCTGTGCGGCATATACTTCGATACTTCTATGAAAGGTATCGGCATCCATTTCTCCCGTTGCTATTTTATTCAATGCGCTTTCCCATGCTCCGGTCATAGCTACGTCCGCTATTTTTTTATCACGGATAGCCAGATAGACTACCAATCCTTTATTGGTAGGAACAAGGGATTTTTTTTCACGCTGAATATATTCACGGGAGAAAAGCGTTTCGATAATAGCGGCACGGGTGGCAGGTGTTCCGATACCCGATTCTTTGAGCGCTTCCCGTTCCGTTTCGTCGGTAAGGTCTTTACCACAGGTTTCCATAGAAGATAATAAACTACTTTCCGTATGTAATGGGCGGGGCTTGGTTTGTTTCTCCAGTAAGTCCGTTCCGTTAATGGGAAGTACATCCCCATCGGACAGGGATGGAAGTGCCGGAGCATCGTCTTCGCCTTTTTCTTCATCAGGTGCGTTCAATACGGCACGCCAACCGGGAATAAGGATAATGCTACCTTTGACTGAAAAAGCAATGCCCGAAGCATCCAAAGAAACGCTTGTGTTTTCTTTGGTGCATTTGCCGGAAAAGGCTTCCAACATTCGGGCAGCAATCATATCGTATATGATACGTTGGTCGGCTGAAATATCTTTCGGCATATTTTCGGTGATAATCAGAGCATGGTGGTCTGTTACTTTCTTATCATTTACAGAACGCCTGTTCAGGCTTGCCCCTGACATTATTTTTGCATAGTTGCCGAATGGAGCGTAACCGGATAACTGACCTATAAGGGCGGGTATCTCGGCAAAAACATCATCGGAAATATAACGGCTGCCCGTTCTTGGATAGGAAATAAGTTTCGCTTCGTAAAGCGACTGGGCTACCGACAGGGTTTTATCTGCTGAAAAACTATGGCGGCTGTTCGCTTCTTTCTGCAAAGTAGTCAAATCGTAGAGCAATGGCGGTTCCTGATTGGCTTCTTTCTTTTCTACGCTTATCACGTTTACGGATTCGGCGGATCGGACACGGTTTAAGATGTCGTCTGCCTCCTGCTTTGTGTTGTACCGTTCTGTGGAAATAGCGGCGAACTGGGTTGCATCTTTTGCCGTATGCAATTTTACCTGAAAATAGGTTTGCGGTTTGAAATCTTTGTTTTCCAGATAACGGCTGCATATCATGGCGAGTGTAGGTGTTTGCACCCGTCCCAATGACCATACGCCGTGCCCGGCTGATATTGACAGGGCTTGTGAAGCGTTTATCCCGACAACCCAATCGGCTTGGCTCCGGGCTTTTGCCGAACGATACAGGTTGTCGTACTCTTTTCCCGGACGTAGGTTCTCCAATCCTTTGCGGATAGCCTGATCCGTGAGAGAGCTTATCCAAAGACGGTCGAAAGGGCGGGAACACTCCAGATAATTATATATATATCTGAAAATTAACTCCCCTTCACGTCCTGCATCGGTCGCAACCACTATACGCTCACATTTATTAAATAACTCTTTGATAACTTTAAGTTGTTTCATTGTGCCCGGATCAGGTTTGTATTCTTTACCGTCCTTTACCTGACGAGGCAATAACTTAAATTCGGCAGGAAGTATCGGTAGGTTTTCAGCCTGAAATCCTGTAATACCATAGTCCTGCGGCATTGCCAGTCCTATGAGGTGGCCAAATGCCCACGTTACACAATATCCGTTCCCTTCTAAATAACCGTCCTTGCGGTTATCCGCACCAACGATAGCCGCTATATCACGGGCTACGCTTGGCTTTTCTGCAATTATTACTTTCATTTACTATTGGATTTTTTAGTGGTTGGTATTACATTTTATGTCCTGTGGACTTTTTCACAGGTTTTCTAATCTGCTTCTGCTCTTGCTGCTTTTCGGTCGGGTTTTGCTGACCTTGTTTCAGGGGTTCATTTGAATGTTTGGTTGCTTCATTGGTTTTACCCTGTGAATTGACTGCTACCTGTGTCTTATTGCCTTCGGCAACTTTCACATCCGCACCTTGCTTTTTGGCTCTGTCCGGGTTCCACTTAAAGAAATCCAGTTTGCCTTTTTCCTGATTGACCTTTACATAGGCATTGAAAGGCTCGCCCTTTCCGTCTTTCATCATACCCTGAACATAGACGGCTTTTCCTTCCCGGAGAGAACTTTGTTGTTTATCGTCCAAATCAACGCCTAAAAGTTTTTTAGGAATACGGACTTGGTTCTGCTGTTCTCCGTTCTGGCTTTGTTCCTGTCTATTGTTCTGCTGATACTTATTGCGGTCTAATCCGTCATAATTGAAATCGTAACCGCCTTTGGCTGCATTAAACTGAACATAAGCATCGAATTTTTTAGGATTATCGGTACCTATTGTCTTTTTGGAGGTCATACCCTCTACGAGTACCTTTTTCCCTTCTTTTAATGCCTGTTGTTGTTCAGGAGATAACTCAACACCTTTCAGGTTTTGAGATACTGTGAGCTTATCAAGGGGTACGGCTTCCAAACGGTTAGTCTGCTTGTCGATAGAAATAAGCGACGGTACTTTTTCGCCCGGTCTTGGCTCCAGTTCTACCACCCTACCACTGTTACCCGTTGCTAACAGGTTTTCTTTTACGTCATTGGGGAGCATAATGCCCTGAAACGGTTTTTCCAAATCAACCTGCTGTTGGTATGGATGCGGGGTAAATTTCAGGCTGCCATCCGGCTGTTCCTCCAGTGAAAGACGGGCTTTCATGGGATATTCTACTCCCTCTATTTTGGGGTTGATATCTACAAGGTGCGGAGATTTATACCCGTAACTCATGGCTTTGAGTTCGCCCTCCAGATTTTCGGGCTTGATACCGTATTTCTGATATTCACTTTCAGGGATACGGCTTGTGTCGAATTGCTTAAATTCGGTCTTCTGTTCGGTTGCTGGTGTTGCTTCCATTTTTTCTTCTTTTTTTTCGGTTTGAACTTGCTTTTCACTCTCTTTGGTGGATTGTTCCTGCTGATTCATATAATCTTTCGGATTGATACGATACTTCTCCAAATCTTCATCACTTAGTTTTAATACTTTATCAAGCATATCGACGGTAACCGCATAGAATCCTGTATGCGACGGGTTTTTAGCTTGATTAAAGAAGTTTTTGAAAAAGTTTTCAAGGGGATCGGCGTGTTTGTCAATTTTGATAAAATCGGTTTGCTTCGCCTTCATGGGATCAATGGCATCAATTTTACCTTTTTTGTCGATGCCTTTCACGACTTTGAGTTTGTTGCCTTCTCCTTCATCTCGCATCAGGAGAACTTTGTCTTTCGGATTTAATTTTTCATCCATAATAAAAACTGTTTTTGTTCTGCATCACTATTAATGCAGAATAAAAGTAGCGGTAATCAAGAGGTTAGCTGTTGATTTTTCGGCAGGTGGTCGCTTGTGGCTTCGATTTGGCAGTGAGTGGCGTTATAGGAAAAACAAAGAGCCGGAAATCCGGCTCTCCTACATTATATATATATGTATATTTATTCTTGTTGCTGTAATAAATGAGCCAATGAAGGATCATCCTTAATGCGTTGTAGTTCTTCTGCAACAATTTGTTTGGTTTCCTCTTTGATACGGTTATAGTTGAGCTGTATCTGCTCTTTCATCTTATCTACTCCGTTTTCGTCTTTAAAGTCGGTAATAATAGGAATAGATTGATAAGCCTTAGTTTCGGCAGCTACCTTTGCATTATCTACAACTATTTCACAATGGAAAATTTTCTGCTCGATACGTTCATCAAAGTTGTCGGCAATCGCTCCGACAAACATCCCTTGTGTCAAGTTACTGATTTTGGACGGTGGTATCAAGCTATCCATCTGGGTACTTATAGAGGTCGATTTATCATTGCGGTTAATAGTCATAGACTGGCGTTTCTGTAAGACTTTACCAAATCTATCGGATAATGTTTTTGCAGTTTCTCCCACAACCTGACCGCTAAAAACATTTCCTACGGTGTTCATCACGTAGGCTAAGCACCCAACGCCCATTTCCATATTGCTATGGCGGGTTTTCAGATACTCGCCCCCGAACCGGACGTACACGTCTCCATGTATCCGGCTCTCCACCAACTTAATCAATCTAAAATTTACCATTATGTATTTTCTTATGGCAATTATAACATACTGCTATCGTTTTCCTCTGTCGTGCAATCATGTGCTTCTCCCATGCCTGTTTACCTTTCAGGTCCTTGAGTTTACGCACATGGTGCATTTCCAGATTTTTAGTAGCTCCACAGTATTCGCACTTCCTTGCTTTTAGCCTGTCAACTAAACTTGTGCGTGCAAGGTTGTACTTAGACCGGGGCATGTTATCAAAATCAGCAGCTTTGTCTGTTACCTTTCGTTTAAATCCGTCGTGATAGAAGATTCTCACCTTTTCGTTGCCATGTTTGTCTTTGAATCGAATACCGATTTCTTTTCCTACACGAAGCCGTTTCATCAGGTGTTTCCTGTATGTCCGGTATTTATGTCCAAAAGTTTTCAGCATACTTTCTTTCATGATACGATAGAATGAGTTGATTACTGTACTGTTATTAGCTATCGAGTAATAGTTATAGAATCCTCTGATTTCGGAATTGACCTTGTCTAATATTTCAAGGTCGTCATTATTTGTCAGATACACACGAGGTTTAGCTTTCCATACTTCTTTGCCGTTTATAATGTTTAATTTGAGGGCATCGTAAGCCAGCAGCTTTTTCTTCATGGTTTCTGTTGTTATTTTCAACACGACTTTCTTTCCGTAGACACGTTTCAATTTTCCCGAAGAATCTCTTTTAGGTAGATTGGTATTACGTACATAGATGTCAAATCCGAGAAATTTTGCAGGTTTTGTCCCATGCGTTATTAGGGTCTTCTCTTCCGATAATTCCAATTTCAATTTATTTTCAAGGAAAGTCTTAATGTCTTCCTTTATCTTTATGCAATCATCTTTAGAGCCAATAACTCCAATCAGGAAGTCATCTGCATATCTCACGTATTTTAGTCTTTTGTAAGTGTCATCCGTTTCTATTCCATAGGGGATAAGGATTCGTTTTTTTTCTATTTCTCTAATTTCCTTTTGCAGTTCAGTTCTCTTAGCTTCATCTGTTTCTTTCTTTAAATTTTTAGTAACAGTCATTTTCCGTCCTTCCAGTACCCGGGCTTCGGGATTTCTCAGCCGTCTTTTACCTTTGTCAAATTCTTGAATGTATTCTTCCATGTATTTATCTAATTCATTCAGATAGATATTGGCAAGAATCGGACTGATGATACCGCCTTGCGGAGTACCACTAAAGTTCCGATGTAACACCCAGTCTTCAACATACCCTGCATTCAAAAACTTTCTTATAAGCCGTATGAATCTATCGTCTTTGATACTTTTTTGCAGAATTTTAATCAACACATCATGATTGATGTTATCGAAAAATCCTTTAATATCACCCTCGATAAACCATTTAGCCCCAATAAATGTGTTTTGCAGGTGAATAAGTGCAGTATGGCAACTCTTTCCCGGTCTGAATCCATGTGATGAATAGCAAAATTGTTTTTCATAAACGGACTCAAGTACCATTCTGATTACTTCTTGCACCAATTTATCACCAATAGCAGGTATTCCCAAAGGACGCTTTTTCCCATTCTTCTTAGGAATATACGTTCTTCGTGACGGTTTAGGCTGATATGATTCGTTTTTCAGAACCTTAATCAGCCGTCCAATGCGTTTAAGTTTCATGCCGTCAATAGTCTTGCCGTCAGAACCTTTTGTCATGTTACCTGTCTTTTTATACAACTTTTGATAGGCAACATAATACATTTCTTCATTGAACAGAATCCGGTACAGCCTTTCGTACTGGTAGTCCGAAATTTTGCTGTGTTTCGTTAGATTGTTTAATACTTTCTCTGGACTTCTCATAATGTCTCTCACATTTTCCGTTAATTGTATTAAAATAAGCTGGCTGCCACCCTTCGCCATTGTAAATCGGAAAATTCCGATTTACGTGTACAAGGCTTTCCCTTGCTCAGACTACTACGGCGGCTCCGTTGCCATGCCGGATATTCAGAGGTCTGTACCTCATAGCCTTACAACTGGCGTTCCGGTTTAGGCAATCCCCATTAAAACATACAATAATATATGGCGCGATAGATTGTCGGATACGACTTCCGTCCTTTACTCACTTATTGTGATGCGCTGCAATAAGTTCCTGCCACATTTCCCCCAGTCGTTTGGAAATGGGTATTGCAGTATGACGATTATAGTTACCTTGACGTCATAGTTTAAAGCACTAACCACTCGGACTATCATTCAATCAGTATGGATTTTATCCTCATATCTATCTGTCTCGCCCACCATTCAGTCGCAACTCGGTAACTTCGTTGACTTTCGGCTTTACTGGCATGCTACACTCCCTGTTTGATTTCTCCTCACAGATAAGCCAGCGGCGATAGATCCTTTTCAAAGAACACTTGTCTAATCTCCTGCCACAGAGATAATTATTGTATGCCCTTATGGGCGCACAACTTTTGCTTCCTTATCCCCGTAGTCCCTTATTAGCTGCGAAAAATCCTGAAAGCCCAAAAGCACAGCAACCTTATTACTACGGGCTGTTGCGATCAAATTGTCAAGACCTTTGAAATAAATTGTCGGTAATTCGTCGATTACGACCGAACTCTTTAATTGCCCTTTTTTGTTTATCAATTTAACTATTCTGGAATTGTAAAGTCCCAAAGCTGCGCCGTATATATTTTGCCTATCGGGGTTATTGCCTACGACTAATACCTTCGGATCATCAGGGTTGTTTATATCAAGCGTGAACTCATCACCGCTCATTACCCAGTATAATTGCGGGCTAATCATTCTTGAAAGCGGTATTTTAGCACTTGCTATCTGTCCCTGCAACTGTTCCATTGCGCCCCCAAGCCACGCGTCCATAAAGGGACTTAGGTAGTTTTCCAGTTCGGGATAACTTGTCAAAATAGGGAAAATATCTTCATACCTTTTATTCAGGAACTCTATCGCATGAGGGAATGTGCAATATTTTCCGTCTTTATAAATTCGGAGATACCATATAATAGCAGCAAACAGAATTATCGGAGATTCCACAAAGAAGTCGCCTTGTTTTTGCACCCATGTTTTATTAAGGTTAAGCATAATTGTATAACTCGATTCGTAAGCATCGCTAATATCTTCCATGAAAGAAGGGTTGATTGGATTACATCGGTGTGAACGGCTCGGATCGTCGAAGTTTATCACGTAAAACGTGGGGACTTTTTTGTAGCCTAATTGATTGTTCAGTAAATGATTATAAGCGATTGTAGAAAGGTCAGGAAACTTAAAATCATACACGTACATTGAAAATCCTTTCTCAATTTGTTGCTTAATGTATTGATTAACAACAGCGTATGACTTCCCACTGCCCGGAGTTCCTAACACAATACTTGCACGAAAAGGATTTACAACGTTTATCCAACCCCGCCATTCTTTTTTCTTATACCAGAATTTCGTAGGCAGGTTCACGGAATATTCACTCTGTAATAGCCGTGTTTCCTGCATAAAACTCTCGTTCTCCGTGTTGAATACGTCGTCGAACATATTGTTTTTGAGTAAACGGCTCATCCATAATCCACCGACCAAAAGGAACAGATAACCTGCTGCCATTGTCAGGATGTAAAAACCTGTTGTAGCCGATGCAGGTAATGGCAATTCAAGTATCCACCAATTCATAAAGAACAGGATAAAACCTATTGTCAGAAAAACATAGATTTTCGGCCAAGTGATTTTTTCCTCTTTAACTCCCTTAGTTCCCAGACACGAAAGGGCAAGGAAAACAACGGCAAATAATTTGGTATAAAGAATACTACCGAATAGTCCGGCAGTCCGGTCAAAGTTCAGTAGTATCTTATCAACTACCGAAATATTGATTCCCCATTCACGCAAAGCGTAATAGCAAAACCAATAAATGTTTATCACTACAAAAATAATACTGATTGCCCTCATGAACTCCATCACTTTGGCAAGTCCTCTTAAATCATCTTCTTGTTGCATAATCTTTAAAAATTAAAAGTTTGAGAAGCGAAATTAGAGAGGTTGTTCTTGTAAATGATTGATTTTCTGTCATGTGGTCGCTTGTGGCTTCGATTTGGCAGCGAGTGGCGCTAAAATGGAATAAGAGGTACCTTATAAGTAAATACCTTAAAATAGTGATTTACTATTTTAAGGAATATTGCTAAATTTGAGGCGTGAAATTTTTGACCATCATAGTCGTTACTTTACTGTCCCTGCAAATAGGATTCACTAATACTGTTTTGCAGGAAATATATCGCTTGCCTTTTTTAATCCAACATTATTGCGAACACACTGAAGAAACATCCATTGACTTAAAAGATTTTTTTAAACTGCATTATTCCGAAAATGAGCATAAAACGAAAAAAAAGGCAAATCACAATCACGCATCTTTGCCTTTTCATAACTCACTTAATACAGTACATATTAATCCTTTTATATTTGCGGAACATTCTTTCGACAATCCTGAAAAACCATTTGCCATAAAATCCGATATTAAAATACCGGATCACACATATTATATTCCTCAAAATCTTATTAACTCAATCTGGCATCCACCCAAGAATAATATTTTATAAATAACTTCTTAGCTAAATAATAAGACGATTATCCAAATAAAATATTAATCATCATGGGAGATAAACATAATCATGCGGAGAATAATCATCCGCATACTAAAAATCATACACATACCAACGAACAGAAAACCAAATGGGTTGTTTTGCTGACAGCCGCAACAATGGTAGTAGAAATTAGCTTCGGGTACTGGACTAACTCAATGGCATTATTAGCTGACGGCTGGCACATGGCTTCCCATGTACTTGCTTTAGGTCTGACATGGGTTGCTTACTATGCAGCCCGTAAGTATTCACAAACAGAAAATCACTCATTCAATAAAGGGAAACTATTGGCTTTATCCGGCTATACGAGTGCCGTAGCATTGCTGATTGTAGCTGTATTGATGGCAGTTGAATCCGTACAAAGGTTAATGAATCCAGTAGATATATTTTTCAAGGAAGCTATTATCGTTGCCATTGTTGGATTGATTGTAAATGCTCTAAGTGCAGTATTCCTGCATCACGATCATGAGCATCGTGACCATAATATCCACTCGGCATACCTACATGTATTGGCTGACGGATTAACAAGTATAACCGCTATTATTGCCCTAACTATCGGAATGTTTTGGCAGATATATTGGTTAGATTGTTTGAGTGGTATAATAAGCTCGGTAGTAATAACAAAATGGGCTATTGATCTGATGAAAGGTTCGGGTAAAGATTTAATTGACTATAAAAAAAAGCAACACACGGCAGATCCAGAATAAATATAGTTAATTACAGACAATAACTTTGTTGATTCAACATCCTAATGGGCAAGTTATTAATTATAAAAGACGAAATCAATAACCTGATTCCGTCTTTTATCGTATAGGTGAAATGACAAACAAAACCTATATTTTATTACATCTGCCTGCCATACCTGCGCTTCTTTTTTTTCTTACGACGTGGTAATGGCATTTCTTCTTTAGGATGGTTCTCCGGCTCCGGATTAAGAATTGAGAAAAGCCCACCGGTTACACTATCCGAAGTGTAACTGTTATCATGGTGCGTGCCTGGCTGAATATTATTGTAAACATCAGAAAGGCGTGTGTCTTTGACTGGCTCTTGTGCTTGTTCCTGTTTTCCACCGTACAGGTCATTGAAAACATTAGCGGAATACTCTTTACCCAATCGGGAACCGTTCAGTATGGTGCGGGTAGTATGGTCTATGAATGTAGCGCCATATATCCGTCCTTCATCATTCCGCCTAAACAGAACATCAATACCCTGCTGCCTTAGCTTCGCTCGGAACTCGCTCTCACTTTGGCTGCCCTGCTTGGCTTCCGATACCGCTTTTAATGTATGTGTCTTCAGGTTTTTAGTTTTGATGCGTTCGGCAGATTTCTCCATACGCTTTTCCAGTCCATCGTAACCGACTGACTTCCCGAATATGGAAGACTTTAGCGGATTGCCGACCTTGTTGCCCTCACTATCCAAAGCGGAATAAAGCAATCCCCGATAAGGCTTTCCTTTTGCCTCGCCTTTCAGTTCCTCAACATTTATATTATATAAGGAAAGGACGGCTTTATATTCTCCCATGCTTTGAAAGTGATACATAGAAGCCAGCGGTTTGATAACGGATGCAATCTGCTTTTTAAGGTTTCCCTTTGAAAAATCGACAGGGGTTAGTTCCCATTGTTCACCCTGCTTTTGTCCTTCTGCCGGATGCAAGTTATATTCCCGTTCCAAATCTTCTGTTATAGCCTTACTTCGTTCATGTTCTTTTCCATCATAAACCTTTTTTCCGTCGCTTTTTACCCGAAGCGATACAATGTGCATATGCTCCCGCTCAATGTCCTCATGCTTGAATATCAGATAAGGTTGATCGCCATACCCCAATCGTTTCATGTATTCCCTTCCGATATCTACCAGTTGGTCATCTGTCAAAACATCATCCTCATGTGGATTCAGGGATACATGGAAAACGTGTTGTTCGGTACGGAAGTGCGACGGGATAAACTGCATGAAGTCCTCAATACAATCAATAACGTTGAAGTGTCCATCGGCAGGTTCAAACACAAGATTCGCACCTAATATCTTTCCCAGACCTTTATCAACCTTTTCCTGATTGTACGTCAATGCACCGTACAGGTTACTACCGATGTTTATTTTTGCAACCATTGTTCCTTAAATTCTTCCGATAATTCCAGAATTTTTTTCCCCGTTTCTGCCAGTTCTACCGTTGCCTTTTCCAATTTATAGAGCAAAGCAAGTGCTTTCTTTTCTGAAAAATTGGTATGCAATTCCTTTACAACCTGATTGTAATTCGTCCCAACGGAACGGAATTGTGCGTAAAAAGATGTGAGTTTAGTAACGTATTCCATAGCGGAACGGTCGATTTTTACCACTCGAAACTCGTCCCCGAAAACACGGGCAGCGATAAAACGAGCCTTCGATTGTAGCCCTGATTGCTCAAACATGGTGAGGAACCGGGCATGTTCTACTGCGGTGAAGTTTACCGAATAACGGTAATTCGCCGGATCATTCTTGGGGTTTCTACCCCCTTTTCCCCTTTTGGGGAGATTCTTTGCTTTTTCATTCATACGTCGGATTTTTTAGTGGTATAATCCGTCGTTAGGCACCCTTGCCGCCTTAACAATCATCGCCCGAATGATTCATTATAAGCAACCGACTTCGGAGGTTGCGCCCCCCCGGAGGGGCAAGCGTTTTTTGCAGCAGAACTTGTTTCGTGCAGCAAAAAACACAGCTTGCTATTTGCCATGACGCAAATAAAATCTGTCCTGAACAGGGACAGATATGAATGCGAGTAAACGAGCGAAAATGGCGGTCGGATATCTCCCGACATTTCATGCAGCAAAGTTATAGGCTAAAGTAACGTGCTGTATTCCAAGCAGCGAAGCCACTCGCTGCCAAATCGACGCCACTCACTGCCACCTCGTGAAAAAGTGATGATTCTGCTAATAAATAGGTTTTTATTTGCAGAGAAAATGACTGTATGAACAGACAGCCGGATAGCTAAATGAATAGCTGTACGGATATAAAAACATACAGTCGGCTATATGGAGATACAGCCGGATTAATAGCTAAACAAATGGCTGAACAAACAAATGACTGGCTAAACGGCTAAACGTTCCAACGGCTAAACAGACGGACAGACAAACAGCCAAATGGCTAAACGGTCAAACGGACGGACAGATGAACGGATAACTAATCAAACGTATGGCTGAACAGACAGACGGTTGTTCAACCGGACAGAGATACAAACGATGTATAATAATTAAAAATTTCAGACAATGGAAAAGAAAACTTTGAACGTGGCTTTCAGTACCCAAAAGGGGGGAGCCGGAAAAACAACTCTTACGGTGTTGGTTGCTTCTTACTTGCACTATGTGAAAGGCTATAACGTAGCCGTGATTGATTGCGACTTTCCACAACACTCGATTGCGGAAATGCGTGAGCGTGATATAAAAATGTCGATGGATGATGACCATTACAAGCTCATGGCTTACGAACAGTTTTCTGCATTGGGTAAAAAGGCTTATGAAGTTATCGAAAGCAGCCCAGAAAATGCTATGGAAGATGCACAGGAAGTTATTGAAGTATTGCAGCCTGACTTCGTATTTTTCGACCTGCCCGGAACAATCAACAATCCGGCAGTTGTACACACGCTTTCACTCATGGATTACATTATTGCTCCGATCAGTGCTGACAGGTTGGTACTGGAAAGCACCCTGCAATATGTGATTACGGTCAATGATGCCCTGATTACGCCCGGCAAAGCAAAAATCAAAGGGCTGTACCTGCTTTGGAATCTCGTTGATGGTCGGGAGAAAACCGAACTCTACGAAGTGTATGAAGATGTGATTGATAAACTGGGTTTCCCGCTTTTCAAAACATTCCTGCCCGACAGTAAGCGGTTCCGCCGGGAGCAGTCGGTAAACCACAAAGCCCTGTTCCGCTCTACACTGTTCCCTGCGGACAAAGCATTGGTAAGAGGCAGTAACCTCGATGCCCTGATAGATGAAATGTTGGAAACTTTAAAATAACCGATTATGGCGAAAAAGAAAGAAGAAGTAAACCTGAATGAGATTGATGCCAGTTTTGTCATATCCTCATTCAAGAATAAGGAACGCCGGAATAATCCGAGTTCCATACCCAGAGCATTAGTTCCTGAACACGAAAAGAAACAGGAACAGGAAGCGGAAAGCGTGGAACCTGAAAAAACGGAAGTTATTCAGGAAGAATCCCCCCGTGAGGAAACCAAACGGAAACGCAGTAAATCTCCTGATTACGAAAGCCTGTTTATTCAGGAAGTCGGCATTACGGCACGTACCGGAAAATCTGTTTACATACGCAAAGACCACCATGAAAAGATTATGAAGATCGTTCAGGTCATCGGTAAAAATCAGGTGTCTTTATTCAGCTATATAGATAATGTACTGTCCCAACATTTTGCTGCTTATCAGGATGAGATAACGGAATTGTACAATAAAAACAACGAAGGAATTTTCTAACAATAAAACAATCAAATTATGATAGTCAGTCCATTTTTAATAGATAGCGGAGATAAGGCAATAATAGGAATTGTCCTCTGGGGATTGGTGATACTGGCGGCAATTATTCTGCCGAAAGCTATTCGCTATAAGAAACGTATGCGGAAAGAATACGAAGAAAAAACGGCTCCTGAAATAGAAATGATAGTCGTTCCGGGTGATAAAACGAAACCCGAATCTTCCGGCTATAAGAAACAGTTTCTTGTCAATGCAGGTATCCCGACAAGAAACGGAAAATTAGTAAGTATCCGTAAGGAATACCATAACCGGATTTCAAAGATTGTAGGGGTTATAGGAAAAAATGAAGTAACCATATTCAGTTACATAGACAATGTCCTGAAGCATCATTTTGAAACCTTTCAGGATGAGATTTCAGAACAGTATAAGAAGAATAACAATGATGATTACCTAAACCCTAAAAAGTAAGGATGGAAAAGATATTTATAACCGTAGTTATCCTGTATGCCCTTTTTGTCGGAATTTATTTCTTGTGGGCAAGAGCAGGAAAAAGACGAAAAAAGAACATTATCGGTCAGGGTAGCTCCATTCATGAAGCAGGTCGTTTGAAGGAAAATATTGTCGGGAAAAGCACATTTGATTTAAGCGCATCGACGCCACTCGCTGCCAAATCGGAGCCACTCACTGCCACCTCGCTAAAATCTGAAAATCAGGCTGAAAATCCCGATATATTTGCTTCGCCTAACGAGGTAAAGCCATCAGCGGAAGTGCCGCCGGAGGAATTGGAAGAAGCGTTTTCCGACACTCCACCGGATGAAGAAAACGAGCCTATGGATATAGATTATCCGCTCGAATATGAAATGACGGACGAAAACGAAGATGCGCCGGAAGACGAAGAAGAAACGGAAGAAGTGGAAGGAACGGCACAAGCCGTACTCGCTTCAGGTATTCAGTTCGATGATCTGGGTAATGCAGTCCGCACTGTAAACCGGACGAATGAAGCAACGCCGGAGCAAAAACGAAAAGCGGGCGATACTTTACTGGAGATACGGCAGACTGATATGTTTGAACAGGTGGTTTCTGGTAAGCCCGATGCAAAGCGAATCGTTACCGACCTTATGGCTGAAAGCCTTTCGGCTTTTTATGAGCGGAAAGACAAGGAAGCCGGAACTGCCGGAAACGGCAAAAAGGCTCCCGACAATTTTAATATCAGAGATTTCGCATAGTGCGAAAAGTATTAATAATAATGTAAAACAAAGAAAGATGAAAGAAAGAGATTACGGATAGCTTTCGCGCTATCAACCACTAAAAAATTCAATAGTAACAAGATTTATCAACCCGGTATCGGGACTATCCACCCCGATACCATTTTTTAAACAATTTCTCATTATGACAAAGAAAAAATTTCTAATGTCGGCAGCTTTTATTCTGGCTGCTGTTTCAAGTGCATTCGCACAAGGTAACGGAATTGGCGGCATTACCGAGGCCACGAACATGGTAACGAGCTATTTCGATCCGGGGACAAAATTGATATACGCCATAGGTGCGGTCGTCGGTTTGATTGGGGGTGTAAAGGTGTACGGAAAATTCAGTTCCGGCGATCCCGATACATCGAAAACGGCCGCGTCGTGGTTCGGTGCCTGTATATTTCTTATAGTTGCCGCTACCATCCTGCGCTCCTTCTTCCTTTAATCAGCTTCATACAGATAAGAGTTATGGAGTTTAATATTAACAAAGGGATAGGCAAAAGCGTGGAGTTCAAAGGTTTAAAATCACAATACCTTTTCATATTTGCCGCAGGCTTGCTTGCCGTATTCATTGTCTTTGTCATTATGTATATGGCAGGCGTGGATCAGTGGGTGTGTATCGGCTTCGGTGTAATCGCTGCATCGGTATTGGTATGGATGACCTTTAACCTGAATACAAAATACGGGGAACATGGCTTAATGAAAGTCATGGCTGTAAAACAGCATCCCCGCTATTTGATAAACAGGAAAACTCCGCACCGCCTGTTCAAACGGAAAAGAAAGGAGGTAGGATATGCGTAATATAATGAAGGCATCTACCATTGAAAACAAGTTCCCGTTACTGGCTGTCGAACATGACTGCATCATTTCAAAGGATGCGGATATTACGGTCGCTTATTATGTGGAGCTGCCGGAATTGTTTACAGTAACCAATACGGAATATGAAGCGATACACTCGTCCTGGACGAAAGCAGTAAAAGTCCTTCCTGAATACAGTGTGGTGCATAAACAAGATTGGTTTGTGCGTGAAACCTACAAACCACAGACTGATAAGGATGATATGAGTTTCTTATCCCGCAGTTTTGAAAAGCACTTCAACGAACGTCCTTTCCTGAATCACTCATGTTTCCTGTTCCTGACTAAAACAACGAAAGAGCGAATGAGAATGCAAAGCAACTTCTCATCGCTTTGTCGTGGGAACATTATTCCTAAAGAAGTCAATAAGGATACGAGTGTGAAGTTTCTGGAAGCTGTCGGGCAATTTGAACGGATAATGAATGATAGCGGATTTATTACGCTTACCCGTATCAGTTCGGATGAGATTACAGGAACGGATGAAAAGGCAGGGCTTATTGAAAAGTATTTCGCCTTGTCGCTCGATGATACCACCTGCTTGCAGGATATGGAACTGGGTGCCGACGGACTTCGGGTAGGTAGTAAACATATTTGCCTGCATACGCTTTCGGATGCAGAAGATCTGCCCGGACGTATTGGAACGGATATGCGGTATGAAAAACTATCGACCGATAGAAGTGATTGCCGTTTGTCGTTCGCTTCTCCGGTAGGATTACTTCTCTCATGCGACCATATCTACAACCAGTATTTATTTATTGAGGATAGTGCGGAGAATCTTCGGAAGTTTGAAAAGAGTGCAAGGAATATGCAGTCGCTTTCAAAGTACAGTCGTGGAAATCAAATAAATAAGGAGTGGATCGACCAGTATCTAAACGAAGCGCATAGCTTCGGGCTGACTTCCATCAGGGCGCATTTCAACGTGATAGCGTGGAGTGATGATGTGGAAGAACTAAAACATATCCGCAATGACGTAGGTAGCCAGTTGGCTCTTATGGAATGTAAGCCCAGACACAATACTGTGGATGCCGCTACTTTGTACTGGGCAGGAATGCCGGGTAATAGTGGGGATTTTCCTGCGGAAGAAGCGTTCTATACATTTATCGAACCTGCCTTGTGCTTTTTCACGGAAGAAACAAACTACCGGAGTTCACCCAGTCCGTTCGGTATCAAAATGGCGGACAGGGTTTCAGGTAAGCCACTCCATGTGGATATTTCCGACTTGCCCATGAAAAAAGGAATTATTACAAATAGGAATAAATTCATTCTTGGGCCGTCGGGAAGTGGCAAATCTTTCTTTACAAATCACATGGTGCGCCAATACTACGAACAGGGTACGCATATCGTTTTGGTGGACACAGGAAACTCTTATCAGGGATTATGCAACCTAATCAACAAGCGCACAGGTGGTCAGGATGGAGTATATTTTACTTACACGGAACAAAATCCGATTGCTTTCAATCCTTTTTACACGGATGATAATGTTTTCGATATTGAAAAGCGTGAGAGTATAAAAACGCTGATCCTTACCCTGTGGAAAAGGGATAATGAGCCGCCTTCACGGGCGGAAGAAGTTGCCCTCTCCAATGCAGTCAGCCAGTATATAGAAAAGTTGAAAACCGATAAAAAACTGATACCGTCTTTCAACACATTCTATGAGTTTGTCCGTGATGACTACAAAAAGGTACTGGAAGAAAAGAAAGTACGTGAAAAGGACTTCGATATAGCGAATTTCCTGAATGTACTGGAGCCGTACTATCGCGGGGGTGAATACGACTTCCTGTTGAACTCGGATAAGCAACTGGATTTATTATCTAAACGCTTCATTGTCTTTGAGATAGATGCGATAAAAGACCATAAAATCCTATTTCCCGTCGTAACGATCATAATCATGGAAGTGTTCATCAACAAAATGCGCCGTTTGCAGGGCATCCGTAAGATGATATTGATTGAAGAAGCATGGAAGGCAATCGCTAAAGAGGGTATGGCAGAGTACATTAAGTATCTTTTTAAGACTGTGAGGAAATTCTTCGGAGAGGCGATTGTCGTTACACAGGAGGTCGATGATATTATCGCTTCTCCTATTGTGAAAGAGAGTATTATCAACAATAGCGACTGTAAAATTTTGCTCGACCAAAGAAAATACATGAACAAATTTGACAGTATTCAGGCGTTGTTGGGATTGACCGAAAAGGAAAAATCGCAGGTACTCTCTATCAATATGTCCAATGTACCCAGTCGTAAATACAAGGAAGTCTGGTTTGGGTTAGGAGGTGTACAAAGTGCCGTATATGCCACAGAAGTAAGTCTGGAAGAATATTACACCTATACAACCGAAGAATCGGAGAAAATGGAAGTGATGCAACTGGCTGAAAAACTGGATGGAAATATGGAACTGGCGATTAAGCAGATTGCTGAAAGCAAGCGACAGGAGTACGGAGGATAGATGCCATGAAAAGAAAAAACAGTAAGCCGTTTGCGGCACCGCAACTTCATACCCATTTCCCGATGAGAGAGATATGCGGGACATGGGAAAGCCTTTGCGGTTCCCCCGGACTTAAAATATTCCATGACGGTAGTCGGTTCCGGTTGAAGTTTATTTACAAACAAAACACGGCGTTTACCGTCCCTTTGTGCCAGAGCTGGGGGATTACCTTTTTCTATTTCTACGGTATGATTCGCATTGCCTACGATGATGAGCGGGATATGCTTCTGCTTACTACCGAAGGCGAATACAAAAGGGTGTACGATTAAGGTACACAAAATCAATAATCATTAAAAAATAAAAAGTATGAAACGAATATTTATGTGCCTGATAGTGGCACTTTCTATGTTCTCATTTCAGGCGAAAGCGCAGTGGGTTGTAACCGATCCGACCAATCTTGTGCAAAATATCACAAGTGCGATACAAGGTACATCCACGGCAGGTAATATGATAAAAAACCTGCAAGAAAGTATCAAAATCTACAATCAGGGAAAGGAATACTACGACGCTTTGAAGTCTGTCCACAATCTGATTAAAGATGCCCGTAAGGTACAAAAGACGATTTCAATGGTCAGCGAAATTACGGACATCTACGTGAACGGATTTAATAAAATGGTGGGTGATCCCAATTTTACCCCGAATGAACTGGCGGCAATCTCAACAGGCTATGCCAAACTACTGGAGGAAGGGGGAGCGTTGGTAACGGATTTGAAAAACGTAGTTACCGGAAGCAACGGGCTTTCCCTGTCCGATAAAGAACGGATGGATGCGATAGATGACATTTATACTAAGATGTTGGACTATCGTAACCTGACTAAGTATTATACCCAAAAGAGTATATCGGTTTCGTATATCCGTGCCAAAGAAAAAGGCGATACGGACAGGGTATTATCTCTTTACGGTAGTCCTGCCGAAAGATATTGGTAATCAAACAAATGTAGTCAGTTATGAATTTTGACAACTTACATCAGATTCTTGCGAATCTGTACCAAGACATGATACCTCTTTGCAGCAACATGATTGGGGTTGCAAAGGGGTTGGCAGGATTGGGCGCACTCTTTTATGTAGCATACAGGGTATGGCAGGCGTTAAGCCGTGCGGAGCCTATTGATGTGTTTCCGCTTCTCCGTCCTTTTGCGATAGGGCTTTGTATAATGTTTTTCCCTACACTGGTTTTGGGAACTATCAATGCGGTTATGAGTCCCATTGTTACAGGTACTCATAGCATTTTGGAATCGCAGACAATGGATATGAAAGCCTATCAGCAACAGAAAGATAATCTGGAGTACGAAGCCCGTGTCCGTGAGGGTAAAGCGTGGCTTGTCGATGATAAAGTGTACGATCAAAAAATGAAAGACCTCGGTATTACCGATACGCCTGAAATTATCAGTATGTGGGGAGAACGCCTTTGGTATGATATCAAGGCATGGTTCCGGCAGGTAATCAGGGATTTCTTTGAACTGCTGTTCAATGCTTCCGCATTGGTCATTGATACGATACGCACATTTTTCCTTGTCGTGTTAGCCATACTGGGGCCTATTGCGTTTGCCTTTTCCATTTATGACGGGTTTCAGGCAACGCTCACCCAGTGGCTTACACGCTATATAAGCGTATATCTGTGGCTTCCTATTTCTGACATTTTTTCTTCCGTACTGGCACGCATACAGACTTTGATGCTTGAACAGGATATAGCCTTGTTGCAAGATCCGAACTATATTCCCGACGGCTCGAATGGTGTGTATATCGTATTCTTGATTATCGGAATTATCGGATACTTCACTATCCCGACCGTAGCCGGATGGATTATTCAATCAGGTGGAGCGGGTGCATACGGAAGCGCAGTAAACAAAACAGCAAGTAAAGCAGGTGGAATTGCCGGAGGCGTTGCGGGATCAGTAGCCGGAAACGTTGGCGGTCGTTTGCTTGGTAAATAACCAATAAATGTAATTAAAAACATGGAGTTCAAAAGTTTAAAAAATATTGAAACAAGTTTCAAGCAAATAAGGATTATCGCCATTGTGTTTGTGGTGCTGTGTGCAGGAATTACCGGATATGCAGTCTGGAACTCATTCAGCTTTGCGGAAGCACAACGGCAGAAAATCTATGTATTGGATGAAGGAAAATCGCTTATGTTGGCTCTTTCACAGGACTTATCTCAAAACCGTCCTGTTGAAGCAAGGGAGCATATCAAGCGATTTCACGAACTGTTCTTTACCTTATCACCGGATAAAAGCGCCATTGAATCAAACATCAACAGGGCACTCTTTCTGGTGGACAAAAGTGCTTTCCGCTATTATCAGGATATGTCGGAAAAAGGTTACTACAACCGCATTGTGTCGGGTAATATCAATCAGATTATTCAGATTGATTCTGTGGCATGTAATCTCGATGTTTATCCCTATAAGGTAATGACCTACGCCCGGCAAATGATTATCAGGGCAAGTAATGTAACGGAGCGAAGCCTTGTTACACGCTGCGACCTGATAAACTCTGTCAGAAGCGACAATAATCCTCATGGGTTCACTATGGAACGCTTTGAGATAATAGAAAACAGGGATTTAAGAACAATAGACCGATAAGCCATGATAAAGAAAAAACTTACAGCCGTAAGGGACTGGATGGAAGACGGTCTGCGGTCATTGTTAGGGCAGATAACGCCCGACGGACGGATTATTATAATCCTTGTAATGCTTTTCGTGTTTGGCGCAGGTTCCATCTACATGACGGTTTCTTCCATATATAATATGGGAAAGAAAAGCGGTCAGGAAATGCAGATAGACCATATCAAGCAACTGGAACTGGAGTATCAGCAGAAAGCAGATAGTATCAACCAAATAAACAGATTTGATTATGAGTAAGGAAAACGAAGGTAACGAACCGAAACCGGAAGTTACTGAAAAAAAGAAAGAGAGTAAGCCTAAAAAAGAGCTTACGCCGCAGGAGATTCAGAAGCGGAAAAAGATGCTTGTCTATCCCTTGTTTGTCTTGCTGTTCATCGGGGCTATGTGGCTCATCTTTGCGCCCTCCGGCGGAAAGGATGAAAAGCAACCCGACGGGTTTAACCCTGAACTACCCATCCCTAAAGACGAAGGTATTGTAGGGGATAAGCGGACAGCTTACGAACAGGAAGCCATGCGTAACAAAGAAGAAAATAAAAGGCGTAGTTTACAAGACTTTGCATTTTCGCTCGGTGAAGATGAAGACCGCAAAACGCAGGAAGATTACGAAAAACAGGTGCGCACGGCTCCTGTTACTCCCGATTCTCCCGATAACTCCCGTAGTGCGGCTTCTCCTATCCAATCTTCAGCCCATGCTTATCAGGATGTAAACCGCCAGTTAAACAGTTGGTATGAACAACCCGCAAGCGGAGCCGATGAACAGCAGCTTGCTTTGGATCGGCGTATGCAGGAATTGGAGCGTAAACTGGAAGAAGCCGAAGCTGCGAAAAGTGCGGAGGATAAACAACTGGAACTGATAGAAAAATCTTATCAGATTGCAGCCAAATACACGCCCAATGCACAGGGACAGGTAACGCCTGACGGACAGCAGCAACAAAATGGGGATAACACAATCAACCTGCGTGAGAAAGTAACCCCGAAGCCTGTGTCACAGGTACATCACAGTGTTGTTTCGCTTTTGGCAGCTCCAATGGATAATGACGAGTTTCTGGAGCAATACAGCAAGCCCCGTAACATGGGATTTATCACGGCTGCCGGACAGGAAGGCGTAAGGGAGAAAAACGGTATCAAGGCTTGTGTGTGCCAGACTATAAAACTTTCCGATGGGAAAGAAATGCAACTGCGTTTACTGGAGCCTATGAGAGCCGGAAATATTCTGATTCCTGCTAATACTATTCTGACAGGAAGTGCGAAGATTAGCGGGGAGCGGCTTCAGGTAACAATCATTTCTATACAGTATGCAGATAATGTGATACCTGTTGAAATGGATGTTTACGATTTAGACGGATTGCGGGGATTTTCGGCTCCGGGTTCGGATGAAATGAACGCAGCTAAAGAAATTGCAGCCAACATGGGTACGTCGATGGGCAGTAGCATTACCATAACAGACGACGCAGGTTCACAGCTTGCCGCCGATTTGGGGCGAAGCGCCATTCAGGGATTGTCGCAATACGTCAGTAAAAAAATGCGTAAAGTGGAAGTAACATTGAAAGCTAATCATCAGGTATTACTTCTTCCAAAGGTATAAAACAGGGCGTAAGCCTACCACTAAAAAAATCCAATAGTATTTAGTAATTAACAATTAAAACAATTTTTCGTATGAAACAAATTCTTTTTGCACTCGCTATTATCGGGTGCGTATTCACAGCGAACGCTCAGGATGTTGAAAAACAGAGCGTAGAAAAACAGCAAACAGCAAATATTTCTCCCTCTACCGGAGATTATTTTGACGGTCTGACCAGACCGCTAACCTTTAACCGGATGATACCACCGTACGCACTGGAGGTTACATTCTCAAAGACAGTGCATATCATTTTCCCGTCTGCTATAAGATATGTCGATTTGGGTTCTGCCGACCTGTTGGCAGCCAAAGCTGCTGGAGCGGAAAACGTATTGCGTGTAAAAGCTGCTCTCCGGGA
The DNA here is from genome assembly GCF_023369805.1 of Parabacteroides leei. Taxonomy (NCBI): domain Bacteria; kingdom Pseudomonadati; phylum Bacteroidota; class Bacteroidia; order Bacteroidales; family Tannerellaceae; genus Parabacteroides; species Parabacteroides leei. The sequence continues at coordinate 254,127 of NZ_JAMBQG010000003.1, forward strand.
CTTCTCTCGTGAAAGCAATTTGGCGGTCATTACCGACGATGGCGCATACTATACCTTTAATGTTAAATATGCCGATGAACCGGTGAAATTGAGTGTCGAAATGACCGACTTTATCCATGATGGAGAAGCCGTGAACAGACCAAATAACGCTATGGAGATTTACATGAGGGAATTGGGTAGCGAATCGCCGTTACTGGTTAAACTGATAATGAAATCTATCTATAAAAATGATGACAGGGAAATAAAGCACATCGGTTCCAAACGTTTCGGTATTCAGTACACACTCAAAGGAATTTACACGCATAACGGATTGCTTTATTTCCACATGCAACTCAAAAACTCATCCAATGTGCCGTTTGATGTAGATTTTATCACTTTCAAGATTGTAGATAAAAAACTGGCGAAACGTACAGCCATTCAGGAACAGGTAATTGTACCACTCCGGGCGCATAATAACCTGACATTGATAGGTGGAAAACGGACAGAACGTGTGATTTTCACTTTGCCGAAGTTTACGATACCGGATGATAAGCACCTTATCATCGAACTGAACGAAAAAGAGGGCGGACGGCATCAAAGTTTTGTTGTCGAAAATGCCGACCTGATAAGGGCGAAAGTTATCAACGAATTGAAAGTTAAATAACCATGAAACGGCTATTACTTATACTAACGTTTGTGCTGTGCCTGGTCTTTGCAGACCAAGCACACGCACAGCGTTGTTTGCCCGGTATGCAAGGCATACAGGTAACTGGTGGAATGGTAGATGGATTCCATTTGTCAGACAAAAAGAATGAACTGGGCTATTATTTCGGGTTGTCGATGGCCACCTATACCAAACATGCAAATAAGTGGGTATTCGGTGCCGAGTTCCTGAATAAATATTACCCTTATAAAGATGACAGAATACCTGTCAGCCAGTTCACTGGAGAGGGTGGTTATTACCTGAAATTTCTTTCCGACCATAATAAAGTAGTCCTTTTTTCTTTGGGCGGATCTGCTCTTGCCGGATATGAAACAAGCAACTGGGGAGAAAAAACACTTTTTGACGGTTCCACACTCCGGAATAAAGACCGGTTCATTTATGGGGGTGCTATTACGTTGGAAATGGAAACCTATTTATCAGACCGTGTTGTATTGCTCCTGACTGCCCGTGAACGGATATTGTGGGGAACATCAACAGGGCATTTTCATTTCCAGTACGGATTAGGATTAAAATTTATAATAAACTAAACTTTGAGAAGAAATGATAGCAACAACATCAGATAACCTCTTAGAATTTTTAAGATTCTGGAATAATGAACATTTATCGCAGGATGATACTGTCCCTGTGAATATGTATAATATGTCTGCTTTGTCAGCGGGGGTTGGTTTCACATTAAAATGGTTTATTTCAAAAGACGATTTTGAAAAAATAGCGAAGGAAGTAAACTACGTTTTTAATGACAGTGATAAAACTCGTATGCTCCTTAATATTGGAGAAGATAGAATAGAACTGGAAATAGACAAGTATAATATTATTGCTGATTTCAAGGAAGAGGTTAGAGGTATTGATGCTGTCTTTGATAAAATGACAAAACAATAAATATTTTAAAATAAAAAAACATGAAAAAGTTTTTAGCATATTTTTTATACACGCTATTGCTATCGGCAATAGTCTGTGCCTGTAGTGACGATTTGGATATTCAGCAGGCTTATTCATTTGATCTTGTTACTATGCCCGTCCAGAAAAAAATCGTTCAGGGCGAGAGTGCGGAGATTCGATGCCAACTGGTAAAGGAAGGTGACTATGATAACGCCCGGTTCTTTATCAGGTATTTTCAAAGTGATGGAAAAGGAGAACTGCGGATGGATGACGGAACGGTATTTCTACCGAATGACCTATATCCGTTGAATAAAACGACATTCCGGCTCTATTATACATCACACAGTACGGATCAGCAGGTTATCGACGTATATATCGAAGATTCATTCGGTCAGGTCGTGCAAAAAACATTTAGTTGGCAGAATGACAAGGGGGATGATGAAGAAGATGATGATTTACTAAAAGTATCAGTCCATGATTATATGCAGCTATATCGTGTTAAACGTCCTCTGCTGGCTATGGATAGCCCATTCGTTGAATAATGCACCGACAGACGTAGATCTGTGGGGTGAGGAAGTTGAATAAGTAAAGTACCCGGATTATTTCGGGTACTTACTGTTTTTACAGATTGATTATGAAATACCTACTAATATTCGTCACCGTTTTGCTGCATTTGCCTTTATGGGGGCAGCCGTTTGATTCTCTAAACAGAAAATCGGAAATAGAAGACTGTACGAAATCTGCCTATTCTATAAATGAGTTCCAACAGATAGCGGATTCTTTGCAAATGTCTATTGATGAGTTATCCGACTATCCTGTGATTTTTCCAATAAAAAAACCGCTATATATTTCATCGGGCTTTGGTAGGCGTTATCATCCTGTTTATAAAATACAAAAATTTCATACCGGGATTGATATTCCTAAAATCAAAGGTACCCCAGTCTATGCCACTGGTAACGGGATAGTAGTTCGCAAGGGTTTTTGTTCGGGATATGGGAACTACATTGAGATTGAACACGCAGGCGGTTTCCATTCATTTTATGCCCATTTGAGTAAGACGATGGTAAATGCAGGGGATTCGGTAAGTATAACCCAACAGATTGCCTGTGTAGGCAATACAGGAGTATCGACAGGTAGCCATCTGCATTACGAAGTAAGAAAAGGTAAGCGCTATCTGAATCCCCAAAAATGGTGTTATTGCCTTTTTGAAATTATAACAACGAAAAATAAATAAAAATGAATCCACAAGAAAAACAAGATGCTGAATTTGTCAGTAAGGATAAAGACAGATTTATGACACTACCCGGAGATAGACGAACTGAAAGTGTTTCTCTGGCTGCCATTGAAGTTGATCCCGATAATATAAGGTATGTGCCTGAAAATATTCTGAATGAAAAACTTATGAAAAAGGCACTTCAAGGTGATGGTTTAACATTGGAGTACATACCTGATAATATGAAAACATCCGATCTATGTAATGTTGCTGTGGAGAATAGCGGCTGGGCATTACAGTTTGTTCCTGAAGAAATGAAAACAGAACAAATGTGCCGAAGAGCCCTTCATTCCGCTTATGATATTACGGGAGAGGGTATCGAAGTGTTAGCTTTCATCCCTTATCCAGACGTTTGTATGCATGGGATAAAGCTATATGAAAATTCTATGGTTAATATGATGGATATATACGGCTTCATCAATCCGCAAATTATGACTGCGGAGATGGCCATGTATGGTGTTAAGGATGAACCGGGAGTATTAGGCTTTATTCCGGAACATCTTCATTCTTATGAGTTAAGAATGGAGGCTGTTAAAGGTGATGGTATGCGGCTATATAATATTCCTGACAAAGATAAAACGATGGAATTATGCGAGGCTGCAATTAATTCGACCTTTCATAGCCTGAGATATGTTCCCGATGAAATGAAAACTACGGAACTATGTAATCAGGCTTTAAAGAAAGACGCTTTTGCAATACAGTATTTCCCTGCGGATAAACTAACACATGAAGTTTGTCTGGAAGCGGTAAATACAGCCAGTCATCCCCGTATATTGTCATTTATACCGTTTGAGGATATTCATCTAAAGGTTTTCAATGAACAATGCAAAGATTACTCCACTACGAAAGAATTTTTGGAGAATATGAAGCCTGATTATATAAAACAGGATTTGGCATATAAAATTTTTGAGAAACAACCAGAGTTGTTTTACAATATCCCCATCCAATTTAAGGATAAACAATTATGCGAAGCTGCTGTAAAACGTGACGGATCATACTTGGCACATATTCCAGAAAGCCAAAAAACAAAAGAATTATGTGAGTTAGCTATAAAAAGCAGTCCTTATGCCATTCCGTATATTTTGGATGAAATGAAAGGGGAAGAACAATATCGAAAAATGGTAAAAGATAATCCGAAAAACTTAATAGGTATTCCTTATGAAGACCGAACCGATGAATTGTGTCGGATTGCTTTGGACAATACTTTCGGGAAAGATAAAAACGATTTCTCTGTTGTTAATTCTGTTACATCATCTCAAATGTTGCTGGAAGTATTTAAAGCTCATACTAATCCCGAAAAAGTGGATTTGTTGTTACATATTGTTAGTCATGATTTAATCACACCGGAAATAGCAAAAGATGCTTTACAAAAGAGCGGTAGAAGTTTTCACGTTATACCGCAAAAGGCTTGGACACCCGAAGTTGCTGAAACAGCCGTTAAGAGTGATCCCAGTTCATTAGGTTGGGTTCCTTCTAATATGAGGACTGCTGATATGATTTTATTTACTAAAAAAGCTATTGAGGGATATAACATCAATATTCCAGAAGAGATTAGCAAGGGCGATAACATTTATACATTCCACAAAAGAGTGGAAAATATAATAAATAAGCCCTTATCATACGATCAGCATAAGCAGCTATATAATGGAGAATCTATTAGAGTTAAGGATATACAAACATCTAATGGTTTTGTGAAAATTGGAGAATTAAGGTATGATGCAAAGAGCAAAAACCTAAATGTCAAATCTGTGGAACAAACTACCGCAGAAAAACAAAAAAACTCTATCCAAATCAATAAAAAGCCAGACCGAAAAGGGAAAGGGCGGAAAATCTAAAAAACAAAAATATGAACTTTTTATCTACATATTTACAGCCCGGAGAAGAAATAAAATACAGGGCAAAAATACATATATTTCTTTTTCTCCAACCCGCTATATTGTTGGGTATTGGCTATATGTGTTATCTTGATGATGCCCGGATGACACGCTATTTAGGTGTAACATTGCTGTTCTTGGGGTTGGTTTCCCTTGTACAGCGTGTTTTGATAAAGGTTGGTTCGATTTATGCCGTTACTAATAAACGAGTAATTTTGAAAACGGGTGTAATAAGCCGCAGAACGGTCGAACTTGTCCTGGCTAAATGCGAAGGATTGCATGTAAGCCAGAACGTGTTGGGACGTATATTTAATTTTGGAACTATTACAGTAACGACTGGCGGTGCTATCAGTAGCTATCCTTTTATCGCTCGTCCGTTTACATTCAAGCGAGAAATCAACAAGCAAATAGGATAGTTTACAGTGGCGTGCTATTGATTTATGTTTTCAAAATCAGTAATATTCCATTGTTTTTGTGTATTTTTGCACACAGGATCATTTATAACGATGCCAGTCATCGGATGGTTCTTACATAGGAAATAGCAGCATTATAGTGAGGTTTTGAAAACCGCCAAATATTTTAGAACTCACTCACATGGTAATGGATGTTAGCTTCCGTCAGTCTGTATATATGTTACTCGCATATACCGGCAAGGGCGTGAGGTTATTATCTATTGAGTGAGTGGGTGCTTGGCGGTACCTCAAAGCCGATATTTAGTAATTCTTGCGCCTGTTTTTTGGTACTAACATAATATTACAGAGAGATCATGAATTTTGCACAAAAAGCCATTTCTAAACTTTACCTTAAAAGGCAATCACCTGTAAATAAGTTTACTGTTTGTGATAAAATCCGTCCTATACTGGTATTACACAGAATTTCGATTAAAGAATCACTATTTATTTTTCCTGACTATGAGTATGTCTATGAAGCAATGAAAGGGAAAAAAGAATTAGTCAGTACACGGGATTGTATTCGATTTGAAGACATAGTACATCTGGACGAAACAGAGGTTTATGTGGAGATTGTAACCCGCACGGGCTTTGTTCATTTGTTATCTAAGGAAAAGCCGGAGAGAACCTATTTTAATATGTTTTCAGTTACCCATAATAAACCCCGTTTATGGAAATAAAGACAATCTATACTAAAGTAAAAGACTATATTGAGTATAAGAAATTTGTGTTTGAGGATTTGCGGGCTATGGGCTACATTTCAAAAGGGGAGATACTTTTCGTTTCTGTATTTATCCTGTTCGTGGTAGGCTTTACAACTTGGTGGATAATTGATAGTCGGCAAATGGAAAAGGAATACCAAAGGAAGGTGCAGGAATTAGACAGACATTACAGAGAGAAACAAAAGGAACTGAAGATTGACAGGCATTCATTGGACAAGATGCCTCACGAATTTGATTCTCTGGAGGATTGGATCAGGTGGGAAATGGAAAATGATTTTGACAGACCTCGATAAAACAAAAGAAGCATTAAATTTAACTTTAATGCTTCTTTTGTTTTTTATTTCACGGTATATTTTAGAGTTGATTTCTTCATCATTTGCTCTGTTGAAAGTTGTTCCGTTATCTGATCTATTGCTTGTTCTACATTTATGTCCTCCTGTAACTGCTTTTCCGATATATCCCTAATTTTTTCTGCAAAATTGGGGGGAATACTTATTGTTCTTATTCCCTGCATGATTCCGGTTCCGGCATCCACAAGAAACATTGTTATTATATTTGCTTCTGAATTTAACCAATCGTCTTGTTTTTCCTCTGGAATTTTAGTTACATCAATACTCACTTCAAAAGAAAAACCCATGTCAAAAATCAGAAATGGAATGTTAGAGTTTTCATATAAGTAAACATCTAATTTCCCCTTTCGGAATAGTCTTATTTCTTCTGTCGTTGGTTCATGGAAACTGCAAAAAACATCAAAAAATGCTGTATTAATAATAGCAGCAGTTGTTTCTATTTGATTCAAATATCTTTCATCAGGGAATCTCTTACCCACCTCGTATTTTATTTTTTCTTTTGATGTAGTGTCAGCAGAATGTGTGTTATTTGTTTTTTTTCGGTAATCGTTGAGATATAAGGAATAATATATGTATAGTTCCACTTCGCCCATTATCATTTCTTCTTCTCCGCTTGTAAGCGAAGCGGAAGGATAGCAAGGAACTGTATATATAAAAGAGCTTTCTTTGGGGGTAGTAGTCAATTTCTCAAATCCTCTTTTCTCTATAAAATTATCAACCAGTTCCAATACCATAGATGCGTCTTTTGCTTCAAAACAGCAAAAGTTCATATACAAAGGGATATTATTTTTTTCAAAGTTAAAAATAGCAACGTTGCTGGCTATGGTAGTAACGACTTCCAAATTAGTTAAAGGAAATTTCAATTTGCTCTTTTCCTTATTAATGTCCTCAAAGGGTTTGAGTAAATTTATTGTTTCCTCTGTAATATCATCAGTATCTCTAACAAGTGTAGAGCCTTTATATGTTATATGTTCAACCTTCATGCTTATCGCTTTTTATGCAAAAGTAGAGAATTTATATATATCATAGATGATTTCATTTAACTTTTTAAATATCTGTTAATCTACAATTTACTTTCCATAGTGGAATTTGTAGATTATTCTATGTATTTATTTTCGCTACTATCGGTTTGTTCTCGTAAAGCACGCTTTTTAGCTTTCTCTTTTTTCTTCTTTTCTTTTTTTGCTTTGTCATCTGCGATAATGTCATTCAGAGAGCGAACAGTAACAGGTTCTTCCCGTTTAAACCGTTTGATATATATATCTTCGATAAACTGGGGTAACGGAACTTTCCATGTTTCCTGTTTATGGTTATCTATTTTACCTAATTTATCGGGATTTAGTCCCAACTCACGAGCCATCTGGACGTGCTTATCTGACAATTTATGTTTTTTTTGGGCAACTACCCATTTTTCTATTTTTACAGGCATATTATTGAGATTTCAAGACAAAAATACCTATTTGTTCAAATGTATGAAAACAAATAGGTTTAAAAGGCTTTTTGTTACTTTTTCTTCCGTTAGATTACTTTTACTCATGGAAAACCTTAGGTTTGCATTGTAATTATTTTATAAACTATAATGAGTGAACCGTATGGAAAAAGAGAAATGTAAAGTCTATGTTACTATTTGGGACTCATTTTATTCATTTAATTTCAAGAATATTTAATGATTTACGTTATGAATTAAGAAGAAAGGAAAATAACAAGTAAATCAGCATGGAAAATAGGAATAACTTATGTTACTATAACGAACTTGTTATTTGTCTTGGATTAGACCTATATAAGAATTTTATCTGAAAGATATTTAAGGTTTTTAGGATATATTCAAATGCCTTTCCAAATTATAAATCATTAAATCACTTTATTATGGGAAACTATTATTTTATTGGAATTGATGTGAGTAAAAAGAACTTGGATTGTTGCCTCCTGAGTAATGGTGTGGTGGTGAAACAAGATGTTATTTCAAATCATCAAAAGAGTATCGAGGACTACTTATCTGTAATTTGTGCAGAACAAAATATAGATGCAGAACAAATAGTAGTATGTGCTGAATTTACAGGATTATATATTTATCCTTTAACAATCTCTTGTCAAGCCGGAAACTATAAACTTTGGTTAGAAGATCCTACTCAAATAAAATACAGTTCAGGGTTGCAACGAGGAAAAAATGATCCCGTAGATGCAAAGCGTATTGCTTTATATGCCTATCGTTATATAGATAAACTTAAAATATATAACCACCCAACTATAAGTGTTGAATCAATAAAGCTATTAACAACAGAATTAAATATGCTATGTGTTGATAGAGCTAAATACCAAGCTCAATTATCAGATCAAAAAGAATATATGCCTGATAGAGTCTATAAATTGAAGTCAAAGAGATTATCTCTGCTTATTAAAGAATTAGATAAAGCAATAGCTAATATTGAAGCGGAGATTGAGGATATTGTAGCAAAGGATGCTTTATTATCTCATCAGATGAAATTATTATTGAGCATTGAAGGAATAGGTAAAAAAACTTCTTTAAAAATGATACTGGAAACACAAGGCTTTACACGATTTACAGATAGTCGTAAATTCTGTTGCCATGCGGGTGTTGCTCCATTCAGTTATTCATCAGGAAGTAGTCAGCATTCTAAAAATCGGGTTTCCCATAGAGCAAATAAAAGTATAAAATCTTTACTCCATTTAGCAGCCTTATCTGCTATTCAAAATAAGAATAGTGGATTAAGGGTATATTACGATAGAAAAGTTGCTGAGGGCAAAAATAAAATGTCAGTACTAAATGCTATCAGAGCCAAACTCGTAGCCCGCATGTTTGCCGTAATAAAGAATAATGAACTATACAACTCAAATTATACTAATCAGTTTGTTGTCTGAAAAAACTGTTCGTATATTTGCGAATTAAAAAACTATTCGTATATTTGCGAACTATAAAATGAAGAAGATGGAAAAAGTGAAGAAAAGATATACGGTTGAGCAGGTGCAAATGGCACGTTTCGCCAAAGCCCTTTCGCATCCTGTACGGATTGCTATTCTGCAATTGTTAGCAAGTCAAGAATGTTGTTATCATGGAGATATGTCTGAAGTGTTACCAGTAGCGAAAAGCACTTTATCGCAACATTTGAATGAATTAAAAGATGCCGGTTTGATACAAGGTGAAATTACATTGCCATCTGTTAAGTATTGCATTAATCAGAAAAACTGGTCTTTAGCGAAAAGATTATTTGAAGCTTTATTGACTGAAGTAGAAATATCAGACAATTGTTGTAATACATAATTTTTTATCTTTAAAGTTCGTATGTTTGCGAACCTACAGACAATTCGCTTTAAAGCGAATTGAATTTTTGATAAACTTATTATTATATATGGAAAATAAAGAAATTAAAGAAATGGTAAAGCAAAAATACAGCGCACTTGCTTTACAAAATGATAACCAGTCGTCTTGTTGTGGCTCTGGATGCTGTTCCTCTGATAATGTGTATAACATTATGAATGAGGATTACAGTCAGCTTGACGGCTATGAAGCAGATGCTGATTTAGGTCTGGGATGTGGACTTCCTACAGCTTTTGCCGGATTAAAAAAAGGCGATTTTGTTGTGGATTTAGGTTCCGGGGCAGGAAATGATTGTTTTGTAGCCCGCGCTGAAGTCGGAGAAACAGGGAAAATCATCGGTATTGATTTTACAGATGCTATGATAGAAAAGGCAAGAAATAACGCACAAAAGAGAGGTTTTACAAATGTCACTTTCCGCAAAGGTGAAATAGAAGATATGCCTATTGGTGGTAATTCCGTTGACGTTGTAATAAGTAACTGCGTATTAAACCTATTACCAACCAAAGATAAAATCTTCCATGAAATTTTCAGGGTTTTAAAACCCGGTGGGCATTTCTGCATCTCGGATGTGGTTTTAGAAGGTGAATTACCTGAATCCATCAAACAAGTAGCAGAATTATACGCCGGATGCATTGCAGGAGCAATTCCTAAAGAACAATATATGGTTAAGATTTTCAGTGCAGGTTTTTTACAGGTGAAAATACAAAGGGAAAAACCTATCGTTGTCCCTGATGATATCCTAAAAGAGCATCTTGATGAAAAATCATTCCATGAATACAAGGAGAATAATTCAAAGATATTCTCTATTACAGTAACAGGTGTAAAACCTGAAAGTGCTTGCGATTGTAGTTCCGGATGCTGTTAATAATGTTTTGATATGAATGCACAAAAAGTTTTAATTCTTTGTACAGGCAATAGTTGCCGTAGCCAAATGGCACATGGCTTCCTGCAATCTTTCGACCCTGCATTAAAAGTATTCTCTGCAGGGACAAATGCAAGCGGAAAGGTTAATCCCAAAGCCATAGAAGTAATGAAAGAAGCCGGAGTAGATATATCCAGCCATACTTCCGATAGTGTAGATAAGTATCTGAATGAAGAATGGGATTATGTCATTACGGTTTGTGGTGGGGCAAATGAAAACTGTCCTACTTTTTTCGGTAAAGTGAAAAACCGTTTGCACATAGGATTTGAAGATCCGTCAGAAGCAAAAGGGTCACCAGAATTTATCCATTCGGAATATATCCGGGTACGGGATGAAATAAAAGAAGCATTTTATAAATTATACATAGAAAAAATAAAAGGCAATGAGTAAGAAGAAAATGAGTTTTTTAGATAAGAATCTCACTCTTTGGATATTCCTGGCAATGGCTATCGGGGTTGGGCTGGGTTACTTTTTCCCATCTTTCAGCACTACAATAGATTCATTATCCAGTGGAACTACAAACATCCCTTTAGCCATCGGTTTAATCTTAATGATGTATCCGCCATTGGCAAAAGTCGATTATAAACAATTACCGAAGGTTTTTAAGGACGTAAAAATATTATCAGTTTCGTTAATCCTGAATTGGATTATCGGGCCGATATTAATGTTTGTACTTGCCATCATCTTCTTACACGATTACCCTGAATACATGGTAGGTGTAATCCTTATCGGATTAGCGAGATGTATAGCAATGGTGCTTGTGTGGAATGACCTTGCGGAAGGAAATACGGAATACGGTGCAGGTTTAGTAGCCCTGAACAGTATCTTTCAGGTATTCTTTTACAGTTTCTATGCTTGGTTGTTTATTACGAAACTTCCTCCCCTTTTCGGGTTTGAAGGGGCTATCGTTGATATTTCCATCGGTACGATTGCCGAAACGGTTGCTATATATTTAGGTATTCCTTTCTTAATGGGAATATTGAGCCGACTTATATTAGTGAAATTGAAAGGAGAACAATGGTATAAGGAAAAGTTTATCCCGAAAATATCCCCGATAACCTTAATTGCACTGTTATTTACAATCGTTCTTATGTTCAGCCTGAAAGGTGAATTGATTGTACAAATACCAATGGATGTGGTTCGGATAGCCATACCGTTGCTTATCTACTTTGTCGTGATGTTCCTGCTTAGTTTCTTCGCAGGTAAGTTTATGGGGGCTTCTTATGATAAAAATGCTTCTATTGCTTTCACTGCAACCGGAAACAACTTTGAACTGGCTATCGCAGTGGCAATCGGCGTATTCGGATTACATAGCGGACAAGCCTTTGCCGGAGTAGTCGGGCCATTGGTCGAAGTCCCGGTATTAATCCTGTTAGTGAACTTGGCTTTTTGGCTTCGGAAGAAATATTATAAATAAACATAGTACAAACTAATAAAAACACATTGTATGAAAAAAAGTATTTTAATCGGGCTTTTTGCCATATTGCTGGTAGCCTGTGGTGGTAATGCACAAAAAAACAACGGACAAGCCACTGAAACGCAAGCTAAAGAGCAAGTAGCGGATGCTTCTGTGGTGAACGTTTACTATTTCCACGGTAAACAACGCTGTAAAACCTGTATTGCGGTAGGCGATGTAACAGAGAAGACAATAAAAGAACTTTATGCAGACAATCCACACGTGAAATTCATTGAAGTAAAAACCGATGAAAAACAAAATGCTTCACTCGTAGAAAAATATGAAGTAACATGGAATGCCCTTATTATTGCCAAAGGGGATAATTCCATAGATATTACCGACAAGGCATTTGCCAACGCTTTGAATACTCCCGAAAACCTCACTGACCTGATCAAAACCGAAGTCAATAAAAGATTATGATGGAGTTTTTACAGAATCTTGTGGATGGCTCTAACTTTCCATTACTAACGGCGTTTCTTTTGGGCTTAATGACTGCAATCAGTCCTTGCCCATTGGCAACCAACATTACAGCTACCGCTTATCTTAGTAAAGATATAGGCGATAAGCGAAGAGTAATGTTTAATGGCGTATTCTATACACTCGGCAGAATGTTTACCTATACGGCACTTGGTTTGATTTTCTATTTTGGAGCAAGTCAGTTTCAGGTAGCTAAACTTTTGCAGAATGTTGGGGGAATGTGGCTTGGGATAGCATTAGTCATTATCGGGATATTCATGTTGGACATTATTAAAATAAAGGTTCCGGGAATGAATAAGCTAACCTCAAAAATAGAAAACAAGAAAGGAAAGAAAACCTACCTCGACGCTTTCCTGCTCGGTTTGCTGTTTGCATTGGCTTTTTGCCCTTATAGCGGTGTATTGTACTTTGGTGGATTAATCCCGATGACTATTGCCAGCCCGTCAGGGTTATTACTTCCCCCTGTATTTGCCATAGCTACCGGGTTGCCTGTAATTATCATTGCATGGCTGTTGGCATACAGTGTTAGCAACGTAGGCAAATTCTACAATAAGATGAGTGTCTTCCAGAAATGGTTTAAATGGATTGTCGCTGCCGTTTTTATAATAGTGGGTATTTACTACATAATTACAAGCATTTAATTAGAAATAACAATATAAGATAAATAATATGGAGATTATTGTATTAGGTACAGGTTGTGCCAAATGTAAAACAACCTATGAATCTGTCCGGAAAGTGTTGGCAGATAATAACATTGCTGCCGATTTGAAGAAGGAAGAAAATATACTTGAAATTATGAAGTATAACATTATGTCTTTACCTGCGGTTGTTGTTGATGGAGAAGTAAAGTTGAAAGGGTATGTTCCGAGTGAAGAAGAAATAAAGAAATCCCTGAATCTATAAAACATCACATTATGAGCAGCACATGGTATCCGATTATTGATTCGGAAAAATGTACAGGATGTTCCGCTTGCTTTGAAAAATGCAAGAAAGGAGTTTATGCGATAGAAAATGAGAAACCAGTAGTTGTATATCCTGATGGATGTGTAACTGGTTGTCATGGTTGCGAACCTCTTTGCCCTACTGCTGCAATCAGTTACTTTGGTGATGCAGCAACAATGGATTACTGTAATTGATAGAATTGTACGCATTGAATAGATGCTGTTTTGAATCAGATAGCGTCTATTTTTTTAACCAAATAGTTCGCTACATTACGAACATTGAATAAATAGAATTAATAACAAATAAAATATTAAAAATGAAAACAATTAAAATTTATGACCCTGCATTATGCTGTCCTACCGGATTGTGCGGAGTGAATATCGACCCTGAGTTGATGCGTATAGCAGTTGTGGTTGAAACATTGAAACAAAAAGGAATTATAGTTGAACGTTTTAACTTGCGAGACCATCCTCAGGTATATGTAACCACGAAGGTTGTCAATGATTGCCTTATGGCAGAAGGAGCAGACGTATTTCCTCTAATCACAGTTGATGGTGAAATTGCTATAAAAAAGGCGTATCCATCAAATAAGCAGATTGCAGAATGGCTCGATATTTCAGAAGATGAACTAACAATAAAAAAATAACCCACATGAAAAAGTATAATCCTTCAAACGAAAAACTTACCCAGTATATATTTTTCACGGGTAAAGGCGGTGTAGGCAAAACATCTATCGCCTGTGCTACAGCTGTAAGTCTTGCAGATAGTGGAAAAAAAGTATTGTTGTTGAGTACCGACCCGGCATCCAATTTACAGGATGTATTTGATATGCCGTTAGACAATAAAGGTACTCCCATTAAAGATGTACCCCGCTTGACTGTTGTAAACCTTGACCCCGAACAAGCGGCTGCCGAATACAGGGAATCGGTTATCGCTCCATATCGGGGTAAATTACCTGAAAGTGTAATTGCTAATATGGAAGAACAACTATCCGGTTCATGCACAGTAGAGGTCGCAGCGTTCAATGAATTTTCTGATTTTATCACTGACGAAGATAAGAGCAAAAACTATGATTATATCATTTTTGATACAGCCCCAACAGGTCATACACTCCGTATGTTGCAACTTCCTTCTGCGTGGGATACTTTTATTGACGAAAATACGACCGGAGCTTCGTGCTTAGGACAATTATCAGGTTTGGAAGACCGCAAAGATGTATATAAACATGCGGTAAAAAATCTAACCGATAAGTCTAAAACAACGCTCTTCCTTGTCAGCCGACCGGAAGACAGCCCGTTGAAAGAGGTCGAACGTTCATCCAATGAGTTGTCGGATATAGGTATCGAAACACAGCATTTAATCATAAATGGCGTATTAGAAAACTACGATGCAGACGATAGTATTTCCAAACAGATTTATGAACACCAGCAAAATGCGCTGAATAACCGTTCGGCAGCCTTGCTAAAACTGAACACCTATATTGTTCCGCTTCGTTCTTATAACATGACAGGCATTGATAATATCCGTAATATGTTGAATGCGGATGTAGCCATAAAGAACGAAAGTCCGGATATTGAGAAACGTAGTTTCAATACGATTGACAGCGTTATTGAAGACCTCTACAAAACAGGTAAACGGGTGATTTTCACGATGGGTAAAGGCGGTGTAGGCAAAACTACCATTGCCGGGAATATTGCTCGTGGTTTGGCTAAAAAAGGAGTGAAAGTGCATCTGACTACAACTGACCCTGCAAACCATTTGGCTTATATCGAAACGAAAATAGACGGCATCACAGTAAGCCATATAGATGAAAAAGCGGTGCTTGCTGCCTATCAGAAAAATGTGCTTGACAAAGCAAGGGAAACAATGGGTGATGCTGATTTAAGTTATATCGAAGAAGACCTGCGTTCCCCATGCACACAGGAAATTGCCGTTTTCAATTCCTTTGCCGAAATAGTTGCCAAAGCGGATAATGAAGTGGTTGTGATAGATACTGCACCAACCGGACACACGTTGCTGCTGCTGGATTCAACCCAAAGTTATCATAAGGAAGTAGAACGGACACAGGGAAATATCACCCCTGCGGTTCAAAACCTATTACCTCGCTTGCGAAGCGAAAAGGAAACGGAAGTGGTTATCGTAACCCTGCCGGAAACAACACCTGTGTTTGAAGCACAAAGACTGCAACAGGACTTACAACGTGCCAGAATTAAGAATAAATGGTGGGTGGTTAATTCCAGTCTTTTGCTGACTTCAACCAATAGTCCATTCCTTAAAGCTAAAGCATTAAGTGAAGTGCAATGGATTAATAAAGTGAAGGAGATTTCAGACGGGAACTTTGCCGTTATTGAATGGAAGGAAAAAGTGTAATTTAGAACGATCTGCAAATTATTCTGAAGAAAATAAACGAATAATTTGCAGATCTTTTAAAAATCTTCGATTTTCATCAATCTTTTTTATTTTAAATTAATGATGATGTACATCCATTTTTAAAGAAAATCAGACTTTTAGCATATTTAGCTGTTAAAAATTGACTATCAAAATCTTTATAAAATTATGTAAGGTGCTTGTATCTTCATGCAATGTAAATAGTAAAAATAAAGCGGATAATAAACGTATTATGCAACCTTTTTGGCAAGAAAATTGTTTAAATAATAACATAGAGTAATATAAAAAAAGAATCATGAAATCAACAGAACAACCTGAGAGCGCAATGTTTTTAGAAAACGTAAGCCGTTACAGTTATGACGAAACCTTCGATAAACTATCCGAAAAAATCCAGTCTCTCGGAAACTGGAAAATACAGCATATTCATGATATGCAGGAAACGCTTCGCAAAAATGGGAAAGAAGTGCTACCGATAAAAGTCATAGAATTGTGCAACCCCAAATATTCCGGCAGAATATTGGAGCATGATATGGAACGTCTTTATTCATCATTACTTCCATGTCGCATATCTATATATCAGACTTCTGATGGTATAACCCGTATTTCGCGCATGAATTCGGTTGCTATGGCAGCACAAATCGGCGGACTGGTAGAGGAAGTAATGAGCGAAGCCTTTGCTGAAATTGAAAAAGCAATAGCCGAAATAGAATCGTAAATTAAACAGTAGATAATCTGTAAAAATAGTACGAAACTTGCAACTAAGTTGCAAAACATAATCGCTATCTTTGCAGCATGAAATATTTGTCCCTCATATTATCCATATATGTATTACTGTTATCAGTAATGCCATGTTGTTTTGAGGATAAATGTTTAGCTATATATACAGATACCGTTGAAACGAGCAATGACATAGGCAATAGTTGTGACGACTGTTCCGATGATAGTTGTTGTTCCCCTTTTCTACATTGTAATACCTGTTCCGGATTTCCGGAAGCCCGTTTTTATAATCCAATAATAATAATTTTAGGCTCTATACCTGATTATAAATCAGATTATATAGTAAAAAACGCTCTCTCTGATTATAAATCTTCAATCTGGCAACCGCCAAAAGCATAAACTAATTTTTATTATACAGGTCGTTGTGAATATGCCCTGCAATTTTTACGATAATACATTCTTTGTAATATCGTAATCCTCATATCATTTATAGTTGAAGATTTAAAAACAAGAAATAAAATGAAAACAAAAATTATACTGATGCTATTCTTAGTATTCAGCATTTCCAATATTTTCGCTCAAAATACACTTAACGTTAAACTAATAGACTGTGATAACAAAGAGCCTTTAATCGGTGCTAATATTATACTTCAAAATACTACGAACGGAACATCTTCTGATGCTGAAGGATTAGCGGTACTCTCCAATATTCCAGACGGTAAACAGAGGTTTGAAATTACTTATGTAGGATATGAAAAGACCATAAAAGAATTTACATTCCCGTTGGCTTCGGATGAACCTATCGTTATCAGGGTTGAGCCTGATGAAGAAACATTGCAGGAAGTAGTTGTTTCTTCAACAAGGGGGACACGTACTTTTAAAGATATTCCTACCCGTATTGAATTTATAAATGCCGAAGAGTTAGGCGAAAAAGGAGTGATGAAACCCGGAGATATACGTATGCTTCTGAATGAAAGCACGGGTATTATGACACAACAAACATCAGCCATATCGGGTAATTCATCTATTCGCATTCAAGGTTTGGACGGTAGATATACACAGATACTAAAAGACGGTTTTCCCGTATTTTCAGGTGCAGCAAGCGGATTAGGTTTATTACAGACACCACCGCTCGATTTAAAGCAGGTTGAAATAATAAAAGGTTCTTCTTCTACTTTATACGGTGGCGGTGCTATTGCGGGACTGGTAAACCTTATATCGAAAACGCCTGAAAAGGAAAGGGATTTCTCAATCCACCTGAATGGGACAACAGGTAAAGGGCTTGATGTAAACAGCTTTTTCGGTCAGAAATTCAACAAGGTAGGTACTACCGTTTTTGCATCGTATAACCGTAACTGGGCTTATGATCCGTCAGATGTTGGCTTTACGGCAATACCAAAGTTCGACAGGTTTGTATTTAATCCTAAGCTATTCTTGTACCTGTCTGAAAACACAGATTTTAATTTCGGTATAAACTCCATGATTGAAAACCGTCTGGGTGGTGATATGGAGTATGTAAAAGATAAGGGAAACGAAGAACATTCCTATTTTGAAAGAAACAAGACACAAAGGCATTCAAGCCAACTTACATTTGAACATCGTTTCGACAAACAAAACAGATTAAATGTAAAGAACAGCATTACTTATTTCAGCCGTAAGATTGAGATTCCCGATTTCAAATTTGACGGCGACCAGTTATCGTCTTTTTCAGAAGTATCTTATATACATACAAAAGAAAAAACGGAATGGGTAGCGGGTGCGAATGTGTGGACGGATAAGTTTACCGAAGAAAAACTGACCGATTTTCCTTTACGTGATTACAATATGACTACCGTAGGCGTATTTGTACAGAACAATACGAAAATAACGGACTGGATGAATCTTGAAAGCGGATTGCGTACCGATTATATTAACGATTACGGTTTTGCAGTTCTACCCCGTATATCTTCTCATTTCAAGATAACGGAGAAATTTTCATCCCGTGTAGGTGGTGGGTTCGGATATAAAGCACCTACCATTTTTTCGGAAGATAGCGAACGCATCCAGTTTCAGAATGTCTTGCCGATAGATGACAACAGGAACAAACTGGAAAGGAGTTATGGGGCAAATGTGGATTTTACTTATAAAACGGGTTTGTTCGGCGACCAAGTATTTTTAAGTATAAACCAGTTATTCTTTTATACTTACCTGAAAAATCCGCTTGAACTGCAAGCTGCTGAAAATAATCGTTGGCAGTTTAATAACATTAACGGTCACGTGGATAGTAAAGGGGCTGAAACCAATATGAAAATTAAGTATAAGGATTTCGGTTTATTTCTCGGATATACCTATACGGATGCTGATGTAAAGGAAGACGGCAGAAGCTACCAAAAAACCTTAACCCCGAAACATAAAATCAATTCTGTTTTAATGTATGAGGTGGAAGATAAATGGAAAATCGGATTGGAAGCTTATTATACCGGAAAACAAAATTTGAATGACGGTAAAACAGGTAAGGATTACCTTGTCTTCGGATTAATGATGCAACGAATTTGGGAAAAGTTCTCAATATATGCTAACTTTGAGAACTTTACCGACAGACGGCAGACAAGGTTTGATACCATTCATACGGGTTCGATGACTAATCCTGAATTTCGGGACATTTATGCACCGTTGGACGGTTTCATCCTGAATACCGGGATTATAATTAAATTGTAAAATGAATAAATCAATTTTTAAAATTGAACAAATGGATTGTCCGAGTGAGGAAAACCTCATTCGGATGAAACTCCAAAATATAGAGGGTGTTGCAAAGCAGGAATTTGACCTGAAAGGCAGGATATTTACTGTTTACCATACAGGCGACTATCAGGAAATCGAAAAGCAGCTTGCTACCTTGAATCTCGGTTCACGCTTTATTGAAAGTAAAGAAGTAACAGGAGAAGTCCAGGCAGAGGAAAATAGCAAACAGCGTAAAGTCCTTTGGATTGTACTGGCTATTAACTTCGGCTTTTTCCTGATTGAAATGTCAACGGGTATTATATCCAAATCTATGGGATTGGTTGCTGATAGCCTTGATATGCTTGCTGATGCTTTTGTTTATGGATTAAGTTTGTTTGCAGTCGGTGCAGCCGTAAGCCGTAAGAAGCGTGTTGCTATGATTTGCGGATATTTCCAGATACTTTTGGCTGCCGTTGGTTTTATAGAGGTAATCAGACGGTTTACAGGTACAGAGGAAATGCCTGTTTTTCAAACAATGATAGGTATATCCGTACTTGCTTTGATTGCTAATGTTATATGTTTGCTTTTACTTCAAAGGACGAAGAGCAAAGATGCCCATATTCAGGCAAGTATCATCTTTTCATCCAACGATGTAATAATAAATGCAGGGGTAATTCTTGCCGGATTCTTAGTATGGCAGTTGAATAATCAGATACCCGACCTTATTATCGGTAGTATTGTATTCCTTATTGTTATAAGAGGGGCAATTAGGATATTGAAACTTGCTAAAAATTAAATAATGTCATTTGATCTGCAAATTATTTGTATATTTTCTCTCAAATAATTTGCAGATCTCATAAGAATAGTAACGGGCGGAAACCGCGCGTCTGTTTATTTTATATCAGCTATATTTTATCTGCTGTTTTGTGGGCAGCATCCCCAACCGTCGTATTTGGCACCGTAGTCATTACCCAATGTTACTAACTCCCATGTATATTCGTTAATCTCTGAGGGCATGACATTGTTTAGCCGGGAGATTTGCAATGCGAAATGATAGGAATCGCCATGATCTACGGTTTCTTTTAGCGCCACTTTATATCCGAGCGTTTCGACTTCCCGAATAAACTGCTCTCGCCCTTCTTCGGTCGGGAAATAGATAAAGTGATCCACTTCCCTTTCTTTGCTGAAGTCGTCGCCGTCCTGATCCAGTTGGAATAAGACCGACTGGTTTTCTATGGTTTGCAGTTCGTATTTGGATGGGTACAACAAGTCGAAGTAGGTATTCCAATCCTTGTCTTTCTGCACTTCAATGTTGTACGAGTATTCGGGATGTACATTCATGACGGACTTTAAGAGTTCCTCGCATTCTTTTCCGTGTTTTACATAAAGGTACATATTCATCAGACCGTTTGACTTAACGATTCCTGCGACGATGACATTTTTCTTTTCGGTAGCCTCGATGATTTCTTCTTGGATGCTGTGTAGTACCTCGGATTCTTCTTCTGCCGTGAATAATCCGTTTTCATCTGCGGAGAGCATCTGAATAGTAAATAGCAGCAACTCTTTGAGGTTATCTATTGGGGCTAAGTCTACCAGCGCGAGGTTCATCAGGACGTTAGCGGGATGATCTTCGATGTGGCTGAAATAAGCAACCCATTGTTCTGGTATATTGTTGGTTTTAATTGATTCTGACATATTGTATAACTTTTATTACGGCGTGAATTTAACTAAAAGATTTTAATACTCACTGTATTAGGATAATCTAAAAAATATTTAGTGATATAATAGCTATCCCGACGGTGTTCCGTCGGGATTTTTTCGTGTATAAAGAGGAAAATTCAACGAATATCTGTACCGAACATTTCATTGAAGAACGCTACAAGTTCCTCTCGACGCAGGCTATCCCAATAGAGAGAGGCAGGGTGATACGGTTCGTGCCGACCGATTTCATAGGCAATATCCATTTTTGTAAAACGCTTGCCCTGATTGTAGCGCATTTCTGTACCTTCCAACCAACGTGAACGACGGCTTTGTTGTTGAAGCGGGAGCAGTTGTTCCAACATATAGGCATAATTTTCGCCTACGGTGTGTCCGCTTTCCATTTTATACGGACTGTCTTTACAACGCTTACATTCGTCAATGGCGGCGTTCAAATCTGTTACTTCAATTATGTTTCCATCTATGTCTTTTATTGTTGTCATATTCTTTGTTATTTAGAGGTTTGTACTTGCATTGAGGAAACATACCAATTATCTTGATACTTGTCTCCAATCAGGTTAAAAGTACCTGATAGTCCGCTATTATCTGCGTATTTCTTGGCTTCCATTATAGAGCTGAACTCGCCCAACTTTTTGAATCCAATAAATAATTTATACATGGTGCTGTTCTGTTTATGCTTGATGACTTCTGCCTGTAAAATGGCATACGCTTCATTATAATTTTTCTTTTTCTGTTCCAATTTGGCTTTGGCTTTGAGTAACTTTTCATCCGTTTCAAGATTGAAAAACAGGTCATTGTGTGTCATATAGTCGATATATTTGGCGATTGCCCTTTCTACCTTAGTTATCTGCGCTTTTGCCGAAGCTACTTTGCCTAAAAGGAAGTCAAAACCTGTTTGCAATCCCGTCCGCTTGTCGTATGCACAGTGATATACCCAAATTTTCTTACGGGGGTATTTACATACCAATTTTGCCCTGCGCCACTCAATAACCCACCGCCAACGGTCTAACATGGCACGAGGGATGTCGATTATATGTAGTATTTCACGGTTTCTGTCCTCGTCCCTTACTTCAAAGGTTATATATACCCAATGTTCTATTTTGAGTTCCCGTTCCGCTTTTGCAAGGTCTTTGGCATCTTGCATCCAATCGTCTATTTTTTCCTGTGCCATGATATTGATAATTAACTGTTATAAATTTGCTGTATTTCTTCTCCGATTTTTGACAACGCTTGTCGTTGTTCATCGGTAAGTGATAGTACAAAATCATCGTTGCTATACCATTCTCCGCTATCTTCTTGTTCTCGGAAACATCGCCTGTTAGCAGTATCTACGATTCCCAATATTACATCAACTTCGGTTGAAGTTAGTCCGCTAATTGTGCAGGTCTTATTTGTTTTATTTACTTTCAATTTCATGCTTTTTGAGATTATGGGCGGATTACTCCGCCCTTTGGTTATTCATATGCTTCAATCCTTTCTTTTACAATCTCATGTAAGTGTGAATTGGATTGATAAATTTTGATTTTTTCTTGAAAGGTTTTATTTTGCCAAAATTGGTTGGCATCATCAAGGAATTTTGCATCTATTTCATTATTGCCGTCTCTGTCCTGCTCTATACCTGTAATATCTTCAAATTCATCAAAACTAAGCCATTGCCACCACGTATTAAGAGTTTGCAAAGACCATTCATTCGGCTTTTTGGGACTTTCCTCAAATGATCTGACAACCGTTTTCAATTTTTGTCCGTCTGATACACTTAATTCTTTATCCCTGTCCAAAAGCCAGTACAGGAAAAAGATGATAGTGTCTTTAGATATTATATGATTGCCATTGAATAGATTTAGCAAAACAACAGGTTCTTTTTCTTTGGCTTTCAATGCTTCTTCGCTTGTGGTATAGGCATTTTCACCGATACCGAAACGTAGGGAGTTGTTTACGGTAAATTCTACCTTTCCGTATTCTTCCATTTTCCTGTATATGAAGTGTTCTAAATCTCTTATATCGTGTATCAGGTCGAAAGGGTGCAAGGCTTCCAGTTCTTCTTTTAACTGGTTGTGAATATCCCTTAACATGGGTTCAATGGTAAACCATTTAGTAGGGTTGGTTATCTTTCGGCAAGTGGCAGGATCGTGAACGTCATCGAGAAATAAACCATTCTTATCAAGTGTGCAATAACAGTCATAGCAGAAATGCGTATGATATTCCGTTTCGCTCTTTTTGATAGACTTATTTATGATTATTCGGATTTGACCGTTCTGTAACAGATAAAAACGGATGCTCCAACGGTCAGTTTCAAAAGCTATTTGATAATGCTTGCTTTCGCCTGTTACCCTGTTCAGGAAATGTACAACTCCCTTATACATAATTGCTATTTTATTCGGTTTCATATTGATTGGATTTATTAAAAGAATGATAATTCTAATTGTACAGGTTTACGCCCTGTAATCTCGTCAAATAAGGCTTTCGCTTGTTTTAATACATTGATTGCATATCGGTCGGTCTTACTGCTGTCTTTTTCAAGTCCTGTAAGCATTTCATTTAATGCTGCTTTCAGGCAGTCTTTTCTATTGTCGAATATTTTACCCCATACATTAAGCCCATAGCCTGATCCGCCTGTACTGTGAGAGTAACTCATTCCATAAGTCCATTTTCCGTTTAAGCCTTTACCCAGTGTGATATGGTTAGATACCGCCCAACCGTCCCGATGTGGGAATTGTATTTCTTCACGTTCCAAAAAATCAGGTCTTTCCAACCAACCGTATTCGTTAAATTCCTTTTTAATGAAGCCAAATACTAAATGTCTTTCGTACTCTCGTTTATTCATTAATAACTGGCGAGGGGTATTTCCAAAACTCTCGTATTCCTCTATTATCGCCCTGTCGTTACGTCTTAATGCGTTCAGATATATAGCTACATTGTGGCGTTCTGCCCTGCAAAAATTGATGTCCTGTATCTTTTGCAATTTTTCGTATGCTGACAATTCTCTGTATTTCATGACTGTTATTTTGTGGGGCAGGGTTACTGCCCCGTGTTTGACTTCTTTTATCTTGCACTCATTGTTATAGTTCCTCGCAGATTGGGTGAGAACTTTTGTTCATAGGCTTCAATCTGCCTTTCAAGTTCTTCCCATGCGGTTATTTCTTCATCATACATCTGTAAATCGGCTTTACATTCTTGTATTAGAATTGTGAGGTATTCTTTTTCTATTTCAATTTGCTTGATTGCTTCATCCGCATTTATCCTGTCTTGTGAATTTTCATCAGGCTTGGTTGTTGGCAGGAGAAAAACGCAGTTGTATGATGTCAGATAATTCCATGTTTTGCCCTCCACACTTGCATACATTCTGTGATTATTGTCAGATATACCGATTGCAATGCCTTTACATCCTCTTTTTTCGGTGATGCTGTAAGAAAGGTTGTTCGGGTTCTCTGCGGTGTATATGGCTTTAATTAGCTTTGAATTGGCTACCTTGCCATTAAAGGCTCTGATAAACGGCTCACACGTTTCCAAACCTTTTATAAGGTTCTCATTTACTTTAATTTGTTGGTTCATTCTATTAATGAACTCTTGTTTTCTATTGGGGTTCTTTAATCCGTAATACATGATATATTGTTTTTTGATTGTTAATTATTTACTGCGTCCCATTCTCCTTTTTGGTCATCAAACCAAATTGCATGATAGAATTGGACGGTTACTTTTGGCTTCTTTCTTGGGTTGGCAAAGGTTTCCGTTTGGCTGACTTTCCACCCTTTTGCAGTTTCTGCGAGAATTATACAGGATAGGTTTTTATTATACCTGTGGATGAATTTCATATCTATATCTACTCTCATGGTGATTGTTTTTAGTAGGGCAGATAGGCTCTGCCCTGTGTTCTACATTGTTTAATCCAATCCGAAATAATAGGCTAACCTTTGCTCTTGTGATTTCGGGAAAATCCATCCTTTAATTTTTTTCCCATTAAAGGTTAATCGACTGTTGAAGCGTCCTCCCATTGCTCTTAGTTCGTCTTTAATTGCTTTGGTTTCCCCGAATACCGCTACTGCTTTGGCTGAATACTCAACCATTGTACAACCGCATTTACTTTCCCCTGTCTGGTTGGTTGGTGGCGTTGTGTTGGACTTACTGATATGTATATTATCTTCGCTTCCTGCTGTGTATGCAAAATCTTCAATAGTGCGTTCACGGTTATATACTGGCACTTTTTTAATTATCCAACCGCTATGCCTATATTCTCCTAAATAATACCCTGCACCCATAGAGTATTTTTCCCTATTTTCGTAATCCTCGTTAAACTCGGCTAAATAGGCGGTTTCCTCGAAGTTTGATGCGTATTTACGCATTTCGGAAAAAATATCCCTTTTATGTTTGGAAAAGCCTAAAATGACGGTGCGTTGTGTGCTACTTCCGTAATAGTCGGTTTGACTATCGCTTTCGTTTTGTTTCAGACGTGCCACGATTACCGCTTGCGCATCTTCGGGAAATATCTCGGCAAAACGTTTACGCCCTATTACCTTAACTTCTTCTACTCTTATCTTCTCTTTTTCGGCTTCGTCTGTTTCCGCTTTAACTATGTCTTTCGCTTCCTGAAGAAGTAACGCCACTTCAAAACCATCCATAAATTCAGGATTTTCGCTGTCGTAATAATAACCGATACCGAATTTTTCGCTTAATGGTCTGATTATGTCTGCTGTCTGAAAAACTTTTTTCCGTAGGTTAATCAGCTTGTAAGTGATACCCCAGTTATTTTTAACGATGTCATAGACTACATATCTGTCATAGCTATAACCCTCCATTTGGATAACCTGATTGACTTGAACAACCTGTATAGCCTTGTCAATTTCCTTGTTTGCTCCTAATAAAAATACTTTGCTCATAACTCTAAATTTTAAGGGATTATAAAAAGGTCAGCATTGCGAGAATAAAGAGGATTATAGCACCCATACCCACGAAAAAGGAGAGGATACCCCGTATAACAGGAAGAAAGAGATACAAGCCCACTAAAGCCCAAATAAACCCTGTTCCCCACACACAGAAGCCCAAAACCGCCAAAACGATTTTTAAAACCAATTTTATGCTAATTGGATGGTAGGCTGTCGGTCGTTGTTTCCTATTTTTTTCTGTACTTCTCATAATTTCTGACTTTTTTTTTATGCCAGTATGGAGAGGGTGAGGTGTGATCGAGTTTCAGGTGCCTTACTCACGCAGTGCTTTTTGGCAGCATCAAGATTTTTCAAAAAAATACACTCGCTTTCCTGTACCTGATTGGGGTGCAGATACATTTCTTTAAGAAAAGAGGCTATAATTATTGCCCGGATAATTTCTTAAAATCTATTACAAAAGAGATTTTGAATCGAGGAAGATTTTTTTAAAAACACGTCTGATCTTGTGCAGCCAATAAACATGAAATAAATTCGCGCCTGATACTCGTTCACTCCGAACCCCTCCTTTTTTATGGTCATAACTAAATGAGGAAGAAATTATACCGAGGGAAGTACAGAAAAAAGGAAATTTGGTTGTCTGCTTTGCGTTTATCATAATAAAACGCAGAACTTTCCTCACAGAAAGGAAAGCTATATACAAAAAAAGCCTGTACCGATTTTTACGATACAGGCTCCATTTGGATTGTGATATGTATTTTTATTTTGCTCTGGTTTTTCCGTAGCATTTGCTGCCGTCAGGAGATAAGTAGAAATCAAATGTTTCTTCAACGGCTGTTCCACCCGGAGCGATTGAGTATTTGCATCTAACAATTACGGCAAGAACATCATTCGGATTCTTACTGTCATATCCGTTAAGATTATCCGGAGTAAGATTTTTTAGAGAATCAATAGTATTGCTCATCCGTGCAATATCAGCATTGTATTTATCAATTTTAGCTTGATTTTTTTCTCTTGCCAGTAGATCTTCACTCATTTTTTTAGCCAGCTCAATCTTACTGATGTTAGGTTGATTATTTTTCTGAAATTCATCAGTAAGATAGGCGATACTGTCGGCAACCGTAACGTTGCCGGTTTCGCTAATCTCAATAATTTTGAAGTTGAGATTTTCTTTTGTGTCGCTCCCTTTTAACAGGTTATCAGTAATGGTTTTTTCGTAATTACTCGTTGATGAGTTTGAACCGCAGGAAACCATAAAAACAGCGATAAGTAAATAAAATACGTGTTTCATATCTAAATGTATTAAACGTTTATTAATTCATCGAAATAGCCGGAAGTTTTGAGTGTAGGTTATATACTATCAGAACTTCTGTTGATTTTTTATTATCAGTCCGGGTATATTCGGTTAATGCTTTCATTACCCATTCCCGAAATGCTTTTGCTTCAAAAGATGCTACACGGTAGCTGACAAATATCAGTGCTTCCAGATTATACAGTACCGTTTCGCATGGGTGCCCGTTGCTCTCAAATTTATGTATTCGGGTAACATCTTCTTCACGGAGCAAGCCGGATTTGAATATACTCCGTAGATTGTTACCAATCGTATTGACAAATACATTAAATAAGTCGGCAATTTGATGTTTCGTTACCCACAGGGTGCAATTTACAAGTTTTGCTTCAACAATCAGTTGATTTTCACTATTTTCTTTAATATTTATATATCCTCGTTCCATAATATATTATTCTTCATCCTGTTGAACATTATAACCAATACGCTTACGGGGTTTATTTTCCAGTTCCTTTTGTGATGCAAGTTCGGTAAGAGCTTGGTAAATATCACTAAACTGCATATTTGTTTCCACCATAAATTCCTCCAATTTACGATTTAATTCCGCATAACCCAGTGCATATTGTCGTAAAGCGACAAAAGCTCTGATAATAGATATATTAACCTGAATGGCCAACGTGCTGTTAAGAACGCTTGACAGTTGGGCTATACCCTGTTCAGTAAATGCAAAAGGTAAGTATTTTACGTGTTGCCCTTGTCCTTGATTTTCTAAGGTGCCAAAATTGCACCTTAAAAAATCGTACTCTTCCTTTGAGAGTTCAATCATAAAATCCGGAGGAAAACGGTCTATGTTCCGACGAACAGAACGTTTCAGATTTTTGGTTTCAACCTGATATAATTCAGCCAAATCGTAATCCAACATAACTCGCATACCTCGGATTTCATAAATCTTGCTTTGAATAATTTGTAATTCCATGATAAATATTTTTAGAGGTTTAATGCAGTATCCATACCTGTAAGGTGTTCTGATAATTTCAACATATCCCGCCCAATCTTTCCGTTATCCATTCGTACCAATGTTTGGGTTGTATTTATATTGGTATGTCCTAACATTCGGGATATTGTTTCAATGGGTACCCCATTCATATAGGTAATAGTAGTCGCAAATGTGTTTCTTGCAACCCTGAAAGTGAGATTTTTACCAATACCGCAAATATCACCGATTTCTTTCAAATAATCATTCATCTTTTGATTACTTGCTATCGGTAAATTTTGACTGTACTTATTCAAAATTTTCTGCGGAACTGAAAGCAAAGGGATTATAACAGGTGTATATGTCATGCTCCGCATAATTTTGATAATAGGATTACCGTCTTTATCTGTTTCAAAATTTTCGGTTGTTAGCATTGATAAGTCTGAATAATTCAGACCTGTAAAACAGGAAAAGATAAATACATCCCTTACTTGTTCAAGTCTTTTAGTCGAAAACTTTTTGCTCAAAATAGACTGTAACTCCTTTTCCGAAAGGAAGGCACGAACTACCTCTTGCCTTTTAATCCGGTAATGGCTAAAAGGGTTGTTGGATATAGCCTGTTTTTCACAGGCTATATTTACAATACGACGGAATAATTCTATTTTCTTGGCGGCTGTGTTTACGTTATATTTGCGAAACTTCATCAGGTAATTTTCAAAACCTATTATGAAATTGACGTCGATTTCGGACAGCAAGTAATCAACTTTCCCATATCGTTGTTTAATGTAATCAGCGATATAGTTTCTCACCGCTTCATATTTCAGGTAGGTAGATAAGGCTTTAACCTTATATACATTCTTATTATACTCGTCGAACAGAGCTATTACTGTTGAATATTCATTTTTTTTCATTACTATTAAAAATTAGTGGGTTAAACAGCTAATTGAGTATTGGCTTTTTCCGATTTAAAAGTGAGATTGCCTTCATTTTCAAAAGTATTAGACCAGAGAGATAATTTTTCTTCTTCTGAAAGGCTATGCCACATGACAGATATACGCTTTAATCTTTCGGGATCATCAGACAGAGTGCCGGGAAGATTAAATAAAGCCATTTTTTCATGCAATGAAAGGCATTCAAAAAGTTTATCTAAATTAGATTTAGATTTGATTCGCCTTTCTTCAAGTTTTTCAGCAAAAGAAGCCATATCGTTGCTTACCTTAACATCGGTAATTCTTGCATAAATTTGGGTAGTTTTTATGTTTGTATGACCTAACATTTTTGATACACTTTCAATGGAAACTCCTTTTGTAAGCGTAAGAGTGGCGAAAGTGTGTCTTGCAAGATGAAATGTTAAATCTTTGTCAATACCGCAAACAGCTCCGATTTCTTTGAGATATTCATTCACTTTTTGATTGCTTGGAACAGGGAGAACTTTCTTATTGGGCATCGTCCCTTTATACTTCTCAATAATTTGCTTTGGAATGTCGAGTAATGGAATATTGTAGCTTGTACCTGTCTTTTCACGTTTCCCCATTATCCACAAATTATTATCAAATGAAATGCGGATATTACTTTCATCCAATCCTTTTACGTCTATATAGGAAAGTCCGGTATAACAGCTAAAAATAAAGATATCTCTTACTCGCTCCAAACGTTCAGAAGAGAATTGTTTCTTCATGATTTCGTCTATTTGTTCTTGCATTAAATAGCCTCTATCGACTTTCTTAAACTTTATTTTATAGTTGGCAAAAGGATCAATGTGAATCCAACCGTTATTTTTGGCGAAAAGAATAATAGTGCGGAATCGCTGTAAGAATTTAGCAGTAGTATTTTCCTTACATTTGCAGCTTGTCATTAGGTACACTTCAAAATTTCTCAAAAAGGAGTGATTTACCTCTTTCAAAGAAATATCAGCAACATTATAATACTCTTTAATAAAATTAGCCATGTGCCTACGGGCTACGTCATATTTTTGAAGTGTACCTTTTGCCCTGCTTATACCAACCAATTTAGCGATATCATCAACATGCCGTTGGAATAATTCGAGTACGGTTTGGTTTTTAATTTCAAGACCAAGAAAGATATTTTTAACCCGATCAGGATTAACATTGTTCTCTTTGGTGAGTAAATCATGGTAAACGTTGTATAAGCCTGTTTTAATTGTTTCCAGAAAGGTATTTATCTCGACAGCTTCTTTTGTTCTGCCCAGAGCCATTGACGACTTTACATCCCATGATTTAGGATGCACATTTAATTTGGTACTGAAACGGCTTATTTGTCCGTCGATTGTAATCCGGCACATGATAGGAACACTGCCATCGGATTTTTGCTTGTCTCTTTTCAAAAAGAAAAGAACTTTAAATGTACTTTTCATAAACTCATTTTTTAATGTTACAAAATTAAAGTAAACTATCTGTTAATGAGTTTTATGCAGACTGCCAATTCCCGACAACACACTGCCAATTTTGGACAATTCGTACCCCTTTTTCTTTGATTTCTCGTACCCCCTGTGTCCCTTTTTGGTTTGGGGTATGAAATGGGACACACTAAATGTCTTTTTTTGGCTTTATTTTGGCTTTTTCCTAAGACAACATAAATAAAAAAAGTCCCTCATATTCACTGAATATGAAGGACTTGTCTCTTTTTTGGCGCCTATTGACTTAGGCTTTCCGCGGTACGGACGGGACTCGAACCCGCGACCCCATGCGTGACAGGCATGTATTCTAACCAGCTGAACTACCGAACCAATGTTTTTATACTGCATCTCTCTCGATTGCGGTGCAAAGGTAGATAATATTTTTAATTACACAACAGTTTCATACAAATATTTCACATTGGATCGATTATTTTTTTACTTTTGTCCCCCATATAAACTATAACAGACATGAAGAATACTCCAGTAGATTATCAGACTGCCAGACGAATAATAGATGGCTACGGATTACCGGATTTCGGGAAAGCTACAATCCGTGAAGTTGTTGCCATATCCACACAATTGGAACAGGAAACAAAAACCGAGTTCATACATATGGAAATGGGCGTTCCCGGACTGAAAGCGGCGCAAGTCGGTGTCGATGCGGAAATAAACGCACTAAAGAGCGGCATCGCCTCCATCTATCCGAATATCAACGGTACGCCGGAAGTAAAAGCAGAAGCATCCAGATTCATCAAGGCATTTATTAATATAGATATAGCACCCGAATGCTGTGTTCCGGTTACCGGTTCCATGCAAGGGACATTCGCCTCTTTCCTTACCAGCGGACAATGCACGGAAGGAAAAGACACCATCCTCTTCATCGATCCCGGATTTCCGGTTCAGAAACAACAGATCGTCGTGATAGGATATAAATACGAATCATTCGACGTCTATGAATATCGCGGAGAGAAACTGCGTGCCATCTTGGAAGAACACCTTTCAAAAGGCAATATCGCAGCCATGATCTATTCGAACCCGAACAACCCTGCCTGGTTCTGCCTGACAGACGAAGAACTGAAGATCATCGGAGAGATGGCAAACAAATATGATACGATCGTGATCGAAGACCTCGCCTACTTCGCTATGGATTTCCGCAAAGAACTTGGCAAACCTTTCGAAGCTCCTTATCAGGCAAGCGTTGCGCATTATACGGATAATTACATCTTACAGATATCCGGTTCGAAAGCATTCAGCTATGCCGGACAACGTATCGGTGTAACTGCTATCTCCAACAAACTTTACCACCGTGCTTATCCGGGACTGACGAAGCGTTATGGCAGCGGCACTTTCGGTACTGTTTACATCCACCGTGTACTGTACGCCCTGTCATCAGGAACGAGCCATTCGGCACAGGTCGCATTGGCAGCCATGTTCAAAGCAGCCTCCGACGGCCAGTTCGATTTTATCTCGGAAGTAAAAGAATACGGACGCCGTGCTGAAAGACTGAAGAAGATCTTTACCGACTACGGCTTCACGATCGTTTACGATCATGACCTGGACGAACCAATTGCCGACGGCTTCTATTTTACGATCGCTTATCCCGGAATGACCGGCGGAAAGTTGATGGAAGAACTGATCTATTACGGAGTAAGTGCCATCTCTTTAAGCACGACCGGCAGCAACCAGGAAGGTCTGCGCGCCTGCACTTCATTCATCAAACCACACCAATATGACCTTCTGGAAGAGCGTTTAAAGCTATTCAAAGAAAATCATACCCTATAATTAACACAACCCCGGCATTTATTTTACACTTATTAACTCAAATGCCGGGGTTTTCGTTTGCTTCTTAACATCAAAAGCCATATATTGTCCCTGTCTAACACAGTAAGCAATCTTCACTATGGCATCATATAATAATATATTTAAAATAACACATAATAATGTCCTTCCTGCACAAGGAAGTATCCTCATGTCCGAACCTTTCTTGCAAGATGCCTACTTTCAACGCTCTGTCGTTTTACTTGTAGAACACAACACAGAAGGTTCCATGGGATTTGTATTAAATAAGAAAACCGATTTAATAGTAAATACCTTTTTTCCGGAACTTGAAGAGTATCCGGAAATACCAATCTACCTGGGTGGCCCTGTAAGTGCCAACCGACTGTTCTTTATTCATTCTTTAGGAGATTTAATCGTGCCTGATTCGGTGAAGATAAAAGACCATCTTTATTTCGATGGTGACTTTGAAGCCTTGAAACGTTACATGTTGAAAGGCCATTCTATTGAAGGGAAAGTTAAATTCTTCCTGGGCTATTCAGGATGGACGAAAGGACAGTTAGGCAGCGAGATCAATAAAAACTCATGGGTAGTCAGTCATGCTACCAAAGAAAATATCTTACTTGCCGATGGAGAAAGCTTCTGGAAAAACTCTCTCGAACAGTTGGGCAGTAACTATGAAGCATGGACCAAATATCCGAAAGATCCTTATTTGAACTGATTTATTACACAGTAGAGACATTCACTTTTTGCATCATCAGAACATCAGAATATCCATTTTCTGTCTGAATCCAATCTGTCATAACACCCGTAACAATGAACCCGCAACGAGTAAAGAGTGCTTTGCTGGCTTCGTTGCCTACAGGAATATGCACATATAACTGATGCAATTTCAAAAAAGAAAATGCATATTCCATCAGAATATTCATTGCTTCAGTTGCCAATCCATTTCCTTGATAAAGAGGATCCAGTAAAATACCGATACCGGCACGGCGATGATGCGGTTCGAAATCATACACGTCGACAGTACCGACGGTCGCACCTGTTGAACGAAGTTCGATCATCAGACGCAATTGCTTCAAGTCGAATATATCCCGGTGCGATTCCCGGATATACTCCTTCAATATATAACGGGAATAAGGAGACATAGTGTTCCCCAGGCTCCATAAGTCCGGATTATTTTCCCAACGATACAGAGGTTCCAGATCTTCTGGCTCCAAAGCACGGAGACGGATTATTTCGTTTTCCAGTTGTGCCATATTATTTCCCCGGTGATATTAATTGTCCGCTTTCCTTACAATAAATATGATAAGTAACTTTCTTACTGACCATCGAATCCATTAACAAAAGCATCTGTTCAAAACGGGCATCCGGATAGCAAATGGCATAATCAGTAAATTCCTTCATCTGATTACGACGGCAAATGGCATCCATGACACGTTCTTCATCCAGATCCCAAAGATTTATATGTTCCAGTTCGGGCATACGTTTCACACAAGCAGCCTTGATAGCCTCAAAATTGTCCTCACGACAAAGTACCAGTAAACGTTTATGCTTACTCCTGGACTTTTGCTTGACTCCCAACAGACGTGAGCAAGCAGCCAATGAAGCACGCAATAAAATGGCCAGTTTTATAAAAAAACCCATCAGCCAACCGGAATGAGGATAATATTTCCGAAAAAAGATCAACATGGCACCATAAAAGGCCTTCACATATTTCATATCGCCATGCTTCGTACTTTCTCCTTTGTAATGAAGGATACGTTCCGGAATATAATAATTCTTATAACCACCTAATACCATCCGGTACGACAGATCGATATCTTCACCATACATAAAGAAGGCTTCGTCTAACAATCCGACCTTGTCTAACGCATCGTGTCGAAGCAGCATAAACGCACCGGCCAGCACGTCTACCTTATGTTGTTTCTCCTTGTCCAGATAAGCCAAACTATATCTTGAGAATATACGCGATTTAGGAAACAACTTCGATAATCCGAATATTTTACAGAACGAAACCCAGGGAGAAGGGAAACTACGCTTACTCTCAGGCAGGAATGCGCCATGCCCATCCAACATCTTCACCCCTATTCCGCCTGCTTTCGGATGTTCATCCATAAAGAAACAAAGAGTCCGGAGACTCTCCTCACCTATCACAGTATCGGGATTAAGCAATAACACGTACTCTCCATTGCATTGACGGATTGCTTGGTTATTAGCCTTGGCAAATCCCGGATTATCCTTGTTCTCTATAAAAGTCACTTCCGGGAACCTGGGGCGGAGATAATCGACAGAACCATCCGTAGAGTTGTTATCCACGACAAATACTTCCGCATCAAAACCAGCAACAGCAGCACGGACCGAGTATAGGCATTGCTCCAAAAAATACTTTACGTTATAGTTTACAATGATAATGGATATCTTGGTTTCGTACATAAGAATCAGATTATATTTTTATCGAATCATTAAAACTGGTCCGGTTCACGATAGAACGACCCAACGTTATTTCGTCTGCATATTCTATCTCGTCACCAATGGAAACGCCACGGGCAATGACCGTAATCTTTACATCATAAGCCGACAGTTTACGATAGATGAAAAAGTTGGTAGTATCTCCTTCCATTGTAGTACTGAGGGCAAGTACGATTTCTTTTACTTCATCATTGGCTACGCGCTGCACCAGACTGTCTATTTGCAGATCACCCGGGCCAATACCGTCCATAGGAGAAATAATACCACCCAGGACATGATAAACGCCCCGGAACTGTCCGGTGTTTTCAATTGCCATCACTTCTTTGATATTTTCAACTACACAGACAGTCGAATGATCCCGGTGAGGATCGGCACAGATGGAACACATTTCGTCATCACAAATATTGTGACACACTGTACAATACTTTACATCTCTCCGCAAAGCCAGTAAGGCGGACGCAAAGTTTTCCGTATAGCCTTCATCCCGGCGAAGCATATATAAAGCTAACCGCAAAGCCGTCTTCCTTCCCACTCCGGGAAGCGAAGCCAACTCGTTTACTGCATTTTCCAATAAAGCAGATGGATATTTTTGAGTCATTGATTACCTTTCTTTGACCACAAAGATAGGTAATTTCAATCATATGAAATTCGATCAACCGATTTTTACTGGAAATCGCCTTTGGGGACACTCAAATTCGAACTTATATTATTTAGCATAGAAAGTCTTGCCATTAAATAGCAAACTGTCGATTCAGCTCCCTGATTCAAATTGATATTATCTTCTTCCAACCCATCATAACAACCTCCTGTGGCCGGATTATAAAGTATCTGATGAAGATGATTATTACCTAAAAACCAGTTGAAAGCCTGTGTCTGTTTCAATAAATAATCGTTATCCTTAAATACATTATAAAATGTAACCAATGTCATAACAGTACTTGCCACGTCAATCGGTTGTTCCCCATAAATCAGTCCTTTTTTCTTTTTGTGCAGCCACCCCCGGTTGGAAACCACTTTGATGCGATCTTCTACAAAGATGTTCTTCAGTAGAAAATCGAATGACTCTTTAGCTATCGTTTTATATTTTTCATTTCCGGTAGCCTGGTAAGCGAAAAGTAGTGCTTCCGGCAACACACAGTTATCATATGTCAAGTAGGATTCAAACCACAACCACGCACCATCTGTACTTTGTTTATAAAATCCGACCAATTTATCAGCCAGCAAATTGATTAATGAGGCAATCTCCGGGCAAGAATACCGTCGGTTATAATAGCAAAGTCCTTTCAATGCAAAAGCAATACTACGCGGAGACTGAAAACCAGAAAGCACCCGAAGTGATCTTCTGAAAATCTGGATTGCTTCGGCAGTCCATTGATCAGGATATTTATCGCCATGAAAAATAAAATACCCCAAAGCACAAATTGCTCTCCCATTACTATCCTCCAAACCCACTTCCTGATTTTGCTTTGTAAAAGCCAGTTCCTTATCCACATAATTAAAGAAGGAACCATCCGGTTGCAAACAATACTTTATGAAATTCAGATAGCTCCTGATATACTTTTCGCAGGAGACATCCCTTATTTCTACATAGACCTGACAAAGTGCCATTAATGCCCGGGCATTATCATCCAACGTATAACCGGTTTTAATATCCGGACGATTGCCTTTAGAGAACTGGATCATAGCAAAGTTCCGGCTCATTCTTTTAATATGTCTTACATTTATCGGAGGTAACGAATAAAGCAGTTCGTCATTATCTTTCAATACACTCTTTATCAATAAGACATAGGCTATTGCCACATTCTCCCAAGCGGTAGCAGCAGTTTTCTGCAAACCGGTTATTCTCATTTTAGACCGGAGACTTTCATTCGACAGTAGCCGGTTGGTTGCCGCAGCCAACTGGATGGAATTTTTAAAGTCGAAGATGATACCTGAATTATCCTTCAACAACTCTAATGCATGAGGAATCGGAGTGGCTATAATAGGACATCCGCAACTTAAGGCATAAACAAATGTACCGCTTACCGCCTGATTAGGATCACAGGAGGTAAACAGATATACATCTGTCAGCTGTAGATACTCTAGCAAAGTGGATAAATCCAGATAGAAATTTACAAAACGGACATGGTCAGTCATACCCAGCTCCATAACTTTGGCTTTCAGCATCTCCCGATATTTCTCTCCTTCTGCTTTAAACACAGTCGGGTGTGTCTTCCCGATAATGACAAACAAGACTGTCGGATTTTCTTTTACAATGGCAGGTAAGGCCTCTAAAGTTGTTTCAATGCTTTTTCCGGCACTCAGTAAGCCGAAGGTTGAAAGTATCCTTCTTCCTGTGACTCGATATTTATCTTTCAGCAGTCTCTTATCCTGATGAGCAACGAGGTGTGTTCCATGTGGTATCACATCTATTTTATCCTCTTCAATCTGATAATCCTCCAGCAAAATACGTTTGGAAACCTGCGTCATCACTATAATTGCAGCACAAGCATTTGTCAGTTCCAGTAGATATTTTTTCAAGGAAGCGACCGGATTAGACAATACAGTATGAAAGACGATTATTACAGGCTTTGTTATTGATTTCACAAACTGCAGGAAATCATCTTCATGTTCACTATACAGGCCAAATTCATGTTGTATCAGGACAAGATCTATAACTGCATCCTGATTGATCTGTGTGCCAATGACTGTGTAGTCATTGGCGTCTGAAGTATTTAACCTATATTTTACCGTATCAGAATAAACATGTTTTTCCGAATCCGATTCTAATGCACAAACTTTAATAGAATAAGTATTTCCGAATTTGTACAGAATTGCCCGGATCAAATCGCCTGAAAATGTAGCAATGCCACATTCTCTGGGAGGAAAAGTTGTTATACATAATATATTATTCATTTTTTATGGGATATTAATTCATTAACTAACTCTTGAAGTACTACCGATATACAGGCTATGCATTTGTCTGCCGCCCCATAATAAATATAGAGTCTGCCACCAAACAAAGTAGTACCGGTAGGGAAACAAACTCTGTTTACTATGCCCAGCAACTCATAATCCGTATCGGGAGTAAACAAAGGATAAGGCAATCGCGCCAGTTCTATAGAAGGGTCATTCAGATCCAATAAAGCGGCACAGGCAGAATAGACATACCCTTCCGGAGTATCATATACGCTATGATAAATAAGCAACCATCCTTCAGGTGTTTCAATGGGAGGACAACCGGCACCGATATAACTTGCCTCATGACGGTACTGAGGTTTCAACAGAATGTGATCGAAAAAATCAATAAAATAATCAGTCCAAAACTTTGTGGTCAAGTCTTCCAGTTTCCCGATACTGACCAATTGTATATCCGGTTTGATCCGATGCATAAAGTAGAATTTCCCATTAATCTTACGAGGGAAAAACACTACATTCTTATCTGTGAGATAGATCTTTTTTCCAAGATTAGTATTTGATTCCCGCTTATTATAAGAACGGAAATATTTACCGATCTGATGTCCATGCGATGTCATCAATCTTTTAAACTGACGGAATGTAAACTGTGATGTAATTACTCCTTTTTTTTCAAAATGAACTAAATCGGAAGATACGGCTAACGCTCCTACGGCACTGTTGCCATCATAAGCCGTATAAGTCAGATAATAGGTATCATCGATCTTTACAATCCGTGGGTCTTCTACTCCCTGAGCTTCATAAACATACTCAGGCCGGATTAAAGGGTCTTCATTTCGTTGAACAACTTTAAGGGCTCCTTCCAACCTACAATAGCCGATAGTTGAATAGTTACCCTCTTTCACTGCACGGTAAAACATATGTACAGTATCTCCTTCGGCTATGACAGCCGGATTCATTACGCTTTCGTTTTCAAAACTTAAATCTGTACTTTCAAGAATAATGCCTTCCCTTTGTATGTTTACCATTATGTCTTAGTTATTAGATTAAAGCCTTTGTCTTGCTTACTCTTTTTTTCGCGCTGATAGTCAGTCTGAGCTTTTATTTTATCGGCTCCAGACTTTTCCTTCTTCTTTTCTTTCTTGTTTTCTTTACCTTTCATAATACATTGTTTGACGGAGAATTTATACTAGAGAATTAGTAAAACGTGAAGTGATGGATATATGGTTAAATATTTTATTTTCTGCAATTTACTAATAATATCTCCTATAAAATCATATGGACGAAAGAATTGTTCTTTAATAACTATAAGAGTCTATAATTCACAATGTACATTTGTACGGTTCTGACAAACCTTTTATTTATCAATATTGTTTCATAATTACTGCACAAAGTTGTGACAGTGGAAATAATTAAACAATAAAATAGAATGAATAGTAGAAAAATCTTCACATTACTGGCTTTAATGATTGGCTTTATGGCTTTAGCTTCATGCAAAGGGCAGGCCAAAACCAACGAAACAGCAAGTAGCACCGAGACGACAGGAAAAGATGCTACTGCTCCTATACATATCAACAAGGCAGGCTTTCTGAAGAAAGTATATAATTTCGAAGCGAGTCCGAACGAATGGAAATATCTGGGTAACAAGCCAGCCATTATTGACTTCTATGCAGACTGGTGTGGCCCCTGCAAAATGATCGCACCTTCTCTGGACCAACTGGCCAAGGAATATGCCGGACAAATCGATATTTACAAAGTGGATGTAGACAAAGAGACCGAACTGGCAACCGCTTTCGGCATTCAGGGAATACCGGCTCTGTTATACATTCCGATGGAAGGAACGCCTCAGATGCTTCAGGGCGCACAGCCTAAAGAGGTTCTGAAAGAAAAAATAGAAATGATCTTACTGAAGAAATAGAAAGAAACATATTTCAAACAGCATAAACAATTAATAAGCCGGAAAAGCAATAGTTGATATTGACTTCTCCGGCTTTTCTCTTTATTTATCAAATATTTAGGTATAATCATTCTAAATTCATACGAAAGCGATCTCCTTTAAAAACGAATAACTAAGCAAATGCAGCATTATTATTGATGTTTTTTGATCCAAACAGCCAAATTACGACCATTGACGGAAAACTCACCATTTCCCTCTTTGTCTATCTGTACTTCATCGGCAACGCTTCCAGTCAATTCATACCATTTTTCTCCTGCATGCTCTTTGCCTAAATTCATCGTCTTACTGCCTTTTTCATCATTTGAAATCAGAAAAACCAAACCCGATCCCGGATGCTCAGTATCCCCACTCCTTACGAAACCAACAGTGGAAGGATGATCGAAATAATCTGTTTGTTCTCCGTAAGCATATTTCCGACGGGCATCCAACAAAAGATCAATGATCTGCGTGTGGGGCGACTTCTCTCCATTTACACCATAATAATCACCATAAAAAAGACAAGGATAGCCGTCTTTTATGAGTAAAACCAAGCCATAGGCCAACGGTTTGAACCAATCTTCGATCTGTGACTCCAGAGAACTACCCAGTTGCGAGTCATGATTATCGACAAAGGTGACAGCCAGTTCCGGATGCAGTTCTACCAAGGTATTTTTCAGAATGTTCTGCAAGTCATATTCTTTTCCTTCCTGCGAAGCCTGGAAAAGATTATAATGAAGCGGCACATCGAACAGACTGATTTTATTCCCGACTGCTTCCAGATAGTTGTCCAACGTTTCCAGATCACCGTTCCAATATTCACCTACAGCAAAAAAGTCTTCTCCCCTTTCGGTTCTCACAGCTTCTAAGAATTGTTTGACAAACTGGTCCTTCATATGTTTGATAGCATCCAGACGCATTCCGTCAAGGTTCAATTCGCTAGAAACCCATTTTCCCCAACGGTTCAATTCTGTTATTACTTCGGGATGATTAAGGTCGATATCATTTCCGAGAAGAAAATCGTAGTTCCCATTTTCGGAATCCACTCCTTCGCTCCAGTTCTTATTTTCACCTAAGATCTGGAAAATACCACTCCTTCTTGATTTGTCATCAAAACCCATACCGGAAAAATGATACCAGTGCCATTTAAAATCGGAATACTTGTCACCCCGGCCGTGGAAATTATAGCCGGTCCAACCTTGTACTTCAAACTCATCGCTGACAGGTTTCGTACGGTCGGTTGGATCGACTTCTACAACCATAAACTTTTCAGTATAATCGCCTCCGGCCTTATGGTTCAGTACCACATCGAGATAAACCGAAATATGATATTTATGCAGTTCATCGATCATTGCCTTCAGTTCCTCCTTCGTCCCATACTTTGTCCTGACGGTACATTTCTGGTCAAACTCACCCAAATCATACAAATCGTACGTGGCATAACCTTCATCTTGTTGCTCGTCCGCTTTATATGCAGGCGGAATCCAGATTGCCGTGACACCGATTTCATGTAAATGAGATGCATCTTCTTTCAACTGTTTCCACAAATTTCCGTTATTCGGGAGATTCCACTCGAAATATTGCATCATTACGCCGTTTTCCATATACTAACTCTTTTATTTATCAATAATAAAACAACGGCCATAAGGAGAAAGTTCCTGTACCTCCTGGAATTTATAAGCTAATACTCTACCATCACCCTCAACATCGCAATATGAGACCTCTCATTTCCAGTCCGTATAAAATGGAATGCAGGTTGCACGCTAAAATGATTCGACACCGTATAATTCCACGTTATTTCCAAAGCCTTCTCCCTTATATCGGAGAAAGAAGCCTGCGAAAAGACTACCCCCAGAGTATCTTCCCCCGAAGCCGAAAATAGTCCTTTGAAAATACCTCCTGCAGCCATATACCGCCGACAGTCATTACGATCGGATGGAGCGAAAGAATACTGCCCCAACACTCCCGCCGAATAGCGGCCCGAATGCCAACACTCCTGCTCCACCGAAAGCCAGCAGGCATAATTCACCTTTCGATGTTTCTCCGACGTCGTTTCCGCCGATGCCTGCTCCGGTGCCAAACTGTCGTCTGCCGCATCACAGCAACGATTGCCGCCATGTACAACAATACCCAAATTATAAGAACCATGATAACTGCTGTTTGTAGTATAATCCATTTCTGCAATATCCATTAAGCCATCCCGCTGCGGTGAAACGGCAAATACCGAACTTCCCTGCTTAAAAGGCAGATAAGCCTGCCCGTTATAAAGACTGTTCTTTATCCTGATCATCTCGTTTATCCGGTATTCCAGATGCAGGCAAACGGCAGACAAAGGATAGTTTGCCAATACATAATTAGCCGATAGCGTCGGATAAATTCCACAAGAGCTGTTCGTAAACAGGGAGGTGTAGGGAGTTGTGAAATAATCCTCGTTCACATTCCGCAATCCCCCGAACAAAAGTACTTTTCCTATTTGCTGGGAATATCCCAGGAGAAAGGGGCTGAAAGGCAGATTGTCCTCTTCTATATTTGAAAAAACTTGCCTGTCTCCAGCGATCCGTTCGCGGGAAGTCTTATAGACGGAGATCGTCTGGACCTCCAACTTCCCATTACTCCACAGCCCCAGCCGTTCGGTCGGAATCGCAACGCGGAGAGAAAGAAGATTCACCCAATTCAACCGATTGCCTAAATCCGATTGCAGTTCGGTAGTGTACTGAACGGATGCCTCCAGTTTTGCCTGGGCAAAAACCACTTTCTCCTCACCCATCTGCAACACTATTATAGCCAGCGTGTAAACCGTTTTACGTACCATTGTTTTACAAATTGAGTCAACATACAATATCCAAGTAAAGTAGCAATCAACCAGGGGAAATAACTCAGCGGCAGCGGTACAAGCCCGATAGATGCCCCTATCCCTGTAAACGGCAGGATAATGCCGATCGCCATGATCGCAAAAGTGGTGAGCAATACCGGCCATGAAGCGCGGCTTTGTATGAACGGTATTTTCCGTGTACGGATCATATGCACGATCAATGTCTGCGAAAGCAGCCCTTCCACGAACCAGCCGCTTTGGAACAAAGCCTGATGTTCCGGCGAAGTACACCCGAATACATACCACATCAACAGATAAGTCGTAATATCGAATATCGAACTGATCGGCCCGATGCAGATCATGAAACGGCTCAGATCGGAAGCATCCCACTTACGCGGCTTCAGCAGGTATTCGCGGTCGACCTTGTCAAACGGTATCGTCGTCTGCGAAACATCATACAACAGGTTCTGCACCAGCAAATGAATCGGAAGCATCGGCAGGAAAGGCAGAAAAGCACTCGCCGCTAACACACTGAACATATTACCGAAATTCGAACTCGCCGTCATCTTGATATACTTCATGATATTGCCGAATATCTTACGCCCTTCGAGAACACCCTGCTCCAGCACCATCAAATCCTTTTCCAGCAGAATGATATCGGCACTCTCCTTGGCAATATCAACCGCCGTATCTACCGAAATTCCGATATCCGACTGACGCAAGGCCGACGCATCGTTAATCCCGTCCCCCAGGAAACCAACCGTATTCCCACCCTGTTGCAGTAACGTGATAATACGCATTTTCTGCATCGGAGTCAGTTTCGAATAAACCGTCGTATATTGCAGCTCCTTCACCAGTTCCTCGTCCGTCATCTTCTCGATCTCCGGTCCCTGCAACGTATGCGTAATATCCACACCGACCTGGCGGCAGACCGCTTTCACCACAGCCTCGTTATCGCCTGACAATACCTTCACCTCTACACCATGCTCATGTAACTGTCGGATCGCTCCGGCAGCCGAGGATTTGGGAGGATCGAGGAAAGCCAGATAACCTATCAACACCATATCCATTTCATCCTCCACCGAGAAATCCAGTTCCTTTTCTATCCAGCTCTTCTGGGCAACAGCCAGCACACGCATACCGTCACGGTTCATCCGCCCGCTTATTGCCAAAGCAATCTGCTTCAGCTCGTCCGTCATCGGGCATACTTCACCGTTATATTCCACATACGAACAGATCTGCATCATCTCCTCGATCGCCCCTTTGGTGATGATCTGTCGTTTACCGTCGTTATCTTCCACGATCACCGACATACGGCGGCGGGTAAAGTCGAAC
The DNA here is from genome assembly GCF_023369805.1 of Parabacteroides leei. Classification (NCBI taxonomy): domain Bacteria; kingdom Pseudomonadati; phylum Bacteroidota; class Bacteroidia; order Bacteroidales; family Tannerellaceae; genus Parabacteroides; species Parabacteroides leei. The sequence goes on from NZ_JAMBQG010000003.1 coordinate 297,812, forward strand.
GGAATCTCGTCCACTTTCCTGTATTTATCACCCAGATGTTCGAAATCCAGTTCCTTCGCATGCGAAAGGATCGCCTTGTCCATCAGGTTCTTCAACCCGGTCTGGAAATAACTGTTGAAATAGGCATGCCGCAACACACGCAGATCGTCATCCCCATGCACATTGAGATATTTTTCCAATACGATCTTATCACGCGTCAACGTCCCCGTCTTATCCGTACAAAGAATATTCATCGCTCCGAAACTCTGTATCGCATTCAGATTCTTCACGATCGTCTTGCGGCGCGACATACTGACAGCTCCTTTCGCCAAATTAGAGGTAACGATCATCGGTAACATCTCCGGCGTAAGACCGACAGCAACCGACACCGCAAACAGAAAAGCATCGAACCAGTCCCCTTTGCTCAACCCGTTAATCAGGAACACAAACGGAACCATCACCAGCATAAACCGTATCAGCAACAAACTCACCTTATTGATTCCCCGGTCAAAACTCGTCTGCGCCCGCACCCCCGTCAGGCTTTTGGCAATCGTCCCCAGATAGGTAGAACGCCCGGTAGCAAACACCACGCCTATTGCTGATCCGCTCACCACATTCGACCCCATGAAGCAGATATCATCCAACTCGACCACACTGCCCGTCCGGTGCGTCCTCTTCCCCAGTTCCGCTCTTTTCTCTATGGCATCCGACTCGCCCGTCAACGACGACTGGCTGACAAACAAATCCTTAGATTCCACGATACGGATATCGGCAGGCACCATATCACCGGCAGCCAGGTAAACGATATCTCCCGGCACAAGTTCTGCAATATTCACTTCCTGCCCGTCTTTTGCACCCAGGCGGTAGACGGTAGCTGTATTTTTCACCATCCGTTTCAAGGCATCCGAAGCCCTACCCGATTTCCATTCCTGCACGAAACGAAGTACCGCACTCAACATCACCATCGCCGTAATAACGATAACGGTCACCCATTCCCTGTCTTCCGGCGCAGCCATCAGGACATCTATCACCAGCGAGACAACCGCCAATGCCATCAATATACCGATAAAAGGATTGATAAAGGTTTTAATAAACATGATCAGCCAACGGTCGCGCTTTTCGCGTACGATTTCGTTAGGCCCATGAAAACGTAAACGATCTGTCACTTCTCCTTCCGTCAGTCCCATACGCGAAGTGTCGAAATAACTGAATACAGATTTCAGTGGTTGGGTAGCTGCCAGAAATACCCGTTCGCTGTTGAAAGAGATTGCGTTGTTGTTCTTTCTTTTCTTTCTTCTGATCCACATGATAATTCTCTTTTATGAAGCCCCCTGCTCCCAAAGCAGGAGGTCTCCGGTTTGGTATTCGTTTTATGTCTCTCTTTTTGACAACGCAAAAGTAGAGACACCCGGCCAGACAAGCCGTTAGAGAACTATTAGAAGGGTATTAGAGAACCATTAGAATTTTACAGTTTACTTCTGCTTCTAAATATTGATACCTCTATCCTCATCCCAACATCTCAAATATTTACTACCTTTGCCGCCAATTGTAAATCATAAAACGAAACGTCATGAGTAAATATCCATTTATGCTGATTTTGTGCCTATTTATTGCACAATCGGCTTTTGCACAATCATATTCCAAATACTTTCGCCTGGAAAACCAAGATACCGTCAACTTTACTTTTACTGTGAAGAAACCAGATATTAAGGCAATAGACTGTTATCCTCAACAGATTATCCAAATATCGAAAAACGGAGAAAATTACGAAATATCACTCACGACTATCAACCCCTACCTGGATGGAAGCAAACTGGCTAAAATGAAAGAAGCCAAGTATGACAAATCACGGGAATACGACAGAGAGATCGCTAGATTTTTGCAATCTACTCCGTTGATAGATGCACAAAACAAACACGTTAAACAAATTGCCGATACACTGTTCAAAGATGAAACGCAAACCTTTGTCATAATAGAGAAAGCCCTTAAATTTGTCTATACCTATCTGTCACCTTCCGACTCCATTGCCAAACAGATCGATGCAGGGATTTGCAGAACCGTAGATGTCAATACAGTTATCCAGACAAGAAAAGGTACTTGTAGCGAATATACTAATCTATTTACCGCATTGATGCGCTATATGAATATACCGACCCGTTTTGCTGTAGGATATTGGAATGTCCCTGAATGGAATACCGAAAGTACCCATGCCTGGCCTGAATGCTACATAGAAGGTGCAGGTTGGTGTTCTGTCGACCCAACATTTCCATCGTATATCTGTCCGCATTTTGCAGAAATCAGGATGCGTTACGGAATAGATTATGAAGACTGCGACATCAGAACCCTAAATTATGACATCGAGCCGATCGAGTTTACAAAGAAATGACCCTATGACGACAGAAGATAAAATAAAATATTTTGAAAATAGGGAAGATTGGAGAAAGTGGTTGGCAGACAACTTTGAAACCAAAGACGAAATTTGGTTTGTCTTCCCTTGCAAGTCGTCAGACAAAAAAAGTATTACATACAACGACGCTGTTGAAGAAGCCCTTTGTTTCGAGTGGATCGACAGTACGATAAAAACACTTGACAAAAAACATAAAATTCAGCGTTTCACGCCTAGAAACCCAAAAAGCACATACTCGCAAGCCAACAAAGAAAGACTTAAATGGTTATTGGAAAATAAAATGATACACCCCAAATTTGAAGACAAAATACGAAATGTTCTGTCTGACCCTTTCATTTTCCCTAACGATATAATTGACAAACTGAAAGAAAATAAGATAGTATGGAAAAACTATCAACAATTTTCCGACCCATATAAACGTATCCGAATCGCATACATTGAAGCAGCAAGAAAACGACCTGAAGAATTTGAAAAACGATTAAACAACTTTATCAATAAAACGAGAGAAAATAAAATAATAACCGGATTCGGCGGAATCGGAAAATACTATTAACCCCAATAAAATTGGGGCATACAACGAAAGCTCACAATACATATTGAAATAATTACCTATATATCAGCCTTTTTCATATATTTGTATCCTATACTATTATACAAATCACTTTCGGAGATACTATAACACTTAAAAACAGATAAGATGAAAAAAGTAATTTTTGCAGGCGGGATATATAACATATTCTTTGTGCTATTCCACATCGGATTTTGGAAAATATGGGACTGGAACACAGAGTTGGAAAAGCTGTCATTCACCAATAAATGGATCATGCCTATTCTAAATGTTCAAATAATCTACTACTTTATCTTTACTGCGGTAATTTGCTTTGCGTTTCATAAAGAACTATTTACAACAAATCTTGGAAAATGCTTCTTGATGAGTACTGCTGGATTCTGGTTTATTCGAGCAATTCAACAATTTGTATTTTGGGAACTAGGTGCAGTCTCTACAATTATCGGGGTATTATTTTTTTTATTGGGATCAGTTTTGTTTCTTATTCCGGCAATACGTAAACAAACGACAGGTACTATTGAATAACGTAAACCCGCACCCGAATCCAAGTATTGTTATATTCATAGTCGAATGATTTAACGATCTATTATTACTTTTCTATAGTCTCCATCGCCTTTCTTCTGAAAGCCATTTCTCAGTAATGCCTTTATAGAAATGATATTTTCATCCATCAGAGGTTTTAATACAAGTTCTTTCTTATTTATCATGGATTTATTCGTTATAGTATTTTATTTGATGACATCCATTTGTCCATTTTTATTTTATACACAAAACAAAAACCATTCTACCCTAAAGTTTGTAGGTCTAAAAAATAATATAATACAATGCAGGAATCCGAAGAAACCTGCACCATATAAATAAAAATCAGGAATCAGCCTTACGCCTCTTCACTTCTTCCACGAGCTTTGTAAAGGATTTTTCCTTTTTACGTTTTTCATGCTCGGAGGCGGAGAAATGCCAGGCTTCACGCTTTAGTCTCAGATAGCTTTCATACACTTTGGTATCTAGCAAACCTTCTGCAACTGCTTCCAGAACAGCACAACCAGGTTCATTGGTATGTGTACAATCCTTGAAGCGGCATGATTCTGCATAACTGGAAATTTCCAGCATTTCAGCAAGTGAATCGGGATTATCTACAGCTAATCCAAATTCACGAATACCCGGAGTGTCGATTAAAACACCTGAGCCGTCCATCAAGACCATTTCCCGCCGGGTGGAAGTATGCCGTCCTTTTCCTGTGGACTGGCTTATATCCGACGTCAGCAGCACCGACCTTTCACAAAGCGCATTAACAAGAGAACTCTTCCCCACACCCGACGAACCGACAAACACCACCGTTTCGCCTTCCGATATGGATTCCCTTAACCGGGAAACCGTTTCAGGGTGATGGATACTTGTGAAGAACACCGGCATCCTACGGGTAAGATGCCTGATTGCTTCCTCTGTCTCCTGTTTATCAAAAGACAAATCAGTCTTATTGAGTATCAATACGGGATGGATATTTTCTTCCAATATCTGAACCATGAAACGTTCCACCCTGCGCATATTGAAATTATCATCGAGACTCTGCACGATAAACGCCTTATCAACATACGAAGCAATTACCTGTTTTCCGGCTACCGTTCCATTTCTCTTGCGGTATAAAGTCCGTTCACGGGGCAGCATATCGACGATAATCCCTTTACTATCGTCGAAAGGTTGAAACAGAATCCAATCGCCCGTACAAGGCAGTTCAAAGTCAGATCTTCCATACATCATATTTCCCGTCAACTCACATTGGAACAATCCATTTTCGGAAATAACTTCATAACAGGTGCGATGCACGACGGCTATCCGTCCGTGAGATAACGTATTATATGCCGATTCTTGTTTCAGTTGGTTCAACCTGTCATTCCAACCATACATATCCAAACAGATCATAGCGTTATCTTTTTAGCGATATAAAACACATAGCCGTAGAATCCTTTATACTTACGGTATAATTCCTCTTCGTGATGTGACATCGCGACAAGTTCTTCGGCTGTTTTATTTCCCGGATATTTGGCTAGAAACTTTTCCCGTGCTTTAACCAAAGGCGCAAAATAATGCTCTGTCCAGCAAGTCTCAGGCAAAATAAAGGAAGCGACAGGAAGATACCTGGCCTTTTGTATCAGGGCTACCTGATTGGGAATAGTATCTATTTCCGGATAAGCCTCCATCCAAAAATCATGGATCTCTGCCGGACGTTCTTCGGTAAACCATGTGCTTTCGGAAACGACGATATATCCTCCTGTTTTCAGATATTTACGCCATTCGTTCAGTCCGCGTTCAAAGCCGATATTATAAATAGCTCCTTCCGACCAGATCAGGTCTAATTCACCTTCTCCGAAAGGAAGGTTATCCATCGAACCGACGATTCCTTCCACTCTATCCTGAAGATTCAGTTTCCTGGCATTGTCGTTGAACCGGTCGATGAATCCCGGAAAAAAGTCGAGACCCGTAATATGTCCCGGCGCATGCTGCGCCAATGTCATTGTCTGTCCACCCGTACCGCAACCCAAATCGGCGATAAGGGACCGGTCGGTCAGGTTGTCTATAAAGCTCAATGCTTTAAGGGTCACTTCGGGACTTCCGGGTCCCTGACGTTCTGTGTTTAAAAAATATTCGCAGATTAAATTAATATCGAATTCGTGAATTGTTTTATTTTCGTTACTCATTTTCTTTTATGTATATAGCATACTCGTGAAAGCATAACAATGCTATCATCATTGTACACTGATTAAAATTGAACTAATACAATAGAAATTATGCCCGAGCAGAATTACCCGGGAATAAACGAAAGGACAACCTGTACAAGGAATACAGATTGTTTACTACACCAAATCCGATTTAAATAGTTTGTTTAACATGCGGCAAAGGTACATAATATTTTGTATTATGCTAATTATATATGCGGAAACTCCACCACAAACACAGTCCCCTCGCCCGGATAAGAATGAACGTAGATATTTCCTTTGTGGAGGAAAACGATCTTTTGAACTAACGCCATCCCTATTCCATTGCCGACAGCATAGTTACGGTTACTGCCACGGTGAAAGGCGGTAAAAAGATGTTCCATATCTTCTGCGGGGATTCCGATGCCTGAATCGGAAAAGCGGAGGATGGATTTTTCTTCATAGAAAGATATCTGTACTGAGGAAGTTTTGTCGTCGGAGAATTTACAGTTGTTCTCCATCAGATTTACAAAGGCTGTTTTCAATAAATAAGCATTCCCGGAAACGGTGATCATGGCATCGTCGTCAGTCTCTTCTTCAAAAAGCAGATTGACCTTATACTCCTTATTGGCTTTCAAAACCAGTTCGCGGGCATCGAGCAACAATTCGTCCAGGCGTACCTCTTCCATACTGATCTGCTCCGGCTGATAACTGGCACGGGCCAGGTTGAGCAAGCCCTCAGACAATTTCACCACCTTATCCGCATCCGTCAAAGCCTCTTCCACCGCTTTCCGATAGGCTTCACCGGAACGCTCCTTGAGAAGCGTAACCTCCAGGCCACCGATCAAGGCAGCCATAGGCGTACGAAGTTCATGGGAGACATTACTGACAAACATTTTCTGCGCATCGAACGACTGCTCCAACCGGTCGAGCGTATGGTTGAAGGTCACAGCCAACTCTCCCAACTCGTCTTTCTCGTCCGCTACCGGAACTCTTTCGTCCAGATTGGATGCCGTTATCTTCTCCACCTTCCTGACGATATTCGAGACAGGCGACAAAGCACTTCGCGACAGAAAATACCCCACAACAGCCAGTACCGCCAGCCCGATACCCCATAATATCAGCAGGATATTCCGTAAAGCATCGAGTTTCGCATAGCCATAACCGTCAAATGCAGCAGCCGTGATTACATAGTCTTTCCCCTCAAACGGATACAAAAGTCCGACCACCTGATAATCTCCTTCAAAGAATTCGATAGATTTCTTTTCGACAATGCGCCGGATCATTTCCGGGGTTTCTTTCACCCGGTCTATCTCTTTGGCATCATGATAAAGCAGGTTGAACGACGGGTCATAGACCGCCACCTCCACCTCATCGATAAACTCTCGGTTTTTCATGTAAATGGATTGCATGGTAGCGGCATCGACCTTATGTTGCAGGAACAGATTGGCTTTCGTAATCCCCTCCTTTTTCAGGTCACGATAAAAAACACTTTTCCGGTTACTTTCCGACAAGAACCAGATCATTCCCATCAGGAATAGGAAGACAGTAGCTGTGACTGCCGTATAACGGATCGTCAGTTTAGTCCTGATTTTCATCGGTACGCAGTATAAAACCCATGCCTGGCTTAGTATGGATCAGTTTAACAGAAAAATCACGGTCGACTTTCTTTCGAAGATAATTGATATAGACATCGATAAAATTAGTCCCCGTATCGAAATGAGTGTTCCAAACCTTATCGGCTATCTCCGCACGCGACAGGACACGCTCCGGATTCTCCATCATATAAGCCAGCAAATTGAACTCTTTAGGTGTCAGTTTTATCTCACGTCCATCACGGAAGACAGACTTGCCGGACAGATCGATACGAAGGTCGGCATAGTTTAACTCCTGGGGTTGGACAGTCTGCGAAGCGACAACTTTTCTTTTCAGCAACACCCTGATACGGGCATCCAGTTCGCGGAAATCGAAAGGTTTGACCATATAATCGTCCGCTCCGGCATCGAAGCCGTCCAGCTTGTCATCGGTTGTGCCCAAAGCAGTAAGCATCAGAACAGGGATATCCGGATTCAGTTGCCGCACCTCTTTCGTCAACTCAAAACCATTCATCTTCGGCAGGATAATATCGGAGATCACCAGATCGAACCCCGAAGCCCGAAAAAGACGCAACCCCATCTCCCCGTCAAAAGCCACCGACACCTGATAGCCGGAATCTTCCAGACCGGCCTTCAGGAGCTCCGCTACACGCTGTTCATCTTCTACTATCAGTATTCTTGTCATACGATCTTTTTTGTTTTTGGGATTACTGAATCCGTTATAAGGTTTACAAAGATAATAATTTCCTATATTCACAGTATATCCCTATATTTGTCCCACTATATATTTTAAACAAGGGAAATGGTCAAGAGGATTGTTATCATCGGAGCAACGTCGGGTATCGGTTATGAAGTTGCAAAAATATACCGTCAGCTAGGTTGGCGTATCGGAGTGGCAGGACGCCGTATCGAACGGCTCGAAGCATTCAAAGAACAGGCTCCTGAACAGATAGAGATACAACAACTTGATGTTACCGAGGTCGATGCAGTAGAAAAACTTCATCAACTGACCGACAAGTTGGGAGGCATGGATCTATTCCTGCTCAGTACAGGCATCGGTAGCCAGAATAGGATGTTAAATCCGGACATAGAACTGGCAACGGTGAATACCAATGCTATCGGTTTTACCCGCATGGTAACAGCCGCCTACCATTATTTTCAGGAACAAGGGGCAGGACATCTGGCTGTCATCAGTTCCATAGCCGGAACAAAAGGCTTGGGAGCCGCTCCTGCCTATTCGGCCACCAAAAGATTTCAGAATACCTACATCGACGCTCTGGCCCAATTGGCCAGAATGGAGAAACTGCCTATACATTTTACCGATATCCGTCCCGGCTTCGTAAAAACAGACCTATTGAAAAATGATAAATATCCTCTTTTGATGCGTCCTGAACGAGTTGCCCAAAAGATCGTGAGGGCACTGAGCAGAAAAAAACGCACTGTCATCATCGACTGGCGTTATGTAACTCTTGTGTTCTTCTGGAAACTGATCCCCTCCTACGTCTGGGAACGATTGTCAATCCATAATTGAATTTGTATATCTTTTCCGTAATCTCTACCTTTGTGCCCGGTTATCAAAATGCACAAATAAAAGAAAATGGGATTATTCATAAAGAAACCTCTGGGAACCCTACAGGCAGAAGCAAATGAATCGGGAAGTAAAACATTAAAACGGGTATTGGGGCCGTGGAGCCTGGTAGCACTAGGCGTCGGCGTTATTATCGGAGCGGGATTATTCTCGATCACAGGAACCGTTGCAGCCGGATATACCGGACCGGCCATCACCTTATCGTTTGCCATTGCTGCCCTGGGTTGCTGCTTTGCCGGACTGTGTTATGCTGAGTTTGCTTCGATGATCCCGGTGGCCGGAAGTGCCTACACCTACTCGTATGCGACTATGGGCGAACTGATCGCCTGGATTATCGGTTGGGATCTCGTTCTCGAATACACCGTGGCGGCAACGACCGTCAGTATCAGTTGGAGCCGCTACCTCGTAGTTTTCCTGGAAGGGTTAGGCATTCATTTACCACAAACACTTACTGCCTGTCCCTGGGATGGTGGCATAGTCAATATCCCTGCTTTCCTGATCGTTGTCCTGATGAGTATCTTCCTGATCCGCGGAACGGAAGGTAGTTCGATCTTTAACGGGATCATTGTATTCCTGAAGGTTTCCGTGGTACTGGTTTTCGTTGTACTGGGTTGGAAATATATCAATACGGACAATTATATACCTTATATCCCTGCCAATACGGGAACGCTCGGTGAGTTCGGTTTCTCGGGAGTACTTCGCGGAGCGGCTATCGTCTTTTTCGCTTTCCTCGGATTCGATGCAGTATCTACCGCAGCACAAGAAGCTAAAAACCCGAAACGCGACATGCCGATCGGTATTCTCGTCTCTCTATTGGTGTGTACCGTCTTGTATATGCTGTTCGCCCATGTGATGACAGGGGTGGCACATTATACCCAGTTTGGCGGACAAGAAGGGATTGCTCCCGTAGCCGTTGCTATTTCACATATGGGGAATGCAGATACGGCAGGTATCATCCAGCCGGATTATCCCTGGCTGAATAAAGCGATCGTTCTGGCCATTCTGTTCGGTTACTGTTCGGTTATCATGGTGACCCTGCTTGGACAAAGCCGCGTATTCCTTAGTATGAGTCGTGACGGACTTTTACCTCCTTTCTTCTCCCATATCAACGAAAAGTTCCGTACGCCGGCACGAAGTAATCTGCTTTTTATGCTGTTGGTAGGACTGTTGGCAGCTTTTGTTCCGGCCCGTGTAGCAGGTGAAATGACCAGTATCGGAACTTTATTTGCATTCACACTGGTATGTGCCGGAGTATTGGTGGTAAGAAAGACAATGCCGGACGTTCAGCGAGCTTTCAAAACGCCGTTTGTTCCGCTCATTCCTATTCTGGGAATCGTGACCTGCCTTTGTATGATGCTCTTTCTCCCGGCCGATACCTGGATACGTTTAATCTTATGGATGTTGCTCGGACTGGATATCTATGCTTGCTATGGCATTAAACACAGCAAACTGGAATATATGCAGCAGCATCGTAAAGGGCAGCTTTCACTCAACATGATAGGTATCACCCTCTCCGTCCTCTGTGTTATCACCGGACTATGGCATCAGCAGACAGTGGGATGGGATGAAAGCAAGATTCTACTGATCATTTCGTTCGTATTCGCATTCACACATTTGCCATTTTATATGGTACGGGTTTGGAGAAATACAACACAAGCTTAAGAAAATTTATGCTTTACCGGTTTTGAGCTATATTATTGTCAGATATGAGCTATCATTGAAGCTTCCCCTTATCAAAGAGACTTCGCCATTACAGGTTCATTTGCCGTCTGCTTTAGCTGACGGATTACAAGTTGTTTATCCTTTTTTGGCTTTAGCCACATTTCTCTGTAAATAAAGAGACTGTTTAAAATGGGACTAAAGTCCAGAGAAATAGATCATTTACTGATCCGTCAGTTAAAACTGACGGCAAATAAACCTGTAACTGGGTTTGTCTTATTAAGGACAGTTAGCCGGTGGGCACATAAGCTCATATCTTGCTATAATAGCTCAGTTATTTCTACATTTGACTCATATCTTTCTACATCCGAGCGCGAAGCCCAACTGTCAACTGACAATCATCCCTATTTATTTAAATCCTTCAGCAAAATCTTCCCCGGTTTGAATTTTGCACTTAAGCGGGGACGGATCAAACAAGCCTCTCCCGTACGCGGGTTACGGCCTTCACGGGCTGATTGCTCCCAAAGATAGAAGGTTCCAAACCCTTGCAACATCAAAGTTTTATCTTCTTTCAACGCATCCGCCATAGAAGCCTCGAAAGCGTTTATAAAACGCCTGGCTTCCACTTGGGTGATAGACATACGTTTAGATACTCGTTTTGTTAATTCTGTTTTATTCATACTGTTTTCTTTTTATTTATTTGTTCATTTCATCTGTATTCCCCATCCGGTTTGCTCCCAGGCTTTGTTCAATACAGGATAGTCATGCTGTGGTATATAAACGGTCAGGCCGCTATGGCTATGTATCGGCAAACTGACAAAGAAAGGTGTCGCACACTTATAACGAATAACATCCGACAACACCTCCGTTGCATGTTCCGCAACTACACGTCCGTCCGCTTTTCCGGTTGCATAGGTAATCAGACTTGCCAGATCAAAAAACAGCCGATCGTCCGAGCGGTCGAAACATTGAATGTTTTTCAACTCTTCACTACTGATCTCATCAGGCAAAAGACGATATACCTCTCCTACTGCCCGTGCCAGTTCCTCCATTTCATCCAACCGTATCACACTGACCGTGGCACTCCGGTAAGGAGTTTCCTGTTCATTGCAATACGTATAATAGGCAGCAGCCACCTCTGTCAGTGCCGCTTCAGGTTGTGCAAACAAAGCCTGAAGCATATCTTCGTACACCGGAGTGAACCCCGGACTCAGTATTTCAGTCGATGATGCAAGCAGATAACCGGCCTTGTCCCGTAACTCGTAAGCCACCTCCGCACTAGCCATCAGGCACGCTTCCAAAACGATAAAGTCAAACTGTCCGTCAGGAATAGCCGCTGCAAAATCCGCTATCTCCATCTCGCGTCCGGCATCGTCAATGATAGAACGAAGCCCTTCTCCTGACACCCCTCTTCCAGCAGGTCGATAAGCAGCACGTGGATCGACATAACTTCCAGCAGGCAGCCAGCCCGTTCCATGACTGAAAAGCAACAACCCGTAAGAAGGAGCCGGAAAACCACTCGTTGCATCCCTCAAAACATCCGAAAAGGCCTGCGGATCAGCCGAATTGGCATCCGGATATTCTTTTACGACCTCGGTATAGGAATGACTACCATTGCAAATCACCTTCATCAGTGAAGGAGTTCCTTTCTCCCCCCGTGTATCCTGATAGATCAGCAGGTTATCCTGCATATTATGCCAGCCCGAAACAAGCGCGTCCACCTTCTCCCATACTTCACCCGACAGACTGTTATCGCCCGCCAGATAAACCAGGACAGTACGCCGGGCAGACGGCACAGTTTTCACACTGTGCTCTTCGCTACAGGCAAGCAGCAAGGAACTGCAAAATAAGATTCCAATCAAATGGTTTATTTTCATTTGTTTCAATTATTATCAGATGTGAATGTAGGGGCGGTGTCAGCCCTATCGACTAACGTTAGTCGGAGGTGTCGACACGCACGTGTCGAAGGGATCGACAAACACAGGTCGGCATCATCGACTAACGCTTGTCGACACACCCGACGAGAATTACTCGATTACGGGGCGATCATCCTCGCCGCCGGGATCGCCTACGAACAGGGGCTTCTTGTATTCAAGCGTACGGGCCTCTTTTAGTTGATGGCTACTTGTACTATACTGTGTTACAATACGTAACGTATAGCTACCATCCGCCAGGGCAGGTACACGGGCGATTATCTTGCCGGGATCGTTTTGAGTCAGACGGCGCGTTACTTTTACCGCCTCGCCGCTTTCCGGCACGAAGAAAATACCGACTACGGACTCATCGCCGGCGATCTTGATCAGATCTCCTGAAATCATGATATCTTCGTTCGGAGTGATCGTTCCGTCGATCAGGCCGGTCAGCGTATCCGTAACAGTGCCGATACGAGCCACGCTTTCTTTAGCTCCCAGCTTGATAGTCTTTACTTTCTTTAACCCTTCGCGCATCGTTTTGGTAAATATTACGTCGAACGTCAGCCGGTGGATAGCCGGATCGAACGGAGCATCTACATTATAAAACGGGCCTGTGATACGCGGGATGAACTGACAAATGTCGGTAATCACGCTATCGCCGTTCAACAAGGCTTCCATTATAATATCATTGCTTTGGGTGGTTACCGAAAGGATAGTCGGCAGCTTCAATTCGGAACCGGTACGTTTGATCTCCTTGGCAATATCCTCTTTGCGCAACGTCCTGGGCCCGCTTTTCACTTCGGCCACACAGTCCTCCGTATTGTCTTTTGTCAAGGGATTGTCACGCAGGGTGAATTCCCAATAATGGTCTTTTTCGTAATCAGCCATTTCATTCGTTGTTTAATTGTTTATACCAAATGATTTATCCGGTTTATCCCCGGATATTTTTCAAATTCTTTACGTAATATGTATTTCTGGAAACCGTTGCAGAAATATCCGTAGAGATATATCTGCGAACAACGGCCCAGAATCTTTCTTTTTATATTCAAGGTGCAGAAATGCTGCATTATACCCAAATACGAATTGATGGATGCACGCATCATCCGAAGTTTGTCGGGAGGCGCCCGATTATCATCCAGGTTACTCTCCCAATAATACATTTCGGCAGCAAACTTCCGCTTGGCACGGTTCTGGATATAGATACGACCCGGCTTAACCATCGCACCCAGAAACTCCACCCCGTTTGTATAATGCTGCAATGCTATCTTTTTAGGATGTAACGTCACTCCCAACGTATTCCACAGATAATTACGGATTTCAGGGATCAGGGATTTCAATACTTCCTTGTCCTCATGAACCAGGAAAAAGTCGTCGACATACCGTCCGTAATGCTTAATTCCCAACTCCCGTTTCACATAATTATCGAAAGGTGTGAGATAAATATTACTAAACAGTTGCGACGTCAGGTTACCGATAGGCAACCCGCATCCTTGCGGCGAATGAAACAGGCTTTTGGAAGGAGGAAGTCCTTCCCAGTCAGCCACATCCCCCCGCCTGACACAGTTCAGCGTAGGATCATTAAATACCACAAGCGGCAAAAGATATTTTACCAACTCGTATTCTTCCGAATCCTCCCAATGAATACCGTCCGGCATTTCCAGATATCCGTATCTGTCTAACGTTTTCAGGATGGAATCATATAATATCTGACGGTTTATATTCATGAAATATCCCTGAAGGTCGAGCTTCAGCACATAACAATCCTTCGTATAGTTGTGCGAACAACTGCGGATATGCTTATCGAGACGCTTAATCCCGAATAATGTACCTTTGTTTTTCCGGCAGGAATAACAATCATCAATAAAAACCCGTTCGAATATCGGCGAAATGTAATTGAATAACAGATGATGAACGATGCGGTCGCGAAAATCGGCGGCAAACACTTCCCGCTTTACGGGATATGTCACCATGAAACAGATACTTCGCCCTACCTGATACCTGCGGTCGGCCACTTCGCGATAAAGCGCGACGAGGTTTTCCTCCAGGTTCATTTCAAACCGAAGCTGATTCACCGAGTTTCGTTTCCCGCGTCGGGCATCGAAATAGGCTTTGAATATGTCTTCAATCAAATCCATACATTAGTTCAACTTATAAATAAAAGGCGACTAGTAAATGCTTGGACACAACGCACCGAGAAGCCGTTGGCACGATTGTTCGTGTTCGTATTCAACTTACCTGCGCTATTGAAGTTCACGTTGCTGGCGTTGACGCTAACAGCAGGAGCAGACGACGACCAGTAGTTGCCGTTGCTACCCTGATTGTTGGAGCCTCCAGTACTGTTGTTGCGGTTGCCCGCAGCAGGCAAGATAAGTAACCTCTGATGAATTATCGGAACAGATGCACTTAAGCAAATATGCTGATAACCGGGAAAATTAACTAGCAGAAACGTGGATACGCCTTATTCATCCTAACGTCTGTTTACTCTGCCAGTGGGTTACTGAATTTACAAGTCTCTCTACCGATAACCTTAGCTATCGGTACTCCGGACAAGAATCGCCCTTCTATTTATTTTTTTTCGCTCGATTTATGCCACGCTGCCAGTTGCTTCGAGATCGACTCGATCTGCTCGGCAGCAGTGGCATACTGTTTGAGGTTGATTTGTTTAAGGTCCATCAACAAGCGTATTTGCAATTTTATCACTACCACGTGCTCCCTTGCTTTCAACAAATGGGGAGCTTTCTGCGTGGTGGCATTCGCCTGATAGATACATACCAATAAAGCAATCAACTCGTTTTTCACATTTTCACCCAGTGTATAACGGTAATCGCGTTGAAAATTCCGGTTCAACCGGAATATAGTCAACAGCAGATCGTATGAAGCCTTATAAACAGGCAGATTATCGTATATCATTGTTTCAACAAAGCCTGTAAATCAGAAACCAACATCATACACTGTAAAGGGGAAGCCGTTTCGACGCGGAAGGCAGACAACTGTGCCAATACGCGGCGTTCGGCATCCGAAAAACGGGTATCCGGTTGCACCGTAAGAGTAACAGCCGGACTCGAAACCGAAGCGTCAGCTTCGGTTTCGAGAGGAAGTGCCTTTTTCCAGTCCTCAAATTCATCGGTTGTAAAAGCAGTATTCAAAAAAAAAGAGATCTGCTTTTCATTGATCCGCGTAAATTCTCGTCCCTTCAACACCTCCTGCAAGCTCCCATCGGGAAAACCTAACGAGACAACTTCGCTGTTCACATTCTTGAAAAAGCGCTTTTGTAATTTGTATGCTTTAATCTCCTTCGTAAACCGCATGGCTGATTGCTCGTATGCTTTCCAAAACATTCCCTCCATATATAAAAGGACTAATGGTTTGTCTTGCTGTTCTGCATCTATTTTCTCTTTCAGGTTCATAAATACCATTTATTACTTGTTAGACCAAAATCGACCCGCCTTTCGGCGGGTCTTAAGAAATAATCAAATCAATCAAATTAATCGGATGCGGGAGGCAATTCGCCTCCCTTTATTCTTGGACACAACGCACCGAGAAGCCGCTGGCACGATTGCTCGTGCTCGCAATCAACTTACCTGCGCTACTGAAGTACACGCTGCTGGCGCTGACGCTAACAGCAGGAGCAGACGACGACCAGTAGTAGCCGTAGCTACCCTGATAGTAGGAGCCTCCAGTACTGTTGCCGCGGTAGCCCGCAGCAGGCAAGAGAAGGTTCTTTCCGCTTTCCTTGCCGGGAACGGTTAAGCGTAAGTTGGTAGCATCCCAAGTTGTACCGGATTGAGCTGGTTCTAATCCTGCACCGATAGCAATCCATTCAGCCTGAGTCGGAACGCGCCAACCTTTTGGGCAAGGATCTGTTGCTGTATTCTTTACGACATCACTATTATCCTTACCTTCATTAACATTCCAAAGCTGTTGATACCAAGCACCTTTTCCCATATCGGCACCAGCAGGGTTAGGATTACCCTCACCGTTGATCTGCAACCAGTTATACTGAAGGGCAGATGTACTGTAAATAAATTTACCGTCCCACTTGGATATGTTAGCAAGATCTGCCTGAACAGGGCGACCCAAATCCTTTATACCAGTGGTATCGGCTGCTGTTGTTGAAGCATTGTTAGTAGCAGTAAAACCATACAAGCGTCCCCACTGAAACAACTTGCCGCAATCGGCAGTAATATCTGTATTAGCTGTGGTAACAGCTTTATTATTTACAGTCGTTGCACCAACATTAATAGGAGCCCAATATTTGCCATCCTTCATCAACACCGGGTTGGCATTGGCTACTCCGTTATAAACCGGACGGCTCTTAATCGTTATCGTATCGCAAGCACTCAGATTACCACCGTTTTGAACGATTACATAAATATCCAAAGGAACTCTTTCATCATCATTCTGCTTAGGGATATTGATCGTGATCGGAGTTTCTACCTTAGCACCTGCGTAAGTGACAATGGCATCGCCTGCTTTCGCTATTGCATCGCTCTTGCCACCGATAGAAGAAGCATCCGCATCGAACCCATAAGCTAACTTCACCACAGAAGCGGTTGTTCCGATCGTTTTGAAGGTCATGCTTCCACCGGTTGCTGATACATTCGTTATATCCAATGTTTTCGCTCCTTCCGCCCAGACAGCGCCCTTCATATCGACTTCCACAAAGTCTGAAAGTACAGGTTTCGTATAAACAGGTTTCACCTTGATCGTATCAGACTCAGACCATTCTTTTACCACGATATCCCATGTGATATCCGTACTGTCGGGAGCTGCATTGATGTTGACCACATAACGGTGGTTACGAGCCAGGGCGATAGGATCACCGGTCGTACCTACACCATCCGCTTTCTTAAAGTCAATCACTTTAGAAATCTTACCACCACGATAAGTCCCGTTGATCTGAACGGCTGTTGCAGTAGCTGCATCAGCATTGTCATTCTCATAAGCATACAAACTATCCAACTTCTGGATGATGTCAGGATCGATTCCTTCTTCG
The DNA here is from genome assembly GCF_023369805.1 of Parabacteroides leei. Taxonomy (NCBI): domain Bacteria; kingdom Pseudomonadati; phylum Bacteroidota; class Bacteroidia; order Bacteroidales; family Tannerellaceae; genus Parabacteroides; species Parabacteroides leei. The sequence continues at coordinate 315,210 of NZ_JAMBQG010000003.1, forward strand.
ACTACCGTTCCGCTTATTTCGAAAGGAACAGAAGATACATCCTGAGCAGGCAAGCCCGTTGAACCCGGCAAACCCGGCAAAAGGTAAGAAGACGTTTTGGGACGAACCAGCTGAGCGGAGGTCAACACAAAACCGGCGGATTCGTCTGCCTTGTTATAAGCATTGTTATGAATGTCGATACGAGAGACCAAACGATCCATATCGAAATCCATCGAAGCAGAACCACCACCATTACCGCCCGGCTGACGTTTCCAGGCTTCGATCGTTTTAGTTGAATACATTAAAAGAGGGGTCTGTGGATTCTTAGAGACAGTTTCAGACACCACCTTACCCAACTCTTCCCAGTTTGTCACGGCCTTCAGTTTATCGGCCAAGCCATTCTCAAGATAGTTTGCGATAACGATCACCTGGGGATTCTTCCAACCGTCACTGTGGTGACGGATCTTGGCGGTATACTCACCCGGTGTATTGGCTACGACTTCTTCCAGCTCTTCCTGCAAACCATTGGCAGAAAGAACCTCTTCATCGCTGAAATAACCGCCGAAAGCACCGTACTGTTCCACTCCGTCAACAGTCTCTGTTTCCGTATTGACAAAGAAAGCAACACTGCTGATGGTTTTCTCCTTATCATAGGCTACACCTACCAGCGTATCACCAACCGCTCTCGTTTTTTGAGCATCAGGGTATTTTAAGGTCAGCGTAAGCGCGCCATAGCCCGCTTCTACAAAATCAGGATTTGTCTTGATTAGTTCCTCACTATCGTTACACGAAGCAAACATGCCGGCTAACAATAAAGGAACCATGGCTAATTTATAATTCATGATTTTTCTGTTTTAATATTATTACTAGTTTGTCTAATCTTAAGCACCCGGTTGAGTGACAGTAAATGTTACAGATACTGTAGGATGAGCTTTGTTCTTCAATTTAATAGTAGCTACACGCTCCGATCCGGCTGAGTTGTCTTCTGTTCCGTCAGAGGCCATTGTTACAGTTATGGTGCTGGCATCCGTTAATACAGCGCTTACCCAGGCATTGCTGCCATCGTTTTCGATTTCCCATTCACCGGCATCAGCAACACCACTATTGATAGTGATTGTAGAAGCACTCAGGTTAGTACCATCTTTGTCGACCGTCAGGGCATTCGAAGCCAATACTGGAGCCGTGGGCAATGTTTCACCGGCCTGAGTTACTTTGAAAGTAACAGATGCATTAGCATCTGTGCCATGCTTCAATGTGAATGTGGCTATACGTTCTGTGGCACCCGTTCCGGAATTGTCTTCGTTTCCATCGCTGGCCATTGTCAACGTGATCGTTGTCTCGTCAGTCAACACTGCACTTATCCAATTGTAACTACCTTCGATACTCCAATTGCTAAGCTCAGAAGCATCGATACCGCTAATTGTGATCGTTGATGCACTCAGGTTAGTACCATCGTTGTCTACCGTCAGGGCGGAAACACCTAAAGTAGGTTTTGTCACCGGAGCAGGAGCAGGATCAGCTGCTTGTACAAATGTAATTTCCTGATAGATTGTTGCATCCTGGACGTTTTCGATACGAACAACTGCCGTACGTTCTGTGGCATCAACTGCCGTATTTGCTGTTGCTTTCAGATAGAAACTACCGTTCTGGCTCTGAGGAACAAGGATTATTGATCCTTCCTGAGTCAACCAACCGGCTGCATCGACCGGAATAACAACCTTCCACTCGGTTGTTGCATTGACTGTGACCTTACGTTCACCTACATGACTGCCATCTTTATCTCCCTTATCCGTAAAGCCTGTGGCAGGTAATGTCACTTTGCCGTTAGACAGGCCGATACATTTGGCTGTAATTGAACCCAGATTCTGAGCGGCCTGACGAACGATTAGTTTCTGTACCAGATCCGTTTTCAGTTCACCCGACTTAGCGATTGTGATTGTGATCGTATCCACTCTTGCGTTATCTTTATCCGTATTAGGAGTCGGGGCTATAGAGAAAGTCTCTTTACCGGTTCCTTCAAAAGTAGAACCATCAACGGCAGCACCGCTTTTCAAGGTCGATTCTTTTCCGAAAGTGAACCACGAACCCGTTTTTGTGGCTGTCCATGTTGTTCCCGCAGGAGCGGAGATCGTTACGTTCAAAGAATCACTGTCGGTCTTTTCACCCGAAAAACTCAACAGGTTGCCAGCTACGGCTTTTCCGGAGATATCAAGGAAACGGCCGGTTGTCGGGTCCTGAGCGGCTTGTTTGATGATAAGCGGCTGGCGGATAGAGGGACGGCGCACGTTCTGTACCATGACTACACCCTGGCGTTCTTCTTTGCTGCTGGGGTTGGGTAGCAAGGTGGTTACCTTAAACTCTTTCAACACTGTATCGCCTGCAAGTACACTGACACCGATCCAGTCTTTGTACTGGTCTTCTACGATCAGTTCCCATTCACCATCGGCAGCAACGGCTATCGCTACAGAGTCGGTAAGGGTCGGTTCGGCAACAATAGATAATGTGTTATTGGCAAAACCGGCATCTTCACTGCTGAGCCTAATGGTTCCGTCACCGGTATTAACATTAACGGTATCACCCACGATCCATTCAATTACCTTCAAGGTTGCTGTCAGTTCACCACTACCCAGGTCTTCCACCTCCACCAGATAACGGTTGTTGGCTTCGACGTTTACCACTGCATCCGTCTTATAATTTTTGAACTCGACATCCAGTACCTGGGCAGCATTTGTAACCAGATTCGTTCCAACCAGAGAGAAAGCAACTTCGCTGCCTGTCGTCATCTTGATCGGATACAGATAAAACGCACTGTTTGTAACACCCGCATTCGAATTCTTCATCGCTGAAAAATCGATGATGGGCATCTCTGCCACGATCGGAGCAGTATACGAGTCACGTGGGAACAAAGGAACATTACCCGGCACATCGGCTAGAGCAATCTTGCTGATCACAAAGTTAGACGTTTCGCTGTTGTTCTTGATGTCGAAACGGGCTACGCGGCGGGTAAGCTCTACCTTAACACCGGTGCCGGCAGTATTGGCATCGGCTACCGTCTGTGCCACATCCGGCATATCCACCTGCGCACTCATCAGCATCGGACAGGTGATATGCCCTTTGAGCGTATTACTCATTTTTTTCTTGAATTCAGCCGTGTCGGTATCATGCAATACCACACTGTCGAGCGACAGATGTTCGCGAGCGTTGGCAACAAAGAAGAAGGCTTTGTTGTTCCCGGCCGGAACACTGATCTTTGCTTGCTTGTCAGACCCGTTCGTCGTCAGCGTATACCCTTGTCCGCTACGGAAGATCTCTTCCAACACCATTGGTTTGGGACTGGCACCATTCATTGAGTCGACACCGAATACGTAAATATCCAATGTGCTAAGTTCATTTTCCGCATCCAAAGCCGTTACGGCATACGGAACTACTCCCTGGGCTGTACCGGGGAACACAAACGAGAGCTCGCGACTACCCGTTTGACCCTGACCGCCATCAAGGCCCAAAGAATCATTGTCATCGCTGCAGGAGGACATCAGTAGACCCGCAAGCGCCATCAAATAATACTTCATTTTCATAAATCATAAAATTAAATTGTTTATACTGGGCAGCCCCCAATGGCTGCGATTAGATATTCTTCAATAACTGTAAATTCCTGCGTGCCAACACCGGTTTATAAGGTAAGGCTTTACGAAACCAACCGGAAGCGCTTTCGGCATCATGCTCCATAAGAGAAAGGACACCAAGATTAATCCATGCACGCGGATCATTTTCCACACGACTCAGGAAAAAACGAGCTGCTTCCGTATCTTCTGCAGCAAGGGCGGCAGCGCCGGCATTAAGCTGTGCCGCAGCGCAATCGGGAAAACGGTAAGCTGCCTGTTCATACACTTCACGAAATTGTTCCGTACCGGGGCGAAACACAAGAGCGATTGTCTGTAATTCATCCAATGTCAGTTGCTCCGGGTGATTGTTAAATAATGCCAGCAAACGATTCAGGTCTGTTGTATTCTCCATCATATCTGTATTGTCGGTAGCTGGGATCTCTTCCTGCAACTGGTAAATAACCTCGAGTTCCATACGCCGTAAACGGCCGAACAATGTCTGTTCCATATCTTTCCATACGCGCCCCTTTTCGATGGCTTTCAATGCTTTACGTCGGGAATCGGCATCCGGGGTCTGAGCAAACACGGTAGTCACCTGCGCTGCATACGGCTTTCGGGCTTCCGATACAAGCCGTTGTAATCCATCCCAATCTTCCATACATCCACCGACAATTATCTTTGGCTGTGGAATACCTTCTTTCCGACTCAGATAATTACTGAAGCGTAAAGCCCGTCCGGCAGCAAGCTCTTCATTGCGTTTCGTATTTCCATCCGGCGAAGCATAACCGGTGATGCAAACTGTCTGCAAATTACCACCGGTCTCTGCCATCAGTATGGCAAGTTCATGACTGATACGTTCCAGTTCCGTACGGTTACCTCCATACGACGGCAACAACTCCGTACTGCCCGGTTTAAAAGAAAGGACAGCATCAAGCCTGCGCGACACGGCTTGCGTCCTATCCGCCAGTTCCCCGTCACGGGCTGTCTTTTCACTCTCCAAATAATACTCGATCATCTGCCCATAAACTGAAGCAGCGTCTACCTGTAGTTGAGCAACCGATTGCATACGCATAAGAGGTATATGTTTTTGCTGTACTTCTCCCGCACCCTCCTTCTCCACAAACGAGCGGGGAGCGGAACACCCTGTCGCTACTACGACCAACAAAGCAATTGCCTGATGTTTATTCATAAATCCTATTATTATTGTTCATATCATTCCTCCTATCGAACCACCGTCCACCCAGTCGCTTACTGTTGCCGACGAAACGATGATACCACCGCCCGCATCCACCTCCAACACCAGACTGAATTCCTGACGCAGGTTTTCATCCAGATCGATCTGCATCGTGCGGAAATATTTATATAAGTCGATCTCCTTAATCAGAAGCTTACCACCGCCGTAAAGCCGAAGCACAGGGTGGTCGTCGCTACCGATACGGTACGTTACGAAGGTCGCGTTCACACTATGCGTTATATCCATTTTGACTGGAACCTCATAACTTATCAAGGGATAATCATCCGAACGTTCCGGTATGTAATACCAGATTCCGGAACGCGTAGGACTACCGTCGGCGGCCGTTCCATACGTCGAGTAAGGCGACCCTTTTACCTCAAAGGCAGGCGTGAAACGATAAACGGAAGGCATATTGTTAAGCGACATATACAAATCACCGGTATCGGCAGGAGCCTTTCCTTTCCACTTCACCGTTACATCCAGTTTCAAGTGGGCATGTACCATATCGATGCGCTGCCGCGAAACACCCCTGTTTTTGATCGTGAACGAGGCATATCCGTAGTAAAGCTGCTCACCGTTTTGTTGTCGCAATGGTAAATCTATACGGGTTGACGGCGGAACGGGATTGTTGGCATACAATAGGATATCAGTTAGCTTCGTTCGCCCTACCTCCGAGTCATTCAGACTACTACAACTATCCAGATTGCCCCAAGCTACGAGCGTGTACCTACCCGGAGGCAGGTTTAATTCGGCGGCTATATTCTTTTTTCCTCCCAGTTCGTTTACCTGACGGAGCACTTGTAAGGAGTCGAACACAAACTCTTTCATCCGGTAGATATAATCGGGTAATATATTGGCCTGGCCGGTTCCGGTATACCAGTATTCCAAGCGGGCATTGTAAGGACATTCTTCCAGATCCCTGTCGATATTGCAGGAAGAAATAAGCATGGTCAGGACAAAAGACAAGAGCACAAACCACACCACTGTTGTTTTACGGTTACTTCTCATATCTTTCATTATATATTATATTTATCTCCATACGCCGCAGCTTCGGGAAAAGTTCACGGAGCATTTCTTTGTAAGGTACTCCCCCGTTCAGATCCATCAGGTAACGTTCGCGTCCTTCAAAGATGCCGTAATTGTCTATTATAAAGCAGGTAGCTTTTTCATAAGATTTACCACGGATTAACCGGCGCAGTCCTTCCCAGTCTTCCGCCACCCAGGCAGTACGGAACGGGTAATCTTCCAACCCGTATGATTTAGTCAGATAGCTACGAAAACCTAAAGAACGAGCTTTGGCTAGTGCTTCGTTATCGTAATAAGCACCATCGGGCGATGCATAACCCGTAACACGGATTTCCTTTATATATATGTAAGGGTTACCCAAAAGCGGAGTAAGCAGGCTGTCTACCTTCAGCAATTCACGCCGGTTACGACCAAAAGCAGGATCTACTCTCGAACCGCCACGCGGGTAGTCGATATAAAGGGTAGCGGCAGCGACATGCTGTTCCTGTGTTCGAGTTTTTGACGGTGGAGTTTCTTCCAACTTTTGGATGTTTACATTTTCAGCATATAAATAAAGATTAGTGACCTTTTGGAAAGTGTCTACCGTTTGAACCTGCATAATCTCCTTTATAATTTTCTTTTGCGGAACAACAGCCTCCCGTTTCGGATTATCCTGCATCTGTTGTGTGATAACATCTTCACTTGCCGCTAATAAAGCACAAGGTGAAGGCAGATTGATATCGGTGGTTAGTATGTCGTCAGCCAACACCAGTTCGGTACAGCAATCCTTGCTGATTTGCTTTAAACGCAATTCGGCATGCTCCATCCACGAGGCATAAGGGATACTGACATTATAACGAAGGGTGTAGTTATTTCCACGTTTGACACCGATCCAGGTATGATAAGCGAGCGGTTTGTTACGGTCAGGATTCACCGTTTCTTCACGACGATCGAAACGGGCACGACGGCTACCGGAAAGAACTACCGGAGGAAGGGCCACCTCTTTCTTTCCGAAATGGAGTGACGGGATCAACGTCAGAGACTCTTCGGAAGGGATGCGGATACCGGTAGCGGTGATCTTCAGGTCGATATGGACACTATCGTCACTTACAGTAAGGCTCTGCGGGATGATGCGGATGCCGTCGGGGGTAACCTCTTTAGCATAAAGGGTGGTGCTCATTATTAAAAGAATGACACACAGCCAATGACACACCCCCTGACCCCTCTCGAGAAGGGAAAGAATACTCCCAACACTACCTGATTGTAGTATCTGATGGTAACTTTTCCCCTCTCGAGAGGAGACAGAGGGTGTGTTAATGGCTTGTCTCATACCAATCAATGTATAATATAGATAAAAGAAACCCCCAACTTCGTAGGTCCGAAGAAATGCCGTTTATACCGGCCCATCAGTTCCGCACACTCAGAACATACATATTTATTATATTCCAAATAGGTATAGCCAACACCCGCGGTCAATTCCAAACCCCAACGACGCCCTATTGCAAAATGATAACCATAAGAAACACCGCCACCATAAAGTTCGCCACGATAAGTATATGTATCCAGATCCGGCAGGAAAGGAATCTGTCCGACATTATAACGACCGTAATGTCCATGCACACCCAGGAAGTGTCCTTCGAAGCTTTTACAGAACCAGTAACGAAGTTCAGGCTGTACCAACCAGTGACGCAGACTCATGCCATCTGAAAAGAACGTCCAGGCATTGTAATTTCCATCTACACTGAGAGTCAGCTTCTTACTAATCGCTACCTCTACACCCAGATTCGGTGTTGTTGTTAGCCACCAGAGCGTATTCGTCCTGACTCCAATTTGTTGGCTATGCGCTACGACAGCCGACAATTGCAGTAACAAAGAGATCAGCAAGAGATTTACCCTGATTTTCGTTCTTAATCCCGTTCTTTTCATATCTTCTACCCTATGTACATGTCTCATTCTTAGTAAGAATGAGACATCTTTAAACGAAGATCGTATACTTGTTGAATTACAACGGATTAAAGATGAGTTATTAAATAGAATAGTATTTTTAGACAGGCGTTTTTCTTCTGATAAGATTTAATTTAAGGTTACTTTTTCATATCTTTTATTTGTTTATTAAATAATAACATGTACATTTGCAGGAAGATAGCCTTTGAATAATAAAGGCTCAAAAAAATCAACCAGCAGATGTCTCATTCTTACTAAGAAGGGGACATTTTTTTTCTTTCTCTATTGATTTCTTTCTTATCAATCTGTTTAACATCTCTTCATTTGCATTATCAATCACACGTGAAGGCATTCCTCTCATGTAAGTTTTCGTGACTCGTTCCGAGCCATGCCCCATTCCCTGGCTGATAATAGCGATACTCATTCCACATTCTTCGATCAACGAGGCCCAACTGTGTCGCGCCACATAAGTAGTTAGCTTCAATCCCAACATTTCTCCTATCTTACCTAACTGACGGTTGATACGCCTCAGTGAACTTTTTTCTGAAATATCTTTTCCACCATACGAGTTCCTTCGTAAAAAAGGAAAAACATAGGGATTATCTGACTCACGATAACGCTCCATGATCATTTTCATTTCAGGCACAATTTTCACCTGCAATGGTGCAGAAGTCTTACTTCTTTTGTAACAAATATACTCACCGTTTATAGAGTCATAACGCAGACTAAACACATCCACAAAACACATACCTCGTGCATAAAACAGGAACATAAACAGGTCGCGCGCCTTACAAAGTTCTTTCTTCCCGGAAAGATCAAGGCTGATTATGTCTAAAACCGCCTTTTTCTCTAGTGAGCGTTTCAAGGTGGCGGGAACAGGTATACGAATATTCGTAAAAGGATGATTGGAACCGGCAGGTATCGAATACGTCTTCACCGCTTTATTGTAAACCGCACGTAGTATACGACAATAATTATCTACACTAGCTAACGATAAACTTCCGCTTTTCTGCATGTGCATAACATAAGCATTAAGCCATAAGTCCGTTATATCCTTCACCTTGAGCTTATCTACTTTTTTTCCTACAAAATCACAAACGGAACGATAGACGTTCCGATAGTTGTCGACCGTAAATTGGCTTTTACTTTTGCCAAGATAATCGATCTGATCTTTAAATACATCTGCTAAAAACAGATCTGCTGTTTGATTTTTTGCCATCTATGTCATATAGTTATTATTATGACCCAAGAATACGCACTTTTCCCCAATAAGCCAATACAGCAAAGGTTATGAAAAGCAAAGAAAATAAAAGCCTATCCCCCTGTCAGATAACCCCAATAAATAATGCAGAGATTGAATAATATGATGAGGAGAAATAATAACAAAAAAAATAAGACGACCTTTTGAGTCGTCTTATCCATTAATATAAAAAAGTACTATTATTTCTGTTCTTTATAGTCTTTACGATAAGAACACTCCGTTTCCGTAGGGAAGTCTTTCGGCACTTTCTGAGTCACCTTTCCGGTTGCCGCCCATTCAGCACCACGCAACAGTAAAACCTGGAAACCCGTACATTGCATAGCTGTATTATTTTCAGCCGTCTCACCGGCATGTCCGAGCATCGTATGGAAGATACGGGCGTTGCCGTAATCGACAGTGAAGATCAGTGGTTCCTCGCGACCTGATCCGCCTGTTTCCTTATCAGAATAAGAAGTATACAGGAGAGCATCGATATTACCCGGCCCACGCATACGATCATATAATTCATCCTTTGTATGACGCCATTTCAGAGGTAAACCTTTGACGATCGGATGCACTTTATCACGTCCGTTCAAAACATATTCATGCTGGCTGCCATGTGAGCCTCCGGGACCGGCAGAACTGTCTTTGACCAGTTTGCCATCCTGCCAGTAGACATAAGGGCCTGAATTCTCATTACGGTTTTCCCAACCTCCCAAAGCACATATCTTATTGAACTCCGGCCATTTGGAGAAAGCATTATCGGCGGCATGATAGATCACTACTCCGCCACCCCCTTGTACATAATCGAGGAAACGTTTGTTTGTTTCCTCCGGCCAGGAGTCACCATTATAATCGAGTACTACCAATTCATAAGGAGTAAAATCAAGTACAAAGCTTGACATGTCTTTTCCCTGTGAAGGAGAAACCGCGAAATCGACTGAGAAACGGCCGGAATTTTCCAGTATCTGTTTTAACACCACATGGCTGACCTGCCAGTTATGGTTATTCTGCCCTGTTATTAATAAAGTTTTGATAGGTTTCCTGGCTGACACCGAGCATACACACAACATGGAAATCAACACAATGAACAGCTTTCCTAAAAATAAATGTCTCATGGTATTAATATGGTTTAAAGATTTGTAAAGGCAAATGTAGTAAAAATTGACAGTCGGCAATTGACAATTGACAATTATTTGGTTGGAGATCAGAACCAAAACTAAACCAGGCTTGTTTTTATCGAGCTTATGAAGGTAAACTGGAGGATATTAAAGCTGAAACTAGTGGATGCCAGGCTCTATTTTGTGAGTCTCATCGTAGGATTGCTAACCGGCCTGGTAGCAGTTCCTTACCATTATTTATTGCAGCTGTTCTATAACTACCGGAAAGATTTTTTTGAATCTTCTCCTCCCTGGTATCTTCATATAATCGCTTTCTTCACTTTGTGGGCTGTGCTTATATTCGTATCAAAACTGGTAAGACATTGGCCTTACATAGGAGGTGGAGGCATCTCGCAAACACGCGGAGCAATCAATGGCAGGATCGTTTACAAACACTCGTTCCGGCAATTACTGGCTAAGTTTGCCGGCGGGGTACTAACATTAAGCAGCGGACTTTCCATGGGGCGCGAAGGACCTTCCGTACAAATGGGCTCTTATATAGGCGACCTGGTCGGCAAGTGGGGGCATATCCTGAGCGGAGAACGAAAGCAACTACTCGCTGCAGGTGCCGGTGCCGGACTGGCAGCGGCCTTTGCCGCACCACTGGCTGGCGCCACTCTGGTGATCGAATCGATCGAACGTTTCGACGCACCCAAAACGGCTATCACTACTATTCTGGCCGGAGTTGTGGCCGGTACGATTGCCAATATGATGTTTCCGATCAATCCTTATCATGAGATAGAGGCTATAGCTCCCGAACTTTCATTCTCTCTACAGATCAAATTGTTCCTGTTGTTTGCCGTAGTTGTTTCCATCTTCGGAAAATTCTACTCACTACTGATGCTTTATGTTAAAAGGTTGTTCCCTACCATCAAACAGCCCGAATATATAAAGTTGTTGGGGCTATTGATCATGGCGTATGTCATTTCGCTGACAATAACCGATCTTACGGGAGGAGGCGAACAGTTCCTGATGGAACAAGCATTGGGCGGTAAACAAAGTATATTATGGATTACCGGCATGATGCTGTTACATATGGTGTTTACGGTCTATTCCTTTTCTTCCGGATTACCCGGAGGCAGTTTTATCCCGACACTCGTCACCGGTGGTTTGCTTGGAAAGATATGTGCGCTTTTACTGGTGCAACATGGAATTATCGCTCCCGAAAACATCAGTTATGTGATGCTGGTCGGGATGGCCGCTTTCCTGGTGGCTGTTGTCCGTACTCCCATCACAGCTATTATACTGATAACGGAGATCACAGGGCATTTTGAGGTGTTCTATCCTTCAATCGTCGTCGGGGGATTGACTTACTACTTCACCGAACTATTAGAAATAAAGCCGTTCAACGTAATGTTTTACGAAGAGATGATCAAGAAGCCTCTCTTTCAGGAAGAAAAACGGCTTAGGCTGGATGTAGAGGTCATGACAGGGGCCTATTTCGACGGTAAAGAGACTGATACCCTGCATCTACCGAACAACTGCATTATTATAAATATCCACCGAGACCGCAAAGACTTCCCTCCTACCGGCCAAACTATCATGCCCGGCGACCAGTTAACCCTCGAAATAGATGCCCAGGATATCGAAAAATTATATGAGCCATTAGTTAGTATGGCGAATATCTATTAAATAAAAAAGGTGTCTGAAAACTATTCAAACACCTTTTTATCCTATTATTTATCCTTAATCAGGCAAAGAACAAAATCAATAACTGTGCCGTCAATACACGCAGGAACATTGTCAATGGATAGACAGTTGCATACCCTACGGAAGGAGCATCGTTTCCGGCTGTTGCATTCGAATAGGCCAGTGCAGGCGGATCGGTTGTACTACCGGCAATCAACCCCATTAATGTAAAGTAATTCACCTTACAGAAATAACGGCCGATACATCCGATGATCAACAAAGGAACTGTCGTTATGATAAAACCGTAACCGATCCAGGCAAAACCACCGTTATTCACAATCGTATCGACAAAGCCATCACCGGCACTGATACCGACACAGGCAAGGAACAAGGTGATACCGATCTCGCGTAACATCAGGTTTGCACTCTGAGTCGTATAGGTTATCAGTTTATATTTATAACCGAACCGGCTGATCAGGATAGCCACAATCAGCGGTCCACCGGCCAATCCCAGCTTTACCGGTTGAGGGATACCCGGGAATGTAATAGGTATACTACCCAACACAATACCCAGCGCAATACCGATAAAGATCGTGATCAGGTTCGGCTCGTTCAAACGTTTCATTGAGTTACCTAATACCTTTTCTACATTTGTGACAGCAGTCTCGGTACCTACTACATTTACACGGTCACCAACTTGCAGTGTCAGGTGCGGAGTAGCTACCAGATCGACGCCGGCACGATTGATACGGGTAATATTGATACCGTATAACTGACGTAGTTTCAGTTGTCCGAGACGTTTACCGTTCAACTCAGGCTTTGTAACCAGGATACGACGGTTGATGAACTGGCTTTCCATACGAATCCACTGTTTGCGTTCCATATCGATCACTTCGCCGACGAAAGTCTTGATGGTATCGGCATCCTGTTCGGTTGTAATTACAAAAACTTTATCGTTCTCATGCAATACGGCATTAGCTGAAGCTATTTCAATCTGTTTGTTGTTGTCATGCCAGATACGGGATATAACGAAATCACGATGTTCCAGCAAACCGGACAACTCCCCTACCGTTTTTCCAAATATTGCCGGATTTTTAACCACCAGGGAAATAGGTTTAGCCTCATTAGCATGAGATGAATCCTCATTATCCAGTTGTTCATTCTCCTTGTCGAAGTTCACACGGAATGCATAACGGATAAACATAATCGAAAGAATGATACCGATCACACCCAACGGATAAGCAACCGCATATCCCAGTGCTATTGTATTATCAGCTGTACCATACATATCGGAATATGCCTGTTGAGCAGCACCCAGACCCGGTGTATTTGTCACCGCTCCAGACAAAATACCAACCATTGTGGGCATTGGAATACCGGTTGTGTAATGCAAGATAACAGCTGTTACTACTCCCAGGAACACAATTCCGCAAGCTAGTAAGTTCAAGGTTATTCCTCCCTTCTTAAAAGACGAGAAGAAACCGGGTCCCACCTGCATACCCACAGAGTAAACAAACAGGATAAGACCGAACTCTTTAAAGAAGTGAATTACATTGTGGTTGATCGTAAAACCGAAATGCCCCAGAATGATACCCACAAACAAAACCAGTGTAATGCCCAGAGAGACTCCAAACACCTTAATTTTACCCAATTGAATTCCGGCCGCTATCACAAACGACAGCAACAGAATGGAGTGGCCAATGCCTTCTCCCCATAATAAATCATTGATCCAATTCATATTCTAATATTAAAAAACCTTGTCACTATTTAATAAAGTGGGCAAAGATAACCATTTAGTTTGTGTTTAACAACATAAATACTATCTTTACCCGGCAAATAAAAATAGAAGGCATGAATAAGATATACTACTTGGTTTTACTACTGTTCGCAATGTCAGGGTCACTTCACGCGCAAGGTGAAGGAAAGACAGTAACAATCCAAACGAATGTGGGGACGATGAAAGCTCGGCTATACGACGACGTGCCTAATCATGTCCGTACTTTCATCAACCGGGCACGGCAGGGTGAATTCAATGGTACGCTTTTTACCCGTGTCATCAAAGAATTTATGATACAGGGAGGTGCTCCCGACTCAAAAACAGCTCCCCCGGGTGCTCGTTGCGGTTTCGGCGACTCGTCTGCCGAGATACTACCGGAACTGAACAGTAAATATTTCCATAAAAAAGGAGCCTTGGCTGCTCCCCGCCAAAACGATGACGTCAATCCACAAAAGAAATCGGATATGTCGCAATTCTTTATCGTGCAGGGAAAAGTATACCGCAACGGAGAATTGGATACGCTGGAATTGATTGCAAACCAGAATATCCGCAAAAAGGCACTCGACGAATTTTACCGTCCGGAAGCCGTAGAGCTGAAAATGCTGAAACAAAGCAACAAACGGGAATACAACAAACGTATCACTACAATCAATGCTAAGATCGACTCCATGATACTGGCTACTCCCGGACATTTGATCTTTACCGACGAACAGCGGAAAGCTTATACAACAACCGGTGGTTGTCACCATCTGGATGGCATCTATACGATTTTCGGTGAAGTGACGGAAGGTTTCGATGTATTGGACATTATCGCCAATCAGCCAAAAGACCAGTATGACCGTCCGCAAAAAGATATTAGAATTATAAGTGTAACCGTAGAATAAACCCCATTCATATGCTAAAAAGAGATTTTATCATGGTACAGATCGAAGAACTGGGCAAAATGATCGCCCAGGTAATCTTCAACCGCAACAACAATACAACCGATAGAAACCCAGAGTTGATACAGGATGTTTACGATAACCTGAAAGTGGATCGTAACTATCTGATGACAACCGCGCCTGACGATATCCTCCGATTCCTCGACAACGAAGATCAAGGAGGCGTATTACGTCTCGAGATCGCGATCAAAACCTTGATCGAAGACGGCCTTCAACAACCCAAAGATCAATGTGAAATGCTTCTTCGCGCAAAGGAGTTATTGGAATATCTGCAAGCTCACGATACAACTTTCTCACTGGAAAGGATCAACCTACTGAATGATATTCAGCAACACCTTCTGCACAGCGTTCACCATCGATAGCCGCAGAAACAATCCCTCCGGCATAACCGGCTCCTTCCCCGCAGGGGAAAAGTCCTTTCAGGGTGATATGCTGATAGGTATCGCGATCACGAAGGATGCGGACCGGAGAAGACGTGCGGGTTTCTACGCCTATCATCAGGGCTTCGTTAGTCAGAAAGCCCCGGGAAGTTTTTCCGAAATGACGGAAACCATCACGCAGGCGGCTGGTTACAAATTCAGGCATCCAGAAATGAAGCGGTGATGCCAACAACCCGGGTGTATAGGAAGACTCCGGCAAATCGAACGAGTTTTTCTTCGTAACAAAGTCATTCATACGTTGGGCCGGTGCCGTCTGTTTCATACCACCATTCAGCCAGCATACTTCTTCCAGCCTTTCCTGAAAAGCCATCAATGCTAAAGGCGAATCGGCAGGAACCTTTATCTCTTCATGCTTCATCAGTTCCGGATAATCTTCTGGTCGGATCTCGACCACCATTCCGGAATTCGACCAGCGCGAACCTCGGTTAGACGGTGACATTCCGTTTACAACAACTTGTTTCGGACCGCTTGCCGCCGGAACGACAAATCCGCCGGGACACATACAGAAAGAATACACACCTCTTCCGCCAGCCTGCGTAACAAAGCTATATTCGGCAGCCGGAAGATACTTTCCTCTCCCCTCCCTACGGTGATACTGAATTTGGTCGATCAACTCCTGCGGATGCTCCAAACGAACACCTACGGCAATACCTTTAGCTTCGATAGGGATCTTTTGCTCATAAAGATATCGATAGACATCACGGGCCGAATGACCAGTTGCCAGGATAACCGGGCCAAGAAAGGTCTTTCCTGTATCGGTTTCAATACCGACAACTTCATTGCCTTTCAGGATCAGAGCATCCATACGGGTTTCAAAATGAACTTCACCACCACAACGGATGATCTGCTCACGGATATTTTCTATCACACGGGGCAATTTATCCGTTCCTATGTGAGGATGGGCATCTGCCAGGATCGATGTGCTGGCACCATGCTGACAAAAAACATTCAGAATCTTATCCACCGAACCGCGTTTCTTACTGCGGGTATATAGTTTACCATCCGAATAAGCCCCGGCACCACCTTCACCGAAACTGTAATTCGATTCACTGTTCACGACATGCTCACGACTGATCAACGCAATATCCTTCTTACGATCGCGTACATTCTTACCACGTTCTATGATAACAGGGCGCAAACCCAGTTCAATCAGACGCAGAGCGGCAAACAATCCTCCGGGGCCGGCACCAACCACAATCACTGGTTTACCGCTTGATACATCTTTATATTCCACCGACTGGTATTCTGCCTCTTCCGGTTGCTCATTAATAAATATGCGCAGTTTAACATTTACATAAATCGTACGCTGACGGGCATCGATCGAACGTTTCAATAGCCGTACAGCTTGTATATCTTTGAGAGGAGTACCGGTTTCCCGTGCAACGACTTGTTTCAGGGATTGCTCATTGACTGCTTCTTCCGGCAGAATACGGAGTTGTAATTCTTGTATCATTATTTATTTGCTTGTTATAAAGAGAAAACGATTATCCAAACAGATGACGGAAAGCCTCTTCCACTTTCTTCACCTGTATAATCTGTATTTTACATTTAGCGGTATCGAAACCTTTCAGGTTGTTATGAGGAATAATTATACGCGAGAAGCCTAGCTTCTCTGCTTCCAGGATACGTTGCTCGATACGGTTGACCGGACGGATCTCACCCGATAAACCGACCTCACCACACATACATACGCCTTGCTCGATGCTGATATCGAGACTCGATGAAAGCACGGCACTGATAACAGCTAAGTCAATAGCAGGGTCATTTACCTTTAAACCACCGGCAATATTCAGAAACACATCCTTTTGTATCAATTTAAATCCGGCACGTTTTTCAAGGACTGCCAGCAACATATTCATTCGTCGCAGATCGAATCCCGTTGCGCTACGTTGCGGCGTACCGTAAACAGCGGAACTTACCAATGCCTGAGTCTCGATCAGGAAAGGGCGAATCCCTTCGATCGCGGCGGCGATCGTCACGCCACTCAGCCCCTCATGATTCTGGGTCAACAATAATTCTGACGGATTGCTTACTTCACGCAAACCATTCTGCCTCATTTCATAGATACCCAATTCCGCCGTGCTACCAAAACGGTTTTTAATACTACGCAGAATACGGTACATATAATGTTGGTCGCCTTCAAACTGAAGCACCGTATCGACAATATGTTCCAATACTTTTGGCCCGGCAATACTTCCTTCCTTATTTATATGGCCGATCAGCAAAACAGGCACACCACTTTCTTTAGCATATTTCAGAATAGCGGCGCTACATTCACGTACCTGGGAGACACTACCGGGAGACGATTCCACAATCTCAGTATAGATAGTCTGGATAGAGTCGATAATCATTAAATCCGGTTGCACGTTACGAGCCTGTACAAATATCTGTTCCAGATTTGTTTCACATAAGATAAAACAGTCCGGATTTTCATGAGCCAGACGGTCGGCACGAAGTTTAAGCTGCCGGCTGCTTTCCTCCCCCGAAACATATAGTGTTTTCAACCCGTTCAGCCCCAAAACGGTCTGCAACACCAGGGTAGACTTGCCGATACCCGGCTCACCACCGATCAATACCAACGATCCTTTCACCAGCCCCCCACCGAGGACACGGTTCAATTCCTCATCTTTCAAATCGATACGGGATTCTTCTTCGGATGTGATGTCGCGCAGTAAGACCGGACGAACCTTTTCGTTGTCGGTTATTCCGGGAATAATACGTTTTGCCGAGGGCTCTTTAGTGGTGACGATTTCTTCCACATACGTGTTCCATTCACCGCAATTAGGACATTTACCGACCCATTTAGGAGAGTCTGCTCCACAATTGGAGCAGACATATACTGTTTTTGTCTTAGCCATACATCTTTAAGATTTGGCGTAAAGATAGGAAAAGTTAGCCAAATAAGTCGAGTGTAAGTTGTTTCTTCTCCGCTTCCAGCTTGCGCAGGTGACGCTTACCCTGTGGGGTAACGATTTCAAGTTTATCGAAACGGGTACGAACCACAGTAGTCACCGTATAGCTGACATTGATCGTTTCACCCAATTCGCTTAACTTACGTGCAATCTCCAATACACAGTCGATACACATGCCGCTGGTGAAAGATATCTTTTCATCGAACATCTGTTTCTTGAAATCTTCGTCGCACATATAAAAGTCGATCGTCTCGCCTCCTTTATTATAGATACCTTTCCAACGGTAACGGCTATCTTTCAATACAGGCGAAATGATTTCTATCGTCGCTTTATTATCTTTGATGGTAGGCAGATCGTCTGAACGCAGGATAAAGTAATCAAACTGATCACGTTTCACATCCAGAGAACCGGAGCGACTACCATTGTTTGCATTCAGTTCGCGTACAGTTATTTTTGTCACCTTGGGATATCCCTTCAACGCTTCATAAAAATTGGATTTACACTTACTGAACTTAGGCCATGAAGAAAGCAATTCAATCAGTTCATGAGGGATCCGGGCACCCGGATCTTTTAGTTTGAGCGAACGTTTCAGAAGTAGTATTTCCTTTTGCATTTTCTCTTCATCGGCATTCGTCCGGTCGGCAATAGGTTGCCCCCCTACCGACAGGGTCGGACGCGACAGAACCTGCATCAATATATTCAATACAATGGAAATAGCACGCGGACTTTCGCCAGCTATCGGCCATACTATCCGGTATCCACCTGCCAGCGGAACAGGTTCGCAATGAGCAGTCATCTTCACATCCAGCATATCGGCCAATACACGGATCATGGAAAGTATTTCTTTCTCACAACGGTGTTTAATCATAGCGTCCATATAGCTGGACTTATCGTTAAAAGAATAACGAAGTTCAAGTTTGTTTTCAAACTTTATCATAGAATCATCTTGTTATTTGTCCAAAATCCAGCTAATTACTTCACAGGTTGTTCTTTGGGTTTACGATCGAAGAACGGATTTTTAGAAGAGGCACTGACCGGGATAGCCATGACACACTTACTGTCTTCACCGAGCCAGCCCAAACGCTGTGCAGCCAAGCCGGCACTAAACATGACACGCGTATCCAAACGCAGGTCGGAAGCCGTAGCACAAGCTGATCCGATTGCAATACCCAAATCTACGGAATTAATAGCACATGGAACTTCTGCCGGTTTCTCTACACAAGTATCATATCCGCAATGTGCACAATTCAGTCCTTGTACCTGCTGGCGCGTACCGAGTATCACTACAGCCTCGGCACTCAGGATGTTATCCGCATCACGTAAGAAAAACTTTAATCCCGTCTCAGCAGCCACCTTAAGCATCTCTTCGGACAGATGCCGGATATCATCACCCGTTACCATTGCAATCTCTATAATGTCGACACCTTTCCCTTTCGGAGCCGTCCGGGCAGCCGTCATCATCTGACGGACAGCAGTTAACACATATTCGTGTCGTATCTCTCTTTCGTTTTGTATCATTTCTTTATTGGTTTAGCAGGAACAAAGATACACTTTTACTCGTTTTCAAGTTCAAGATTTGTCATCTTTTCTGTGATCTCAAACGGATAATCGGGATATTCATATAAACTGAAACGTGGTTCCGTGACGCCTTCGCAATAATTCCAGATACTACGGTATTCTTTCACATCCTCTCCCAATTCTTCCAACTGCCGGAGATAGGCTGCCACCGATTTATTCTCGACAATGAACACTTCTCCCATCTGATGAATGATCGGGCTGTGCCGACGACCGGTATCATGGTCGAACTTGAGGATACGCTTGCCTTCCGCTGTAAATCCTATTGTTTTAAATGTCATGCTTTTTCCGATTGCCGGTAAATTCAATACACTCCGGTCGGTTGCAGCAAATAATAAATGATTGTCTCTAAGGAAACTGATCAACTTTTTACCCAACGGACGCTTGTTTGTTACGATATCATCCAGTTCCTCCAGTTTATCTTCAGGAACATGACCGAATACCTTCTCTTCGTATTGTTCCTGCAATGAACGGCTGTTAGGTGTAAATACGGCATAGTTTTCGTTAAAGCCTTTCACAGAAAAGGTATAATAACAAATCACTCCGACGGAATTCAAAGTCTGGCGTAGCTTAGCCGTATGTCCCCGTCGGGATGCAGCTACCGTATAAACCAACTGGTTGGTAATAATCCATCCGGCATCAAGGATCGCCTGTATGGCTCGTTTAGCTTCGGGAGTTACTTCCAAAGGAGACTGGAAATGGGTCTGGATAATAAACTGGGAAACACCAACCGTAGATGCTTTGTCTTTAAACTCCTTGAGAATGGCAACCAGTTCGTCCGTTATACGCAACGGAAGATAGGCAAGCAAACGTGATCCCAAACGTACGCGTTGCAACTCGGCATATTTTTCACCTTTCGGACGTTCTTCGTTGGCTTTCCGTTTACGAACAGCCATTTTATATACTGCCTCCAATATCTTCCGTAGTGTAGCATTCTGACTCATCAGTGCATCTCCTCCGGTGATCAGGATATCTCTTAATTGAGCATCTTCTTCAAAATAGTGCATCAACCGGCGCAGCTTCTTATCCCAGCTTTCTTTTGCTTTTAATGCTTCGAAATCAAAATTCAAACGTTCACTTTGAAAATCGTACATTCGCTGACAGGAAGCACATAGTCCCCCACAAGCCCGGCCCATCGAATCCGGTATCAGGATAGCAACTTCAGGATAACGACGATGGATATTATGCCCTTCGGGCAGCAACCACCCGGCAGCATTGGGTTGCCCGGATACCACTATATCCTCTTTTTCCCATGCTTTGATACTTCCGTATGTCTCCACCAGTTCTTCAGAATACAGTATATACGACCGGATTGTCTCATCATCATATCCCTCTTTTCCCGGATTAAGCAACGACAGATAATAAGGGGTAACAAAGAATGGCATACCTTTTTTCCGGGCATGACCCAGCAATTGCATCATCTCCTCCGACAACGAATCGCCCAAAAAATAATTAAGTTCTTTGGGACCTTTGATGGCCATAGCCAAATGGAAACGTGCCGTATTCCACCATTCCTTCACCTGGTCATATTTCTCCTCCTCTGTCATTTCCGGAGAAAACTGATATCGGGACGATGGTGCGTTACGACGTTCTATTTTACGGATCAGTCTTCTGATTATCCGTTCTTTATTCGCTTCACGAACAGCTACCACTTCCTCATCCAACCCTGTCGGCCAACGACTCATTTGCCGTTTTACCTGCGAGCGGTCGGGAACTATTTCTTCCGGACGTTCCAGCAACATAAATTGATGATACAAATCGATGAAAAGATCGGGAGAGGCATTATCAGTCAGTTTCCCAGTCAATAACTGCCAGAAATAAGAAAAAGTATGTATAGACAGTTGCTCTCCCGTTGAGAGTTCATCCACTGTTGTCTCATCATAATCCAATAAAAGTAAAATACGCTTCGCCACGGCATTCCCCATATTACTGCCCCCTTCACCTGTTTCAAGCCGTGAAGAGACAAAAGAACGAAGAGCTTCTCTAAACAGCTCCACGCTCCAGCTCTCTTCCGCCATTGCTATCAAATGAGGAAAATCTCTGTTAAACACTTTTAGTAAATAAGAATTGTCGTACGTTAGTTCTTTTCTTTTAATCATAAACATCACTGCTTTTTAGATAGATTAGAATAATTCAAGTCTCAGATCGCTCATTCAAACGCGATTATATTATAAAGGATAGTTCATTTCCCGAATCACAAACAACAGACGAAGAAGCTTAGACTTTTACACTTGTCCACAAATATAACATTTTTCATTGAAAAGCAGCGCATATTCACTTTTAAAACATTCTAGTTTATGATGTAGCAGGATCAAAATGACATCTATTTTACTATTTAATTACACTCTGGTTTCACTTTCACCAGTTTCAGTAGCAACCAGCCATTATCTTTTTTACATACGTCTTGAAAAAAAGCGATAGCGCTTGCATTTATCAAATAGTATATATATATTTGTCACAAAGTAATATTTGAGGCTTAGGCCTCTCGTTTAAGGTTAAGGTATTGGTCATTATAAGAATAAAAAAGTCTACTTGTGAAAGTAGACTTTTTTATTAACCAATATCCACCCCATCACCAGCAAAACAACGCCTCCCCACCAAAAAGACGATAAAACCTTTGTCACTTTAGAAGTAACCACCTTTTCTTTATTAACAGAAATATCTTCTTCTTTATTTATTTTACCCGAAATAACACTAAGTTCTTCTGTTTCTTTATCTCCTTCTAACCTCGTTACTGAACGGATATATTGTCTTTGTAAACTATCAGGTGGAAAAAGTTCGATATGTTCAAGACGAAGCTTTTGTTGACAAGTGGCTTGGAGTTGTTGCGATAAAGAAATGCTATCGGAATGAGTAATGGTCTGGGTCAAAACAGAGCTACGCAGGATACGCTGTTTGTTACTGAGTCGTCCGGTATGACAACCAGACGACAGGAGTAAGATAGACAGCAGAATAATAATAGTCAGGAAACACTTTTTCTGATACTTCATACCTAATTCTTTTACCTGTATAATATTTGACGTCTTTGTTTGCCATTCACTTTGTAAGACAAATGAAGGAAATGTTTTTTACGGTAAAGAATAGCCTGGTCGAAAGACAATCCGCTTTTCTTCAGTATATCCAAAAGAAGATAAATATCCGGCACATAACAATCGGCTGCTTCTCCTTTCACATGCTGACTGGAACGGACACCACCGGCCAGACGGTTTACCTCCAGACTGCGATAGCCGCTAGTGATAGCAATGGGTTTGTTATAAGCAATACGGAGGGGTTGAAGAAGGCATTTCACCAGTTCTCTAATAGCATCGCGAGCCTCTTCCGGAGGATCATTTCTCAAACCGTTCAGTACAGCAATGTTGCTGTAAGTCATTTCCTCCCATGTAAAATCTCTGCTAATGTTCTTTTTCATCTTTTATTTGTTTTATTTTGTATGAATAATCGACGCCAAACAGGGCGCCGGCAAAGGTGCTGATCTCACCAAAAGCAACGAGTACGCTATTGTGGATCTCTCCGGCAGGGGCTATCCAAAAACCGGAGAAGAGAAGAACAATCCCACTCACAACGAGTAGGATTGCCATTAGTAACTGAACCGTCAACCGCTTCATCTGACTACTCGATTACCGGACGATCGTCATCATCTCCACCGCCCGTATTCGGTTTGTTTTCTTTCTTGTCCGATTCCTCTTCAAACTTCGTGATCTCGTTCGACCAGCGCAAGCTCGCCCCCGGTGTAAATACAATACGTGCCTTTTTGATTTTAGAAGCATTGAACTCGTCAGCATTCTCCGTACCGGTAGATCTCACCGACAAACGGAAATTACCGAATTCCCCTACCTGTACGATATTTCCCGAACGAAGTTCCAGCCCCATAGCCCAGTTCAACGAGTCGAGTATCGCCTTTACATCCGCGCTCGACATAGCAGAGCGGTTAGAGATCAGCTCACACAACTTTGCCATATCGCAATAGCCTGATGCCTTAGCCATTGCATAGGTTTTCACTTTGTCCTTGTCTTCCCCGAACATGATCTTTCTCTGTACTTTCTTAAATTTTAATGCCATAATTTTATGATTTAAAATGTTACGTACTCTTTCTTGAGCACAATACAAAGGTATTACGGCAGAAAACGGAAGAATTCCTGAACAAAGACTAATAAAAAGCTGATAATCTGATGTAATAAACAAAAAAGTCACATTTCCGCGAACAAATTCAGGAAAGCAAATGAGATGTTTTTTATAACCTTTTAGAAAACTAATCACTTTCCACCTTCACCTTTCCCATCAGGGCAAGGAACTCATTCAATGTATCTGCGTCAGGTTGGGAGTGGCAGAGGTAGTTGTCCAGCGTTTCCAGTTTATAAGGGATGGAGAATGCCAGTAAGAGGCTGGAGGCTAATTGGTGGTACATGACGCGACCCCGGTGGTCGGCATTTTCAAATACGTATAATAAAGGAAGAAACAGCTCGGGGTTGTGTAAGGTGTAGCGGAGTTTAGCTAAGGGAGTATAATTTAGCAGATAATCGATATATAATTCGCGGTCATGCTTCAGGTAAGCGGCTGTAAATTTTCGAAACGGACCGGGCAGCTGGTCGTAATAGCCGAAGGCCAGGCGGCAGAGGTTCAGGCGATACTGCTGACGAAGAGGCTCTTCGAGAGTTTTCAACTTAGTGTCGAACGATGCAGGAGGTGGTGCATTGCCAAACAGCAACTGCATCTCTTTCAATAGCTTTTTCATGACCTAATCCCTCAAACAAACGCAGTAACTTACGGGACAACAGCGGTTCGCACAGATAAAATGCCGGATAACAAGGGAATGATTAGCCCTCGTTATCCGGCACACTATTTTCTTCAGATATTATTTGCTTGCGGGATTCAGGCTCTCCAACAAAAACTTTCAGGGTTTAAACTTTACACTGGTGCGGGCATTTATCATACAGGGAACAAGTACCTCCTGAAAGAAATGGTTAATTTATATCACTGACACACCTGACATGAAGCGATTGCCACGTGCCGCCATAGTCGTTTAGGCCAGTGGTGAACAACACTACTCCATGAGTTTGGACATTGCCATAACTACTCCAGTAATAGTAGTTGAGGAACGGTGCGCCGTAGAGCTGGGTGTCAGGCTCGTTATCTGTAGCATCAGAGTTAGCTCCTTTAGCCTTATCCCACATGGTATACAACTCGATCTGAGTTGGTAAACGCCAATTGGAAAGCCCCCCCTCAGAAAGATTCTTACAATAATCCCGAGCTACAAAATCGGCACCGTCTAGATAAGGTACACGGTGCGGGAATTGCGTACTCTGTACTTGGAGACGATAACTTCCGATCATAGTAGGGGTTCCCCAAGTAAAATCGACACCGGGGTGATTGTCTTTGATCCACTGACCTCCATCACCATCTATATCGAACGGAGGATATTTAGACTCTGCAGCATACTTCGTCAATATTTCCTGGTTTATCGTTAATATCGGATTGGCTATTTGCTTGACGGCAACCATCTTTTTATGGTCACCACCCGGGACGGTTATGTTAAATGTATCGGTGCGCGGCGGCCCGAAATTCTCGCGGGCTGAAAACGCTATATTCTGATTCTGACCGGTTACATCACCATTAAAGAGTAGCGGAGCTATCTGTTTCGCTCCATCATGCGGGTTAACTTCCCATGTCAACCCCTTTGTCCCCTTTATAACAGCATTAAAGGTTGTAGCCGTAAAGTTAATTTCCATGGTTGAAGGCGAAATGAGCTCAAAGGTAGAACCCAGCTGGCTCACGACTATCTTTCCCTTGGGACCGGACTCGGGGTTACCTGCTTCAACGGTAATACCTCCCGACCGGAGGGTGGAGTTGGGATTGGCAACTACATCAAAAGTGATAGTCTGGGACGAACCCGTTGTCGGCGTGCCTGAACCGCCACCCTTTACATGGAGCCAGGTGTCGGCTCCAACACTTGTTCGCCAGTCCAGACCCGGCGTAGCTGTGAATGATCCGGTCAAGTTGAGAGCACCCTCGGCGACTATATTATTTAACACCGTGCAGTTGGTTACTTTAGAACCTTTCTGCACGACAGATGCCTCTTTATTAAGCCCCGTATACGTGTTGTCGGCTATAGAAGCACCCGCTTTCAGCACGATTCTACCTTCACGCAATGCGGCAGACGGATTCGCTCCGTCAGCTTTTACTTTCAGGGTTTGCTGCTGACCGGTTGCTTCACCTTCGGTTGCGAGATTTTCAGGTGCAAAGATGATCCACCCGGCACTGGGGACAGCTGTCCACGGCAACCCTTTGGTAGTGGTAAAAGTGGCCGAACTTACGGTTTCACCCGCTTCACCCAGCAAGATATTGTTGTTGTCAAGCGTCAATTAGGAACCTGCCTGGGTAAGCTCAAAAGGTTGGGGAGTATTATCGATAGAAAGGTTGACCGTTTCGGTTCTGTCCTCTGCTTTCGGATTGGCTGTGGCAGCCTGTAAAGTCACAAGAACAGGGCCTTCATAGGTAATGGTGGAACCGGCGTCAGCGTTAGTACCGCCCACCAGAGCGGATAGCCAGACGGGTAAATACATATTCCAGGGTATACCCGGGCGGGCAGGAATCTGGACGGCTTTCACGCTGCCCTTTTCTGCCGCCATCTTGCCAGGGTCGACTTCGACAGGGGGAATTTCTCCGATCGTGATGCGGTCGTCGGAGGCATCCAGACCGACCAGAGTAACCTTCATCTGGTAGTGGGCATTACGCACTATATCGTAATTATTCATATTGGCACCCGGGAAAAAGCGAATAACGACATTGCTGTAGGTAACACCGTCCTGCACGGCACTGCCTCGCAGTTCGATGCAGGTGGCGTTGGTTACACCGGTACCGACCTTCTGCATCTCGGAAGTGACGGCGTTGGAACCAGTGACTGTTCCGGCCATATTTTCGGGCAGATACCAGTAAAAGGTTTTACTCGTAGGATTGGGATTCTTATCGGTATAATGGGTATAAGACATGCCTGCGACTGTTAATTGTGTCGTGGGAGCTTCCACCTGAGACAAGGCCGGAGCATTCCTTAAGGACACGGAGTCAAGCGTAAACGAGAAACCGGAGCTGCTGACCGCATAAGTAAAAGATATTTTAGCGATGAGTCGTTTTAGCTGCACGGTGATGTTATTTACACCGCCGGAAGGTATGGCTCCGTTCCACTGTCCCATCATCATACAGAGGTTGTTGTTTGGTAAGCCTGCGTCTGTAGAACCATAAGGCAAGGTGCGTGTTTTCAAAGTCGCTTCATCGGCGACTACGCCCAGGTCACTGGTATTTGCCACGAAGTATACATGGCTGGTCTGACCGGCGGTGTTTACTTTCAACTTTATATTAACTGTATTACCGGACAGCCTAGAAAAATACTGGCTGAACAGGCGCTGGCCTGTGGCTGCATCGTATTGACCGACCCACAGGCTGGATAATTGGTTTTCCTGCACCTCGGTTAAAGGGTTGGTAGACTTTGTCCGTATCGAATCTGGGATATTAGGGGCTGCGGTGTCTATCGCCAGGCTGTCTGACTCGATCGTGCCCTCGGCAGTGAAGGTGATACTGCGTGTTTTAGTTGTCTGATTGGCCAGTACTTGCAGGTTGAAGGATGTTTCTACCTCCTGCCCGGCAGAGGGACGGAGGCCGTCTACTACCTCGGTTTCGGTGCAACCGACGATTAGGAGGAAAAGGAGAAGAAGATAAAAATGATTGAAGGGCGGGCATTTACACGCCCCCTGCCCCCTCTCGAGAGGAGAAAAGATACTCCGGACACCGGTAAGTGATCGGTTTCTTGTTATTGATTGTTTCATCGTATATTGTATTTCATTTATTATATCAGACTGCTCAAGATAGAGTAGTTATTGAATTGATTAATTGATTTTCTTAATCCCCGACACACCTGACATAGTAGCTACCCGTTGTGGTGTTGTAGCCTTTGAAATTGCCATTGTCGAAGTACTGTCCGCAACGTGTGCTACTATTGCCACCGTTCTCACAGGCGAACTAAGTCCAACCTGTTCATCCGTCCACGACATCTCATCCCACTGTGCGACCGTTATCGTTGTACCTGTCCCCGCATTGATATCGGGATCGGGACGGGAACCATCGGGGCCACCCACGCCTGTATCTGTAAAAGAAACCGCAGTCCAGTTCAGTATCGTCAGCAGCAGGCTGCTGGTGTTATCTTTTACGTCGAGGGTGAAGATATAGCGTTTGCCGGGGTCGAAGGTGATCTGTTTGTCGATGGTGGCACTCAGGGTTGCCGTTTCATCGTCACGAACCACTGTCAGGGAAACATCGAACGCGGTATTGTTTTTGGGAAGGACAACACCTTTGGCTTTGTTCCGTCCGTCAGGATGCAGGCCGCTTACAGGCTCGAAGTCTGCGGCGGAGAAAGTAACCTCAGAAGCCGTACCTGCGTTGCCGCCCGTTAGAGGAATACCGGTACTTTCGCCTGCTATCAGGCTGGCACCGGAAGTAGATATTTTTTTCAGGATCAGGGAAGTGCCATACAATTGGTCGAAAGGAAGGGCATTGTCGGGTGAAGGGGCGACATTAAAAACAACTAAGACACATTTTCGGGCGAAGGTATTCAGCGCAACGACGTTAGAGGTTGCCGAGACTTCGACATTACGCTGAAAAGAGGCCATTACGTCCTCTTTATGAGGGATATTAGTTATTTGATATTTGCTGCCTGAACCCTGTTGCAGGGGGCGTGCCGGGGATACGGCATAGAAATCGTAGGTGCCGCCGCGGACGGAAAGGCCGGAAGCCGCGCCGTCTATCTTTTTGCCATCGTTATCGACCATGCAGGGCGAGAGGGAACCGTCTGCCTGCACTTCGTAGGTTGCTTCATACGTGGTGCCGAAGTGTCGAACGAAGCCGGCTGTATCGCGCCGTCCGCCCCTTTGCGGAGATAATAGGCGGCGATCCGGACAGTAGCCCTCACCGGAAGTCGCTCCGGGACGAGCCCGTCACCGGCACGTGAAACAGGAACAGGCCTGCCCAGGTCGGGTCGGGTAAAACTCAGTGTCACCGGACGGGCGTCTGCCGAACCGGCATCTATAACTGGCTCCGCCGTACATCCGCACAACAGATAAAACGAGACTGTTCCCAATAGATATATCCTTATTCGATACCCTGCCATTTTCTTACTTGTTAGTTTATTTCTGACTATTGTATAATGCATTCATATCTGCCGGCATATAAGTATCCCGTGCGTTCAACGCTTCCAGCAAATACTTACCGGCTTTGAATCTTACACTGGTTCGGGCCGGGATTATGCAGGGAACTCCCGTACGCGGATTGCGACCCAGACGTTCCGTCTGCTTCCACAGTTCGAATTTCCCGAATCCCTGAAGCCCCACAGGCTCTTCCGCTTTCAAGGTATCTTCCAATACTTCCAGAAAGCTGTTGAGAAACCGACCGGACTCACTCCGGTTGATTCTCATTTTTTAACGCTAATGCATTTATTAAATCAGTCTTGTTCATGATCTGTTATTTTATGGTGGATATTATTGCATGGGAATATTAGGGTTCGTAATAGCCGCGTCTTCCCAAGGCGTTACGCCGACCCGGGCCACTTCTATACCGATACCATCGGTAAAAAAAAGAGAGAGGATATGTCTGCTACCGGCTTGAAGACCTCCTTCGACAGAGACAGAGACACGAAAGGTCGTTTCCGTTTCTACACCCTTTCCGTCCTTCGTAGTCGTTATGTTCAGCCACAACGCATTAACCGGGGTACCCAGGTTGCCTGCCACACCTGCTACGGGTAACAGGATATACCCCGTTGCTTTATCTTCGCCAGGCAGCGGATCATCCTGACTTACCTGCAACAGAGGCAACGGATAGGCAATGTCTTGCACCGGCAATGTGCCTGCCGGGCTACCGGCTGCAACACGCAACTTCACCTCCCCGGATACTGACGTCCAGTCCATTTCCTGCTGCAAAGGGATATCCGCGGCTTCAATCTCTACGATCTTACCCCATTTACCGGACTCGTCGCTGTAGCAGACAAAAGAGAGCCAGGTCAGCAGGTGACAAAAAGTACATGGGACGGATGCCTGATCGGACGAGGCCTTGAAGTATCCTGTAGCCATCACATCCGTTTGTCCGTCGATGGTAAAGGTAACTTTGCCCGCAGCGAGGTCTGGCACAGCCTTTCCACCATCAGTCGGATAGTAGCCGTGAAGGTAGACGCTACCGCTTGCCGGATAGGTCTGCGTCTCCATGAACACGATCGGACGGCTACCGACCCCGCCGCTACGCACGGCAGAATGTACTCCCCAAGAACCTGTCACATCTGGTAACCCGGGAGTGAGCACGTCCCGGCGGGCAAAGCAGACTTTCAGATCCTCATTATAGCCGGAACCGATCACCGCACGGGTAGACAGACCGATCGCCCCCTCCAGGCGCACGGCTGTCGCACGAACGGGTTGCGGCTCCCGGCCGCTATCGTCCGAACAGGCCGTAAAGCCCAGGAGGGAAACGAAGATCACTATCACTATTTTATTCTTCATTTACTGCTAGTGATTAGTTGGGAGTTACTACCCCACTACTTGCATTACCCGGATTCCAAGGGGCGATTTCAGCTGTAGCTGAAGCCGATATCTCTCCGTCGACTGTAAAGATGAGCGTAATGAGGTGAGAGACACCTGCCTTCACGCCTCCTTGGATGTTACTGATTGTGATTTGTTTACTCAACGAAGTATTGCTATGACTTCCATTCACTTCCAATGTGATCGGAGCAGACACGGAACCCAGGTCGGCAACCGGACAAAGCATCGTATAACCTATTACAGGATCCTGCGCATCCGGATTTGTCGGTATTGTCGGACAGTTATAGACATTCAGGTCAACCGTAGGTGTACTGTTGACCTTCAAACTGGCTCCCGTGGACTTATTCAACAATACCTCCAATGTGGAAGGAACTCCTTTCACTTTGATACTGATATTCTTCCAGGCTGCGATCGCCGCTGCAGAACCGACACACTGGAACTGCAACTGACCAAGCAGACGCTGGAAAGTACAATTCTGAATCGGAGCGGTTTTGGAACCCGTCAAGACCTCTGTTGCCATAATGTCCATATCACCGTTGATCGTATAAGGCACTGTAACTTTATCCTGATCGCTCGAGGTAGCCACTGTTGCACGCGGATAATAACCCAGAAGGGTCGTAGAGGTTGTTTCGTTGTATACCTGTGACGTTTCGAAAGCAACTGCTGTCTTACCGCTACCGCCTACACGTACAGCCTTAATACCTTCGCCGGCCCAGGAACTGGCATTCGCTTCAATACGTGCAAACGCCACGGGAAGATCTTGCTCGTAACCCTGATTGATAACTGCACGGGTTGTCTGTCCGATACCCGCACTTAATTTGATCTCATTTACACCCGCCCCGTTTACCGGTTCTTCATTGTTTGAGCAACTGCTCAGGATCAAGGTAGCCAGAAGGCCTACCGCTAAAAACTTGTTTGTTCTCATTTTTACTAGTGTTTAATTTATAAATATAATAACAAAATGAATACTAAGATTTATATCACTCCGAAACCGCTACTGCCCGGTATCCACTCGGCGATACCCGCTGACAACTGGCTGGAACTTCCGGCACGGATCATCACAGAAATAAAATAAGAGGTCCCCGCTACCGGAGTATTCCCTCCCTCATGGAAGGTGACGGGTAGAGATTCCAACCGTGTCGACCGGCCATCGAGATCTTTCAGAACAGCAGTCAGGTAGACGTCTACCCCGGGCTGTATCAATACTGCGTCGGGAAGTTTGGTCCACCCTCCTGTAAGCGGGGTAAGTTCGACCGGCACCTTGAAGTCGCCTTTCTCTCCCGAAAAAGAAAGGCTGTTATCATCGAGCGACAAGGAAACTTCACGCTGCATGCGGGTTACATAAAGACCTTCCAGCTTCCAGCCTCTCTCCAGCGCTTCTTCATCGCCACGGACCTCGAAGCGAAGCTGCGACAGCAAATGTGTAAAACGAAACTCTTTATGCTTTTGCTGGAGCACATCCGTCAGGCAGCCGCTTTGCTCGCCGCTGGCTATCAGGTCTTGTGTCCCGTCGATCAGGTAGCCGACTTTTCCATTGTCAAACGATTTCCCTTCCGGAGCGAAGCCGCGCAGGTAGACCCGGCTGTTATCTTCGGGGTAATACTTCGGCTCGTCAAACAGGACACTGCCGTTCGGATCGACCGTTGCTTTCCATTTCTCCGTATAGTTTCCCGATGTCGTTCCTTTGGCAAAAAAGAGTTGTCCCCGCGTACCGGTACCCGACAGGCTACCCGGAGCGATATGGAGTTCCAGGTCACCCTTCCCCATATAGTCGGAAGGGGAACTGTCCGAACAACCGGTAGCTGTGCAAAACAGTAAAGCGAGCATGGCTAAGAGTTTGTATGTCGTTTTCAAATTCATCTGTTTACATTATTATATATGTATACTTATATATCATATTCCATTATCGGTCACACCCGACTCGCCCGTCCCCTCATTCCAGTCCTCCAGGCTGACCGAGAGACCGGTCACCTCGTCATAGGCAACAACCAGGTCGAGGATCACACGCGACGATGTCTTTTGGCGGAACACATCGCCTACCTCACGGAGAATACCGATGCTGGTGGTCAGCTCCTTGCCGTCTTCCTTTTTAAGGGCCAGGTAAAGATGGGGAGCTTCGCTGTCCGACAGGCCGAACAGGGTCAGCAGTGCCCTGTATCTTCCCTCCCCGATACACTCCGGCTCAAACGTCATAAAAGCCGGAGTGCCGGACAAGGCGGCGCCCGAAGGGATACATACCCCTTGTGAAACACCGCTCAAGTGGCCGATAAGCCCGGCCAAAGCGATCTCCTCTTTTCCTCCTTTTGTTATCTTGATATACAATTCCAGCGTTCTGACCAGATCGACCGGATACAATGTCTTTATTGATACTTCCTCACCCGCCACCGGCAGCGTCTCACTGCCACAGCCCAGCAGGTTTTTCGGACCGGTAAGGAACGAAGAGGATGATTTAGATTTCAGTACCGATACGTGCTTTACCATACCGTTAACCTTTTCATAGCCGTTATCCGTTTCCAACAGGATATTATACGGATCGGAGTTGCAGACCATCACACGATAGGTGCCCGAAGGGAGTGTCCCTTCAAAACCATTTGCCCCTGCCCGGCGGATAAGAGGAATGCCGGAACCCTCGCGGTAGAAATAATAGTCCATACGCGATGGATGTCGGGCTCCCTGCCAGTCGAGGCTCAGGCGCACTTTTCCGTTCTTTACCCAGTCTTCATCCGGTGTACCGTATGTACAGGAAGAAAAGATTAAAAGACACGCCATACATGCTGTTGCTATGATTGTCCTTGCGTTCATTTGTTGTGTGTGTATTTATCTGTTCATATCTGCTATTCCTCTCTTTCAGCGCATCCGGAAACGGTAGGAGACGTTCAACTCCAGACCCAACATAAAGCCGGTCGATGAAAAATTCGTCTCCAGGTAATTCATATCTTCCAGCTTGTCGTAGCGGTATTTCTTACCACCGGATACCGATCGGTAACCGGCCTGCAGGTTCGCACCGGCGGAGAAGCCGGCACCCAACGACAACAGGTAGCCCACCGAAGCACCCGCCGACCAGAAACGGCCCGTACGTCCGTAAAGCGTTTCCTTATCCGGGTCGATCGCACTGCCCCGTACGTCGAAGTCGCCATAGCCGGCAAAAAAGCCTGCGTTAAATCCGGTGAACTCACCCGGAAGGAACCATATACGCGATTCGAGAGCAATCTTTGAAAGGGCCCATCTGTCGCGTGATTTATCTTTATAAGCAAAGTCGGAATAAAGGCCGCCGAGCGCAATCGACCAGCGCTCGGCAAAAAAGCACTCCACCTTCATGTTCGGCATGAAGGAACCGGTCTGTATCTTCGTATCTACTACACCCAGACCGATGGATGGAGCCACCGTAAACCAAGGTAACAAGTTCGTCTGCAAAAAAAAGTAGACGGGAGATAACGGAGCTTTTGTAATAGCAGGGACAGGGGTAGCAGGAATGGGGGTAGATTGCTCGGGTTGTACCCTTTTTTCATCTTTTTCACGTTGTACCAGATGTAGTGTCTCTCTGGTCGTTATCGTTGTGGCTTCGTAAACCGGGGCTTCCTCTCCCCTGCCATCTTTCACCGGCTCATCCACCACAGAGGCCAGACGGTAGTCTTGTAACTCGGAACGGTCGAACAACAGGTCGTTGATACGATAGACCTCACGATCGAACCCTTTCAATTCGCCACGACGGTAAAGGTCTGCATAAGGGATTTCGCCATATTTCTTCAATTGTATCTTTATTGCTTCCGGATAGCGGCTCTCGCTAAACCAGATAGCCGTGTTAGCAAACCACGGCAGGGGCCCATAAACCAGGTAGACGTGTACGCCGTCACGATAATTGCCGCTACGGTCGATATAAAAGGCGATATTTTCATGGGGAATATCCAGCCGTGTTTTTATATAGGCACGGACGCGATTCGCACGAAGCGAAGCCTCGTTGATCACATCCGGATCTGTATTATTATAAGGGCCCACATGAGAGATAATTAACAAATGATAACGACCTGACAAAACCTGCTCGCAACGCACACGCAACACCTGCCCGAGTCGTTCCAACTGGTAAACATTGTCGCCATAATCGGCCAGAAACATGTCATTATTTTCTTTAAAAGAGAACAATAACGACTCAGCTTTAATGTATGTAGCAGTCTGAGCATGAATCCCTAAAGAGAAAAACAGGAACAGACAAAACAGAATTATCATCATCACTTTATTACTAATACTTTTTTGTTCTTTCATTTTATCCATCCGATTACTAAGTTTATAATTCAAGCCATCTCCGAAATAGTGCCCTTATTTATGAAATAAGGGAGGTGGCAATAAAAAGGCACTTCGTAAGAGAATGAAATTGCCTCCCGGAAGGGTTTATCTGTAGAGGACTGGGATTTTTTTAGAGAGATTTTAGGGAAAACAAGAGGATATAGTTATTGTTTTTTCCAAATGAACTTTAAAGGGATGACAGTTCCGGCCTCCTTTATGCCTGTGTTCAATTAACTTCAGTTTACAGGGAAATAAAGCAAGCAAATATGTAAAAAGTATTTAAAAAGATGCTTATTTTTAATAAACAGCCCTATGCGGTTTGTTTTTTTAAGATAAATCTATCTATATTTGCACAGTTTCCTGTCACAAATAACTCTTCGGAGGGCTCGTAAAGCCTTATATTTGAAATAAAGGAAGCACCTCCCTTATTTCATAAATCAGGAATCGCCCGCTTACGGCTCTTTTCGCGTCTCAGCCGAAGACCGGCAAAAGGTGACACCTGGGGCTTCTTCTTCCAGCCGAGACAGGCACGGTTATACATCGCACGCAGGTTACTCATGTAACTGTTCACGCTATTTACCCGTAGCTCTTTACTTCGCAGCCACTTGATAAAACCATATACTACTTCCGGAGTCATATCGGCGAGAGAGAACTCCCTTCCCCGATTGTAGTTGTTAAAATGATTACGGACGGCTCGGTACAAATCGGCCGTACTTTCATCGCCCGAGGAACGTTTCTCTTGTTCCTGCAAGCACATGTGTCTAAGAAAATCTTTGTGTTTCATTATTTCCTCTTTTTTAAGAAGGACAAAGGTACAACAATCCGGACACACCGTGTTTTTACTTTCTAAATGTCAGGATTTTGCCCTTTTCTTTAACAAGCAAACCGACGATTTATTGGTTTCCGGATAAAAGAAGGGGTTTCGGGAACGTTTTCAAGAGGATCGTCCAGAATCACCTGGATGATTTTCGGATTCTTCCTTATATTTTCCGAAAAACATCCGATCGATTTGATCGAGCTATGCGGATAAATTTTTGAGATCATCCGGATGATTTTTTTTACAGAAGGAAAATGGACGGAAAAAAGGCACAAACAGCCCTTTAAGAGTAAAGAAAAAGCGCTTTTTTTCTTCTGGAAGGGGTAAAAACAGAGTCACATTCAAAAGAACAAAATGTCTGTCTATCCTGCTATTCGCCAACAGACAAAGAGAACTCCATTCGTATGGTCGTTGATTTTCACGAAAAAAGCGACAAAGAAAATTGACGAACCCAAGCAATATGTAAATCCTTAACTTCTCCAGAATAGAATATCAGAAATGAAATCCCTATAACCTATCATACAGGCGATAGATTACCTAGGTAAAATGACATTTTGTTACACAGTTCCAGATCTCGGACAAATGTTAAATCGAAAAAGGGAGGGTAGAAATTCTACCCTCCCTCTTTGAAATTAATAATTGTAATCCAAACGAGCCTTCAAGGTCGTATTGGGTTTATTACAATGTACATCCACCGTTATTTTAGTAGAATGCCAGAAACTAGTTTTCAATTTACAAGAGACAGATTGACCGGTAGAGACATTATACCATTCACCGCCACCTCCATCACTTGAGTGAACCACAAGATTAAACATAGCTCCGGAAGGTTCCAATATAGTTGCAGTAGCAGAAATCGTTACTCCCCAACCTCTTTTACTAATTTCATAATGACCGTTTCCATTTCCGTCCAGTCTCAGTTCAAACGGAATAGTACCACCACCATTTACTGCTTGTTCAACAGTGGCTTCACTTACACTATTTTCTGCCAATTGATTTTCCAGAGACTTTTGAATCTGTGAAAAAATTACATCAAAATTCTTTTCCATTGTAATAAATTTAATTTGTTAATAAATAGAATTATTTAAGAATGTTATTGGATTCACTTCTGTAATCGTTTTCAATTCATCTGGATCGAACAAATCACTAAAATTATCCCAATAACATTTCATATCGTCGATAAATAATATATTCAGGTAATAATCACTACCATATAGGAAACGGGATTTTACTGTTTCGGGAGCATCCTGATAATAACGATGCATCATCTCTAATTCACTTTTTACGGATATACAGGATAAATCGGTATACAGATTGGGATAAATATCCATCATTCGCCGAATACAATCCGTCCACTCCGTCTGCTTACCTGCATCCTGAGCACCAAAATGAGCCAGATTTAATTTCAAGGCAGGATATTGTTGCAAAAGTTGTTCCCATATTTTCGGATGATTAAGTATTCTTACCCGCTCTTCAACCCGCTTCATATCGATAAGGCCGTTATGTTCGAACTTATATATTCCTTTCTTCTCTACAACTTTCCCGTTTTCATAAATAGCCCCTCTTACATCTATCGAAGGAGCAAATGAGGCAAAACCACTCGCCGAACAATGTGCAGTAATTGGAATTTGATAAGATTGACAATATTCATAAAGAGGCAACAACCGTTCATCCGATGGAGAATATCCATTAGGTGTATACAACTTAATACCAGAAAACAAACCTCCATTCAAACGTAAACGTGATATAATTTTATTAATTCCAAGCTGCTTTTCCGGATTATCAAACAATTCCTTACGACGGGGATCAATGGCAAAGAAGGGGTATATACGATCCGGATATTTCATTACCAGATCACACAATTGCTGTTCTTGTTTTGCAAAATGATCATATGCTTGTAATTCTTGCATATCTTCCTTATTCAGCAATTCCGATAATTCACGAAAATCGTCCAATGAATCTTGATTTTCTAACAAAAGCAATCGAACTTCTTCCAGCACTTGTTGTCTGGATTGGATTATATTACAATCATTACCAACCCCAGAGACTATCATACATCCTTCCAAATCAAACATCAACGGACAAAAAGCAAATCCTGATTCATCCTTTTCTAACGATTGGTATATTTTTTCAACAGGTAGCATACCTGTCTTAAAGAAATGAAGAGCTCGCTTGAGTGGAGAAATCACAGAGTTTAGACCCTGGTTATCTCTTTGTCCCCTTAACTTCAAAAGCATTCCTAACTCAATTAATAAACGAAGGGATAATATCTCTTTGTTAAAAAAGTGGCAATGGACATCTATCGGACCAAGTTGTTTTAAAGGTTTCATAAGCTATTTAATTATTAGATTTAACTTATTCGTAAATCACATTGCAAATAAACACTAAATACCAATACAATCAAAAGATACAATGAGTTTTAAAGTGACAACAGACGCGTTGTCATATGACAATAATAGATGTCACCTGATAACAGTACACCATCTATCGGATTTGAGTTTATGAGAAAAAATCATAATCGCTCAAAACCCTTCTGAACAAGTGCCTCCAGTAAATTACGTTTGAAACAAATCTCCATCTTAACAGAAATGTAACATCTATTTCATTCATCCGAAACAACAATAGCGTTCCTTTGCGGGAAAATAATTAAATTTGTAAACAATGAAATGAGTTTTTCATTTCAATTAAATAGAAAAGACTATGGACATGCCCCGAATTCTTGTTGTGGACGACGAAGAGGACTTGTGCGAAATCCTCAAATTCAATCTGGAAATAGAAGGATATGAAGTAGATACCGCTTTCAGTGCGGAAGAAGCACTCAAAAAAGACCTATCCGTATATCAGCTACTACTGCTCGATGTGATGATGGGAGAAATCTCCGGATTCAAAATGGCAAGCATCTTACGAAAAGATGAAAATACAGCCAATGTTCCAATCATCTTCTTGACAGCGAAAGATACGGAAAACGATATGCTGACCGGTTTTAACCTGGGAGCAGACGACTATATTTCAAAACCGTTTTCTATCCGCCAGGTTGTCGCACGTGTTAAAGCGGTGTTGCGTAGAACAGCAGAGAAAGATAAAACTACGGCCAACGAGTTGCTCGAATACGAGACACTGGCCCTCGATACCAAACGTATCAAAGCATCCGTTGACGGGAAAGAAATCCCTCTGACCAAAAAGGAGTTTGAAATATTAAAACTGTTACTGGAAAACAGAGGGAATGTATTTTCACGCGAAGAGATCCTGTCACGCATCTGGAAAGATGAAGTATATGTATTGGACCGTACCATCGATGTAAACATCACCCGGCTACGGAAAAAGATCGGCCCTTACGGAAAGAATATCGTGACCCGCCTAGGCTTCGGTTATTGTTTTGAATGCTAATACCCGTTATTTGAATTATGGTAAAAGTAGATAATATGAAGAGCAGAATACCGTTCAGCCAACGGTTGTTCTGGTCTATTTTCGTGATGTTTTTGGGATTCACCGTCTGTTTCCTGTTATTTCAGTATCAACGGGAACGTGAATTCTCGCAGGAGAAGTTGAATAATGTATTAAGCAACTACAATTACCAGCTATTCCGGCGTACACAGCAGGTTGCCGATATGGATAAAAACGTAAAACAATTCATAGAAGATATTCCGCAGAAGGACCTGCGTGTGACGATTATCAACCCCGAAGGGAAAGTTTTATTTGACAACAGCGGAACTGAAGAGTTCAACAACCATAACGACCGCAGCGAAGTACGTAAAGCCCGTCTATATAATGAAGGGTTTGCTATCCGCACATCCGGCTCAAACGGAAGAAGATACTTTTATTCGGCCAGCAATATAGGCGGCTATATTTATCGCTCTGCATTGCCTTACGACCCGTATGTGCAAAATGCACTGTCGACCGATAAGGACTTCATCTATTTCATGATACTGATGACCCTGATCTTCTTCTTCGTACTCTCCCGCTTTACTTTTAGCATCGGCCGTACGATATCCAAACTTCGGGACTTTGCCTTGAATATAGAAAAAGACAGAATACCGGAAACCGATTACATGTTCCCGAATGATGAACTGGGCGATATATCCAGAAATATCATCACGCTATACCACCGTCAGCAAAAAGCAAAAGATGAGCTTTCCATGGAACGGGAGAAGCTGATTAAACATTTTCAGTACGCAAAAGAAGGATTTGCCATGTTCACGGCAGAAGGGAAAGAGATCCTTTCAAATATTCTTTTCATCCAGTTCTCAAACGTGCTTTCCGACAGCCAGATCCGTCAGGCAGAAGAAGTGATAGACATTCAGGAGTTAGAACCTATCAAAACATTCCTGAGCAAAAATATCCCCAATACAAACCGTAAGCGGAAAGTATTACGCGAATCTGCCACAATCGATAAAAATGGCAAGATATTCCTGATCGAATGTATCCTGTTCCTGGATAACAGTTATGAAATATCGATCAACGATATATCCCGTCAGGAGGAAGAAAGCAGGATGAAACGCCAGCTTACACAAAATGTAGCCCATGAGCTGAAAACCCCTGTCAGCAGTATACAGGGATATCTCGAAACCATCATCAGTAATCCGGAATTGGCTGACGATAAACGGCAGTTTTTCCTTGAGCGCTGTTACTCACAAAGTACCCGCCTGACCGGATTATTGCGTGATATATCCGTATTGAACCGCTTGGATGAGGCCTCAGACCTGTTCGACTTGGCTGACACTAATATTTCAAAACTGATCAGTGAAATACAAAAGGAATGTTCGAAAGAGATGGAAGAGAAACAGATCACTTCCGAAATCATCCTGCCGGGTGATCCGACCATTCATGGTAATTACTCGTTACTGTATTCCATCTTCCGTAACTTATATGATAATGCGATTGCGTATGCAGGAGAAGGATGCAAGATCACGATAAACTGTTATAAAGAAGATCCTAAATTCTATTATTTCAGCTTTGCCGACAACGGTACCGGCATTCCGGAAGAGCATATCAATCGTATTTTTGAGCGCTTCTACCGTGTAGACAAAGGACGAAGCCGCAAAGTAGGTGGAACAGGTCTGGGATTATCGATCGTGAAGAATGGTGTCAACTTCCACAAGGGCCAGATTTCAGCGAAAAGTAGTCCGGGGAAAGGAGTCACTTTCTTCTTCACGCTTAAAAAGAAGTTGTAAACCATTCCTTAAATTCGGAAACACGCACTTTACTGACCAGTATCTTTTCTTCCACCGGAACCTTCAGATTGACTGATAAGCGTCCGTTGAACCAAAGATCGATATCCAAGACTGCTTTCCGGGATATAAGATACTGGCGGTTTATGCGAAAAAACAAGTCCGGGTTGAGATAATCCGATAATTCATCCAAAGTCTGTGTAAAAGTATATTCCTTACCGCCTGTCACAACTGCTTTCACATTCCCTTCATGGATATAGAAGAATAAGATCATATCAACGGACAGAGGAAGAAGCTTATCTCCCTTCACAGGAACGAGAAAATGCGTTTTATACTTATCCTGCCGTTTTAATATATTGATAAGGTTACTATAATCCGGCTCTTTTACAACGGGATCCGATTTTAATTGTTTCAGTTTCCCTATCGACTTCCGGATATCACTTTGCCCGATAGGCTTCAACAAATAATCAATACTGTTTACTTTGAAAGCACGTAAGGCATATTCATCATAAGCTGTTGTGAAAATAACCGGACATGTTATGTCTACATGTTCAAATATTTCGAAAGAAGAGCCGTCGGCCAGGTGAATATCCAGAAATATCAATTCCGGCATTCGGTTGTCACTGAACCAATCCAGGCTCTCGGCTATACTATCGAGCACGGCTATAACCTCTATATCAGGCGCTTCCTCTGCAAGCAAAGCCTTCAGGTTACGAACCGCCGCTTTTTCGTCTTCAATAATCAATGCTTTCATATCAATGGAATAGTTACAAGAAAGGTATTATTATCTTTACGCACTTCGATCTCTTCCTTAAATAATAAGTGATAACGTTTTGCCAGGTTCGACAAACCGATACGCATGCCACCGCTGGCCGTGAGCTTGGGTTGAACCGGATTACTGACCGTAAGCTGCTTTCCCTCCGTATAAATCCGGATAATCAGCGGATGACGATTACTGATCTCATTATGTTTAACCGCATTCTCTATCAGCAACTGAACGGACATAGGCGGAAGTTGATAAAGACCGGCCTCTTCGGCTATGCGGATATTAAAAGACAGATTTTCTTCATAGCGCATTTTCAACAGGAACATATAAGCATGTACAAACTCCATCTCCTCTTGCAAAGTAACACTCTGGCACTCATTCTCCTGCAACGTATAACGAAGCACACGGGAAAGCTCCTGCAGATAATCCTGTGCCTTGTCCGGCATCTCACGGATCAACGACCGCAATGTATTCAACGAATTGAACAGCATATGAGGATTCAGTTGATTCTTTAATGCCTCATATTGATTGATCAGGTTCTCCGTCCGCAGTTGCTGGTTCTCTATCGAAACCTGCTGGCTTTTACGGATCAGGTGGATCATATAACAACTCCCTGTCACTATGCAGGTAATGATAAAGTCGCGCAACGGATGCAGGTAATGGTGCACCATCGCATCGATGGCCGGAATATCGAAATGGTGATGGAGATAAACAAAGCCCTGCCCCAACAGGTTGCTCATCGTCCAGGTCATGACAAAGGAGAGTATCATTTTCCCCCACGTAATACGCGCCGTCGGCCGGTTAAAACCGAATAACAACGTATTAAGAGCAAACAGGATAAGCAACGAGACAAATGTAAAAAAAATTTCATTGGCAACATCAGCTATCCGCATTCCCGGAAAGAGATTATCCTGTCCGGAATGGTCGAAGAGGGAGATCAGTTCGGGAAAATGAGTCAGGAACGCTATCACCACCGAGATGACAACGACCGCCAATACATATTTGTCTATATTTATCTTCATTGTGCAAAGATACTTATTTCTTTTCTACACGCGCTGTTACATACATGCCGGGACGGAAACGTTCGTTATTTCCTTTTACCCGTGCATAGATTTCCAGAGAACGGTTTACATCATCCACCTCCTGCCCGATAGAGAGCAGTGTTGCTTCGAAGGTTTGCTTTCCCATTCCATTCACACGAAATTGTATACGGCTTCCGGGGGTCAGGTCATCCAGATCCTTTTCGTAAGCGGTAAGGCACAACAGGTTTTCCGCCTTATCGATCACCTCGCACATGGATTCACCGGCTTCCACATATTTACCCAGATTGATCGTCATTCCGGCCACGTAACCGTTCAGGGGTGATTTCACTTCCAAAAAAGGACGGATACCGCTTTTCAATAAATCGGCAGGAGAAACGCCCAGGAGAGTCAGTCGGGCCGCAGCCGCTTCGAGACGGCTTTTCATAGACAGATAATCTGCCTTGCTCTGTTGAAAACGCTTTTGAGAAGCAGCTTCCTGTTCACTCAAACGTTCCTGCCGATGGTATTCAGCCTCCAGGTACTCCGTTTGTGCATGGGCATCCAGGTAGGTCTGTTGAAGGGTTATGAAATCCGGATTCTCCAAAGTGGCCAAAACAGTTCCTTTTGTCACATAATCGCCCGGAAGCAGAGAGGTCGTGTGTACGGTTCCTCCCATAGTAAGCGTAACTGTTGCACGACGCTGGGGAGGTACGATCATTTTTCCGTTAAAAGAGGAATGATTCGGCATAGCCGTTGCAGATGTGACGGCATCTATCGGAAGGGTATCGCGGGTAATAACCGCGGGTTCGACTTCCGGGGTTGTTACGGTGGCCTCCCGGGGTTGTTCTTTCTCTGTAGTCGTGTTGCAGGCGCCAAATAACAGGATTGCTGCTATGGGAATAAATATTCTTTTCATTGTCTATCTTTATTATAAATTATTTCTAGTTTACCTTGCCGGAACTCCCAACGATCGTTTTTGCTTACTGTGTGTACAGTTCCAGTTCCAATACGGAGATATTGTAATTATATGCAGCTTCAATATAGCCTTTCCGGATTTCCCTGACACTGTTCAGGCTCTGAACGAACTGCATAATGTCCGTTTCGCTTTCGCGGAACTGTATCTGTGCACTGTTCAGCAATGCATCGGCTTCCGGTAAAGCTCCGGTGGTATAATAACGAATGCTTTCTCCTTGCTGGCGGAGCATCGCTTGTAATTCCTCCACCTTATTACCCAGCTGCCGCCTGTTCGCTTCCGCTTCCGTCCGGGCTATGCCGGCATCTATCCAGGCTTGCTTTGTACGGCTTTGCTGTGGAAAGAAAAGAACAGGAAAGGATATACCGACCATCCATGAGTTCAACCCGTTAAGCGGCGTTATCTTCTGACGGATATAACCTACCGACAACTCGGGAAAGAAACGGCTACGTTCGACTCTGAGTACAGCTTTCTTTTCATCCGCCAGACTTTGAAAATACCCCAAATGCACATCCGACAAGGAAACAGATCCGGTTTCCACCGGGAATAAAACCAGTGTGCTATCGGCCGGGACAACCGGCCCGTCGGAATAACAGGCCCAGGAAAAACGACGGGCAGCCAGTTGCAACTCTTCTTCCGACTGCATCAAACGTGTACGCAAATCGGCAGCCAAAGTCGTTGCCATATTGCGTTCCAGCAGAGTGATGTCCCCCTGCTCATAGCGCAGTTGTCCGGCCTGCTGCAAACGAACAGCCAGTTCATTCTGTTCGCCGTAAAGAGAATGGAGATTGGCTGCATACTGATAATAGGCCCAGGCCCGCTTTACTTCGGCAATAATTTCTTTTTTTACCAGGTCACGATAATATTCGCCGGTCGCGATCCGCTTATTGACAAGTGTATTTTTATAGAATGGCGTCAATAAGGAACCCAACGACTGGGTAACCTCTATCTGGTTATCGTTGCGTGTTTCGCCATTGATCTGTCCCCACGAATAGCTAACCGACATGGGAGCCGGTTCCCATGATTCGCCACGGGAAGCACGCGAGCGATCGATTGCCGCAGATGCCGTTTTCAGACGCGGATGGTTTTGCATGGCAATGGATAAAGCCTCCTCCAGTGAGATACCCCTTGCCGGAGCCTCCCGGTTAGTTATATTCCCTTCGCCCCAGGCCGGAGATGCCAGGCAAACAAACAGTAAAACGACCGGAAGCACCTTACCTCCTCTCCTTCTCCATCCTTTTTTCCATACGATCGGGAATAAACTCACCATCCGGTAAAACACCGGTATTATTAA
The DNA here is from genome assembly GCF_023369805.1 of Parabacteroides leei. Lineage (NCBI taxonomy): Bacteria > Pseudomonadati > Bacteroidota > Bacteroidia > Bacteroidales > Tannerellaceae > Parabacteroides > Parabacteroides leei. The sequence goes on from NZ_JAMBQG010000003.1 coordinate 359,534, forward strand.
TAAGGTAAGGATCGTAGAGACAATCAACCCTCCAATCACGACGGTTGCCAACGGACGTTGCACTTCTGCTCCGGCCGACCGGGCTATTGCCATCGGAACAAATCCGAGCGAAGCAACCAATCCGGTCAGAAAGACAGGACGCAGCAGGTGAGGACACCCTTTCACTATAATACGGTTCGTACACATATGATATTTCTTATGTTTGCGCAACTCATTAAAATGATTGATCATCAGGATTCCGTTCAGTACTGCCACACCGAACAAGGCAATAAATCCCACACCGGCCGAAATGCTGAACGGCAAACCACGTAACCAAAGTGCCACGATCCCCCCGATGAGGGATAAAGGAACGGTAGAGAATACCACCAACGTATACGTCACGCTCTTAAAGGCAAAAAACAACAATAGGAGAATCAAGGCCAATGCGACCGGAATAACGATCAGCAATGTATCGATCGCATTCTGCAAATTCTCGAACTGCCCACCATACTCAAAGTAATATCCGGGCTTCAGTTTAATATTTTTATCCAAAGCACGCTGAATATCGGAAACAACCTGCTGAATATCCGCATCACGTACATTGACACCAATCACGATACGACGTTTGGTGGCATCACGGTTTATCTGAAGCGGACCGTTTACCAGCTCGATATTCGCCACTTCACTGACCGGGATCTGAATACCCTCTGCCGTACGGATAAACAGTTTATCCAGATTCAGATCCGACACTTTATCGTTATCCAGCCGGAGAACCAGATCGAAACGACGTTCATTCTCGAAAATCACACCGGCCGCTTCACCTGCATAAGCCGTGCGGATAATTGTATTCAGTTCTTCTATATTCATCCCGTAACGGGCTATTTTGGCACGGTCGTACTTTATGACCAGTTGCGGCAACCCCATGGCCTGTTCTACGATCACGTCGGCAGCACCGGGTACTTTCCCGACATATTCAGCCGCTTCTTTTGCTTTATCATACAATTCCGCCATATCTTCGCCATACAGCTTGATGGCAATATCAGCCTTAGCTCCCGTCATCAGTTCATTGAAGCGCAACTGGATCGGCTGGCTGAAATTAAATTCGGCACCTTTGACCGAATCGAGGGCTGTTTTCATCTTTTCAACCATCTCCGCACGACTGGATGCTGAGGTCCATTCTTTAAACGGTTTCATGATAATCATTATATCGGCATCTTCCACCGCCATCGGGTCGGTCGGAACTTCTGCCGTTCCGATCTTGGCCACGACATGTTTGATCTCCGGGAACCGCTCCATCAATATTTTCTGTGCCTGCCCGGAGAGTTCGACACTCCGTGTCAGCGAACTTCCCGCCGGAAGAGTCATCTGCATGGCAAAATCACCTTCATCCAATGTCGGGATAAACTCTGCCCCCAACCGTGTAAACAAGAATAAAGAGGCAGCCAGTAAAGCAAAGGCCGAACAAACGGTTGCCCGCATATGATGCAAACAAAATTGCAAGCAACGCTTATACACCATATTCAGCTTCTCAAAAAAACGATCGGCAAACGTCGGTTTGGATGAAATAGTCCGCTTTAAGAATAGAGAAGCCATCATCGGCACATAGGTGAGCGAAAGAATCAATGCTCCGATAATACAAAAAACGAGCGTCTTAGCCATCGGAGTAAAGTATTTGCCTTCGATCCCCGTCAGGGTAAGAATCGGGAAAAAGACGATCAGGATAATCAAAACGGCAAAAGTAGCACTTCGTACCACACCGCTTGCCCCGGCTTCAACTTCCTTATCCATCTCGGCTCCGGTGAGTGTCCGGCCGGCAAGCCTCCTGGTATAAATATGAGCCAGGACTCCTTCCACAATGACAATCGAACCATCCACAACGATACCGAAGTCTATGGCCCCCAGACTCATCAGATTGGCAGACACACCGAATATCCGCATCATAATAAAACCAAACAACATGGCTAACGGAATAACGGAAGCGACAATTAAACCGGCACGGATATTCCCCAGAAAGATGATCAGGACAAAGAATACGATTAAAGCGCCTTCAATCAGGTTACGCACAACCGTCGATATATTCCGGTTAACCAGTTCCGAACGGTTCAGGTAAGGTTCTACACTAAGACCTTCGGGAAGCATTTTCTGTACCTTATCGACACGTTTTTCCAGTTCTTTCGTAACTACATTTGCGTTAGCTCCTTTAAGCATCATGGCAATACCGCCGACACATTCACCTTCCCCGTCTTTCGTCATAGCACCAAAACGTTTCGGAGCTCCAAAGCGAACTGTACCGACATCGCTGATATGAACAGGTATCCCTCCCCGATTGGTTATAACAATACGTTCGATATCTTTCGTACTGCTTATCATACCCTCGGAACGGATATAATAAGCCCGGTTCACCTTTTCAATATAACCGCCGCCTGTATTCTGGTTGTTACTGCTGAGAGCGGAATAAACATCGCCAATCGTAATATTCAATGAGTATAAAGCATCCGGATCGACTGCCACTTCATATTGTTTCAGATAACCGCCGAAACTATTGATCTCTACAATTCCCGGAATACCGGAAAGTTGCCGTTTAACGATCCAATCCTGGATGGTACGCAGTTCCATGGCATCATATTTATCTTCATAGCCGGGAGCCACTTTCAATACATACTGGTAAATTTCCCCTAGTCCCGTAGTAATCGGCATCAATTCCGGCGTTCCCAGTTCGGAAGGGATCTCACCGGATACAGTTTGTATTTGTTCATTGATCAACTGACGGGCATCCAATGTGGGCACACTCTCTTTAAACACCACTGTTACTAGCGACAATCCGAAACGGGAGACAGAACGTATCTCTTCTACATTCATAATATTGCTCATAGCAATTTCTATCGGAAAAGTAATCAGCTGTTCTACTTCCTGCGGAGCCAGGGTGGGCGAAACCGTAACAATCTGTACCTGATTATTGGTTATGTCGGGCACGGCGTCGATAGGGAGCGTCAACATGGCATAAATACCGCCAATCAACAGAAATAAGGTAGTAAGTCCGACAAACAGCTTTTTGCGGATAGAGAAATGTACAATAGCTTTAAACATCACTTTGTAATTTAAGATAATATTACAAAGTTAATGAGCCTCCTATTGAATAGATATAAGAAAATAGCGAAGCTGACAGAAAGGGAAGTGAAATATACCTATCAGCATTTAAAAGGAAAGGAAAAATAAATTCCGGAAAAGGTCAGGACAATGAACTTTTTGAAAAGGGATACATGCGTATGTAAAGGGGTACATGCATTTAGTAAGGGTCTGCATTCACGTGCGTGACCTTTCCCGGAATTAAATCTTATACGACTTCGTCTTTTTCATTAAAGTCGTCTGCTTCCTGATTACCACCTTCGATGGTCTCTGTTACATCTTTAACATCCCCGGAAGTATACGTATTTCCCAACATAGAGTTGTCGGTAGACATCGCTTCATCTGTTAGTTCTGAACTCTCGTCCCACAATGTTTTCATTATCTTTGTCATAACCATTGATTTTAATTAGTTAATACAATAAATAAACAAAACAGGAAAAGGAATTGTTGCCGGAATTATCAAAAACTACAACGTAGTATACAGAATCGAATCTACCGCATGCGATAAGATATATGCAGCCGGGGTTGCATTCGCCTGCGAATAACCCTGTTGCAACTCTTCTATTGCAGCCTCCTTACCTGCACCCAAAACAGGTACAAGCAACGGGGAACCATTCAATATGATCGGACCGGTCATTGTAATACGGAACTGTCCGGTTTCAGGATGCTGGGAGACGGCATAGTTTCGGCTATCCGTCAGCAACGGAAGGTTATCAGGGAAAATAGAAGCTGTATGTGAATCGCCTCCTATTCCCAAAATGATACAATCGAAATAAGGGAACTGCCCGTGACGGGGTAAATATTCCTTTACGATACGCGAATAGCGCATAGCCTCCGTACCGGGTTCCACCTCGCCATGAATGCGATGGATGTGATCCCTGGGGATTTGCAAAGGTTCAAACAGTAACCTGTTCGCATGTCCGAAGTTACTATCCGGATCAGTCGGGGCGACACAACGTTCATCCACCCAGAAGAAACGCAGATTATCCCAATCAACCTTATCCTTGTATTCATCAGCCCAGAGGGCAAACATCTTCTTTGCCGTTTCCCCGCCCGAAAGAGCGAGGTTAAACGGTTTCTGATCTTCTTTACGGGCCATATAATCCATCAATTGGCTAGTCAAAGCCCTCAGAGCGTCTTTACTATCTTTATAATTTTCAACTTTCATACGTAATATTCATTTTTATTAATCAGCCGCAGGAATCGCAGGGAGCCCCCATGGAGTCTGCGCCTAACATCATTCTTTCTATCGGTCCGTTCTGTCCCGGTTCATAGAAAAACAATCGCTTCGCCCCTTCTTCTTTCCAATGATGCAGGATCGGGTCGATAAAACGCCAACTAGCCTCCAAAGCATCGCTACGTGCATACAAGGTAGAATCTCCCAGCATAGCATCTAATAACAAACGCTCATAGGCATCCGGCAAATGAGTCTTTGACAATGAATCGTAACGGAACTCCATTCCGACTTGCTTTACCGTAAATCCGGCACCAGGCATCTTCAGTCCGAAACGTAACGTGATGCTTTCGTCGGGCTGGATACGGATCACCAGCTTATTACAGGAACTGCCCGAACATTGTCCGGCAAACAACTGGTGCGGAGTCGATTTGAAATGGATAACGATCTCCGACGACTTCTCCGGTAACTTCTTCCCGGTAAAGAAATAGAACGGCACACCGCTCCACCGCCAGTTATCGATAAAAAACTTCATACCGACATACGTCTCCGTATTCGAATCGGGAGCTACGTTCTTTTCTTCCCGATATCCCTCGTACTGTCCCCGTACCACCCATTCGTTTATCTCACGGATCGTATAAGGGCGGATCGAACGGAAAACCTTCACGATCTCGTCGCGAATCGACTCCGGATCGAATACCGAAGGCGACTCCATTGCCGCAAAGGCCATCAATTGCATCAGATGGTTCTGTATCATGTCGCGCAAGGCACCGGCACCATCATAATACTTACCCCGGTTCTCCACACCCAGCGTTTCTGAGGCACTGATCTCGATCGAGTCGACATAGTTCCGGTTCCACAGCGGTTCGAATATACCGTTCGAGAAACGAAGTACCAGAATGTTCTGCACCGTCTCTTTTCCCAGATAATGGTCGATCCGGTAAATCTCCTTCTCATCGAAAATACGACACAGATGCTGATTCAGTTGCTGTGCTGTATCCAGGCTCGTACCGAAAGGCTTCTCCACAATTACGCGGCGCCAGCCGTCTTCCGAAGCGGCAACATTCATACCGTTCTCCTGAAGATACTTCGGAACCAGTTCATACATCAGCGGCGGCGTGGCAAGGTAATAGATCACCTTGTCGGGAAGGTGTTCCTCCTGCTGCAAAAGATGGATACGGTCTTTCAGTTTCACATATTCGGCGGTATTGGTCGAATCGAATGCCAGGTAGAAAAGTATCTGAAGAAATTTATCCAGATCTTCGCTGTTTGTTTCCTTATTTCCCCGTGCTTCCAGGATATGTTTACGTTGTTCGGCACGGAATTCTTCATCCGTAAATGTGGTGCGCGCAGCACCCAGTATCGCAAAATGTTCTGGTAACATATTGCTGACGTGCAATTCAAAAAGTGCAGGAAGCAACTTGCGGCCTGTCAGGTCGCCCGATGCTCCGAAAATAACAAGTAACTGATCATTTGGTCTGTTCATCCTCACATCCTCCACCGGGTTAAGCATTATAAGTTCCGGAAACGGTATTTCCACCTTCACCCGTCCAGTTGGTATGAAAGAAGAGGCCACGTTCACGGTCGGTTCTTTCATAGGTATGGGCTCCGAAGTAATCACGCTGTGCCTGGATCAGATTGGCAGCCGAGTACATGGTACGTAATCCGTCGAAATAACTCAAAGCAGAACTCATAGCCGGCAGGGCCACTCCACTTAAGGCTCCTTCGGCAACGACTTTACGCCAGGAAGGTAAGGCTTTCTGTATCTTTGTACGGAAGAAGTCGTCGAACAACAGATTCTCCAACTTCGGGTTCTTGCGGTAAGCTTCCGTTATCTTCTGCAGGAAGACGGAACGGATGATACATCCCTTGCGCCAGATCTGTGCAATAGTTCCGTAATCCAGATCCCAATCATAATGCTCGGAAGCACGGCGTATCAAAGAGAATCCCTGGGCATACGAGATCAATTTGGAAGCATACAAGGCCTGACGTATCTCTTCAACGAACAGGTTCTCTCCCAACTCGACAGGTTCGGGATACAAACCGGAAGCTTTTTCGCGCTCGACATAAAGAGCCGATAACAGACGGGCATATACGGCTTCAGTGATCAAAGTCAGTGGATCGCTCTCATCCATAGCAGCGATAGCACTCCACTTTCCTGTCCCCTTTTGTCCGGCCACATCCAGTATTTTATCCAGCAACGGCTTGCCGTCTTCATCACGGAAACGAAGGATATTCTTCGTGATCTCGATCAGGAAGCTGTCCAGTTCCCCTTTATTCCATTCTTCGAATACGACCGACATTTCATCGTTGTCGAGTCCCTTCCGGTTTTTCAACAATGAGTACGCTTCAGAGATCAATTGCATATCCCCATATTCGATACCGTTATGGACCATTTTCACAAAATGTCCGGCTCCACCGCGTCCGATCCACTGGCAGCAGGGAGTACCGTCATCCAGCTTGGCTGCAATACCTTGCAGGATATCCTTTACAATCGGCCATGCTTCGGGAGAACCTCCGGGCATTACAGAAGGACCGTGCAGTGCCCCTTCTTCTCCGCCGGAAATACCCGAACCTATAAAATACAGGCCTTTCGCTTCCACTTCCTTCACGCGGCGTTCCGTATCGTGAAAGTCTGAGTTACCTCCGTCGATGATAACATCGCCCGGCGACATATGAGGCAATAGTTGTTCAATCATTTCGTCGACCGGCGCACCGGCCTTGATCATCATCATAATGATGCGCGGACGCTTTACAGCCTCCGTCAGTTCTTCGATCGAATGGGTGGCTATAAAATTCTTGCCTTTACCACGGCCATTCACAAAACGATCCACTATTCCTTCTTCACCGGGAAAGTTACGATTATATACAGCAACGGTAAAACCTTTGCTTTCCATATTCAGAGCCAGGTTCTCCCCCATTACGGCGAGACCGATCAGTCCGATATCTGCTTTTTTCATGTTCTTTTCTATTTTATATTTCGTTTTCACTATTTTATCAATGCGAACAAATCGTTCAGCGATTCGCTCATCGACGGGTGTGTATAAATACTATCCCGCAAAAATGTATAATCCTTTCCGGCACGTATGGCAAGCGATACAGTGTTGATCACCTCTGTCGACTCGGCACAGAAAAGTGTACATCCCATTATCTCTCCTGTTTCCGTATCGACGATCGCTTTCAATAGGCCGTCCGTCTGTTCGAAAGTACGTGTCCGTGGGAATGCAGCAGCCGGAATCCGCGCAATGCTTATTTTCCTTCCGGAGCGTAGCGCCTCTTCCTCTCCCATCCCGATGCGCGACAACGGGGGATCGATAAATACCGAGTAGGCAACCGCCACACGGTCATCCTTCGTGCGCTGCCCGTTGCCGAACAACTGGTCTTTTATCACGCGATAATCGTCCAGAGAAATATAGGTAAATTGAAGACCACCGGTCACATCGCCCATTGCCCATATATTCGGGACATTGGTGCGCAGATGGTCGTCCACAATAACGGCTCCCCGATCGGAGATCTCTATCCCCGCAGCTTCCGGATGCAGGTCTGTGGTGTTCGGACGGCGTCCGGTTGCCAGCAATACAGCGTTGGCAGGAAGTTGTACTTCGTTTTCTTCTTTCTCTTTATATGTTATAACAGCTCCGGTGTCATTGTGTTCAATCGACTGTACCAAAGCATTCAAATGGATAGTGATTCCTTTCTTTTCGAGTACCGTTTTTACCGCATCGGCAATGTCGCGGTCCTCACGGGCAATAAACTTGTCTCCCCCTTCCAATACGATCACTTCCGAACCGAAACCGGCAAACATAGATGCAAATTCCAGGCCGATATAACCGCCTCCGACAATCACCAGCCGACGGGGTAGCTTATCTAATTCCATGATCGAGGTGCTGGTATAGACAAACGGATTTCCTTCTATACCTTTGATGGGCGGGATGATAGTAGATGCTCCCGTATTGATAAATATCTTTTTGCCTTCCAGGAGGAGGGTTTCGTTGCCTGCTTTTACTTCTATTTCATGAGAGGAACGGAAAGAGGCGACGCCTGTATAGACAGTCACAGTGTCTTTCGAATCGAGATTGTCAAAATTCTTTTTACGCAGCAAAGAGGTAAGTTCCCTTTTCCCGGCAATCGCCTGGCGGAACTCTTCGGTATATTGTTCGAAGGAAGAAGGTTTACGGTAGGATATGACTTTCGACATATACACCAGTCTTTTTGTCGGGATACAACCGATGTTGATACAGGTTCCTCCGTACATTCCGGACGAACGCTCGATAATAGCGACATTCCAGCCTCTGTTTCCCAACTCTGCGGCAAGTGTTTTACCGGCTTTACCAAACCCAATGATAATTGCATCGTACTTTTTCATCCAACAATCCTCCTCTTTTTTTAGACTAAGCTATAAACAGAACAGCTGTTTTAACCTAATTGTTCGTAAAATTTTATCTATATTCTGATAATAGTTATCTATCACTCTGCCCTAATAGCAAAGGCTGATGGTACAAAAGTAAAGAATGCAGACGGTTAAGGGGATGTTCATTTTTCCTGAAAAGTTGGCGATTTGGCTATTCTTTGATGATCTTATTCTTCTTCCGGTATTCTGTCGTACTCATTCCCGTCGTATTTTTGAAGAAGCGGCTGAAAGTTGCCTGGTCTTCGAACCCTAACGACAGAGCGATCTCTTTGGAACTTTTGGAGGTGTAAAGCAATAAGCGTTCCGCTTCGGCCTGTATCCGGTTATGGATAATGCGGATAGCCGAAGGTTGTTGGTAAGTAGCCAGCAGGTTGGCTAATGTTTTGGGAGATTTATTCAGCATATCGGCATATTCCTGTACTTGTTTCTTTTCCTTGAACCAGGTGTCGACCAATACATAGAACTTACGGATCGTCTCGAACTGCACCCCGTTCTCTTGTCTCACCCCATGCCGATTTTCCGCCACACGCGTACATAATATAATAAAGCGTTTCAATAAAACACGGAGCATCTCGTCCTGTAAATGGTCACGACTCTCGAATTCCTCGCGCATAATACCCGTCAACGTATCGATCTTGCGCCGCTCTTCGTCAGACAGGTCAAAAATCACAACATGCGAAGAGCCGTGAAACAACAAGCCGTTACACGAGACCTCATGATCATTACCATAGATACAGTAGAAATTACTATTGAACATCAATGCCAGATAGGTTCCGTCCACCCGGATAAAATCCAGATGATGCAGGTGAGACAAAGTAAGCAACTGCCCCGCATCCAATACGACAGTCTGATGATCGACATCCAGTTCAAGCCGACCGGAAACAACCCAAATAAACTTATACAATGTTTTGTCTTTCAATAAAGCCGGGTTAGTATCCAGCGAATCCGATAAAATAACTTTTCCTTTGATCTTACTGTTTTCAAATGATAAATTCATGGTATTCCTGTACGTTATATATTATTACCTCCATTCGGTAGGGATCTCCCCCGTATTCCTGCGGAACCAACGGGAAAAAGTATCGTGGTTGGCAAACCCCAGCATCGTAGCAATCTGCGAAGGACGCAGGCGGGTTTTCGACAACAAGTCTTTTGCTTCCAGCAATACGAACTCACTGATCCATTCGGCAGCCGATATTCCCGCACCTTGCTTACACCGGATATTCAGTTCCTGCGAAGTGATCCCTAACTTTTCTGCGTAAAAGTACGCAGGAGAATGATGATATCGGCTAATTAAGGTCGCAAATTGTTGAAAAAAGAGTGAATTTTCTGTTTTGGGCACTTCCGAGACCGATTTTCCCTGTTGCAGATTTATGATCAAAGCTCGGAGCAGCGACTCCACCACTTTGGCACGCATCTCCTTCATCTGCTCGACCTGCGATTCGATCAGCCTCAGATAAGTTCTTGTTTCTTCAATCTCGTCAGAAGGGATATCGCGGTAAACAAGACGTTGCCGGTTAATAAGTAACTCTTCGGATACATAAACGATTATACCGGTAAACCCGGTAGACTGGAAAGATTTTATTTCTGTTACATCATCACTGGCAACCAATAGAAGCTGCCCTGCAGTTACATCATAAACCTGATGCATAGCCTGGCAGCTGAAAGTTCCCCCGGTACAGATCACGGCCAATGTACCCGAGTCCAACGGAAGCAGCTTACAGTTTTCACCATCTTTTACATATAGGATCTTCAGCGAACTTTCAAGCGTTAGCTCAGGTGTCGACACCGTATTGTAAAGATCAACGGGTAATATTCTTTCTGTTTTCATTTTTTAATTACTATTTTTAGCGTATAAATTAAGTATCGGGTAAACATATAAACGTCATTATTAGTTTATTATAGAGTAGGATTTTATCTTTAGTTAAAACCATCTTAAGAACATTTTATGATAACAACTCTTATTATTCTGGCTCTTTCGGCCTTCTTTTTCGTAAACGGGAAGATCCGTTCAGACCTTGTTGCTCTTTGTGCGCTGGTCCTATTAATGGTATTCAACATTCTGACTCCGGAAGAAGCGCTCTCCGGTTTCTCCAATTCCGTTGTCATTATGATGGTCGGATTGTTCGTAGTAGGTGGAGCCATCTTCAAGACAGGACTGGCCAAGATGATCGGTAGTAAAATACTCCATCTGGCAGGAACCAGCGAGATCAAACTATTTATACTGATTATGCTGGTTACAGCTTTTATCGGTGCATTTGTCAGCAACACCGGGACTGTAGCCCTGATGTTGCCGATCGTTGTCAGTATGGCGGTCAATGCCAATATCAATCCCGGCCGTTTCCTTATGCCCCTTGCGTTTGCCAGCAGTATGGGAGGTATGGCCACGCTGATCGGTACGCCTCCGAACCTTGTGGTACAAGAAGCATTGTCGAATGCAGGCTATAACGATCTTTCATTCTTTTCGTTTACCCCGATAGGTATCGTCTGTATTACAGTCGGTATCATCGTCCTGATCCCACTGAGCAAATGGTTCCTGGTGAAGAAAGAAGATAACAAAAAAAACGATGTAACCACCGGCCGTTCCCCGCAGGAGTTGGCTACCAAATATAGCCTTTCCGACAACCTATACCGGATTCGGGTACATAAAGACTCACGGATACGTAACAAGAAATTGCAGGAACTCAACATCACGAGCCTCTACAATCTTACTATTCTGGAGATCAGACGCAAATCCTCTTCGCAAAGCCGTTTCATGAAAACGGTCGATCAGAAACTGGCAGGCCCCGATACGGAAATCCATGAAGAAGATATCCTATACGTATTCGGCGACTTCGATAATATCGACAGGTTTGTCAAAGAGAACCACCTGGATCTCACCGAGTCGCAGGTTTCCGAATTTACAGGCGACCAGGAAAAACTGAGTGTCCGCGAGATCGGTATCGCCGAAGTTCTCTTGATGCCCGACTCCAAACTGATCAACCGAGCCGTCAAAGACTCCGGTTTCCGTGATAAATATTCAGTCAACATATTAGGGATAGAACGTAAAAACGAATATATCCTGTCCGATGTAAAAGATGTAAAGATGCATGCCGGAGATATTCTCCTGATACAAGGTAACTGGGACGATATCGCCCGTATGAGTAAGAAACAGTCACAATGGGTGGTACTCGGACAACCTGTCGAAGAAGCCTCCAAAGTTACTCTCGACTACAAAGCGCCCGTAGCCGCCGGTATCATGGCCCTGATGATCGCAGCTATGGTGTTCGACTTTATCCCCATTCCTCCCGTAGCTGCCGTACTTATTGCCGCCATCCTGATGGTATTGACAGGCTGTTTCCGAAATGTGGAAGATGCCTACAAAACGATCAACTGGGAAAGTATCGTACTGATCGCAGCCATGCTGCCGATGTCGCTCGCGTTGGAAAAGACCGGCGCCTCCTCGCTCATCTCTGAAAAGTTGGTAGGAGGACTGGGCAATTACGGGCCGCTTGTCTTAATGGCAGGAATCTATTTCACAACCTCACTGTTAACCATGTTCATCAGCAACACGGCAACAGCTGTCCTTGTCGCCCCGATCGCCCTGCAATCGGCCATTGCCATAGGTGTAAGCCCCTACCCGTTCCTGCTGGCTGTAACAGTCGGAGCCAGTATGTGTTTTGCTTCTCCATTCTCCACTCCGCCGAACGCACTTGTGATGTCGGCCGGTAAATATACGTTTATGGATTATGTAAAAGTAGGGCTTCCCCTGCAGCTCATCATGGGAGTAATTATGGTCTTTATACTGCCATTATTATTTCCGTTCTAAACATTCGTGCATCCTTTTTAGTTTTATATTTGCACGACAAAAAGAAAAACGATGAAGATTCCTTTTAAACCAATTACTATAGAGGATAAGGAGACAATTACCTCCTTTACCTATCCTCACAATTATCGCAATTGCGATTACTCGTTCGCCAACATTTGCAGTTGGCGTTTCCTATACGACACGGAGTTCGCCGTAGTCGACGGATTTTTGCTGATCCGCTTCCTGATAGAAGATAAAAGCAGGATGGTCTACATGACCCCGGCAGGAGAAGGCGACCTGCGGCATGCGTTGGAAATGTTGGAGGCCGATTCGCAGGAACACGGCCATCCGCTATGTATGCTGGGGGTGACGCCCGATGCCAAAGAGATGCTTGAAAAGGCATTACCGGGAGGATTCTTTTATATTGCTGAACGGGATTATTTCGACTATATCTACCTGCGTGAAGACCTGGCACTATTAAAAGGCAAGAAGTTCCAGTCCAAACGCAACCATATCAACAATTTCAAGAAGAGATACGAGTACGAATATTCTCCTATCACTCCGGAACTGATTTCCCAGTGCCTGAAGCTGGAATGTACCTGGTATAAAGCCAACCGTACGGAAGACGATGCGGAAGATCTGAATTACGAACGTATTTCCATGACCTATGCCCTCAATCATTTCGACGAACTCGGACTGTTAGGCGGTGCCCTGCTCGTCGACGGAAAAGTAATAGCCTTTACATTCGGAGCACCGATCAACCACGATACTTTCGGGGTACATGTGGAAAAGGCCGATGTAAACTACGAAGGGGCCTATACGGTTATCAACCAGGAATTCGCTTCCCGGTTGCCGGAACAGTTCACCTATGTCAACCGGGAAGAAGACCTGGGTATCCCCGGACTACGCAAAGCAAAACTTTCTTATAACCCGGTCATACTATTAGAGAAGAATGCCGCGATAAAGAAAACGCAAAACAATAAAAAAGATGAACAAGCAACAAGTAATCGATCTGTGGCGTCTCTCGTTTAATGATACGGAAGAATTTATACGCCTTTATTTCGACCGGGTATATAAAGAAGAAAATACCCTGGTGATAGAAAAGGACGGTCAGGTGGTGTCTGCCCTGCAGATGCTGCCCTACACCATGACATACTATGGAACGGAAATATCCGTAGCTTATATTTCGGGAGCCTGCACCCTCCCCTCTATGCGCGGAAAAGGCCTGATGAGACAACTCATACAAAACGCATTCGAGGAAATGAAATACCGGTCGGTAGCCGTAACGGCACTGATCCCCGCCGATCCCTGGTTATTCGATTATTACCGGGAACAAGGTTATACGGAGGTATTCGACTACTCTGAAGAGACATATATCCGCCCTGCAGAACCGGTATGGGCACCGAAGCTGACGGTTGTTCCGCCCGAAGTTCCTTCGATAGACCTTCTTTATAAATACTTCGACCGCCAAATACGCAAACGTCCCTGTTGCATATTGCACACAAAGGATGACTTTATCACTATCCTGCGCGACCTGCAACTATCCGGCGGACAAATGCTTACCGCGCTCGACGAACAGGAACAGCCTGTCGGAATGGCTTTCGTACTTCCTCCCGACCATACCTCCGGAATACCGGAAGCAAGCGAACAACTCTATATAAAGGAATTCTTTTACGACGACGACCGGGTTGCCAACCTCCTGCTTCAGGAAGCTACCTTGCAAAACAACGTAAAGAAAGCCGTCTATAAGACACCCCCCGTAGTTCCCGGAACACACCCGATGGGTATGGCCCGCGTAATCGATACGGAACGGCTGATGCATCACTGGCTGTCCACCCATAAGGATGCGCCGGTATCTGAAAAGTTATTGAAAGAGCAGGATATCCAAACTTTCACACGAATAGTGATGGGATACTCTCAGCGGGAAGCCTATATGAGCCTGATGCTGGATTAATCCGGCACCAGGCTCATATAAACCACCTCCCGTGTCAGCACGAGAGGTTCTTCTTCTTTTCCAACGCTTCCTTATAAAGCTTTTCCTGCAATACCGCATATTGCGCAATATACTCCTCTTCCATCATTCCTTCCGGTTCACTGGCTCCGTCGGTTTCCACAAACAGACTGATCCTTTTACTCATCTCGATATATTCATCGAGCCCTTCACTGGAAGAATTCAATACACTAATAATAGTCTTGTATCTGGGAGTATCCATACTGTATAAATTTATATGATTAAAATTTCGTTATCCATTCCTTACTTCATCCGACTTCTTCGGAAAACAAGAACCTAAGTTCTTTAAGCGCTTCTGTCGAATGAAACGAAAGTTGGTCAAAAAGCGCATGAGTTTTAAGCTGTTCAATTGTAGCATCAGCCGTCAATGTCCCTTGTTCGTAAAGCAACAAGGTCGCATATAACTTATCATTGGCAACCGGTCCCATCACCATATCGAATAGTTCCGTTTTATTCCCTTTCCGATTTCCAATAACAAATTCCAGCCACTCTAATGTTGCCCCGTTAAAACGACGGATACTATAATCCTTACTCAGAATATTATCATCAACTTCATAAACAGAAACAACAGCCTTAGTTTTATCAGGCTCAACCTCACGATTTCTCTTAATTATGGCCCACTTTCTGGCCTGCTCATAACTGGTAGTCGTATAAAAGCCTTTTCCAAAATCGGTATTCTTTCGTCCTCGCGAAAGGCTCGGCTTCTTCACCGCACTTATGGATCCATGATATAATTTCATTTTCCTGTCTTTTTTCTGTTCTTAATATATGTAGCGACCTCCGATATAATATATTCGCGACTCTGTGTATGCAACATCTCAAATACCTGCTGTAAATAATCAAATACATCATATTGGATGAAGAGTGACAAAGTTTCTTCCGCAGAGAGATGCTTTTCTTCCTTATAGTTCTCAATACAGAATATCTGGAACAATAATACAGCCGAATCTTTTGTCTCTCGTTCCCTCTTCTCCACCTTTTCTTTTTCCAACATATCATAAAGAATAAGCGTACTCAAATACCACATCTTAGCCGAACTATCCATCAACTTATTATACAGTTCCGTACCATATAAATAACATAAAGCATCCTTTAGAGAAAACCTTTTCTTCTCCATAATAAAAGCAACAAACTGCTGAAGCTTAAATGGTAATATTGCATTTTCAATTGTAGTACCCATAATCAATATGATTAATCAATCGTTATCCATTCCGAAATATTCCGTTCTTCCGCACTGAAAGAAACACCCACTTTAATTAAGCACGGTTATCTGCCACATAAGGGATCAGATAGCCTTTCTCGAGCTTTTCGATGGCCAGTCCTTTAAACAACTCTTTCTTTCCCAGGAAATAAGGTTTACCCATCGTCACCATTTCATAAAATACACAAAGATAACATTTTCTTTAAAAACAACCCTCATTTCCCCCTCCTTAGTTTACACACAATCCACAGACAAAACAGCAATAATAAGGCTAATCCGGCGAGTGGCAGGAAAGGGCTCCGGGGCGAAGACCGGGCGGTGTGTTGAGCCGTGAGGTTTTCTGTAGCAAGACGTTCATATTCCGTATGACTGTCTGTAACGGCAAGCAGTGAATCCGTCCAGGAACAGATGCGGGAAGCTTTGGCGGTGGTAACGCTTTGCAGGTATTGCACGCCGGAACTGTCCGGCGGCAAATATACGACCTGCTCCAACTCCCACGAAAGGCTGTCGGTGATCTCCAGGTTCGCGACACGGATCAAACTATCCCGACGGCTTACCTGTACCGAATCCCTGCGCTCTTCCAGACAGGTACCTGCCACCGTACGGCGTGCTCCGCATCCCGCCAGCAAAAAGATAACACATAACATACAGAGAATAACCTGCATACGATTCTTTCCTGAAGTCTTTAACGAGAGATGAAGGAACTTCCTGCGCTTATACAGGATCGCCTGGTCGAAAGGCAAGCCCGACTGTAACAAAAGTTCCAGCAACTTCGCCGGGCCTTCGGGAGTATAACAATCGGCTGCCTCCCCCTTCAGATGCTGGCTCGTAGATACGCCACCCACCAGACGGTTTACCTCATTATTCCGATAACCGCTCAAAACGGCGATCGGTTTCTTATACAACTGCCGCAAGGGTTCCAGCAAACAACCGGTCAGATGTTGCAACGACACCCCTGCTTCGGGAGACGGTGTATTGTCGATCGCATGCTCTACCGCAGTACGACTATAGGTAAGTTCTTCCAATGTGAAATGCTCACTCAACCAGGTCTTTTTACTTTTACTTTCCATTGTCATTGATTTTTAGTTTATATGTATAATCCACCCCGAAAAGAGCTCCTGCAAACGTACTGATCTCACCGAAAGCCACCAGCACACTGTTATCGATCAGTCCCTGCGGATCGATCCAGAACCCGCAAAAGAGAAGGACAATCCCGCTCAATGTGAGCAGGATTGCCATAATCAATTGAATTGTCAGCCGTTTCATCGGATTACTCGATCACCGGTCTGTCATCCTCGCCACCGCCTTCACCTTCATTCTTACCTTCAGAAACTGTCACCTTCTCGAAGTTAGTCCGGCTCTTGGCGATACGCAACGCCTTACCGGGGAAGAAGCAAACACGCGGTTCGCGGATCATACTTACATCGAAATCCTTCGCATCGGTTACTCCATCCGAACCAAAAGAGAAACGGAGATTCCCCAACTCCCCCAGATTGACACGCCGTCCGTTGCGCAAATGACGTATCGATACCACATTCACACGATCCAGCACCGCTTTCACGCTGGCGCTACTCACTCCCGAGCCGTCGGTTACCTCTTCGATCAGTTCCTCGAAAGCCACCAGGTCACCGCAAACCATCTGTGCATACTGCTTTACCGGATGTTCCGCCTGGTCGTCCCCCAGATTCTTGCGCGGAACCATTTTGAATTTGATTGCCATAATACTAATGTGTTTAATGAATAATAATAAGTCCGATCTCGAACACACTTCAAAGATAGAAGACCATTTTACCGGTTTCTTCGCTGATATGGCGGCAGCCAGATGGATGTACTCACTTAAGGGTATAAAAAAACCCTCGATACCTTCCTGTTCAGGATATCGAGGGTTTGAAGAAAATAATCTTATACAAAGCGAACCTTACAGCTTCCCTATTTCTTCGGGAGTCAAACCGGTAGCTTGCGAAATGAAGGGAATGTCACAACCCATTTTTTTCATATTTGCAACAATCTCTTTTTGTTTTTTGAGTTCGCCTTCCACACGTCCTTCCACACGCCCTTCCAGCTTGGCTCCGTCCAGTGCGTCGTTTTGGATCATGATATCGCTCAGGTGTTCGTCGTAGGCGCGGCGTTCCTCGTCGCTCATATTGTAATAGAGCAGCTTTTCGCGTGCTTCGCTCAGGCCGGGGGCGGTCGTATCCGGACGAATGGTGCCGTCTTTCAGATATTCGATCCATTCTTCAAGCGGCGTAACGGCTACCTGGTTGAACTCGTTCACACGGATCAGGTAGTATTCCGGAAAAATCTCTGCCGGAAGTTTATGCACCAGGGCATCTTTCTCCTTGACACTCACTTCCAGACGGTCGCCCGTATGTACGCCCGTAAAGATATTCTGACCGTGGTACAGGTAATCGCTTCCCTTACCGATATCGAAATAAAGGATACTCACGGAGTAGATCTTTTTCACTTCGTAGTAGCTGCTACCCAAAGAAATATGCTCCGTGATGGCCTTGGCCACCCCATAAAGGATACGTTCGAGGAAAGTAAGCTCACGCGTGTTCTGTACTTCCACTATGATGATTTCACCCTTGCTGTTTTTAGCCTTGATGTCTACCCGGTTGAATTTGTCGTCGATAGCTTGTTGATTGCTCTCGCTCTCCAACAATTCGATGATCTCCACCTTTTCGTCCAACAGCACAGACAAGAAACCTTCCAGCACACCGAAATTGGCTTTTTGTCGTAAAAGGCGCTTGATCGCCCAGTCGAAGCGGATGTAATTATCTTTCATAAGGCTATACCATTAATACGTTTACATTAATATATGCAAATGTAATCAATCCCGGGCAATATCCGCCACCGATAGCCTTACTATTTTTCTTCAAACCCTCGAATGCAGATTACGCCATATCAGCGCAGCCGGATTGGCCGTTTATTTAACAACTATTGGCTATTGGGTGCCGGCTGGCCGGGAGAAAGCCGGTGGCCCTCTTCGTTTTTCAGGTCGATCAAATCCACTAATTCGCAGAGGGTATCCGTGTCGGCACACTCTTTCCGGAACTTATCGGCAAAATATTCTACCGAACCCTGATAGTCGAAAGCCATAAAACAGCAAAAAGCCAGATGGATGTACGAAGGGAGCTTCTCCGATTTTGAATGCGGCCCTTCAAACAGGCGGAGCAGCTTTCGGAATAATAACGGTTCGCGCAACCGATAAGTCAGCGTACCGAGCACCGTCTTCTTACGCAGATAAACAATCGTACGTTCCCAATCTTTACGCATCAGGCAAAACAGGAACAGATGATAACGGTCGTCCATCTGTTCCCAGTCACAAAAGGCGGCATCGAAAGCCGCCTTGTAGTAGAACTCCTGTTCTTCTGTGGTTAATACACTTAGTTTCTTCCGAAACTTTCTGACGGAAGGATGCCCGCCTTTAAACAATACTTTCAAATCGTTATACATAAAGTGCCGGACAACGGGGAATGATTAGCCCTCGCTGCCCGGCACAAAAGCCCGTAGGCCATTAATATCCCTGCGCTATGCGAATATTATGACGCGACAGGCGTGGATTCTGCGGCATCGCCTTACGAAACCATGAAACAGCTTCCGACGGATCATTCTCCATCAAAGCCAGTACCCCGAGATTGTTCCACGAACGAGGATCATCGGCAACCTGCTGTAAAAAGTAGGTCGCCGCTTCCTTATCCCCCAAAGCAAGCGAAGCGGCACCGGCATTCAACACCGCCTCCCGGCTACCGGGAAAACGGTAAGCAGCCAACTCATACACTTCACGATACTGTTCCGTTCCCGGACGGTATAACACAGCCACTTGCAACAATTCACCGAGCGTCAGCCTATCCGGATCGGTAACGACCTTTTCCGCCAATGCCTGCAAGTCGGGCGATTGCACCCCCGTCTTTACAGTCGTCTCATACGCGATATCCAACTCCATCCGCCGCAGCCGGGAAAAGAAACTTTTCTCTATATCCTTATATACAGTCCCTTTTTCAAGCGCCTTCAACTGCTTCCTCCGGCTATCGGCATCGGTATAAGTATCCAGAACCGACAACACCTGTGTACGATAGCTACGACCCGATTTCGCGACCAGTTCCCGCAGACCTTCCCAATCCTCGCCTACCCAGTCGATCGTGACCGGCACGCCGCCCGCCAGCTCCGGCAGTTTTTGCAGATAGTTTTTAAAACCAACAGCCCGGTTACCCGCCAGCCGCTCATTCTCCGCCGTGCTCCCGTCAGGCGAAGCAAAGCCCGTCAAGCGAACCGACTGTATCTTCTTTTCCCCATCCTGCAAACGCGACAGGCGTTCTTTCAGTTTCTCCAGTTCAGCCCGGTTATTCCCATATTTCAGGTCGAGCCTGACACCTCCGGCCGGGAAACCGATATAAGCCGTCAACTTTTCACTACTCAATTGTTCTGCCGGACAGATTTCCGGTTCCGGGGAGAGATAACTTATCATCTCCCCGTAAACAGCCAGGGCATCCATCTTCAATAGAGGGATCTCGGTGTGACGCACCAGGATCGCTGCCGATGAATCCTTCTCAACAACAACGGCCCGGGCTCTTTCCATCCGTCCTGCCGTCGGCATCTCCTGCCAGCTGGTCTTACAGGAAGGCAGGACAGCCAGCATACACAAGCCGGCCAATCCTTCCGTTACTATTTTCTTCATACATTATTTGCTTTGAGGATTCAAAGCCTCCAACAAAAACTTTCCGGGTTTAAACTTTACACTGGTACGGGCATTTATCATACAAGGGCTACCCGTACGCGGATTACGTCCCAGGCGCGCTGTCTGTTCCCAAGGTTCAAACGAGCCAAACCCCTGAAGCACGATGGCATCCTGTTTCAATGTCTCTGCAAGTACCTCCTGAAAGGCATTGACGAACTGCCTGGATTGATACTGGGGAATACGCATTTTCGTTGCTAATTCGTTTACTAAATCTGTTTTGTTCATAATCAGTTGTCTTTAAATGTTATGTTATTTTCCAATTGTTTCTTCAACGACGACAGGAAGATCATACACTCTATCGGGGTCACCCCTGCGATGTCATACAGACGCAGCCGTTCCAACACCTGTGCACCGGCATCCGGTTCTTTCCTGACAAGGACAGATTCCTGCAATGCTTCCTTTTTCAACGCCTGCATCGTCTTGGATATATACCGGCTTTTCTCCATTGCAAACTCCTCGTCGCCAAGCAATACCGAACGGATAAGCAGCCGCTTTTCATCCGGTTGTTCGTATTCCCGGTCTTCAAGTATCTTCGGAAGAACCGCATCCGGAAAACCCAGCGAGATCACTTCCATATTGACCACTTTACAGAAACGGGTATTTACCTGGTAAACGGTAATGGTCTGTATAAACTTAATTGCCGAACGCTCATACGCCTTCCAGAAAAGACCTTCACGATATAAGTATATATAAGTACTTTCGGCTGTCTCCAAAGCCAGCTTCTGTTTCAAGTCCATAAATAATTTCTTTTATTTGATTACACTTTTCCGCCACCCTGTTATTTGTCGCCCGATATCTTCCATAAGCAGAACCAGCTTGGCGTAACTACCCGTGTCGATGATCCGCAGATCGTTGCAAAGCCGGATTTCCAGTTTAAGGAATTCGAATTCGTCGACAAGCTGCATCAGGTGGGGCGACTTGTCCAACGACACATTCGCCCGGTAGATACAACGGGTCAGGTTCATCGCGTCCTTGCGGATATCCTGCATCAGGGTATATTTATACTCTCTGGGCGCGTGATGCGATACGGCATAGATCATTTTTATCAGTTCAACCGTCCGCAGATAAAGCGGAGTTTCAGTATGTAAAGCCATGATTCAATATTTCGTAACAATTATATCTGGATGCATATATTACCTGATACAATTCGTCGTAATTTCCGGGAACCAGCCCGGCCTTTTTCTGACCTTTTATTATAGTCGAGCAAATATTCCGTACCGTTTGATGGCGCAACAGGCGCACCTTCTCTTTCCGGACTATTTTCTCAGGACTGACATAATAGAGTTTGTCGAGTGCCGGCGAAAGCCATTCTTTTACCTTCTTCCTCAAGTTCAAACTATTATGATGCCTCATCAGCCCCAAATATGAATTCAGGCTTTGTAGAAAATGTTCCTCTTCATCTTCGCTCAACGGGTGTTTGGATACCTTATAATTATATTCTCCTATCACTTTACGCATCCCTTTCACGGCCCGTTTCCCCGTCAGGATAACCCGTCCTTTCACGATAGCTCCGACAAAACGGATACCGTTCGTATAATGGGTCAGCCGGATTTTATTCGGATGAAGGGTCAACCCCAGTTCTTCTTGCAGATACTGCTGGAACAAGGGTATCAGACTCTTCAAATACTCCTTATCGTTGTGTACGACAAAGAAATCGTCTACATACCGTCCATAATAACGTAACCCCAATTTACTTTTACAGTAATGGTCGAAGCCATTCAGGTAAAAATTGGCAAACAACTGGCTGGTCAGATTGCCGATCGGCAACCCCAATTCACGGTTGCATACAAACAAATCGAGTTGCCTGGGTTTCGTTTCGTTCGGAAGCGGCATGCCGTTCATTGAAAACAGACTCTTATCTTTCGGCAAGCCTTTCCATAAAGACCTGTGTCCTTTTATATGTACCCTCGATACAGGGTTATCCAAAGCGATCAGCCGGGTCAGGTATAATACCGTTTCCAGGTCATCCCCTTCATAATTGGCCCGCAAAAAACGATCCAGCTTATCAGCCAGTAAACGACGGTCTATATTCATAAAGAACCCGCGTATATCACATTGAAGGACATAACAGTCTTTTGTGTAATTTGCCGAACATTGGGCAATAAACCGCTTCAGGCGATTTACTGCAAACAAAGTGCCCTTACCGACACGACACGAATAACTATCCAGTATAAACTCCCTTTCAAACAAAGGGTTGATACGTGCTGCCAGATAATGATGTACTACCCGGTCGCGGAAAGAAGCCGCAAAGACTTCCCGCTTGACAGGCTCAAGTACGACAAATGCATCCGAACGCGAAATCTTATAGCGTCCTTCCTCTATCTCTTTATATAATGTATAAAGATTATGCTCCGCATCTATCTCAAACGCCATAGCAGCAGGCGTTCTCCGTTTAGTCTTACGGCATTCGTACCATGCTTCCAACAAAGATTCAAAATCTATTTTCATTTCATACTCCATTTTATTCAAGATTCGCAAACAAGTCCCGGACACAGCGAACATAGTTATTGTTGTTCGTGTTGTTGTTATTGAAATTGCCATTGTTGAAGTTCAGTTTGCAACGGCGATCGCTGTTACCATTGTAGACCGAACTACTCCAGTACCAATTGCTGATGAACGGTGAAGTTGTCACTCGTAACTTACTAACGGGGCTCCCCGACGTAATTTTAACAGGACTCGCGCCCTGTGGACAACCGGATTCGTCCGAATCTTGACGCTACCATACGCCGTAACGATATGGTATTCTGAAGTTCAAACTATTTTCTTATTTGTTATTTACATACATTTAGTTACTATCCGTTGCCGGAGTTTATTAATTCGATTATTGACAGATTTGAATGTTACTTTTCTCTTGAAAGAAAAGTAACCAAAAGTTCAAGGCTGCACCGGCTTCGCTGCTACGGTGAAAGACTACGCTTAAAAAATCCGAAACTCGCTTCGCTCAAACAGCGGATTTTTCCGGGTCGCTTCGTCTTTCCCCTTCGCGGACGCTCACCCGCCGAAGGCCTTTCAGAGAACGCAAAGCGTTCTTTGTGGATGGCCGATACCGACACCTTTATAATACAACAGGTGTTTTCGACTTTAACTGACAGTATCGGCCATCCTAAGAGGAAGCTCCGCTTCCTATGAAAGGCCTCAGCTGGCGAGCGTAAAGCGCAGCAGCCGTAGAGAGCGCCCGGAGCATCCGCTGTTTGAGCGAAGCGAGTTCGGAGGCGACAGCGAACGTAGGATGCGGAGTAGCGAACCAGGTGCAGCCTTGATCTTTTGGCTACTTTTGGATCAAGCCAAAAGTAGGTTCAAAACTTTCTAAATTCGCGTCTGTTTGGACATTCATATCCGCAGATTCCAAACAAGTCCCGGACACAGCGAACATATTGATTGTTGCTCGTGTTGTTGTTATTGAAATTGCCATTGTTGAAGTTCAGTTTGCAACGGTTATTGCTGTTGCCATTGTAGACCGAACTACTCCAGTACCAATTGCTGATGAACGGTGAAGTTGCCACTCATAACTTACAAACGGGGCTCCCCGATATAATTTTAACAGAACTCGCATCCTGTGGACAACCGGATTCGTCCGAATCTTGACGCTACCATACGCCGTAACAATACGGTATTCTGAAGTCCAGACTATTTTCTTATTTCATATACTTACTCCTTTCTGTTTGATTCATTTTCAAATTTCGACCGCCTTACGGCGGTCTTTGGGTTTTAAATTGTTAAATTGATAAATTGTTCAGTTATCCCGGACACAGCGAACACACTGACCGTTGCTCGTGGCGTTGAAACGGAAATTGCCATTGTAGAAGTACAGCCTGCAACGGTAATTGCTGTAGCCATTGTAGACCGAACTACTCCAGTACCAACCGCTGATGAACTTAGCGCCAAGTGCTGTCGATGCGGCCTCACTATCCGTCGCATCATTATTTGTTCCTTTACACTTTGTCCACATCGCAAACAACTCAATCTGGGTAGGCAAACGCCAACCTGTTCCCTTACTCGTACAATAATTCTTCGCTGCACTATTATTATATACATACGTAGAAGCACTTTGAGTACTCTCAACCTCTACTGTATAAGGTGTACTTATTGTATAAGCAGATGAATTTCCTTTATAATCACTACCACCTCCCGTTACATTTCCATTATCATAATTAAAAGGAGGATAAGCTGTGTTGGAATTCCACGCCTTGTAAGCTGTTGCTAACGCCTGATCAATCGTCACTGTATTTGTCAATCCAGCCTTCTGTTTAACCTTTACTGTTTTAGAATGATTACCACCTGGTACAGCAACAGTAAACGTTGCTTCACGAGCACCTCCCTTATTGGCAGTAGCGTTAAATGTTAACGTCTGGTCAACTCCGGTGGCAGTGGAAGAGCTAGTTGCTGGTGTTATTCCATTAGTTTGCTCAGACGGACTTACCGTCCATGGCAAACCATCAGTCCCTTTTACTGTTACAGAACCGGAAGTTACCGTGTTTTCTAACTCAATCTCTGTTTTGGAAACACTAAACGTTGAACCTGACTGCTTGATAGCAACCGGCTTGGTTATATTCCCGGCTTTCACTGATATATTAGCTGCTGTACGCTCCGTACTGTTCAAAT
>NZ_JAMBQG010000030.1:0-55620 GCF_023369805.1 Parabacteroides leei
AACTCCTTGCTCAATAATTCTTTGGGAATCTCCATAAAATTTACATTTTTCAAATTTAATAAATAAAAAAAACTACAAGTAACAATACCTGTAGTTTTTCATTTACACAATTTTATGGACAGTGTCGTCGGCTGTTTTTATTATATAGGTATTAAGCCTTTTATTTTATATTTTCCAGTGCTTCTTGCGCCGTAGCATTTGACGGATCGATTGACAATATCTTATTCCAGTATGATTTGGAACTGTCCATATCCTGTTTAAGATAATAGTAATAAGCCAGATAGCGATAAGATTCTGTTAATTCATTCCGATATTTGTCTTTATTTTTTTCCAGCATAGGAATACAGGTCTCATAATAGGGTTTAGCTAATCCCTGTTCTGTTTCCGGATCCAGTTGAGATTGTGTTCGCGCTTGCCATAAACTACCTAGATGACTGTCTGGTACACGTTTTTTTACTATGGCAAACAAGCTATCTGCTTTCGCTAAGTACTTACTGGCTTCTACGCTATCTTTTGTTGCTGCAGAATAATAGTATTTACCTAGTTGGTAATAATCGGCCGCTTCCGATTCTTTGCCTAATGACTCTATATATTGTGTATAGGCATTAATCGCCTCAGAATCCTTTTCACTATTACTGTATACTTCAGCAAGGTCTTTGTATATTTCTGTGTGAGCCGGGTTTTCTTTTATTGCTTTTAGCAATGCTTCTGCTGCTTTATCGTACTGTTTGTCTTTGTTGAGTAAACGACCGTAGTATAAGTAATCCTGCCATATGTATTTAGCATCCGGATCATTGAAGAAAGTACTGATTTCTTCAAGCCCTTTTTCATATGCCTTTGTTTCATAGTTATTATAAATGCATAGACGTTTCAACAGGAAATTATTGGGGTCGATTGCCTGACCTTCATTGATCACCTGACTTGCTTCTGCATATTGTTTGTTGAAGAATAGAGCAGATGCATAATGAATCAGGTTGTCAATAGAGTAAAGACCTCCTGCCATATATGTTTTATATGCAGCTACCGCTTTGGAGTATGTCCCCTGTAATGAATAAATATTGCCAAGTGCATTATAGGCGGGAAGATAATCCGGATAGTTTGTAATTACTTTTTGGAGCATTTCTATGGATAATGCCGGCTGGACACCTTGGTAAACATTTGCATATTTGAGATAGGCCTCTTTACAGGAGGGATCGAAGTGAAGGGCCTGTTCATATCTCCCGGCCGCATCCCCCGGCTTATCTTCGCTGATCAACATATCGCCTTCGTATATGTAAATTGCCGGATCATTGATTTTATACTTTTTGGCATTATCGAGGGCAGCCTTTGATTCGGAGTTCATACCATAGCTTGAATAGGCTCTGGCAATGGCTACATAAATCCGTACATTTTTTTTATCCACTTTGATTGCTGTCTCAAAGGCTTTTTGGGCTGCCGACTTGTCTGTTTTCAGTAATACTTTCCCTTCTCCCACCTTATTATATGCGTAATCGGAAGAAACAGCCCAACCTTTTTGATAGTTTGCCAGGGCATCGGTTGTTTTTCCGGCGTCGAAGGCTATTTCTCCCAGGTAATAGAGCGCTTCTGCCTGTTCTGCGGGAGAACCGTTTAACTGTTTATTGAAAAGCTGGCTTGCAATCGTCGGTTCACCGGCTTTATAGTAAGCAATTCCTTGTTGGTTATCAGCGTGGGTAGCTATCGCTACCAGGCTTAATATGAATATATATAAATTCTTTATCATAATGATTGATGTTTATAGGGTTTATAATTGATCTCTGACATTGACCAACCGGACAGGTTGTGTAGCCGGAAGAATTCCGGATTTGAGAATGATCCGTTGTCCCCGGTCACTGGTGATAAAGGTGGTAAAACCGGAAGCCAGTCCCATACGCGGTTCTGACAGGATCAGGTAAACAGACCTTGTCATCGGATATTCCTTTAGGGCTATGTATGCCTGATACGGTTTAAAGCTATTGGTAGCGGTCGCATTTCTATAACGACTGACTGCCATTACTTTTATATCGTCCAGAAAACTCATACACGTTGAATCCTGTGGGTTACTGATCCAGTTTACTCCAATGATACCCAGTGCTCCCGGAGTTGTGGATACATAATTCATAACCTGCCTGTTATCTTTCATAGCATGAAGATTACCACTTAACGGTTCTCCGCCGCAGATTGAATCGATAGCGTAACGAACAGTTCCTGAATTCGGATTGTCGAATACCACTTCTATTTTTCCAGACTTATTATCCGTAGTAAACTCATCCCAATCCTTGATCTTGCCTGTCAGTATATCTTTTAATACCGGAATGCCGATCAGAGAGTCTGTATTTTGTCTGTTTGTGATTAAAGCGATAGCATCGGTTGCGATATGAATACTTTTGGGAAATAGCTTTCTGCCGTTCATATATTCAGTTTCTTCCTGGGTCAGCGGTCGTGAAGCGATTGCCAACCGTGTACTGTCATGTAATAAGCGGTTGATCGTTTCGGTTTCACCGGAGAAGTAGGGAACTATACCAGCTTCTTTATAAAGACTTTCAAATACGGCGATCTCTTCTTCTATGATCGGAGTAAAGCAACCGTCGGAGGCAATTGCTATTACACCGCTCGTAGGAGTATCATCCGGCGAATTGCTATTCTTGCCGTTGCATGAAGCTAACACCGTTATACATATTATTATATACAATAGATTTTTCATCGTTTATTGTCTTTTACCAGCCTATATCCTCTGAATATTGTGTAACAAAAGAATAAGACACCAAATATCATCCGCATATAGAATGACATATTCTCGTTGAACAAGTTCGTGAAGATTAGAAGAAAAGACATGCCGAGGTATATCACAATCATGGATATACCCCAAACAAGCCTTGTATTTATACACTTTACCTCCATATTATTGCAACCTGAAGCGTACCGGGACTGTGAAATAGACCGGTACAGGTTTACCATTTTGTTTTCCCGGAACCCATTGCGGAAGAGACTTGATAACACGTATCGCCTCTTTGTCGCAGGATGGATCCAACTGTCTTAGGATTTCCACCTTGGTGACTTCGCCTGTCGGACTGACAACAAAACGGAGTGTGACTGTTCCTTCGATACCATTTTCAGCAGCGATTACCGGATACTTTAAATGGGTACTGATGTATTTCAGCAGTGCTTCGTTCCCACCGGGGAATTGCGGCATCTGTTCAACAGCTACGTAAGGAGTCGTTTCCTCCTCGATCACTTCTTTGTTATCTTTCAGGTCGGCGATGTCGATTGCATCTTCACTATCAGAACCTTTTACATCGGCGACAGAGATAGCCAACTTGGATGTAGTCAGCTCTTCCTGTGTTTTGATCTCCTCTTCATCCCTTACATCTTTGTCCGCTTTGATGACAGGCGGAGTAAATTTGATCGTACTTTTCAGTACGGGAGGAGGAGGGGCCTCGATATTACGAATTTGATTTTCTTCCGGCACCTTCGTTTCCATCTGCAGGTTAGAGAGTGTTGTAACTTCCAGTACCTGCTCTTTGGTATGTTGCGGGATGACAGATTTGATTAAAGACGGAACAGTCATTACCAGGATTGCTCCGATGGCAACGATTATCAGGGCACGAACATGTCTGCGGGAAGAATTTTTGCGTAGCTCGTAAGCTCCGTATTCTTTATTCTTTCCCTTGAAGATCAAATCGGTCCATTCCGGTGAGTTTAGATTTATATTATTAATATTAATCATGATCGTCATTTTTTATTCGCCTGGGCGATCTCCTTGGAAAGTTCGCCCCCGCTTTTTAGATTATCAACCAGGAATTTGTCTCCGTCAGTGATATCGACAATAGCATATTTGCCTATGTTACAAATCTGCATTTCGTCGAGTGCATCCACCAGGTCTTTGTAAGAAGCATCGTCAGTAGCTTTGATCAGTACGACCGGTGCGTCTTTACCTCCTTTTATTTCAGCGGCTTGCTTTTTGAACTCATCTTCGGAGATTTCTTTATTCAGCTTTTTTACCTTCAGTTCCGTGATCTTCTGTACGGCATCGGCGTTACGTTCCAAAAGAATGTTACGTAATCCGGTGGGAGAGAAGTCGGTAGTCTGCAGCGATTCAACATGTTCGTAATCCGGTTCGCCGAAATAGTAATACACCTTGCTGTCTTCACCCAATATAAGAGTGATGGCTTTGGAGGCTTTTACTTTCGTCTGTTCGGCTTCCGTCACATGGTCTTTCGACGGCATACTGATCTCCATGGTCTGCGGTTTGCTGAGCGAAGTACAGAGCATGAAGAAAGTAATCAGCAACATGTTCATATCCACCATCGGAGTAAAGTCCACACGGATATTCACCTTTTTCTGTTTACCTTTCTTGCCGTCGCCTTTACCTTTATCTGTATTTACTTCTGCCATAACGTTTGTTGTTTAGGCATTGTCAGGTACATTTTTGAGAGTGGTAATCAGGTTATACCTGTTTTCCCTCAAGTCCTGCAATGTGTTCATAATGTTCTTAATCTTCGGATAAGGAGTCTGTTGATCGGCTTTAATGGCAATCACCAGGTCACGGTTTACTTCGCGGGCATGTTGAACCCACGCTTTAAACTGGTTGTTGGTACTGTCGGCCGGGATTCCGTAGTTGACAATTAACCGGTCTTGTTCGGATCCCGGGAGATTCAGAAACTCCTGCATATTCTGGATAGGAACACCGAAGGAAGGAAGCAGACTGAAGTCATATATTTCTTTGTCGGTAAAGTCAATGCCATAATCTTTTCCCAGCATCTTCAATACATTTGCCTTGTCTTCCTGTTTATCCAGGCTCATAAATACTTTCCCGTCCGGGTCTACCAGGATTGAAAGAATATTAGTTTCCGGTATTTTGATTTCGGAAACAGACCCCGGTGTCGTTACCATAACCGGTTCTTTCTGAATAAAGGTAGATGTCAGCATAAAGAAAGTAAGCAGCAATACCGTTACGTCACTCATTGCCGTCATGTCAATGAATGTACTCTTGCGTTTTACTATGATCTTAGGCATATGCTTCAGTGTTTAGCGGCGAATGTCTGTACGATAGAGAAACCTATCTCGTCAATAGCATAGGTAATATTATCTATTTTACTGGTGAAATAGTTGTATGAGATGATGGCCATGGCACCGGTGGCGATACCTAAAGCCGTATTAACCAGTGCTTCAGAGATACCGGTAGACAAAGCGACGGAGTCGGGAGCACCCGCATTAGCCAAAGCGGCAAACGAACGGATCATACCTAATACTGTTCCCAACAATCCGAACAAGGTACCTAACGTTGAGATCGTAGCGATGACAGGCAGGTTCTGTTCCATAGTCGGTAACTCCAGCGCCGTACTTTCTTCAATCTCTTTCTGAATGATGACCATCTTTTGTTCTTTTGTCTGGTCTGCCCTTTGTTCTACATCCGCATAGCGTGTCAGTGCCGCATTTACGACATTGGCAACAGAACCCTGCTGTTCTTTGCAGGCCGCTTTTGCTGCATCCAGATTACCTTCTTCGAGGTCTTTCTTTATGGTTTGTACGAACCCCATCAATCCTTTTTTCCCTTTGGAGCGGCTGATAGCGATGAAACGTTCTACACTTAATGTAATAACAGTCAATAGAAGAGTGATTACAACAGGAACTATATAACCACCTTTGTAGATCGTACCTGCATAATTTCCGGGAAGCGGATGGTTGTCCGGATTATTATCCATGAAGTTTGATGGATTACCCAGGACGAATTCAAAGAAACATACTGCCAGGATAAAGCAAACGATAATAACGATACCGGCTGATACGCCGTTGGATGTTTTTAATATAACAGATTTATTTGTTTTCATAATTTTGATATTATATTGGAGATAATAAACAGAAAATAATAGTGTTAGTGCACAAATAAGGGAATGTGCATCCGGATCATACCTTACAAAAAAGATATAACCTGCGATTACAGTTGTTTAATCTATAATATCAAATAATGAGTTTTCGTAAAACGTAGATCCAAAGATTTCCACATTTACGAAGCGAAGAGTAGTTTATGGTTTGAATAGTAGATAAAGTTTCCGATACTTTATATTGTATAGCTTGCCCTTTCAGGTGTAAAAGGAGAAGGTTTTTATTGTTGTTCGATAATTTGAACAGTCGTTCGTAGTTATCAGAAGCCGGTTTAGTACGGGCTGTTATATCATAAGATTCAAGGGGAATTTTTCCTAATTCAAACCTCTTAAGCTCTTTATTCAGAGAAGAGGTGCTTGTGTTGTCATTTGCGCTACCTTGTTGAACTGTAATTCCACTATCTGCATTGAAGGCAACCTCCTGACCGATAAGGACCAGAATGAAGAGTGTCAATATGGATAGAATCTTTTTCATAACTCAACAAAACAAGACTTTTTATGTTAAAACACCTCGAAGAGGTAAATGGTTGAAACTTTTTAGGAAAAAATGTCAACCGTTACGAGTCGCAAATTTAGATAAAATATTGACTTGAAAAAGAAACTCTTCTATTTATTCATAGAAAAACTCTATAAGGACCTGGCAACAATCGGTGTGTAAACTTTGTTATATTTGTACTGAGTGAAAAATAATAAAGTACTAAATATTTAGGTTATGAAAATTGAAAAAGTAGTAGGTAGAGAGATTCTTGATTCCCGTGGAAACCCGACAGTAGAAGTGGATGTACTTCTTGAATGTGGTGCATTTGGCCGTGCAGCCGTTCCTTCCGGTGCTTCAACCGGTGAAAACGAAGCTATCGAACTTCGTGATGGCGATAAAAAGCGTTATAGCGGCAAAGGTGTTCTGAAAGCCGTAGATAATGTGAACAAAATTATCGCACCGGCAATTATCGGTATGAGTGCTTTGAACCAGCGTGAGATCGACCATAAACTGATCGCTTTGGACGGAACAAAGACAAAGTCGAAGTTGGGAGCCAATGCAATGCTGGGTGTTTCGCTTGCCGTGGCTAAAGCTGCCGCCAATTATCTTGACCAACCGCTTTACCGCTATATCGGCGGAACGAATGCTTATGTATTGCCTGTTCCGATGATGAATATTATCAATGGTGGTTCGCACTCCGATGCCCCGATTGCATTCCAGGAATTCATGATCCGTCCGGTAGGTGCGAAGAGTTTCCGTGAAGGCTTACGTATGGGAGCTGAAGTATTCCACGCATTGAAGAAAGTGCTGCACGACCGTGGCTTGAGTACCGCTGTTGGTGACGAAGGTGGT
Organism: Parabacteroides leei; assembly: GCF_023369805.1. NCBI lineage: Bacteria > Pseudomonadati > Bacteroidota > Bacteroidia > Bacteroidales > Tannerellaceae > Parabacteroides > Parabacteroides leei. The sequence continues at coordinate 7,213 of NZ_JAMBQG010000030.1, forward strand.
TTTGCTCCCGCTCTTAACGGTACAGAGGATGCACTGGGTTCTATTATGGCTGCAATTAAAGCTGCCGGATACGAACCGGGAAAGGATGTAACGATCGCTATGGACTGCGCCTCTTCTGAATTCTACGACAAGAAAGGTACTTACGATTATACCAAGTTTGAAGGTCCGAATGGTGCAAAACGTACAGCAACAGAACAGGTGTTGTATCTGACTGAATTAGTGAATAAATATCCGATCGACTCCATTGAAGACGGTATGGATGAAAACGACTGGGAAGGTTGGAAGAAACTTACCAAGGCTTTGGGCGACCGTATCCAGCTGGTTGGTGACGACCTGTTCGTAACTAACGTTGAATTCCTGAAGAAGGGGATCGAAGAAGGCTGTGCCAACTCTATCCTGATCAAAGTAAACCAGATCGGAACATTGACCGAGACACTGGATGCAATCGAAATGGCTCATCGTAACGGATATACTTCTGTTACTTCACATCGTTCGGGTGAGACGGAAGATGCGACAATAGCCGATATCGCAGTTGCTACTAACAGTGGACAGATCAAGACCGGTTCATTGAGCCGTTCAGACCGTATGGCTAAATACAACCAGTTGCTTCGTATCGAGGAAGAATTGGGTGACCTGGCAGTTTATGGTTACAAGACTTATAAGAAATAAGATAAACTCCATTAGGTGTGGTTTAAAATGACGAGAGGCCGTTCTGTAAAGGATGGCCTTTTGTGTTTTGTATCTGCTGTGCTGAGTGTTTTTTCATGCCGGGATCTAAGTCTTTTCATGCTGTATATTAAGGGAAAAGATGCCGATGTTTAAGCATTTTAGTCCTGATGTTTTTAAATGCAAGGCCTGCCTTGCTAAAAAGTAAGGCCAGCCTTACATTTATGTAGAGCTAGCCTTGCATATTTGTACTGCCTGCCTTTCGTTTTCCAAAGTCCAGACAAAAAAGTTTAATCTTAGTGAGATAAATCCTTATAAGTAAGGAGGTAGTTACTTACTCCTCCAGTTTAAACCATTCGCGTATGGCATCGATCAATACCTGATTCTCTGCTGTTGTCTGGGTAGACAGGCGGAAATAGGTTTCATCCAACCCGCGGAAGTTGGAAGCATCACGGATCAGGATACCGTAATTATTCCACAAGTATGTCTTCAGGTCGGCAGCTGTCCCTTTTTTCAGGCGGACGAGGAAGAAAGTTGTCGACGAAGGAATCACTTCGAGGTTGTCGAATTTATTCAATTGGTAGATCAGTTCGGCTGTTTCGCGTTGCCACTTGCGGATTGGCAATGTGAATTGTGCCGGATGGATCAGGATATATTTGCTCGCTTCCAGCGCGATAGCATTGATAGACCAGGGGATGATATATTTGTTTATCTCGTTTACAATTTCCGGAGAAGCAACGAGATAACCGATACGCAGTCCCGGGATGTTGTATGCTTTTGAAATAGACTGTATAAGGATCAGGTTAGGATGATTCTTAACGTCCGCAGGTTTCAGCATATCTTCGGTGGTAAAGGCAACATACGCCTGGTCAATGATGAATTTAGTGTTGCGATTGGCAGTGAGCAATCCCAGTATTTCCGTACGGTGAAGCAGTTTGCCGTCCGGGTTGTTCGGGTTGCATATCCAGCAGAAATCCTGTCCTTCCAAAGATAGTTCCGAAAGGTCGTCGGAGGTAGAGAAGAAGCTGATTTCGTGTTCATGCAAGCGACAGGCATCTTCGTATTCGGAGAAAGAGGGAACTGCTATCATCGACTTGGCCCCTTTCCATGCCTGTGCAAGCAGGTAGAAGGCGGTAATAGAACCGTTGGTTACCACTACATTCTCTTCTTTTATTTCATATCGACGGGCAAGTAACCGCTTGAGTGAAGCGGCATCCGGTTCCGGATAACGTGTCAGTTTACTGAATTGCTCGTTGAGATGTACCTGAAGCTTTTCAAGGTTGGCGCCGTGCCATACATTGGAGCTGAAGTTTATCTTTACTTCGTTTTGTGAGTTGTAAAAGTCGTCACCGTGTCCGAATAGCATACTTTATTTGTTTTAGTAATTAATGTTATTATAATAAGGTGTTGCAAAAGTACTAATCTTTTTGGCTTTTTCTATCAATTGCTTTATAGATTGCGTCTTGTATACGGGTTCGTATGTCCAGTGCTCCCAATTTACTGTTGGCTCGCGATGGGTTGACCCGGTTGCAAAGGAAGATGTAAAGCAGTTGATTATCGGGGTCTACCCAGAAACAAGTGCCGGTAAATCCTGTATGGCCGTAGACGGAAGGTGGTGTCAGGCTTCCACAGGGTGAGCCTTTATGCGTGCCGACGGCAGGTTTGTCGAAACCCAGTCCGCGACGGCTTGTCGGACTTTTGCTTTGAGTGAAGAGCCGGCAAGTTTCTGTCGACAAGTATTGTTCGTTACCGTATTTCCCCTGATTGAGGAACAGTTGCAACACTTTTGCCAGATCGTTGGCATTTGAAAATAATCCGGCATTGCCGGAGACACCTCCCTGAAAGGCGGCTGCCTCGTCGTGCACATATCCGCGAACCAGCTGGCGACGTACGAACCGGTCGTCTTCTGTGGGGACAATCTGTAACGTATCCATCACTTTCAATGGATTGTAAGTGGTATGGTGTGCTCCGAGACGACTGTAAAAGTTATTGTGGAGCAGTTGGTCCATCGGTTGCTTCATCAGGTTTTCCACCATCATCTTCAACATGATGAAGTTGACGCAACTGTACACATATTTACCGCGTGTACCGAGGCGCGAGTCTTTTATATCCTGTATGATACTGTCTTTGAAGGAGTCGTGCAGGTAGAAGTTGCGGGCCACTTCGGTGGTGAAGCCGGGTTTCTTTTTATCGGATACGAGGTCGGGCAGATACTTGAAATCGTTGCGGACGAAGGTCTTTGCATCGAAGCGTACCGGATGGGTAGCGTTCTTTTCGCGGCTGTAAAGACTTCCTTTATAACTGTCTTTGTCGATAGCATCCAGGTAAAAGTTGATTGTAGAGACAACGCCCGACTGGTGATAAAGCATTTCCTTTATATTCAGGTCTTTTTTATTAGAGCCTTTCAGTTCCGGGATATACTCCGATATCTTATTGTTGAGCGTGAACTTCTTTTCGTCATAAGCTTTCATGACGGCCAATAATGTTCCGGCTGCCTTTGAAGCGGAAGCCAGGTCGTAGACTGAATTTTCCTGTACCGGCTGACTTTGACTGTAATCGAAATAGCCGAACGATTTGTCATAAATAACCATACCGTCTTTGGCTACAAGCACCTGGCAGCCAGGGTAGGCATTCTCTTCCAGTCCTTCTTCAACAATAGAGTCGATCACTTCAAGGCGTATGGGGTTGGCTCCGACTTCTTCCGGCTCATGATATCCCAACCGGGTTTTTTCAGTAAAGAGACCGGTTCCCGCATAATAAAGTCCGGGGATGGTAACAGGTAATTTCCCTTTCGCTGCAATACCTCCGAATATTAACTGGGCTGCGTATTCCTGTGCAAGAGGAGTCGCTTCGTATCCCATCACGACTGCTTTCGCTTTCTGTATCGAGTTCTTATAATCCTTACAGAAATAGGGCAGGGTGAAAAAGGCGTACACCAGTTCTTTCTTTGTCGCCAACTGGCGGAGCAACTGACTTTCGGGAATACGTACTGTGTGTATGCTGCAAATAATAACATCATATTTCTCCAACTGTTTGTAAACCTGTTGTACCTGTGCGGCCGTAGAGCTGCGGCTGATACTGAAGTTTGCCACAGAGTCGTAACGGTTCAGCATCTTCTGGAAATCGTTTCCTACGGGAGAACCGATCGACAGGGCGGCTATCTTCTTTTTATCCAGTTGTTTGAGTGGAATGAAGTCTGCTTCATTCTTTAATAAAGTGATCGCTTCCGCATTCAGTTTGGCTGCCAGCCATTCTGCATGCGGTGAGTTCAGACGCTCACTTAAGCCTTTGATCTCTATTGGTTTGTAATTGTTTAGTCCGGTAATATATTTGTACTGAAGTATCTTTATACACTTGGCTTCCACCTCTTCAATATTAAGTATGCCTTCGTCTATGGCCTCTTTCACGGCTGTGAAGTCATTGATCGGGGCGGCAGGAGCCAATAGTATGTCATTTCCGGCCAGTAATGCTTTTACCGAAGGGTTATCCGATTTACTGGTGGTGGCACCTTTCATGGCCAGTGCATCGGTGAAACATAATCCTCTAAAGCCCAGTTTGTCTTTTAATAATCCGGTTACTATCGGGCGGGAGAAGGAAGAGGGCAGGTTCCGGGTCTTATCGAGTGCCGGGACATAGAGGTGTCCTGTCATAACCCCGGCGTATCCATCATATATATATCGTTTAAAAGGATATAGTTCCACACTGTCGAGACGGGCCAGATCATGATGGACGGAAGGTAGTGTGTTGTGTGAGTCTTCCGCGGTATCTCCATGTCCGGGGAAATGCTTGGAAACAGAGATAATGCCTTCCCCTTCCAGGCCACGGGCATAAGCGAGGCCTTTTTCTGCTACTGCCTGCGGATTCTCTCCGAAGGAACGTAATCCGATTATAGGGTTGTCGGTGTTACTGTTTACATCTATGTCGGGGGCAAAGTTGATCTGTATCCCCATCTCTTTACATTGACGGGCTACTTCTTTGCCATATTCGGTGATTAATCGATTGTCTTCTATCGCCCCTAGCATCATATTCTTGGGGAAACGAGTCGTACCGCTCAGACGCATCGACAATCCCCATTCTCCATCCAACGAGACGAACATGGGAACACGGGATGCTTTCTGCAACCGGTTGGTGACTTCTGCCTGTGTGACAGGATTTCCTTTATGGAAAAGAATTCCTCCGATCTTTATCTCATTCACATACCGCATGAGTCGTTGCATATTGCGGTTGTCCGATTTAGGGTCGGCTATTACCATAAAAAGTTGCCCGATCCGTTCATCGTAAGTCATCGAGTCGAATACCGAATCCACCCAGTGGTTCATTTTTGTCTGATCGACGTTACGGTACAAATTGGGAATAGTCTGTGCTTTGGCAGTTAATAAACACACACAGCAAAACAGCATTGTAAGTATCTTCCTCATCTTCACGTTGTCATTATTATCCACCAAAAATAGGAAAATAAGTTGAAAAGTCTAATACTATGCAGACTTTTATTACCTAAACTACTTGCGTATAAAATAAATCTTTCGTTACTTTGCATCCGCTTTGCGTAATCTCTGTCGGGAGAAGTAGCCCGTTATATTGCGTTTCGTTTAAAATTACAATTAAAAAGCTATAAAACAATGGATTTAATTAAGATTGCAGAAGAAGCGTTTGCTACAAAGAAGGAATATCCTAAATTCCAGAGTGGTGACACTATTACAGTAGCTTACCGTATTAAAGAAGGTAACAAGGAACGTATCCAGCAGTACAGAGGTGTAGTTATCCGTATCTCAGGACACGGTGACAAAAAACGTTTCACAGTTCGTAAGATGTCTGAAAATGTAGGTGTAGAGAGAATTTTCCCGATGGAATCTCCGTTCATCGACAGCATCACTGTAAACAAACTTGGTAAAGTACGTCGCGCTAAATTGTATTACCTGCGTGCTCTTACTGGTAAGAAAGCAAGAATCAAAGAAAGAAGATTCTAATCCTTTGGGATTTAATTACCATAAAAAAAGGTTACTCATTGCGGGTAACCTTTTTTTATGTCCTTTTGTCTGCTGCCCGTAAAATGTTCGATGAATAAGACAGGCGTTTCGCCGATGTTTTTGTCCGTTTCGTCGGTTTATATACTTTTGACTTCCTGGGATACTTATCTTTGTAGTCACTAAATAAATCCTTTATGCGACATTCCGTAAAGAACGATCTATTGATTGGCTTCATCGTATCGGCATTGTTGAGTCTGTTTGTCAACTTCTCGATGCTGATGCGTAAGTATGATTATTTATTCTATTTTCCGCTTGTGTGGTTCTTTCTGTTTGCTTTCCTTCTTTTCATTGTAAATATGCAGATGTATAAACTGGGGGATAAGATATTTAAGCAAAGGGAATATAAAGTAGCGATATTTGCCGGTGGAGTAAGTGTGATGGTGGGATTGGGACTGCTGGCTGTATATCCGATCGTGCAGAAAGCAATATTTGAAGTCGCTGAAGTTCCCACTGTTCATGAAACCGTGATTATGGAAAGGCGCTCGGATAAGATCATTCCTGGATATGGAAGGCCTATATCCAAAGCCAGAAAAAATATGGAGGTGCGACCGGATCGACCGGAGGGGGATATTCTCCTATCCAGATCTATTGCTTTTCATCCGCAGATGACGGAACATCTGTTTGTCCTGTTAACCGTGCTGCTCAGTGTGTTACTGATACGTTTGATAAGCGGCAAACAACAAATGATGCTAGAGTATGAAAAACTAAAAACGGAGAAACTGCAAACTTCCTATAATGCCCTGATGGGGCAGATCAATCCCCATTTCTTCTTTAACTCACTCAACGGACTCAATTCTCTGATCCGTAACGGAGAAAAGGAACATACATTGACATACTTGGATGAACTGTCGAATGTTTTCCGGTATATCCTCCAGAGTAACAAGAAGGAAATGGTCACTTTAGCAGAGGAGTTACAGTTTGTAAAGGCCTATACTTATCTGCTTGGTGTGCGTTATGAAGGCAAACTTTTTTTCTCTATACAGGCCGAACCGAGACTGTTACTCTGGTCTTTGCCTATCCTTAGTGTATTGCCATTAATTGAAAATGCAGTAAAACATAATGTAATCAGTAAGCAGTATCCACTACAAATTGACATTTATACTACAAAGGAGAACACTTTGGTGGTATCCAACAAAGTACATCCGAAGGTAGAGGAGGGGCATAGCAGCGGTATCGGACTTAAAAATCTTTGGGGACGTTATCGTTTGCTCACTGGAAAAGATATCAATATATCCAACCGGAAAGAATATTTTAAAGTCTCCCTTCCGCTGTCCGATCTGTCCGTTTAGGTCTAATTTAATTGTCAATTAATTAATTATCCGTATGAATGCTGTAATTATTGAAGATGAAACTGCTGCGGTAAGCTCCTTGAAAGCGATACTGGCACAGAATACGATTATACCGATCGAGGTAATAGCCGAACTGGAGAGTATAGAGGAAAGTGTAGCCTACTTCCGTTCCTTCCCTCATCCGGATGTTATTTTTATGGATATTCATCTGGCAGACGGTAGCGCTTTTAAGATATTCGAGCAGGTTGAGGTTGAAGCCCCGGTCGTTTTTACAACGGCTTATGATGAGTATGCGCTGCAGGCCTTTCAGGTTAGCAGTATCGATTATCTATTGAAACCGGTCACAGTGACCTCTTTGGAACGGGCGTTGAGTAAGTTGCGGCTGTTCAGTCCGGAAGAGCGGCTGGCACATATCCGTCAGACGAACGATACGATACAAAAGCGGCATGTCATCAAAAGCCTGCTTATCATGCTCAGTGATAAGTTCTACCCTTTGCAGGTAGATGATATCCTTTATTTCTATACGGCAAACGAGAGAGTAACGGCTTATACCTCCGATGGCAAACAGCATCCGGTGGACCGTACGCTTGATACCTTAGGCGACCAACTTGACGGAAAAGACTTTTTTCGTGCCAACCGTCAATTTATCATTGCCCGTAAAGCCATAAAGGATATCGACCTTTGGTTTGGCAGCCGTTTGTCGGTTAATCTGACTTTACCGGTTCCGGAGCGTATTATCATCAGTAAGACAAAAACACCGGTATTCAAGAAATGGATACTGATGGAATAGCGACCTGGCGAAAATACTGCATCCGGAAAGCAAGTTTTTTCACCCTGCCTCCTAAGGCGATTCACCGATCAAGTTGTACCATTTGTCGGTGGTTAACTTTTGTTCACCGAATATTCTTATTTATTTGTAGTGTAAACTAAAAAGAGACTCTAGTATGTTGAAATGCATTACTTTCGATGGAGATGCTTCTACGTTGAACACCCTGATGGGGTATTTTGAGAAGTTGGATAAAGCACTCGCTGATGTGCATGAAGTCTTGCACAAGGAACAAACTGAACAACCTGTTTTTGTTCGGGAAGGAAGTAAGATCATTCGCCTTCGCAGGGAGGAAATACTTTTTCTGGAAGGCTATGGCGATTACGTCAAGATCCATCGCACCACGGGGAAGCCGCTGCTCTCGCAGGTCAGCCTGAAGCGGTTTGAAGAAAATCTCACCAACGGGTTATTCTGTCGTGTGCACCGTTCTTATATCGTTGCCCTTTCCCATATCAGTTATATTGAACGGAAAAGGATACGTATCGGCGATGAACTGATTCCTATCAGCGATTCGTATCTACCGGTTCTTATGGGGAGGTTGGCTTTACAGGAATAAGTTGATCCTACTCCTGATAACTAAAAAGATTCTATAAAAATCTAATTAAAGGAACAAAGCCGTAATTCTGTCTGTTTGGTTGAAAACTTAAAGCAAATAGACTATGAATTACGGCATTAGTGTTTTATTCAGGGCGATCCCACTATTGATGGCTCTGTTCTGTTTCAGTTATGGTTTATTCGTTTATGAATATGGAACAGACCCTGGCAAATTTGTGGCGGGCCCGGTTGTTTTTTCCCTGGGGATGATCTGTATTGCACTCTTTTCCACGGCGGCAACGATTATCCGGCAGATCATAAATACTTTCGGGATGGTGAGTCGGTACGCACTGCCGGCACTCGGTTACTTATCGGCACTTCTGACTGTGATAATCGGAGTCCACATAATGGAGTCGCCTGATTCGGCTTCGTTCGTAGCCGGGCATGTTATCTGTGGAGTTGGACTTATTACCGCATGTGTAGCAACTACAGCAACATCTTCTACCCGTTTCACGATGATCACGGTTAATTCGAAGAAAACAGACCATGATGTTCCTCCCGAAGCATTTACACGGGCACAGGGGCTGACTCTAATTGCCATTGCCGGAGGAATAGCATTGGTTGCCTGGATATGGGCATTTTGGTTATTAGCGAATGAAGACCATAGTTCCAAATATTTTGTAGCTGGACATGTGATGATTGGGTTGGCTTGTATCTGTACCAGTCTGATAGCGTTGGTTGCTACCATTGCCCGTCAGATCCGGAATATATTTTCTCCTAACGAACGTTTTATATGGCCGGTTATGGTGTTGATCATGGGAAGTTTATGTGTCATTTGGGGAGTTATTCTTATTTTTGGGACAATTAATCCGGCCAATGGTGTTACAGGTTATATCATGATCGGGTTAGGGTTGGTTTGTTATAGCATATCCAGTAAGGTGATCCTGCTTTCAAAAATATGGCGGCATGAGTTTAAGTTGTCTAACCGTATTCCGTTGATACCGATCTTCACGGCATTGACTTGCCTGTTCCTTTCGGCTTTTCTGTTTGAGCTGGGTTCCGTTCATGATTACTACTTTGTCCCGGCACGTGTCCTGGCCGGATTAGGCGGCATTTGTTTTACATTGTTTTCTATTGTGAGTATTCTGGAGAGCGGAACGTCTTCTAAGTAAATGATTTATATCCTTGATGTATTGTAGGGACAGGTTTCTTCAATCTGTCCTTTTTTATGAACTATCAGTTTTTATCAAAAGTTCTCAATTCTCTTCTTATTAAGTCCGATACGAATTAAGTATACTAAATATTTTTGTTTGTCGATTAGTTTCTGATTATTTCGTTACCGGACATGTGTTGATTTAAATTACCTTTTATCCATTGGCTGCCCAAGAAACAATTTGACAGGATTCTACATCTCTTAGGAAAAGATTGGGCTACGGGTGACTATATGAACCTACTCACTCAAAAGCAAATTATTTCCATTTGTAAAGAAGCAGGAGCAACAAATTGCTCTGTCAAATGTAACTGGTTTTTCGGATTCGTAATGGACTTTTCAGTCATTATTCGTAAGTAAAGAAAACGTCTGCACTGATTAATAGAGTGCAGACGTTCGTTTTTTATCATTAACCATTTACAATTTCATCTTATAAAGTAACTCGCTTAACGTATAAGTAACCGTTATCCCTGTAACGTCTTTTTGGAAAGTATTGTTCTTCAGTTGTGTCCGTTCATGGAAAATGGCAGTGTTGAAATGTCCGTTCAGAACAGGTAATCCCATACCTATGCTTGCCCGCCACGAAAGGCCGGATTGTCCGCTTATGTTCATATAGGGAGTCGAGACGTTGATACCAGCCTTGTAAGACATTCGTTTCCAGTAGCTACTGGAAGAATATCCGTTCGGAAAATAACAGACTCCGGCACGTACTTCGTGTGCATCTTTAAATGTAACCCTGCTGTCGCCCGATGACAGAGAGCTGTATTGCTGAAACTTATAGTCGAGGGCATACGTCCATTTTTGATAGATCAATGATCCCCCGATCCCCATGTATTGAGGTAGATGTTGGGAGGAACTCTTTTCGTTCTGCTCTGTCTCCACATTACCGTTTGTTATGATAATGGAATTGTCCATTTTCAAACGTTGCTTGTATCCATAGACTGCTCCAATCGTAATCGATTTGTCCCTGGCCAGATTCCGGTGATACTGAATTCCGAAGTCTGCATAGAAAGCATTTGTGTACATTTTGTTTTCAACGGTCATGCTGCCTTGATTTTCTGTCGATTTTATATTTCCGAATATATAATTCAGATTGACCCCAATCGATAAATAGGAGGAAAGCATGAAAGCATTCGACAGATACACTTTTGAGAGTCCGCCATATCCTTCGAAGGTACTGGTATAGTAGGAACCGGGTGAACCTTCGAGCGGCTGTGTGCTCTGAAAGTAATAACCGACCGAAGAGTAAGGAGTGAGACCGGCCGCCATATACCAGCGGGGCATGATTCGTCCGGCTAATGTAAAGGCCGATATATTTCCGGAGAACGCGTTGCTACTTCCACTCTTCGACTTATAAGATTCGCCTTTTGCGAAAGCAGAAGCTTCGGCAAAGAGCCTGCATGAGTCGAGTCCCGAAAGTCCGGCCGGATTTTCCATGTTTATCAACCATGAATTTCGCATTCCGGTGGAAACGCCCCCCATGGCTGAATTGGAACCATATAGTCCGGTTACGATCTCGCCGATACCAAACATCGAATAAGGTGAAGAGGTCATGATGTTTTGTGCGTCCGCTACTGTTGCTGTCAACAAGAGAGAGGAAAATATATACTTAATAACTTTCATATATTTTGTAGATTAGCTGTAAAACGATGGGTGACTTGCTTTGCCTGTCGCCGAAAGTCATATTTTTGAATGTTTTGGTGTAGCTGTCTTCGTTCAGAACCAGTTGCAGGTTGTGTTTATTTATCCCGATTGTGCCGAGTTCCTGCTGCATGAAATCGGTGACATCGAAATAGTAATAAGTATTTTCATTGAATACATCGTCTTTTACAAGTGTACCGCCTTGTACCTGTGTGCCGAGGTAATCCGTTACAGCATCGGTAACGACATTGTTCTCGTCGGCAATGTAAAGATAGACACTGTCGGGAAGTGCATTTGTTTCCGAATAAGTACCGAGTTCCGGATATAGTTTGAGCATGGCCGATTCTATGACCACTCTTTCCCCCAGCTTCATGATATCGTTGAGATAAGGAAACTCCAACCGGGCGAACCAGCCTAAGCCGCCAAATAATACACCCCGGTTATCCAGCGATTCGGAAGGTATTTCAACTTGTTTCGTGGGGAAAGGTTCCATCAGTGTACCTGTCCTGTCATGATCGATATGGTTGAATTGTGTGGATGTGTTGGGAGAGAATACCAACTGTTGTTCATTTACTTGTTCCTCAACAATATGGTAATGTAATACGATAGTCGACATTGTATCGGCCACCTGGAAAGAGAGCATCGAATGGTTGTCTGAACCGTCGGGGATGATGACTATTCCTTTGAAATAGTCCTCGAAGCGTTCCGACGATACGGCCTCGTCCCGTTGGTGAAAACGGGTCAATAGATTCTGTCCCAGTTCATCGGGGAGACGGATCTCCAGCCTGTCCACTCCTTGGGGGCGGGGTCTGAACCGGCAGGTTGCCATTGGCTCGGTTTCGTAAGAAAAGGAGGAGGTATTATATAAGTAGTTGTTGTCATTCAATACAACTTTCTCTTTTAGCCGGTGAACCGAGAATTGCTGGTATTGTAAAGTATCCCCTACATAATAGCTGCCGTAAGCCAGTGACAGGACAAGCGAATCGAGTATGACAACTTTGTCGATGTCCGTACTGTAACTGGGGCGCGTATAAGGAATATATCCCGACGATTTCATGGTTCCCCAGATCGAATGTGTATATTCTCCGACTAGCGCCACCCCTTTTCCTGATGTTTCCAGTGAATCGATCAGAACGGATGTAATGACGACTGTTGAGGTATCGGTACTTATATTACGAAAAACCGAATCGACCAGACCATTGCCGTATTTATTACTTTCATCATAGCAGGATGAAAAGAGGCAACAGGAAAGGCATACCCAAAAAAGAAAAAGATTCTTATTCATATACATTATATATATTAGTAATAGAGTCTGTTGATCAGGCAAAGAACCACAATCGCCTATTCTTATGCAAGAATAACCTGTCAAATCCCGATATTGCTCCACTAACAGTGGTATTTGGTAGATCAGCCTGTCTGCCGGCTGGGATAATGGGTTTTACCTTCTTTTTTCGGGCATTCACCGAACAAGAGAACCTGTTTGCCGATTTAATTTGCCGGTAAACAAAAAGCCCTGTTCTTTTGTGTTCGTAAAACAGTAACACGCTATATGATGACACAAAAAAGATTATTTCTATTCCTGATAGCACTGCTTCCTCTGGGGATGATCTCCTGCAGCGATGATGATGACGATGATTTACAAGGTAAATGGTATCGTGTTTCCGATTTCGATGGGCTTGCCCGTAGTTATGCTTCTTCATTTACCATTGGGAATAAAGGATATTTGGCTTGCGGGTATAATGGAAAGAAACGCCTCTCCGATACTTGGGAATATGATATGGAACGAGATACATGGACGCAGAAAGCCGACTTTCCCGGTACCGCCCGTAACTCGGCAGTAGCAATGACTGTCGACCGGAAAGGTTATTTGGGCACAGGTTACGATGGCGAGAATTATCTGAATGACTTTTGGGAATACGATCCTGTATCCAATAGCTGGACGCAAAAAGCCGATTTTCCCGGTTCGGCCCGCTATGACGCCGTAGCATTCGGGGTTAGTGGTAAAGGATATTTAGGTTCCGGTTATGACGGTAATTACCTGAAAGATTTTTACTCCTTCGATCCTAACGCTAACAGTTGGACACAGATAGTCAGCATCGGCGGAAGCAAACGCCGGGGTGCCACCAGTTTTGTGTACGATAATATGGCTTATGTTTGCTGCGGGGTGAATAACGCTGAATACGTAGATGACTTTTGGAGGTTTAACCCCTCTGACGGGTCATGGACACAACTTCGCGATATAGCAAACACATCCGACGATAGCTATGACGACGATTATAGTATAATACGGACCAACGGCGTAGCCTTTGTAATCGACGGGGCGGTCTATCTGACCTGCGGCGAGAGCGGGGGAGTACGCTCCGATACCTGGAAATATTATCCTTCAACCGATTTGTGGGAGAATGTAGCCAAGTTTAAGGGATCGGCCCGTAGTGCTACGATTTCTTTTTCAAATGGTGAGAAAGGTTTTGTGGCAACCGGCGGTAGCAGTACCTATTATTTTGATGACATTTGGGAACTTCACCCTTATGAATACGATGATGATGACTATTAAAGGTAAAAAAGCCCTGTGGTGGCTATGCATACTGCCGGTATTTATTCTCTTTGTTTACATCTGTTCCGGAGAAAAGGGGTCTCCGGGCGGCCGGCAACCGGAGTTGCAAACGTATCGATTGGGGAATGGCTGGGGATACCGTATCCTGATGAATGAGAAAGTGTTGATTGATCAACCCACCATTCCTGCAATTGATACATTAATGTCTTTCCCCGATGAGGCGAGTGCCCGTAAGATCGGATTGCTTGTCAGGGACCGGATTGCCAATAACAAAGATTTTTCGATAACGAAAGATGATATTCAACATTCACTCTCTGATTAGAAACAAACGATAATTCAACGTGAACGTCGAAAGGGTGGCCAGTGATGGTCACCCTTTCTTTTTAGCAAGATAGGACAAGAACCTTCTCTTTCCGGGGCTTATCTTTGTATCGAAATACAAACGACATGCAACAAAGACCATCGACAACAGAAGAGTATCAGCGTAAGATGAATATTATCGTAGAGTATATCTACAATCATTTGAGCGAAACAATTGATCTGGATATACTGGCAGAGATGTCCGGTTTTTCGCCCTGGCATTTCCACCGGATCGTAAAAGCATTCCTGGGAGAGAATATCGGTGCTTTTATTGTCAGGATGAGGGTCGAGACTGCAGCTCGGTTACTACGTTACTCTGATATGTCGGTACAGGAAATATCCTGGCGCGTAGGTTATGATGTGCCGTCTTCCCTGTCGAAGGCCTTTAAGCAGTTCTATGGTATTTCACCTAATGATTATCGTAAAAACAAAGATTACATTATTATGAGACCTGTTGAAGTAAGACACGATTTAAATATAGAAACTGAAGTAAAAGAATATCCCGGTCGTCAGATTGCCTATGTCCGTTTGTCGGGAGCTTATATGAATCTCGATTTTTGCGGGGCCTGGCAGAAACTGTGGGCCTTTGTGAAAGAACAGAACCTGTATTCGGAAGGGATCGAGCATATTTGTATCTATCATGACGATCCAAAAGTGACGGAACCCGACAAATTGCGTACTTATGTTTGCCTGGTTTTGCCGAAGACTGCCGAACCGAAAGGGGAGGTTGGAGTAAAGCAATTACCTGCAGCTAAATATCTTATCTTCCGCTATAAAGGTTCGTATGAACATTTGAAATCAGTATATGATACGATCTACCTGCATCTGATTCCCGAGGGTGGATACAAACCTCTTGATGCGCCGGGATATGAAAAGTATCTGAATAATCCGGCCAACACAGCCCCTGAAGAGCTGGTAACTGAAATCCATATTCCGATTGAATAAATTCGTATATTTGCCGGCATGGAATCGTTTCAGATAATGTTACCATCGCCGGCACTTGCTCCTTATGTCAGGCATTACTGGTTGTTGGAGACGGATAGTCTTATAGAAAACACGGAGCGCATTATCCCGACCGGGAATGTGCAGATGCTTTTCTATCGGGGAAATCCAATATTGTTGTCTTCCTCACAAGACAGCCGCCGTGTAAACAGCCAGTCTATTTTATGTGGGCAGTATGTCGGTTACTCCGAACTGAGCTTTTCCGGAACGATCAGGATACTGGCCGTTGTTTTCCATACGCACTCGGTTAGTGCATTTTTCCGGATGCCCGTCAGTGAGTTTTGTAACCAGAAAGTTTCCGCCGATGAGTTGGGCGACCGCGAATTGAAGGAACTGGAAGACCGTATATTATATGAAGCAGACGACAGGAATTGTATCTGCCTGGTCGAACATTTCCTTCTGTCCCGTCTCAATCCACCGAAAGAACATAATCTCGATCGGATGTTTTCTGCCATTCGGACAATCAACCGGCGGGGAGGAGAAGTGCGTATCTCTGATCTTGCCTCATCCGTTTATCTGAGTACAAAACAGTTTCAACGTATTTTTACCGGACATATCGGGATTAGCCCGAAGGAGTTCCTGCGGATTGTCCGTTTCCAGCATGCTTTATATGTACTGCAATCTACTCCAGGCATGAGCTTTTCCCAATTGGCTTATGAATGTGGCTTTTATGACCAGCCTCATCTGATTAATGAGTTTAAAGTATTTTCCGGATATACCCCGAAAGAGTATCTGAGTGTTTGTGCTCCTTACTCCGACTATTTTTCTCGGGAGAATGACTAATGTCCTTTTTTTCCAAGTTTGGGCTTTTGGCATACTCTATCTTTGCATTGTCAAAAGACAGAAACTATTTATCAAAAAAAGTGAACATGAAAAAGTTAATTTCTTTCTTCGAGATTCCGGCCTCCGATTTCGGAAGAGCCGTGAAGTTTTACGAAACAGTGTTGAATCTGAAGTTGAGTATGATGGAGTGCGACGCAGAAAAGATGGCTTTCTTCCCTGATGAAGATGGCTTGACTCCAGGAGCTGTATCATGGGCTGCTGATTTTCTCCCGTCAAAGGATGGTGTGCTTATCCATTTGCATGTAGACAATATGGAAACAACACTCTCCCTGATCGAATCCAATGGGGGAAAGGTTCTTCGGAAAAAGACAAAGATCGAAGCTGACTGTCGTGGATATTTTGCTCTGTTTTCCGATAGTGAAGGAAATACGATAGGACTGTATTCCGACAGATAAAAAGATTATTTGTCATTGAACGGAAGGGACGGCAGGAGTGTCGTCCTTTTTTATTTTTCATTTTCTGTCGTTTTAGTAATCATAATCAGGAAAAACGTTTACATTTGCAGCTGTTACAAATAATCCGATTATTCAACTTATGAAGTGTCAACTCTGTATATAGCGTAGTTTCCTTTGATATAAGACGAAGATCCTCTTTGTCTGCATTTCGCTATCCTATTACTATACAGGGTACAAATCTTTTTTTATAATTAATTGTCGTGATGCATTCTTCTGAAAAGAATGTATAGTGACGCATATATATTAAGTTGAATTATGAATTTCACATACAAACAAATATGGCTCATCAACTTTCCTGTGATGATGAGTATTCTTATAGAGCAATTGATTAATATTACAGACGCTATCTTTCTGGGACACTATGGAGAGGTTGAGTTGGGAGCTGCAGCATTGGCGGGTATGTATTATCTGGCTATCTATATGCTGGGATTTGGTTTCAGTCTGGGATTACAGGTGATGGTTGGCCGTCGTAACGGAGAAGGAAATTATAATGAGACGGGGAAAGTATTCTATCAGGGACTGTCCTTTCTTATTGTATTGGCCGGATCTATGTTCGTAATGTCCTGGTTGTTTTCTCCGATCTTGTTATCTAAACTGATCACATCGGAAGAGGTGTATAAGGCTGTAATAAAATATCTGGACTGGCGTACGTTCGGTTTGTTCTTTACTTTTCCGGCTTTGGCTTTCCGAGCCTTTTTTGTCGGAATAACAAAGACACGAATATTGACAACGGGTGCGGTCGTAATGGTAATCACTAATATTGTATTGAATTATCTGTTGATATTCGGAAACTTCGGGTTCCCTCGGCTGGGTATATCCGGAGCCGCATTAGCTTCCACTATTTCTGAACTTTCTTTTCTGATCGTTTTGGTAGTATACGTTTGCCGCAAGGTAGACAAACGTTGTTATGGATTGCGCCCTGTATACGATTGGCAATTGCAGCTTCGACTATTTAAGCTTTCGGTATGGAGCATGATGTATTCTTTTACAGCCGTGGCTCCCTGGTTCTTATTCTTTGTAGTGATTGAACATTTGGGAGAGGAGCAGTTAGCCATTGCTAATATAGTCCGTAGTATCTCTACTGTATTTTTTGTAATAGTCTGTTCCTTTTCAACAACGACAGGATCTTTGGTCAGCAACCTGATCGGTGCCGGAGAATATCGTAATATCATGCCTTTATGTCGGAAGATGATGGGATTGAGTTACCTGCTGGGAATTCCATTGCTTGTATTCACCTTCTTTTTTTCAGATGAGGTATTAGGTATTTATACAAAAAATCAGGAGTTGATCCGGAATGCATTCTGGCCTTTTGTAGTAATGCTCTCCAATTATTTCCTGTCGGTTCCGGCGCATATTTATTGTAATGCAGTAACGGGAACGGGCCGAACACGAACCGCTTTTGTTTTTGAATTGATTACGATCCTGATTTATCTGGCCTATCTGTTTTTGGTCTTGGTACAGTTTGATGTCCCGCTGATGGTTTACTGGACCGCCGAGCTTTTATATGTTTTTGTGCTTTTTGTCCTTACTTATGGCTATATGAAGGTTCGTTACTTCAAAATATATGCTCCTGAGGTATAAACAATTCATTAACTGTACGGTTTTATAAAAAAGATATTAAAGAAAAAAACTTATGGAATGTCGTATAGAAAAAGATACGATGGGAAACATAAAAGTTCCCATTGATGCCTATTATGGCGCACAGACCCAACGTAGTGTTGAAAACTTCAGGATTGCACAGGATATAAACCGGATGCCGAAAGAAATTATCCAGGCATTTGCTTATCTGAAAATGGGAGCGGCCCTGGCAAATAAAGATGCCGGTGTTTTATCTCCGGAAAAATGTGACCTGATTGTGCGTGTCTGTGATGAGATACTGGATGGAAAACTGGAGGGCTCTTTCCCTCTGGTTGTATGGCAGACCGGTAGTGGAACGCAAACCAATATGAATGTAAATGAAGTAATTGCCTATCGTGGACATGTGTTGAATGGAGGAAAATTGACGGATGAGATAAAGATATTGTCGCCTAACGATGATGTGAATAAATCGCAGTCATCGAATGATACTTTCCCTTCGGCGATGCATATTGCAGCATATAAAATGCTTAGGGAAAATACGATCCCGGCTCTTGAAATGCTGCATAAGACTTTGATAATGAAAAGTCGTGAGTTCATGCCGATCGTAAAAATTGGACGTACCCATTTTATGGATGCCACACCGTTGACACTTGGACAGGAGTTTAGTGGCTACGCTGCTCAATTGGAATATGGTATTCATGCCTTGAAAAGTACTTTGCCACATTTGGCAGAGCTGGCATTAGGCGGCACTGCGGTCGGTACGGGTATCAATACACCTGATAATTTTGGGGAGAATGTTGCCCGTAAAATAGCACAACTGACCGGGTTACCGTTTGTTACCGCTCCGAATAAATTTGAAGCATTAGCTACTCACGATGCAATTGTGTCTACTCATGGTGCATTGAAAGGTATTGCCGTCAGTTTGATGAAGATTGCAAACGATATCCGTATGCTTGGTTCCGGTCCTCGTGCCGGGATAGGCGAGATCCATCTTCCGGAGAATGAGCCCGGTTCTTCTATCATGCCAGGAAAAGTAAACCCAACCCAAAGTGAGGCATTGACGATGATCGCCGCGCAGGTGATGGGAAATGATGTGGCTATTTCGGTAGGCGGAGCGAATGGGCAGTTCGAGCTGAACGTATTTAAACCGATGATTATTTATAACCTCCTTCATAGTGCCCGCCTGATTGGTGATGGGTGCAGGAGCTTTAATGATAATTGCGTTATCGGCATCGAGCCTGTGAAAGAGAATATAAAGAAACATTTGGATGATTCGCTTATGCTGGTTACAGCTCTAAATCCAAAGATCGGTTATTATAAGGCGGCTGCTATTGCACAGAAAGCATTCAGGGAAAATAAAACGTTGAAACAAGCAGCTGTCGAATCAGGTCATATAACTGCAGAAGAGTTTGATGCCTGGGTCGATCCGTCAAAAATGGTAGGTAAGATTTAACTCGAATAAAGATAAAATTCAGACAGATAGTTCACGGGATGCAGCTTTTTCAGAATGCGTAAAAGCTGCATCTCTGTTTTGTTGAAAATCATTTGGATACATACCTCTGAAATAACTAATTAAGTTTAATGCAAGTCAGTAATTTATTAGGCTGTATTAGACTGGTGGATATGTAAACATTAACGGCGAAAATGTGTGTCGTTTATAGTGTAAAAGATTATACTTTTGCTTCATGTAATGAATATAATGCCTTTTATACTGTAAATGGAAGACCCGGCCGTTAATGCTATCCTCGATGGATATGCATGAGAAAAACACTAATGTTAGAATTTTTAAAATAGGGGGTGTAATGATAAAATTACTTTATTTGGAAGAGCATGTATCTTGCAGGGAATATTCTCCGAATATTTTAGTCGGGTTTAAGCATCGGATATTAAATGAGGAAAACGATCTGAGAGAACAAGATAGGGATTATCATCATTTGATTTTTTTTCTGGAAGGAGAAGCCGTCATTTGTTGTAATGAACAGAGAAATAAGATAATCAGATCGGGAGAGTTTATTCTGATACCTAAATCCGCTGATTTTTCATGCAGGATATTGTCTGCATCGAATGTTGTTATATTTACATTTGACCGTTTCCCTGGGGCTTGTAATAAAATGGAACTTCAATCCCTGGCTCCCCTGTGTAATAAGATACAGTATGATTTTGAACCAATTGTGATCTATCCTCCCTTGAAGTCTTTTCTGAATACGCTGATCGAATACATGGAGTGTCAAATGAATTGCAAACATCTACATGAGATAAAGTCGTTGGAACTGTTTTTGCTGCTTCGTGGTTTTTATAAGAAAGAAGAGTTGGCTTATTTGTTCCATCCGATTGTTGGGAAGTCGCTGGATTTCCGTTCGCTTATACTGGAAAATTATCTGAAGGTAGATCATGTGGATGATCTGGCAAAGATAGCGGGGATGGGACGTACGAATTTCAATAATAAGTTTCGGGAAGAGTTTGGCTTATCTCCCCACCAATGGATTTTGAAACAGAAAGCAAAGCATGTCCGTTTCAAACTAGCTGAGCCGGGGAATACCTTGAGCGATATAATGAGGCTCTACAAGTTTAATTCGGCTACCCATTTTACTCGTTTTTGTAAGCAACAGTTTGGTTGTACTCCCTCCGAACTTCTACGTCAGTTAAAATCGGAATAATAATCTTATTAGCTGGAAATATGGGGCTTTTGAACAAAATGGTTATCTTTATGCTTATATAAAGAGTAAAAAACTATATGGAAGAAAATAAAGCGTCATCACCCGGGATATGGAAACGTTTATCATCATTGATAAATTGGTTTTCGAAAAAGGAGGTAAAAGATATCAATGTCTATTTTATTTCCGGGATGTGCTATAATTGCAAGGTCTTCGATAAACTGCGTCTTCCCAAAGGATTTAAGAAAGTATATATCGAGTGGTATATTCCCAGACCTGATGAGACACTATCAGAATATGCCCGTACAATGGCGAAAGCCATAGATGCGACTTCTCCTTTTATCCTGATAGGTTATTCTTTTGGTGCAGTGATTATGCAGGAGATGACTCTTTTCCTGAAACCTTCGAAATGTGTTATCATTTCTTCCTTTAAAAGTAAAAAGGAAATCCCGATCCTCTTTCAGGCAGTCAGGAAAGTAAACCTGATGGAATTTATGCCTAAGCGACTTTTTTCTTCCACCGATTTTATAACAAATGCTTTCAACCGACTAGTTTATAATGCCTCCAATTCAGATCTGGCAGAATATATGACTGTAACAGATCCTGTCTATATAAAATGGGCTCTTGAACAGATTACCGATTGGATACCAGACAATAAGAGTGAACACTTGTATCATATTCATGGTACGGCTGATCAGATATTTCCTTATGACCGGTTGGAAAATGTATTTCCTGTTGAGGGAGGAGATCATTTGATGTTAGTAAAGAAAGCCGGTACTGTCAACTCCATACTCGATAGTATCCTATTGCGCAAAGAAGATTAGCAACTGTTTTAGTAGGTTAAATAGTAGTCTGCACGTAATCTTTATAGCCGTGAAGCTGGTTATTAGGGAACAAATCCCCTAGATGAATGATTATGATAAAAGAATCCAACGACAGATTAACAACAGAAGAACGTAAGGAACTTCCTTCGTCTGATTTCGGACTTCCTGAAACCCGTGAGTTTCCTATGCCTGATGGTGTCCATGTACGGGCAGCCGAGGCTTATTTCAGATATGCACCGGAAGATAAAAAGCCATTGCTGGCTTACCGTATCCTGCAAAAAGCACGGGAGTTTGGTGTGGATGTAGAAAGCCCGGTGATACATAGCTGGGCAGAACGCTATGAAAGCTGAGATAAATAAATGTCCGGACTCCTCTCAGAAATCCGGACATTATTTTAACCGCTAAAAACTTTAGTTGTTTTTATTTATTTTACTTCTTCTCCTTTGTCGTTAAAGATAACAGTGCTTTCTGTTCCTTCTGCTGAGGTGATAACCAGTTTGTACGTTTTTGCCCCATCCTTTTCTGCAACAGAAGCTTCTTTAATTGTTTGTCCTTCATAGGCTTTTTCTACAGCAGCCTTTACCGCATCGGGGACTTCTGATACTTCAATCTTAGTATATTCATCTTGTGTAGACAGGCAACATGCTACTGAATCAACACTTGTTTCTGCAGCGAATGCACTGAAACTACCAACTCCCATCATCATTGCCATTGCGACTAATACCTTTTTCATGACTTTAATTTTTAAATTAAACAATCTTTATAACTAATACACTTAGTATAATCCAATATGTGTGCCAGAAAAATGCATGACGGGTTATGTTGTTGTATATCATAGGTATTATTGCTTTGTGCCCTTATGCCGAAACTGGGGTGGGGTGTGGATAATTGTGGGAATGTGATGAAAATTTCCTCAACAACATCTCTTATTTGTCTGTTTTGGATATATAGCTTACAGTAAAAATTGAAAGAGAAAATGGCAGATAACATGGAGAAGTTAAAAAATCATGAGGAAATTATTTTAAGAGATTTTCTTGCACTTGAAAGAACCAGATTGGCTAATGAGCGGACGCTCTTTTCTTATATACGTACTTCTTTATACCTTTTGACGGTGGGAATGGGGATATTTGAGATCGAAATTATCCAGCATCTGAGAATGGTGGCATGGATCTGTTTAGTTTCAGGTATAATCCTGTTTATTGTAGGAATTTATAGGTATTATCATTTAAAGAAGTATTTGAAATCGTATATTACTGAAAATACGGAATCTCAGTCATAGGTATTTCATCAATACGTAAATCGTTTTGGAATAGTATATTTGCAACAGTAATAAAAATATTATGGGAAAGAAATTATCAGCTCGATTCTTTCAGCGGGATGTTTTAGAGGTAGCTCCGGATTTGCTTGGAAAGATACTGGTGAGGAAATTTGATAGTGGCAATGAACATCGTTTTCGTATCACAGATGTGGAAGCATACCGTGGTGAAGAAGATAAAGCTTGTCATGCCTCCAGAGGTCGTACGGCTCATACGGAATTGTTATATGGTGAAGGAGGTAAAATTTATGTTTACCTGATTTATGGAATGTACTGGCTACTGAATTTTGTGACAGGAGATAAAGATAAACCACAGGGAGTGATGGTACGTGCAGTCGAAGGAATATATGGTCCAGGAAGGGTCGGTAGGGCGCTTAAGCTGGATCGTTCTTTTCGTGGAATATCTGTCGAAAGTGAGATATTGTGGGTAGAAGATTCGGGTGAAAAGCCTGAATATGTTACTGTTCCCCGTGTAGGCATTGATTATGCACAGGAGTGGAAAGATATCGAATGGCGTTTTATTATAAAAGATCAGGTAACAGAAATTAAAAGCAGCCGGGATATATGAAAAAAGCAGTTACAAATAAATGTAACTGCTTGATTTTTAGTGGTGCCACCAGCAACCGAAAGTCGGTTTGTATGGCACTATTTCTCAATAAGTTATATCTTTATCACGATGTTAGTCCCTTGAATAAGGTTTTCACAGCTTTGCACCGTTCGACATCAGTTTGTATCTTGGGTACGATTTCTGAATGCAAAGATACATAAATATATTTAAGAAAATTACTTGTTTTGGCTTTTAGTATATGTTTGGAGAAGATTCTTTAAATATTCCATATATTTATGCGCTTCTTTATCGTATTTATTTATTTGTATAATATAGTTGGTTTTTCCTAATAAATGATATAAATATACTAATGGAGGCTGTGAATAATTGATTCTATTTAGGTGGTTCTCTAAACCGTATTTTATTATATAATATATTTCTTGACGTAGTTTGTTCCTGTATAAGCGGGGAACTTGTATTTTTTTATTAACAACTATTCCTGTAACTTGTTGGGATCTACCTTGTGAAATAACTTTTGTTTTCTTTTGATTGATAGAGAATCCAAATCTATTTAATATATTCGTTGTGAAAGAAATAAGTAATCCTACATTAATATCTCCGGAAAAAGACAGGTCATCAGCATATCTTGTATACATTATTTTATGCTCTTTGCAGAAATCAAATATTTTAGAATCGATCTTATTAAAGATCAAATTAGAGAGCATTGGACTTGTTGGAGCTCCTTGCGGTAGACTATTCTGTAACGTACATAAGTTGCTTAACAAGGTTGATACAGATTTATTATATCCTAAATGCCTAAATATGGAATATACTTTTTTATATGATATCATTCCAAAAAAATCAACTATGTCTAAACAGACAAGTATTTTTTTGTCTTTGTGGAATCGAGCATTTTCTCGTATATTACGTTTGCTTATATAAGCTTTTGCTACAGGAGATACAAATTTTTCAACAGAGTTATTAAGAATTTCTGTTAAAATCCAATTTTGCATTTCTTTTAAGCTAGGAAATGGCTCATCTATGGTGCGAAACTTGCCGTTTTTTTTAGGTATGGTATATTCTTTATAAAAAGAATAAGGTGAATTACACACTTTAAGTATATAATCATAATCATAACCTACTAATTTTGAAAAATGAAGCTGATCAAAAATAATAGGAAGATTTTGTGTGTTAAGCTTTTCTGCATAGTTCAAATAATAAGTTATTTCTTCAGGAGAAAAACCTAACATTTTTGCTTCTATTGAAAAATTGCTTGCATATTTACTAAAATCAATCATAAATGTAAAATTAAGAAAGAGAGCTTTTTACTTAATTATCTTCAGATTACTTGTAATCTGACGGCAAACAAGCTATGCTTGTGCAGCCGAAAGTTAGATATAAAAATCTGCTTTCTCCTGAAAGCAGATTTTTATATCTAACTTTCAGGCTAGAAAGGGAGTTCATTGTCGATTGATGACTCATCAATCTTCACATTTTCATGTGACAAACTAAAAAGCTCTGCTTTCTTAACTTTCCGCAAAGGTATATAAATATTTTCAATATTCATCTTTGTGCACCTATTTTCTAAACATGGAGATATATATTTATATAATCCTTTTCGTTTTAGTTCTTTATTTAATAGATCTAAATAGGCTTCTCCCTTTTGAGTTAGTACAAGCTGGTTCTTAGTTGTTGTTGTTATTTTTTCTCTATCAAACTCTCTTAACATATTGATTATGGTTTTATGGTCACATCCATTTATTAAAAGATGGTTGATATCTCCGTTGAATTTTATTATCTGTAATAATAGAATGATTATCTCTTTATCTTTCATATGGCGCATTTTTTTTTGTATACCAATATATCGGAAAAGTATTATTTGGACATCTTTCCATACACACTAAAGCTTCTGATTGTTCATATCCAAATTTAAATTCAGGTTTTAGTTTCTTAAGTTGAGATTCTATCTCATTCATGTATTGTCTAGCTTCAACAAGGGCATCTCCCATATATTTGTCAGAGATCCCTTTCTTTATTATATGCGTTGTGTATACTTTTACTCCAAAACTAGATAAAAGATGAATACCTTCTTCTTGGGCAACAATTGATAGAACTGCTATTTGAGCATTATCCTTAAGATAAGGTAACTCTTTTCTGGCATAATTTACTGCATCTATAGCAGTTTTTCCCGTACCGATAAAATCATCAACTAGGACTATCATTTTATTTTGAAAAGATGTTATCTGCTTTAAACTTGAGAAGTCGTTAATTACACTAATTGATATATTTTTGAAATCCACTTTTTGTTTTAATGTTGTTCCTTTGAATTTATATAGTACAGTTGCTGAACTTTTAATATGACCTTGTTCGTCTTCAGGTAAACAGCATGTGAAATATAAGGTGTTTTTAGGATAATCATCAATGAGATTACTAAAGGCAGGTATAAGATTATCTGTATAACAATCACCTGGTATATGTAAAAAATCTCTTGAAAGTTGCAGAAAAAAATTCTGCTGCTCATGATTTAGATCCTCTAAAGTTCTGTAATATCTCTCAAAGATTCCTGTATTAAATCCTTTGTCAATATCCCAGCCTTTGTATTCGAACAGTTGATATAGTTTAGAATAAGTATCTACTGTGATAGTACACTTTTTGGTTTCTTTTGTCATAATTTTATATCTGATTAATTAGATAATATCCACCTGTTTTTGGCGCACCTCTAAACTCAATTATTTTTTTATCATTAAGAGATTTAAGGTATCGTTTAGTCATTCGCAAGCTCTTAGATATTCTTTCAGCAATTTCAATAGCATTTAGTCCTTCCTCTTTTTTAATTAAGTTTAAAACGTGTTGTTCATTCTCATTTATAGTGCCATTTACAGTGCCATTTACAGTGCCATTGATGACACTGTTAGTTTTTCTTTTAAACACTACCGTAAACATCCCTTCCGTATGAAATTCCGGTTCGGGCAGATTCGCCTCTCTCATAGCTTCCTGCATACGGGGAATACCGGATGCAACTCTTTCAACCAAGTGCATACGGGTAAATAAACCGAAAATTAGCGGATTACGTGTCATACTTTTATGTCCGAAATCTTTAGCCACAACAGGTAGAAGTCCTCCGGGATTGGAAATCTCTACCCGGTCGTCAAACATTTCTATCATAATGCTTGCGCCTTGTTCGTAATAATCACGGTGCGACAGGGCGTTTATAATGGCTTCTTTAAATACGGTCAGAGGTATTTCCCAGATCTCCTCTCTTGGTCCTACACCCTCTATTTTATAAGCTACTTGCAGTTTGCTTTCCAGCCAAGACATAGCCTGTAAATATTGTTGGTACAATGAACCTCCGAAAGTTTTATCATCTATAATATAGACTTTATTTGTTCCCTTGAAAAGAACACATCTTGTAACAGCGTGTGGAAATTTTCTTTCAGGTTGTTTTCCGAAGAACATCGCTGCTCCGTTCTTTGCCGTTCCATTTTCGGTAAACAGTTCCAAGTTCTCAAATATTTGTTTGTCGGGTGTGGACGGACTTAGTTTTGCTTCTGTTCGAAAGTCTTTAATCATTTGTTCGTCTGCATCCGTGTAGATATTGAACCAATGACAGGGTATATGGTCGAAAAAGATTTTGTTACACTCCTGAAAGAAGCTACGCATTTCTTCGGCTGTGCGAAGTTTCTGTGAGTTTGCCCCCTCACGCACATAGATAGAGCAGGAAAATATATAAGGTTTATCTTTGCCGGACGGAACATCAATTACCCAAACAGTTTTATTCCCAACATTTACGGAATACAATTCACAGTGGAGTGCAGGAGATATTTCGCTGATAGAACCTTGAATGGCAGAACGTTTATCGTTTTCTAAATTAGTATCTACTACTTGCCCGTTATCATCTACTCCAATAAGCAAATATCCTCCGTCTGCATTGGCGAAAGCACATATTTCCTCTGTCAGTTCACGAACTTTTGAAGGAACACGGACTTTAAATTCCACATTGTAGCTTTCTCCGCTATCAATGAGTGATTGTATGTTTTCTGTATTTAACATGAACTTTTATAATAGTGCCACAAAAATAGTTATTTGTTACGATTGTAAGTTGTTAGTTTCATTTTATTTATGGCAAAACACCCCTCTTCTCGCTTTTATCAATGCTGCATTTATTGAACAAGCCCAGTCTTTGAGCGAAGTTGACAGCTTCAATCGTATTGTTAGCTTTTAATTTTTGTAATATATTCTGTCTATGACTATTCACTGTATTAATGCTAACTTTTAATGCCTCTGCTATCTCTTTACTTAATAAGCCTTTCTTCATAAATCGTAAAACATCTAATTCCCGGTTTGTCAAAGGTTTATCCAGTGTGTCAGATAAATCTATAAATATCTGCTCTCCAGTTTTAAAGTTATATAGGTGGCTTTTAATAATTTCCGATTCATGGCTTGCATCAACATCAATAACCGATAGCATAAGCCAAATATTTCCTGATTTATCTAACTCAAGAACTTGTTCTTGTTCTATTATGCGTATGTATTCACCCCGCATATTTCTTATCCTCATTTCATGAATGGCTTTATAGTTCCTCTTTTCTTCATTGGAGAATGAGCGTAATATCGAATAGATTTTCTTTCTTACAAGTACCCCATAATCTATATCGTCCGGATGTATAACCTCAATAACTGGCTGATGTCCATGAATAAACAACCTACGGGAGTCAAGTCCATATAGTTTAGGAATATTATCAGAAACAAAAACGAATTTATTAGTGTAGCAATCAAATACCAATACGATACTATGCGTAACTTCTGAAAGTTTAATCCAGTCATTTTTCCTCTTTTCAAGAGTGGAATAATCAATTTCATCGAACTCTATGCTTGATGTTGGTAGTATATTTATGACTTTCTTTTCTATTTCATTAATTATCATGCTCGCTATGACGTTTATTGTTAAATAGTTAGGTTGCATCTCATTATAAATGACTATTGTCTTTAGAGTATCTTACATCTAACTTTGCACAAAGTTAATAAAAAGAGCATAAGTGTAAGGTTAATAGATGTTTAATGTTTTAATTATTCCTATATGATAAAAAAGATTTGTTTAGTGACACGGAGAGGTAAAAGAGTTATGGGGCGCAAAGTTGTAGTGACATCAGTATTTGAAACTGACATTGAAAATATTTGGCGCAAGATTCAAGATATTGAAACGCTAAGGGAACTTTGTAAACCCAAAGCAAGTTTTATATCTTATGGCAATATTCCTCCTGTTTGGAAAGAGGGGGAAACATTTTATTTTAAGATGTTTCTTCATCGATTTATTCCTATTGGAAAACATACAATCAACGTAATTAAGATTGATAAAAAAACAAGAGAAATAGTTTCAAATGAGTATAATAAAAGAGTAACTATATGGAATCATTATATTCAAATGGAAAAGATTACCGAAAATGTTACAAGATATACCGATAGTGTTGAATTGTATGCTGGTTATCTAACCCCGCTTGTTGCTTGGTGGGCTCTTAAATTTTATAAACACAGACAAAAGAAATGGCAGAAAATTGCAAAGAACTTATAAAATGTTCACGATAGCTACTTAAGTTAATTATGGCAAACTGGAATTTAGCAGAAAAACAGATATATAAATTATTAAAACATCCTTTCCAAAAGGAAAAATCTGATATAGAAGCTATTACTGCTGCATATCTTGAATTTGTAGAAGAATTGTTCGATTACCTTAATAAAGAAAATGATAACAAAACACGTATTAGGCAATTAAATATGAGTTATATAGATTTTGGTACAATTAAGGCTTTAGAAGAAACTTCACCTACGGAAAATAGCAAGTTAAAAATTATATATCTTGACAAACTGTTATCTTTACTAAATATGGAGCAAGAACTAATCTATCGGCAAATGGAATACCCCAAATTTTTCATTAATATTGAATCAGATTGGAAATCTCCCTTTTATTTAAACAGTGAGGTAATTAAATTTATAGATATAATGGAATTAGTTTGTGGTATTTTTTATATCAAAAATGGTATTATTCGCATTGATAACAAGGATATTTTTCTAAGTGATATATCACGTATTTTTGAGAAAATGTTTAATATCAGTTTTGGTGATATATACAAAAAAGAAATAGCAGTTATTAAACGAAAACCTACTAAAATCACAGATTTTTTAGATAGGTTGAAATTAGCTATTATTAAAAAGAGTAAAGACAATGGCTACGATTGTTTTTAAATATTTTTATTTGATAATCAATGAGATATAAATAATTTATAGGGGAGTGGATGTACCATTCCCTTATTTTCTTTGCTCTCGTTTTCTGAACTTTGCTTCATCAATCGATTGACAAACCATAATGTATAATCAGAAAAATGAAGCAATCATGTATATAGACAATGACGATTTCAGCGTATGGATGCAGAAGCTGTACGCCAAACTGGAAGAACTCTGCAAGGATGTACGCGTACTGCGCAATGCCGACAGGGTACTGCCCGAAGATGACAACCTGCTGGATAATCAGGACTTGTGCCTGCTGTTCAAAGTGAGTATCAAGACCCTGCAACGCTACCGGGCTATCGGTGCGCTGCCATACTTCACAATCAGCGGAAAAGTGTACTACAAGGCTTCCGATGTCCGGGAGTTCATCAAGGAACGGTTCAGCGTTACCACGCTACGCCAGTTCGAGAAAGAACACTGCACGAAGAAAAAGAAGTGAATTTGAAAGCCGGGGCGGTTCTGCTCCGGCTTTGCTTTGGTTTATGGTTTGCCCAACTTATCGGCTTTCTCCTTTAGCTGCTCGGCTTGCTCGTTTAACAGCCTTGCCCGTTCCAACGCTTCCGCCTGTTTCCTGCTACGGTATTCAAAGCCTTTCACCGAATCGGTCAGGCTTCGGATGAAAGCGTTATCCCGTTCCCGGCTGAACTTCGTTTCCAGCAAATCAAGGCTGCTGCCGTCTGCTTTTCCTTTCATCAGGATATAGCGGTATTTCATATCATTGTCCTGTAACCGTTGCATTTTTTGTACAAAACGTACATTTAACACAAGCGACACAAGACAAATGATTATCCCTGCTGAAAGAAGAAAGAACTTAGGTTTCAAATAGGGAGTTACCCGGTATATCAGTTTGCCGTACCATGAAACGGGTGTTGTTTCCCCGGGCGTTGTATCATCAGCCGAGAACAACACCTTTAACCGTTCCTTGAAATATCGGTGCGAGGTCACGATAAGCCCCTTTATATCTTCAAGGTCTTGTTTTGGGTTCTCGGACTGTCCTTTTCCGATACTGCCGATTTGGTTCAGAATTTCCTGCACCATGTTTTCAGTAATGCCGGATTTACCTTGCATTTCCGAAATGCGCTGTTCGATAACGTCCAGCCTATTAATCGTTTCCTCCCGGCTGGCTGGCGTTACCTGCTTCTCCTGCCGTTCTTTCAGTTCCGTGACTATAGAGAGAAGCCCCTCCAAAATTAAATTATCTTCCATGTTCCTATAATTTTAAGTGTCGTTTCTTTTTCCTCTTTTTTCTTTCACCGGGATTGTCGGGCGTTTCATCAGCCGGAGAGGACGGGGCGGAGAACAGACCACCCAAACCAGCCAGTAACGGACTGTCGGCTTTAAACGGTGTCCGTGTTGGTTCTTGAACAGGTGCAAAAATCGTTTGTCGGTTGCTTTCGGTGGTATTCAACCCCGCATTCCCGAAACATTTATCCAGCTTGGAGAAACTGAAACTGCGGTCTATCTCCGAACCCTTGAACGTGTATTCGCCTTTGGAAAAGGATATGCCCCGCACTTCGCCAGTCTGTCCCCTGTACTTGAAATGAATCCCGATACCCTTTTCTGCCAGCCGGGTTTGTAACTGCTGCCAGTTCTTGGACTTCCCGATTTCATTCTTTACAGCGTTGAAAATCTCGTATTTGGATTTGTCCGGTTCTCTTAAACGGTGCTGCTTTACATGCTCCTTACCTTTAGCGAAATAAAGTCCGTGTTTGGCTTTCAGCTTCTTGCATACCTGCTCGTTGCGATACATGTCGTTCCTGTCCGAAATGGTCTTGCCGTTGTTGTCTATACGGTTGAACACGATATGCACGTGCGGATGTTCCCGGTCTTGGTGGCGCACGATGATGTACTGCGTATCGGTGATTTTCATTTCACGCATGTACTCCTGCGCAAGCTGTACCATTTTCCCATCTGTCAGCTTGGGTGCGTCCACAGGGGAATAGTTTAGCGCAATATGTCCGACAGGCTTTTTCAGGTCGGGATTCATCCCGGCTTGCAGTATGAAACTGCGTATGATGTTCCGGTTGCTTTCGGCTAACACTCCCTCCGCATGAAGCAAGGCTGCCTGTTCCTTGCCGAGTACATAGTTCACACAGCCCTTAAAGCCGCTTCCCTTTTTTATTTTCCCAATCATCCGACAGTTGGTTTATGATTTCGACAATCCTGTTTTTGAGTTTCACCAGTTCCACCGCCACCAGTGCGAACCCTCCGGCATTCGCCCGGTGCGCCAATTGGTTGATGTTGTTGGCTTCGCCCGCAAGCTGGCGGATAGTGTCCGCATCCTGCCTGTTCAGCCGGGGCGTCACCTCTGCCGAAACGATCGCCTGCCGGACGTACTCGCTAACGTGCAACCCGGCTTCGGTGGCTCGCTTCCTGATTGCGTAGAACTGTAACTCGGTCAGTTTCGTGCTGACTACCTTTTGATATTTGTTTACTCGGTTCTTCGCCGGGCGACCTCCCGGTTTGTTCCTTGTCTCTGTCATGTGTTTTTGCTTTTAGGTGGTATCTTAAAAATTGCGACCAACGGGAGAAATTTTCTTTGCGTTTAGCAAAGCAAGGTGTTTCGGTAGACCGAAACATAACCTTGCTCTCCCTAATCACACAGCCTGCCGTCTGTTCATGCCGCCAGTCTTGCAGGTCACATCCTTAGTCCTCTCTTTCTTTTTTCACCCGGATTTTGTCTGTTATCCTGCTCCGGCTGGGGCTTGTCGGTAACTGTCAAGTCTTGGGATTGTTTCACTTTAAGGCTACGCAAATAGTCGTTCAGGTCATTGTGACCGCTGTACAGGTGTGATGCGTCACGTACACGCCATTTGTATTCCTGCCTTATGGCTTCAACCGCTTTCCTCCCGGCTTCGTCATTGTCAAGCATACAATGTATATGCCCGTAATCAGCCAACGGATATAAGGCTTTATCCGTGTTGGCGGTGGAGTTCAGGATAACGTAGTCCTGCCAGTCGGTGCAGGGCATATCCGGGCTTTTCTGTTGCCGGATAGTGAGGAACGAGAGGAAATCCAAAAATCCCTCGAACACGAAACAGGTATCTCTCGGCTCTCCCTGTTGCCGTATATGGGTGATGTCTTTCGATGTGCTGCCCTTGAAACGGGGATTGCGGAGTTCATAACCTCCTGAATCATTCCTGAACGCCAGCGCAAAATAAGGCTTTCCACCGATACGGTAATACATTTCCTGCACGTATGGGGCTGCCGTTCCGGGAGAAATCCCCCTTTCCTGCAAATAGCGCATGAGTGCCGGATTCTGTAACGGCTGTATTTTGCGTATTTCTATCGGGCTGGCTGCTTGCCTTTTCGTGTCCCTTTCGGGCAGGTCTTTCCCGTGAAAGGAAAAAGAGGCGGTGTTGCCCTGTTCCAGTCGGCAGATAGCGCCGTAGGCGTTGCACCCGTGCTGCTTCATCACAAGGTCGATGAGCGTCCCGCCCTCGCCAGTTCCGTAGTCACACCACAAATTGGCGTTGTAATCCACCTTGAAACTTGGCGTGTTGTCCTCCCGTAAGGGGCTGCGGTACATTCCGTAATTCCCTTTTTCCGTGACGGGCTGGATTCCCAAAGAGTTCAGGTAGTCTTTGATACTGATATTGTTGGCTTCCTTGTAGGTCATAATCTTTATTTTTTGATGTTGATAAATTGCAGTAGCACAGTAAGAAGTCAGTAAGAAGAAAAGTTACTATGTTTCTGCGCATAATTCTTTTTCTTTCAGCGGATTATCCCTTATGCAGTAAGATAAGTAAGTTCTTTCTTCAAAAGAAGATAGAAATATAACCTTGATATTTTCTGCGTTTTTTCTTTTTCCAAACTTTTCCAAAAGTTTACGGTTTTATCTTACTGCTTACTGTGTCACTGTTAAATGTTTGATATACAGACTATAAAGTAAAAACGCATCTTACTGTGGCGGTTACTGCGTTGCAGTAATAACCAATCGTAAAATGACCGTGCTAACCGTAATCGTCATTTGTAGAGGATGCCGGGACTGGCTTTATTCTGTACCCATATACCGAATAATTCTGTTTGTTGATGCGTTTCTGTACCCGTTTGAACCCGGCTTTACGCAACGCTTCCCCCAGCCGTTTTTCAGATAGCTGCATGGCGCATATATCCCGTAAACGTGCCAGTATTTGCGCTGTTGTCATAAAAAAATGGGGTTCTTCTTCCTCTGTCGGCTTCTCAAAATATTGCGTCAGCATTTCAAACTCGATTGTCTGCACCTCAAATTCCGCATTGTTCAGGTGCAGTTCTCCAATCTCCGCATCATTGAACCAGTAGCGCACGCCCTGACGGTACAGGTACATGATTTCGGAATAGACGTTATCCATGTGAATACTTTCTGCCGTGGGCTTGTCTATGTGCAGGACTTCAAACGGCAAAAAACGCCTGCTGCCTGTCGGGTCGGTCAGGAACTCGTTGCCGTTCACCGAAGCCATGAAGCTGGCGAGGTGGGGGTATTCCTCTATGTAAACGTCATACGGTCTGCGGTATTTCACTGCCGGGGTGGTGATAAGGTTCTTCAAGGCGTTCTCGTTTTGCTTGTTGAGTTCCTTTAGCTGGTCGTCAATGTTGATGAACAGGTATTCGGCTATCAGTGTCAGGATGTCTTTGCCCTGCGGGTCTATCTTCCCGGTGAACAGGTAGTTCTTAAGCGGTGTCGGGCAAAGGTTGTCCAGCCACCACGATTTGAACTGTCCCTGCTTGTCCCCGGTCAATACCAGACAGGTATGGTTCTGACATCCCGTGTCGTTCATCGCGTTGGCTACCACACCGATAAGCCATTTCGTGAAATATTCCTCCCATTTGCCGGGGTTGGCTACCTGTACCGTGTTCAGGAGCCTGCCGATATGCCCGTGTTCGGTTGGATTAAGAAGCGGCAGGGCGTTGAAGTATTCCCGTATGGGATGTACCTTTCTTGCGAAATCGCTTTCCAGTATGGTACGGATGTTCTCGGCAGAGGTGACAATACAGGCGGTCGCATCCAGCCTGCGCCTGAACGAGTTCAGAACAAATTTTGTAACGGGCTGGTACAAGCCCGAAGGACTTGCAGCCCGGTATTCCGTCCGGCTCTTTACGGTATTGAACCGGAAATCGTACAGGACGTTCAACAGGCTTTCGATGCGCTTGTTCTTAGACTGCCAGCCCTCGATGTGCCGTGTATCATCACTTCTTTTCTTTTTCATCGGGAAGTCTGTTAGAAGCCGGGACATACTGCTGCTGCATCCACTTTTTGAGTTCCTCCATGTCGAAACGCAGGGTACGCCCACGCTTGACACACGGTATCAGTCCCTTGCTGGCTAAGTGGTACAGGTAATTGACCGAATACCCGGTTATGCCGCTGGCAACGGATATTTTGACTAACACAGGCTCTTTCCCGTCCTGCCGTTCTTCGGGCTGTGCGCCCATAACCGGGGCAATCATCTTTTCGATGTTCTCCAGCCGTTTGAAAATTTCTTCGAAAGGATTATTCATGAGTGCTTGTTTTTTGAATTAGCACCACAAATAAAATAAGAAAAATCGGTAAAAAACAAAGCGTCAGCCGTTTGGAATCGCTTTGCTGCGCTCTGCACCAAATTAATGTCGGCAAATAGAAAACGGCTTTGTGTTCATTACCTTACTTATTTAAGGAGTGGAGAAAAAACAGTTTTTTTGTTATCGGTTCGTTTCTTTCGTGTTGTTCTTGGGGTGGCGGTGGACATTTTCGGACACGCAAGGTCATTTTCGGACAGGAAGAAACAACCTGTCATTCAGTCTTATATATTTGCACCAGTGAAGAAAAACGGAGTATTGACAATAATAAATATATCGGTTATGGAAATAGTGACGATTGAAAAGAGAACCTTTGAACTTTGGAAACAGAGGTTTGAAAATTTTGTGGGGCGTGTGGATGCGCTCTGCGTGCCTTTACGCAGGAAGCGTGACAAGTGGCTGGATAACTGCGAGACCTGCCGTTTGCTGAATGTTTCAGCCCGGACGATGCAGACCTACCGTGATACGGGGAAACTGCCTTATTCGCAGATTAACAATAAGATTTATTACAAGGCTTCGGACGTGGAAACATTTCTGCTCAACCAAGTAAGGGACAATTCTAAAAAGTAGGCATATGGATTTGATAACGAAAGATTCCGATACTACGCTGGTACTGTTTTCCTCCCTTGACAGGGTGCTGGAAAACGTGGAGTACGTGGTAATGAACTATCGCCCTGTATTGAACGGTGAACACTACCTGACGGGCGAGGAAGTATGCAAGCGGCTTTGCATCAGCAAACGGACTTTGCAGGATTACAGGGACACGGGGCTGCTGGGGTACGTGCAGCTTCCGGGAAAAATCATCTACCGGGAAAGTGACATCATGGATTTGTTGGAAAGGTTCTATCAGAAATGAAATCTTGAAAACATGGAATCTTGTTTTCTTGTTTTCTTGCTGTCTTGAAATATTGAAGTATTGAAATATAGCTGTCTTGTTTTCTATATTGTTTGGTTGAAAGCCTGCAATCACGGTTTCTTGAAAACTGTGTTGCGGGCTTTGATTATTCAAAAGTTTAACCTTGTACTTCTAAATATATTTAATTGAATTTGTATCTTTGCTTCCATTTAACTTTGTAGTATTTATGGGAAATTCAATCAAATTATTTATTTCATATAGTTGGACTAACCAAGACCATGAAACTTGGGTGCTTAACCTTGCAAAAGAATTAGTCGAAAATGGAGTTCATGTTGTAATTGATAAATGGGACTTGAAAGAAGGACAAGATTCCTATTCTTTTATGGAAAAAATGGTTAGTGATACAGAAATTCAAAAGGTTTTAATTATTTCTGATAAGAAATATGCAGATAAAGCGAATGGAAGAGATGGGGGCGTTGGTACTGAAACACAAATAATTTCTGCTGAAGTTTATAAAAATAGGCAACAAGAAAAATTTGTTGCTGCTGTCGTTGAACGAGATGAAACTGGTGAAGCTTATCTGCCAGTATATTACAAATCAAGAATCTATATAGATTTTTGTGAGCCAGAAAATTATGCAGATAGTTTTGAAAAATTACTTCGTTGGATATATGATAAACCTTTATACAAACGTCCTCCTATAGGGAAACAACCTGCATTTCTTAATGAAAGAGATGATATTGCTTTGGGAACCTCATTTCTATCTAAAAGGGTGCTATTGGGATTGAAAGAAGCAAAACCGTATGTAAATGGTGCAATTGAAGAGTATTTGGTTACCCTCTCAACAAATATTGAAGCTTTGAGAATAGATTGTAAACCAGAAGAATATGACGATAAGCTGATTGAGAAAATAGATGCTTTTATACCTTATCGCAATGAATTTATTCAAATTTGCATTTCTGTTTGCCAATACTCTGATGATATAAAAGTTGATAAATTTTATCATTTCTTTGAAAAATTAATACCTTATTTTAAAAAACATGGAACTGGTAGCTTTTATGAACATGAGTTTGATGTCTTCAAGTTTATAGCTTATGAACTGTTTTTGTACTATGTCGCTATACTATTGAAATATGAAAAATTTATAGATTTGGATGAGTTTTTAGATAAACAATATATGGGAAGTGAAGATAGTTATGGCTATGATGTAGAGGGGTATTTGATATTCTATAATTATTTGAAGTCATTAGATTATAGAAATAGGCGGCTAAATTGCCGGAAATTGTCTTTGTTTGCAGATATAATAAAAGAAAGAGCAAAACATTTGAGTATTGATTTTTCTGATTTGATGCAAGCTGATTTTGTACTTTTTTTGAGGGCGGAACATTTAATACACAATGATTGGAGAAGATGGTATCCTCAAACATTGATATATTCGGAATATAGAAGAAAACCAATGGAAATTTTTTTTAGAGCTCAATCTAAGAAATATTTTGAAAAAATGAAATGCGCTATTGGTTTTGATGATGTACAAGAATTAAAATCTTTTATAGAAGAATATTATACAGAAAAAAGGGAGATTCCAAGGTGGCAGCATTGTTCTTTCAGTCCTAAAGGATTGGCTAATAGTGATAATTTATGTTCAAAAAGATAGAGGGGGGGAGAAGA
This sequence comes from Parabacteroides leei, assembly GCF_023369805.1. Classification (NCBI taxonomy): domain Bacteria; kingdom Pseudomonadati; phylum Bacteroidota; class Bacteroidia; order Bacteroidales; family Tannerellaceae; genus Parabacteroides; species Parabacteroides leei. The sequence goes on from NZ_JAMBQG010000030.1 coordinate 44,876, forward strand.
TGAATAATAGTTCTTCTTCCCCTTTGGATGTTTAGAGTGCAAGCTGTTCCTCGACGGCTTGCATATCCCTTAATATCGTTTGGTCTAATACCTTTGCGTAGTGCTGTGTCATTCGGGTGGATGAATGCCCCAGCATTTTAGCCACATTCGGCAGTGACACGTTGTTAGCCAGTGCGATAACCGATGCGAAACTATGGCGGGCTGTGTGCGTGGTCAGGTTCTTTTTGATACCGCACAGGTCGGCAATCTCTTTCAGGTAGCTGTTCATCTTCTGATTGCGGGGAACGGGCAGCAAAGTTCCTTTATCCATGCAGTAGGGGTTATCCTTATACTTTTCAAGTATCTGTTTGGGAATGCTCAAAAGCGGGATGTTACAGAGGTTGTTTGTCTTTTCACGGGGTTTCACTATCCACAGATTGCCGTTGCTGTCCTCTGAAATATGTTCGGGGCGCAGGTTATACACGTCTATGAATGCCAGTCCGGTATATACGCAAAAGATAAAAACATCCCGTACCAGTTCCAGCCGTTCAATCCTGAACTCTTTTTGCCATATCCGGTTTATCTCGGCTTGGCTTAGGAACTGTTTGTTTACCTCTACCTCGTGAAACTTGATTCCGGCAAACGGGTTCTTTGTCAGCCACTCGTTGGAAATGGCAAGGTTTATCACTTTCTTGAAGCATTTCATGTACCGGATAACGGTGTTCTGTGCGCAATGTTTCTCCGTCTTTAGGTATAAATCGAATTTACGCACCAGTTCCCCGTTTACCTCACGCAGTAGCATATCATCTACCTTGTAGTCACGTCTAACCAGTTCCATGAGATATTTAAGGCAGTTATCGTAACGTCTTACGGTAATATCGGCGTAGTCCGTCCCGATTAGCTTCCGGCAGTTGTCGTTATGCTCCTTGAACACATTGTATAATGTCTTGAAAGTCTCGTCCTTTCCCTGATAGCGGTTCACTATGGCACGTGCGGAGATAATCTTTCCCTCCAGTTCCAAGTCTTGGTAAATCTGATAGAATTTCACACGCAAGGCGTCAATGTAATGGTTAAGTTCTACGGAATTTCGGTCTTTGCCTGTCGATTTCTCTTTTTCCTGCGACCAAAGTGGGACTTTTACGCTCCGCTTTAGTTGAAGTTCCACATATAGGCGGTCATAAGTGACACGCACACGCACGGGTGCTTCCCCGTTTTTTAACAGTTTGCTACGCTTGATGAAGAACAACACGCTGAATCTTTTTCTTTCCATACGGCTCAATTTTTAATGATACAAAGTTAGGAAATCGAACCGGGAACCCTGTTGTGTAAAATAGCGCAACAAGCTGTAAAAGAATGAAGTAAATACCTCGTAGTGGAACATTTTGGGCTTTTAAAAACAGTCCCTTGAATAAGGACGTATAGTTTGCTCCAGTCCCACTAATTTTGCCTATTCTTGGAAATGAAAAATCCCCGAACTTCTTTGAAATTCAGGGATTTACATCGTTTTTCTTTCTTGAAAAGTGGTGCCACCAGGAATCGAACCGGGGACACAAGGATTTTCAGTCCTTTGCTCTACCAACTGAGCTATGGCACCGTTGTTTTGTTTAACGGGTGCAAAGGTAGGGAAAGTTTTGAATACTCCAAATCTTTTGAGAGAAAAATATCAAGAAATTTTAGAAAGTAAGTGCTCTGTTGTTTTTTTTTACTGTTTTCTGTAAAAAAAAATGCCAGAAATGTTTGCAAGTTCAAAATTAGTTGTACCTTTGCAGCCGTAATCAAAAACGGGATGTAGCACAGTTGGTAGCGCGCCACGTTCGGGACGTGGAGGTCGGAAGTTCGAGTCTTCTCATCCCGACTACAGATGAGGTAAATCAGATAATGGTTTACCTCTTTTTTTGTCTTTTCTGAAGCTGTTTTACATATATTCTTCCTGATAAAAAGTTTTGCCAATGCGATGGCAAAAGGTTTTATCCAGAACAAGATATGTTTTTAGATTTACTAAAAGTAAAGAATGAATGGTTTAAAAACAACAAAGGCTGTCAATTTTTCAATTAACAGCCTTTGGAGCGGAAGCGGGGGGATTCGAACCCCCGGTACCCTTACGAGTACGTCAGTTTAGCAAACTGGTGGTTTCAGCCACTCACCCACACTTCCATGTGTTCTGTGCTTCTTCCTTAGAATTGCGCTGCAAAGATAGAGGTATGTTTTTAAATAAACAAAGCTTTTTGCATCTATTTTCTAAGAAAAAGATGCTACTTTTGTTGCCGATTCTGATACTCAGGATTTTATTTGATAAAAAATGAATAAGAAAAAACAGTCGAAACGAAATATAATAGCGGGAATAGTCCTCTTTTTTGTCCTTTTGATGGTAGGTGTGGGGATTTGGGGCTATCGCCTGGCCTGGGCTCCGAACTTTGTGCCAAAGGAAACGGTGTATGTTTATGTAGGGAAGGATAAAAGCTTTACCGATTTATGCCGGCAACTGCAGGACTCTGCTGGTTGTCACCGGATAGGCAGTTTCAAGCAACTGGCTGGTATGCTGAAATACCAGGCAAATATGAAAACCGGACGGTATGCCGTATCACCCGGGATGAGTAATCTGGAGCTGCTGAATGATTTGCGGCGTGGGCATCAGGTGGCTATCCGTTTGATTTTTAATAATATTCGTTTTAAGGAAGACCTTGCTGAGCGAATGGATGAACAGTTGATGCTCGATAAGGAAGAGTTGTTATCCTTACTCAAGGACTCTGCTTATTGTGATTCTTTAGGATTTACAACGAAAACGATCATCTCTCTTTTCATTCCTAATACGTATGAGGTCTATTGGAATATTCCGGCAGATAAATTGATGCAACGCATGAAGCGGGAATATAAGGCCTTCTGGACGGATGCCCGCCTGGAAAAAGCGAAGGCGATTGGCCTGACTCCCGTAGAAGTGGCTACACTGGCTTCTATCGTGGAAGAAGAGACAGCAGCGTCTGATGAATATCCGATTGTTGCAGGTCTTTATCTGAACAGACTTCATCGGGGGATACCTTTACAGGCCGATCCGACAGTGAAGTTTGCTATCGGCGATTTTAGCTTACAGCGTATCCTGTTCGAACACCTAGGAATCGATTCTCCGTATAATACATACAAATATGCCGGATTGCCTCCCGGTCCTTTGCGCATCCCGACTATTAAAGGAATGGACAGCGTATTGAATTATATGAAGCATAATTATCTTTATATGTGTGCCAAAGAAGATTTTTCGGGGCGTCATAATTTTGCGGCGACATTGGCAGAACATAACCGTAACGCAAACCGGTACAGAGCTGAACTTAACAGGAGAAAGATTAGATAAGTTTTTTACTTTTTCTTTGTGGTAAAAGCTGTATCTTTGGCAGTTGGTATTACATAAAAATCAATTTAAGAAACAAATATACATGGAAAAACAACTATTCTTAGGGGATGAGGCCATTGCACAGGCTGCGATTGATGCCGGTATATCCGGTGTTTATGCCTATCCGGGTACTCCCTCAACTGAAATTACCGAGTATATACAAGGATCAGCTGTTGCGAAAGAGCGTGGGATACACAGCCGTTGGAGTGTAAATGAAAAAACAGCAATGGAAGCAGCATTAGGTATGAGTTATGCCGGAAAGCGTTCACTTTGCTGTATGAAACACGTAGGTTTGAATGTCGCTGCCGACTGTTTCATGAATGCAGGAATGAGCGGTATTAACGGGGGTATGATCATTATTACTGCTGACGACCCATCTATGCACTCTTCACAGAACGAACAAGATAATCGCGTATATGGTAACTTTGCTATGATCCCGATGTTGGAACCTTCCAGTCAGCAGGAAGCATACGATATGGTTTATGAAGGTTTCGAACTTTCTGAAAAACTGGGATATCCGATCCTGATGCGTATCACTACCCGTATGGCTCACTCTCGTGCTGGTGTAGTTACCCGTCCGATGAAGGATGAAAACCCCAAGAACTGTCCGGCAGACGGACGTCAGCGTTTTATTCTCCTTCCGGCTTTGGCTCGTAAACGTTTCAAAGTCTTATTGGAAGCTCAGAAACAGTTTGTCGATTCATCTGAAACATCAAAATACAACCAGTATTTCGATGGTCCTAATAAGGATCTCGGTATTATTACGACTGGTATTGCCTTCAACTATCTGTCTGAAAACTATCCGGACGGATTCGAACATCCGGTCTTGAAGATCAGTCAGTACCCTCTTCCCCGCAAACAGATGGAGAAACTAGTAAACGAATGCAAGGAAATCCTGGTATTGGAAGAAGGCTATCCGGTAGTAGAAGAACAACTGAAAGGATATATGGGAACAGGCATTAAGGTGCACGGCCGTCTGGACGGAACTTTGCAACGGGATGGCGAATTGACTCCGGATGCCGTAGGCAAAGCTCTGGGTAAAGATATTACCAGCTATTATGCTATTCCTGAAGTGGTGGAACAACGTCCGCCTGCATTGTGCCAGGGGTGCGGTCACCGTGATATGTATGAAGCTCTGAATGAAGTATTGGCTGAATATAACGAACCGAAAGTATTCGGTGATATCGGTTGTTATACGTTGGGAGCTTTGCCTCCGTTCCGTGCAATCGACACTTGTATTGATATGGGAGCTTCCATTACGATGGCGAAGGGTGCTGCCGACGCAGGTGTATTCCCGGCTGTGTCTGTAATAGGTGACTCTACTTTCACTCATTCCGGCATGACAGGATTGTTGGATTGTGTAAACGAAGAAACAAATATCACGATCGTGATTTCCGATAATGAAACAACGGCAATGACCGGCGGACAAGATTCGGCCGGAACAGGACGCCTGGAAGCTATTTGTGCCGGTATCGGTGTTGATCCGGCTCATATCCGTGTGATGATTCCGTTGAAGAAGAATTACGAAGAAATGAAAACGATTATCCGTGAAGAGATCGAATACAAGGGGGTATCCGTTCTGATCCCGCGTCGTGAATGTATTCAGACATTAACAAGAAAGAAAAAAGCAAGTAAGAAATGAGAGCAGATATTATATTGTCAGGTGTAGGAGGACAAGGTATCCTCTCTATTGCCGCCGTTATTGGAGAAGCCGCATTGAAAGAAGGTCTGTATATGAAGCAGGCTGAAGTACACGGAATGAGTCAACGTGGAGGCGATGTGCAGTCGAACCTGCGTTTATCTGACCAGCCGATCGCTTCCGACCTGATCCCCAAAGGACACGCCGACCTGATCATTTCATTGGAACCGATGGAAAGCCTTCGTTATCTTCCTTATCTGAAAAAAGAAGGATGGCTGGTTACTAACTCTCAACCGTTTGTAAATATCCCTAACTATCCGGACATCGACAAGGTGAACGAAGAACTGAATAAGTTGCCTTACAAGGTGATCCTGGACGTGGAAGCAATTGCGAAAGAGGTAGCTACCGTGCGTGCTGCCAATATAGTGATGCTGGGAGCTGCAGCTCCTTTTATCGGGATAGAATATAATAAGATAGAAGACGGTATTCGTCGTATTTTTGGCCGTAAAGGTGAAGAAGTGGTTGAAATGAACCTGAAAGCACTGAAAGCCGGCTATGATGTTGCCCAAAGTTTAAAATAAAGCGTATGAACAAGTACTTCTTAACCGCCATTCTAACTATCTTTGCTTTTATAGCCCGTGCACAAAGTGACGGCGATATCATAAAGGTAGGAGATCAAATGCCGGTATTTACCATCGTTTCCGATAACGGAGCGAAAATGTCGTCAGCAACATTGAAAGGAAAAGTTGTTCTGGTCAACTTCTTTGCAACCTGGTGTCCGCCTTGTCAGAAAGAACTGGCAGACGTGCAGCAGAAACTCTGGCCGAAGTATAAGGACAATAAGAACTTTCAGCTGTTGGTGATCGGTCGTGAACACACGGATGCTGAATTGGAAAAATACAATGAAAAGAAAGGATTTTCTTTCCCGTTGTATCCGGATAAGAACCGTGCAATCTTCGGAGCATTTGCAAAAAATCTGATTCCGCGTAGTTATTTGATAGGGAAAGATGGTAAAGTAATCTATGCCGGCAAAGGATACACGGAAGAGGAGTTTGCTGAATTGATGGAAAAGATCGAGACTGCTGTAAAATAAATAGTATGCAATATCAGAATATACATTTGATTTATTTTTCTCCGACACATACTTCGGCAAAGATAGCATACGCTATTGCCGAAGGGCTGGGAGGAGATACATTGTCAGAGTCGGATATCACGCATGAAGCGTTGAAAGAAACACTTCATATAGAAGATAACGAACTGGTTATTGTGGCTGTCCCTGTTTATGGCGGACGTGTTGCAGAAACGGCCATGGAGCGTATTCGTATGTTTCAGGGAGAAAAGACCCCGGTTATTCCGGTTGTCGTATATGGTAACCGCGACTACGAAGATGCTTTGAAGGAGTTGAGTGATGCATTGGTTGCTCAAGGCTTCGTACCTGTCAGTGCGGGGGCTTTTGTCGGTGAGCATTCTTTCAGCCGGAAAGATATGCCTATTGCTGCCGATCGCCCGGATAAGGAAGACTTGGTGAAGGCCTCTAAATTCGGTCATGAAACATTGATAAAACTGGATGTTGTATCAACTTTATCGGGATTACCATCATTGGAAATAAAAGGAAACTTCCCATATAAGGTGAAAGGACCTTCTACGCCACAGGCTCCTGTTACAGACGAAGAGTTGTGTACGCAATGTGAATATTGTATCGACGTATGTCCGGTGGCTGCTATCTCAATCGTAGACGACCGGATGTTCAGTGATCCTGCTCTTTGCATCAAGTGTTGTGCTTGCGTAAAGGAATGTCCTGAAGGGGCACGTACTTTTGATACTCCTTATACGGCTATGCTGCATAAGAACTTTAGTGCACGCCGCGAACCGGAATTGTTCGTTTGATCATTTTAAATAATCAGCTTATAGCCGATCCCCCGGAGATTTACAATCTGAACCGAGGGGTCGGCTTTTAGTTTTTTACGAAGCTTGGTAATGAATACATCCATACTGCGGGCATTGAAAAAAGAGTCATCACCCCATAGTCCCATCAGGACGGGTTTACGGTGTAGTACATCATTGGCATGTAGGCATAATAAGCGTAATATTTCTGCCTCCCGGTGAGATAATGTTTCGGTTTGGTCGCTGATCTGTAAGGTTTGATGTGGGTAATGGAAGGTATATTGCCCGATTGTAAACACTTCCTGGCTTTTGGGGTCGGAAATGGATATAGGACGGTTTAATAAAGCCTGGATGCGTACGATCAACTCTTCCATATCGAACGGTTTTTTCAGATAATCGTTTCCTCCCAGATGAAAACCGGTAACCAGATCATCCACCGATGAACGGGCTGTGAGGAAGAGTATCGGTGTCCGGGTGTCGATTTGGCGGATCATTTTGGTGAGCGTGAAGCCATCCATTTGGGGCATCATGACATCCAGTACCAGGATATCCGGTTTTTGTTTCTGATAGAGCTTTAACGCTTCGTTTCCGTGGGAAGCCAGCGTGATACGGAATTCGTGACGGCTTTCGAGGCTGTCTTTTATGATTTTTGCCAGTGCAATTTCATCTTCTGCCAATAGTATATGTATCATTTTTTGCCGGGTATTATAATAGTAAATGTGCTTCCTTCCTTTTCTCTGCTTTCGACGGTTATAGAGCCGTCGTGTCGTTCTACGATATCTTTCACATAGCTAAGGCCAAGGCCAAAACCTTTCACATCGTGGATGTTTCCTTTCGATACACGATAGAAACGTTCAAATATACGAGTCTGCTGCGTCGGAGAGATTCCAATGCCGTTGTCGGTGATGCAGACTTCAAGTTGGCCAGCTGTTTCACGGACCCGGACACTGATTTCGACAGTCGTTCCGGAATATTTGATCGCGTTATCCAGCAGGTTACTGATTACGTTTGTGAAATGTAGCTTATCGGCATAGACTTGTATATCTTTGGGAATTATCTCCATACTGAATCTTACAGGTTTATCAGCCTTCAGTTTGAATTGTTGTATCAGACTTTCTATGACAGACAGAGGTTGGAAACTCTCTTTTTGTAAGCGGAAATTCTTCCGTTCGTCTACGGCCATACTAAGTATTTTTTCCACAAGTCCGGATAAATGCTTTAGTTGTTGACGGCAAAGTGTGAAATATTCTTCCCGCGTTTCCTTTTGTTCCACGAAGTTGAATGTCTGTAAGGCGTCGATAGCTGAGTAGGTGATCGTAATCGGAGTCTTCAGTTCGTGTGTCATATTATTGACGAAGTCGTTTTTGATCTCCGCGATCGTTTTCTGTCTCAAAATGGTGCGGATCAGGTAGATATAGCAAGCAGTCGTTATGATGATCAACAGAAAGGATGCGAGAAACATAGGTCCCATTTGTTTGAGTACGGCTTGTGATGGAGCAATTATAAAACCTTGTAAGCCAATACTGTCGTCTATATTTAATCCGGCTTTATGGGTAGGCAGCAGATCGGTCGGGTTTTGGTCGTCCGGCAAAGACGAGGCCAGAAGCGTATCTGTTCCTAATGTAAAATCGATGAAATGTGAATTGTATATACCTCCGGTTTCGAGAAGCGATGACCATATACTATCGACCTGTACGACATCGACAGGTGAAAGGCGGTTGATCGCTTGCCATATACCTTTAAATGCAGTTCTCATTATAGGTGTATTTTCCGGCTTGAATGCTTGAAATACCACACTGTCATTCTGGTTTTGTGTTTGAAGTTTTGTGCGCGAATAAACTTGTCGTGGTTTTTGTTTGGAAGCTGCATGTGAAGTACTGTCCAGAGAGAAACCGAATTCTATTTCTCCGTGAGGCGCATTGGTTGCCGTATCTTTTTTTAGCGCATCCATGCGAAATGTAAGATCCTCATTTATGGCCTGCTGTAATGTCTCGTTGATTGTTCTTTGGAAATGTTGTTTTTCAATCTTGTAACTGTTCCACAACCAATAACCCTGGAAAAAGAATATTCCCAGAACTGATAAAGAAACGAAAATCAATATGAGGCGCATTTGTAATTTCATATTACAAATATAATCTGATTTTATCTCCGCTCATTCTGGTGGTAACACTAAATAACAGTAGATTGCAAAGTGCTAACTATTGTCGTCTGCTATTTGGCTTATATTTGTCATATCTTATTAATCAAAGAAAGAATATGAAGACATTTGTAGCCTTATTGTTTTTCTCCGTGTCATTTTTTCAATCGGTTAAAGCTCAGGAAGCCGATTGGCAAATTGGGGATTTAATCAATCAATCCGACTGGTTCAGGCTGGAAGAAGAATATCCGAAAGTGTCCGGACAACTTCAGTCTGTTGCGATAAAAGCTTTGTCGGAAGTGATGATCGGTACTTATTTTAATAAGCCGGTTGAGACGATAGATCTGATCGATTCGTTATTGGAACATCACCAGGAGGATTTGGGTTTCCCGAACGTCAGTAGTTTGGTTGCTCTTCGTTCAAAAATGCTGGGTGAAATAGGACAGTATAAAGAGAGCGCAGATCGTTTATATGATTTTTTACGTCAAATAGAAGCTTTTGCTAAGAGAGAGGATTTCCCTTCTCATCAGCAATTGGCAGATTATTATAATACTTTGCGCAATGAAGCCGCTCCTGTTGTTGACAGGCCGAATAAAGAGACGGAAATACCCATGGCAATCGAAGAAGCCGGCCGTGGTGTTTTAATGTTTGTTCCTGTACAGATACACGGAAAAACGTATAAATTTATTTTTGATACAGGGGCGGGAAGTACTTTTGTTTCCAAAATGTATGCGGATGAAATAGGCATTTGTGTTATCCGTGATTCGATTAATATTACAGGGGCTTTTGCTACGGGTACCGGCAAGTCTGGAATTTTAGATAGTATGATGATCGGTGATATTGCATTTAAAAATGCGATCATAACGATTGCGGATCCCAATCCGGCAGTAGATACCGTCTATCAGGTAGATGCTGTATTGGGTACTGATTTTATGCGATTGGTTGGAGAAGTAAATATATTTCCACAAGAAAAAAAGATTTGCTTTCCGGTTAATCGGCATTCGCTTCCGGAAACCGGAAGGAATATGTGGATGTATGATGGTGGTTTGCGCTTGAAAGTGTTTTCAGGAGAAGAGCGGTTGCGTTTTGTTTTTGATACAGGAAATGTAAGAGCAGATATGTTTTATCCGTATTATCAAAAACATAAGGAATGGATTGATAAAGAAGGAGTAAATGAAACAATTACCGGTGGTGGGTTCGGTGGTGTGCGAAGTCTGGAAGTTCTCCGTTTGTCATCAATACCGATGCGTATAGGATCTACCTCTTTTGAAATGAAAGATATTCAGGTGGAATATGAACCACCCACGGAGATGTCTTTTCAGAATGGTGAAGATGGTTCGTTAGGAATGGATTTTATTAATTTATTTCAGCGGGTTATAATTAATTTTGATGATATGTTTTTAGAATTAGACGGAAAGGATTGATTGAGACAATTATAATAGTATCTCATTTTTTTCCTGCCGACTTATTCGTTTGATATATATCAAATGAATAAATGACATATGTGTTCCTTTCGTTTGATGATTGTATATTATTCGTTTGATAATTGTCAAAAGAAAGAAAGTAAGGGATGTCCTGTCCTAAAAAAAGTTGACAACCCCCCAAAGTAAACTTATGTCAGAATCGGGACATGTAGGTTGTATCCGTTGTTTTTCCTTTTTGACAGTATTCTCTATTACGCCCGTACATTATATTACAAAGCCTTTGAGGGAAAAATAATTAAA
>NZ_JAMBQG010000031.1:0-44434 GCF_023369805.1 Parabacteroides leei
TATACTTGCAAAGAAGAATAGCATAGTAATTGTAAATCGCTTCTTCATAGACACACTTGTTTTAATTTAGATTAACTAGATATTTATGCTGTTTTTATTTTATCGACATAGTCTTAGAAGAACTATGACACTTTTTTGATATATAATAATATATATACCAAAACTGTTGATTATCACAATCTTACCATGTATATATATAACCCTAATTAAAAGTAGGGTATAAACTAAGTATCTTTTAATTGAAATATGATCCAGAATTTGATGCTTAGTTTATCGGTAAATTAGCTTTTCCTCTCTCAGAATAGCAGATAAAATCATTTTACCGATAGATTAATATTTTATATAACAATGCAAATATAAATGAAAATTATGAAATAAACAAGTCTTTCAGGAAATAATTTGATATTATTATCGACTGAGTAATAACATTTCACCACTTCCTATTCATTCTTATATATGCAATAAGACTTTCCCATCCGGGTGTGAATATATATTAAATGCTGATCGTTGCAAGGATCTCTTCTTTTTGAATGAACATAGTTCTTCTAAGACTTCTCCCTTTTTTTAAACGTTCAACCTCCCCTTTCGGCAGTATTTTTCGTAGTTCGTTTTTTTTTACGGATAATAAAAATAAATTATATTTGCAACGGACATTCCGTTCCTCAAAGTCTCCTCTCTGCAAATAATAAGCAACAATATATGGTATTCATTTCGACAGCATAGTAGCGTTGTGTCCCTATCACTTTAGTGACAAATCGGTGACACAATTGTCTTAAACAGGCTTATAGCATACCAGAACCGGTATTCGAACTTTTGTCGACAGAATAACATATCCATACCAAACACCTCTCCCATCAATTTTACAAAATCATAAACAACGCAAAAACAGCAAACTTTTTTTGATGAAAACAAGGTATCATTTAAAGCCTACAAACAATACCTGAAACATCAAACTGACAGAAAAAAGGTACTTAACGAGACTGCCAGCTATCTATTAAGCCTTAAATATCCAGAAAAGAGGATGTTAGCCTTTAAAAATAATTTTTTCGAGACTTTCGCCCACGAACTGGCCGACAATTCCGGGTGCAGTGAGGTTCTACCCGATCATCTGCGCATACAAACCAAGGGATGGGAACAATTCCTGATCGAAATGATGAACGCCGCACGCTTATCGGGCTACCTGGGCAAGATGACCATCAAACGACTTGCCCGCATATTGGTCTGCATCCTCGATACTAATTACGACCAGGCAGGGATGATCAACCGGCTTAAAAACAAAAATCCGCAGTATGAGGACATTTTCCAAACAATACAGCACTTATTATCAGCTCCTTGACACCCCAAAATACGGTTATACGGATTACCCTCCCCTGTTGTATGTTTGTAAATGAAAAGCGTAAACTCCTTTATGTCTTAATAAAGAGATAAGTCTTATTATATTAAAGAGAGCGTTCGAAAGATCATTCTGAGATCGTTCGGGAAATAAACAGCATGTGGAACCTAAATAAAAGACAATCATAAAACAGGAAAACACATTTCAACACCCCCTTCCTCCCCCCGTACCGGCATCGGAAGAGATGGAACTGGCCGTCATCATGGCCGTTATCGCCCAGAGCGGAGCCATTGCCGACGTGACACAACGCCTTTTGCCGGATATGTTCACCAACCCCTCCTACCGCCTGGTGTACCGTGCCATGACGGCCCTGTACGACCACGAAGCCGATATCGACATATTGAGTATCGAAGAGGAAATGCGCCTGCTCGACCCTACACGGGCTACGGAACTGAACGGGCTGGAATTTATTGCCGACCGGATGCTGACCGTTCGCAACGCAGCACATATCCGTACCTATGCCGCCTCGGTGATCCGCTGTTGGGTGTTGCGCCGCCTTTGTGCGGACATGCAGGAGCATACGTTGAAGGCGCACGACCCGGCAGTCGATGTGGTGTCGCTCCTGGGCGGCATCCACAAAGGGGTGCAGAAGCTGGAAGACTTTTTCGCCGTAAGCAGTACCACCCGCGAGGCAGGCGACGTGAGCCGGCAGGTACTGGCCGGACGTCCTTCGATGGGGAAAACGACACTACATTCATATCTGACAATAATTGAAACATTCACATCTGTCAAAAACCGAACAAAAAAACAAATTCAAAACATTTTCTTACTATACAGCCATCTTATTCAATATCTTCGGAAACTGTATGGCAAAAATAATCGTACAACAAATAGCTGCCGTCGCATCTGATATAGCCTCCGCCGAATAAACGCCGATCATCCCCATGAAACGTGGTAAGATCAGGGCCAGCGGGACAAGTAGAAAGACCTTACGAAGTAATGCGATAAAGATAGAAATCTTGGCCTGCCCAAGGGCAACGAACATATTCTGACAGGCACGTTGCAAACCGAAAATGGTCATTCCCGCTAAAAAGACAGGCATCACTTCCGTTACTGTTTGTATCAGTTCCTGGTCTGACGTAAAAGCAGAAGCGATAACCGACGGGAACAAGATCATCATCAACATCAAAATTAAGTTGAACAGAAACATAAAGATCATCGCTATCTTGAAACATTCCTTTACCCGCTTCTTGTTTCCATGTCCGTAATTATAACTCACTATGGGTACAAAACCCAAGGCAAACCCGGTAAGCGGCACACTTACAAAAAGCATGGAGCTCTGCATGACAGTCAATGCACTCACATAAATATCCCCAAACGTCTTAAGTGTCCCGTTCAGAACGAAACCGACCAGGCTTTCGGTACTTGCCATAATAAAAGGGGAAACGCCGAGTGCCAGTATAGCCCCGATCACCTTTTTATCCGGTTTCATATAATTGACTTCAAGCCGCAGGGAAGCACGGGAAGAAGTCAGGAACGACAATACCCAGATAGCAGTGGCGGCCTGCGAGATAATAGTGGCCAGGGCTGCACCTTTCACCCCCATATTGAATACAAAAATGAAAAGCGGATCGAGCAGGATATTGAGTATGGCACCAATCACCACCGACCACATCGCTATGGCAGGACGTCCCTGCGTATTGATAAAAGTATTCAAACCGACCGATATCTCGACAAACAAGGTACCGATAAGATAGATCGAAAGATAGTCTGTCGCATACCCCAGCGTTTGTTCGGATGCGCCGGTAAACAACAGTATCGGCTCCATGAATATATATGACAGACTGGATGTCAGGACGGTGAATAATAATAACAGGACAAAACCATTCCCGAGTATCCTTCCGGCCTGCTGACGATTCCCCTGCCCGAGTGCAATAGCAGCAAGCGGAGCACCTCCACCGGCCACGATAGCAGAAAAAGCGGAGATCAGGATAATAATAGAACCTGCCACACCGATACCGGCTAACGCCGGAGTTCCTATTCCGGGAATATGGCCGATATAAATGCGGTCTACTATATTATAAAGCAAATTGACCATCTGGGCAATTACCGCAGGAAGTGCCATCCGGAAAACAAGCGGCAACATCCTATCGGTACCCAGCCGCTCTTCGTATATATTATTCATGAATCAAATATACCGGACTTCCATTCCCCGAACGGCATCATTGATGTTGCCATTGTCATAAACCAGCTCTCCGTTCACGAATGTTTGGGAAACACTGTGATGGAACGTCGTTCCTTCAAAAGGCGACCAGCCGCATTTATACATTATATTTTCGGGAGCAACTGTCCAGCTCTTATCCGGATCGACCAGTACAAGGTCGGCATAATAACCCGGACGAATATATCCGCGACGGTCGATATGGAATAGTTCTGCCGGCATATGCGCCATCTTCTCCACCACCTTTTCATACGTAAAGCAACCTTCAGCTACCATTTCGAGCATAGCCACCAGTGAATGTTGTACCAACGGACCACCCGAAGCAGCTTTCAGGCAACTTCCCTCCTTCTCCGACAATAAATGCGGAGCATGATCGGTTGCCACGATATCGATCGTATTATTCTTAACGGCATCACGCAAAGCGATACGGTCGGCCAGCGTCTTGATGGAAGGGTTCCATTTGATCCGGTTACCGTACTTAGCATAATCGCCATCGTGAAACCAGAGATGGTGCACACATACCTCACCTGTAATTCTCTTTTCACTCAAAGGAATTGCGTTACTCAGCAATGTCAACTCTTTGGCGGTAGACAGATGGAGAATATGTAAACGTGAATTCAGGCGCGTTGCCAATTCTACCGCTTCCGAAGAGGATGCATAACAAGCCTCTTCGCTTCTGATCTTGCTATGGTAGGATATATCGAGATCCTCGCCAAACAGTCCGGTGTAATAGGTCAGGTTGCGTTTGATCACTTCCTCTTTTTCCGCATGGATGGCAATCAGCATATCCGCTTCGCCGAAGATACGTTCGAGACTTTCTTTTTTATCTACCAGCATATTTCCCGTTGAGGAACCGAGAAAGAGCTTCAATCCCGGTACACGGCTACGATCCAGTTTACGGATCTCATCCATGTTATCGTTCGTCCCTCCGAAGAAGAAAGAATAGTTGGCAGCCGAGGTTTCCGCACCTCGTTGTAACTTCCATTCCAGATCGGCGACGGTAGTTGTCTGCGGCTTGGTGTTGGGCATATCCATAAAGGTCGTTATACCACCGGCTACGGCGGCACGGCTTTCACTGGAGATGTCTCCCTTGTGCGTCAGGCCCGGTTCGCGGAAATGCACCTGGTCGTCGATAGCGCCCGGCAACAGAAGTTTTCCTTCGGCATCGATTACCTGTACGTTTCCTGTCGTTTCAGGAACAGTTCCTTCAACAACTTCGGCTATCTTATCTCCATCAATGAGGACTGATCCCTTAAACATGCGTCCCTCGTTAATGATGCAAGCGTTTTTTATCAGAATTTTATTCATATATTTTGTGTTTATTGTCACAAATGTACATGATTCTATTCAAAAACAATACAAGCCGGAGCGGTTATTCATAAGAATAAGCCTGAATTTCTACCGGACCGAGCAAACCGGACGATTGCAGAGGTGAGTCGGATTTCCAGGGATTCACGTTTGTCCAGGTTGCACGTTCTTTTTCAGGTAATGCATCATCGCCGATCAAACGATTCATCCAGTTATTCACCACTTCCACTTCGATCAGGTTTTCTCCTTTTTGCAGAAACTCCCCGACAGGCAGGCGGTAAGGCGTTGTCCAGACACCACCGGCATATTGTCCGTTGATCTTTACTTTCGCCATCACCATCACTTTTCCCAGATCCAGGTAAAGTGCTTTCTGGGGTAATTCATCCAGTGTGATCCGGTTGGTGTAGACTGCTTTTCCTGAGAAATAACGGATAGAAGGGTCGGCATGCATTGCCCAGTCCTGTAGTTCCGGGAAAGCAACAGTTCCTTCCGGTCCTCTTTTCCCCTTTTCAAAAGCGACTTGCCAGGGAGAAGTTATTGCGGCAAGTATCTCTTTACGCGGATAATTCCGGGCAGTCGTTTCCCCGGGAGCACCTTTCTTACGGAAAACAATAAATGAACTTTCATAACCATCCAGACGTATAGGGACAGTTGTAGCTCCACCGGAACAAGTAAACTCAGGCAGGCTACGTATCTCTGCCGTCAACGGATTCCAAAGTTCCGGTATTTTACCGGTCACACGGAAGGAAGGACTTATCTCAATCGGGTTTTCACTCTGGTTAGAAATGAAATAAATATCACCTGCCTGTGTCGCACGATGAATAAACAAAACAGGACTATCCGAAGCAACGCTTAAATCGGCTTTTATATCCAGAGCATCCAATACAGGCTGTAAAGAGGTGGACGGCATAAATAAACGTCCCTTTCCGATAGTACGCACTGGTTCCGTTTGGCTGCCCCAAAGTTCAGCAGCCAAAGATTTTACTTCCCGGTCGGCTGCCGGATAATTACTCAGGCTGGGAGAACAGGCAGGGGCAGGTCCCATGATGCAGGCTCCGGCCAACAACAACTCCTTTATCTTCCGTAGTACTTCCGGACGCATTGTTTCCAACCGAGGCAAAACAAGCAGACGATATTTCATTCCACCCGGTAAAACGATGTTGCCACCTTCCACTGTTGCACGTTCCAACAGAACTTCTCCATTGATATAGTCGAACGAATACCCTGTCGGGAGTTCCGGTGTACAAACGCCGGTCATCTTGGGAGCATCTTCTCCGATGAAATAGGCTACATCTGCTACATATTGGCCTTGTTGCAGCATGAAATTACATCTTTTCAGATATTCGATGAAAACATCCATCTGGCTGAACCAGGTATTCTTCCGGTTAAATTCGTTTCCGAACCAGGCATCCAATCCCGGTTCACGGTCTTCAAACGGCTGATGAATAAACAGATGCAATAAAGTACTGTTTATTCCTTCCGTAAAGAAACGGTCCCCACGTTGCTTCATCAGGTAAGGATAACGGCTGAAGGCTGGCCCACCGCTGGTAAACGACTCGGCCCAGATCCGTTTCTTCCCATAGATATGTCCGCAGGAAGAGGCAGCCCGGTTCTCGATATCTCCCAGCGAACCTTCACTCCAGAACTCTCCGGCTATCTCGTCAGACTGTCCGCCATATTGCAGGAATTCACCCGGGAATCCCCAATGCCCGTAATTCTCCAGCCAGGTTGTCAATCCGTATTGATGGCAAACATCTCGCAAGCCACCTACATAATCGTAAGAAACGCGGTCGGCCACCAACCGCCGCAAGTCCCATAGGAAACGGTCTGATATATCGGGACTTCCAACTACGACCCCATTCAAGGCCGGAAGGTAAGGAACCGGATCATATCCGTAGCGTTCTTTGAAAACAGCAATCATATCATCTGTCCAGTTTTGTCCTCCGGTTTCATAACTATCCTGTACTACGACTTTAAAACTTTTCCGGTCGGCTTCCGGGATACGTTTCAATATCTCGCCGATAAAGGCGTCGAAATGGAAAGCCACATGTTCCCGGCTCATCTTATCGATCTCAGGCCCGGTTGCTTCGGGAGCTGCCGGGGAGTTCGTTACACCTGTCGGCAGCATAACCATCCGGCGGATCACCCAGTCTCCTTCAGGTACTTCCCAGTCCAATACCCCTTCTCGGGCGAAAGCGGTCAAGTCTTTGATCGCCTCCGGAGAAACCAGTAAAGAAGCATCGTTCACAGCCGGCTGTTTCTCCCAGAGATAATCATCCCACATAGGCAGTGGGGTTTGGAACATCTTGGCCAACGACTTTTCTGGATAACGCTCTACCATCGAAGAAGAAGAAAGTGTCACTTCCCCTGCACCGTCTCCCTCGGCGGACATCTCCAGACGAAACTGCGAAGCGGTGATTTCCGGAAGAGAGATAACGACGGGAGCGTAAGGAATAAAGCCCACATTTAGAGCCGGATTACTCCGGTCGATGGTGAACTGCCGTACCAGTTTTTCCTGCCCTCCCTTTTTAACCCACAGTTTTGCGGTTGTTTTAAAAGGAGTGTTAGCCTGATAGATTAACGTACGTATAGTTTCTTCTCCATCGAAGATCAAGACGGAGGAAGTCTGCTGCCCGGACTTCTTATTTATGGTCCAACTCTTTTCCGTTACTGCCTTACCCGACGAAGGATAAGCGATAACGCATACATCCTGTTCGTCTTTTCCCACAGAGGGTAAAACCAGTTGCATACGCTTAGGCCCGGTTACAATCGTATCGGCAGAGGTAAGATAACGCATGGCTTGTGAACTTTTCACCCAAGGCCCCCCGGACTGGCTCCATCCCGGACTATTAAATATCCCTATCTCGATATCCAGCTCCGTGGCCTTCTTCAATGCCGCATGCAATATCTCCCACCACTCGGAACTTAACAATTTATTATCGCCATAATCAATGCCGTCTATACCGATGTTACCGATAAACGCACGGTTTATCCCGGCTACCTTCATCGCTTCCAGATCCCGTTCGACACCTTCTTTTGATATATTGTCTGAGATCCAGTACCAGTAAACACCGATCTGTGTGCTGTCGGGGATCGTACGGAAACCTTGTTCGATATCGGCAAAAGAAGCATAGTTCTCCGATATATCTCCTTTATTACAGGAAAGAAAACTCAGACAAGCCCCAATGGCAAGGGAGGATAGAAGTGTTATTTTCGTCATAGTCCATCAATTTACAGATAACAATAAACTCCGGAGAGCATTTATACAGACAAAAATAAACCTTATATCCTCCCTGACTGCTTATAAAAATGACAATATATCTTTCAATTCTGACATTGAGCCAAGGTCCTTGTCGCCGCATAGGTTACGGAGATACTTTGCCCCGGAGCATGACCGGATGGCACGATTATCTTCAGGTCATAATCGTTGATCTTCACAGAGAAAGAGGATTGTGTATGGGTAGGATCGGCAGCATCGATACGAATATTACCGTCTTTCTCTTCGATCTTGTAAATACCCGGTGTTTTTATTTCCAGCGACAGATCGACAGCCAGACAGATCGTCCCTTCTTCGTAAGCGGTAATATAATAATAACCAGGTATTGCCACAGCCTGTATAGAGGCATCGTTACGAAGTATACGGATATCTTCCGTGCGGAAAGAAGCCGTTCGTTCGGCGGAAGAAGCCGGCAGGACAAGGTATTGGTAAGAGGCCGGAGCCTGCTTTTGGTGACGAATATACAGAGATATCACCTCTCCTTCCACCGTCTGCGGCGTGTATGAACCCATAAAGTCAGCCCAGCGTCCGGAACGCTTTTCTGAGATTGCCACACAGTTCTCCGGTTGCATCAGGATATAACCAATGCTATCGTGGAAGAAACGCAACGCCTTTCCGCTGGCGGTAATCGTACCGTTCACCGGGTTCCAGCGGTTGTTCTCGAAGTAAGACAAATCTCCCCGCTTCTTCCGCTGATCGATGGAAGTTGTTATATTCAGCGTACTGTCCGACTGGATACCGGCTCCCAGGCATAACATGAAATCATCGGTAATCACCCACGATTTACGGGCGTTAAGGCCGTCACGGTTCAAGATCATAGCCGTCATACCTGTGCAGCCATCGGTAACGCCTCCGACAAAAGCCGTTTCATTACGAGTATGTGCACCATAGCTACGTGGAGACGGAACCGGTGCGTCACTCTCGTAAGAAGTTATACCCGGTATTTTACGCCAATCCCAGAAAGGGAAAACATTCATATATTCATCCCCGTTACGATAGATATAAGTGGCACCGTCGCCCATATAGAAACCTTTCAGATTGTCTTCGTTGACAAGCTCCGTCCCGATCACCCGCTCAGAAGCCATCTTTATGGAAGCCATCCACTTCGGTGCACGGTGAATGGTCTGGTCCGAGTCCCAGAAATGTTTCTGTCCGGTAAAGGCTGTTCCCCGGGGTTGTTGCGGAGGGAAATTATCGTCGAGGAAAGCTTGTAGCTTCCCTGCATCGGCAGGAGAACTTCCTCTCCGGAGCGAGTTTGCAGCATTCCCCATAGCAAGAGCCTTGTGGATGGGAGCATTATGGAACAACTGGCGGTCGAGCGCATTCACATCCATATAGCCACGCCAGATGATCCAGCGGTAACCTTCCGTCAGCAGGTTATTCAGGATAGATTGCTGTTCGGCATTCAAGGCAAATGATGTCCCGGCAAACAGTCCCGAATAGAAACTCATCTCCGAAAGATAGGCCAACCCATAGTTGCCGAATTGCTGCTGCGGCCCGTGCTGGTGGAAACTCCAGTCTCCCTTGATCCCCTCCTCGCGTCCGGTGGTTATTTCGGAAACGATCGTATCGCGGGCAGCCTTCACCAATTCATAATCGTCCAGCAAAAGCCCTTTCATCAATACGTTTCCGGCCAGCCATACTTTATTTTGTCCTGTCATACCGAAGCGTGCGTTGTCCATCACCTTGACAGCCTCCTTCTGTTCGGCTGGTGTCATCTGCGTACGAAGCAGGATAAAAGCCGGACCGAAAGTCTTGGGAATACCGATCTCATTATACCACCAGTTCTTACAGACCGGCTTCGTACGAAACCAATAATCGAGTGCCTGATGGATCACTGTCGAAAAACGGGGCGACCAGGTGCAGGATGGTCCTTCGGCATGATATAATTTAGCCAGTTCCAACACACGGTCGGCATGCTTCTTTGCATCCCATCCGCTACGTTTTGTATCCGCATAATTGATATCCGGCCAGGAGCCGTCTTCATTGATCTGTTCCATATAGCCTTTTATCTCCTCCATGTTGAAGGGATACCGCTGATGCAGTTCAATAACCACCTGGTCCGACATTTCCGTCTCAGGCGGAATACCTGCCAGGATACGGTTCAACAGGTCGGAATCATCGTTGGAGTCGATTAAAGATTGGATATAGTTTTGCCGGATATGTTCCAGCTCTTCACCGGATGTCTGCGAAAACACATTCACAGACAAAAACAAAAGTGCGGATAACAATAAGGTGTTTCTAAAGAGTTTCATGAGTATCCTCCTATTTCTTCTGCGGATACTTACGAAACAGGCTCCACCACTTCAGCTTAAGCACACCGAACAACGCCTCCCCGAAGATGGAAGAGTTCATTTTCGACGTTCCCAATACACGGTTAATGAAGATAATAGGTACTTCCACCAATTTGAAACCGCACTTATAAGCGGTAAACTTCATCTCGATCTGGAAAGCATATCCTTTAAAATGAATATGATCGAGATCAATCGTTTCAAGCACTTCGCGACGGTAACATTTGAAACCGGCTGTCGTATCCTGCACCTTCATCCCGGTAACGAAACGGACATATACAGATGCATAATAAGACATCAGAACGCGACCGAGCGGCCAGTTCACCACGTTTACGCCATTGCTGTAACGCGAACCGATAGCGACATCGCCTCCCTGCTCCGTGCAGGCAGCATATAATTTAGGAAGATCATTCGGGTTATGACTAAAGTCGGCATCCATTTCGAAGATGAAATCGTACTTATGTTCGATCGCCCATTTAAAACCACAGATGTAAGCAGTACCCAATCCCAACTTACCTTGTCTTTCCACCATAAAAAGACGTTCGGGAAATTCTTTCTGCAAACGCTTCACAATATCCGCCGTACCGTCGGGAGAACCATCATCTATAATCAAAATATGAAACTCTTTTTCCAACCCAAACACCGCACGGATAATATTCTCAACATTCTCTTTCTCGTTATAAGTAGGAATAATTACAATACTGTCTGACATATACGAATTATTTATGATCAACTATGAAGCACAAAACTACAAACTATTTGTCGATTATGCCCTAATTTTATTGAAATTTACGCTTGCAGGAGATAAATCCTTCTTAAAAGGCTTTGCTCCATCTCCATCCGAAGAAAAAAGAAACAAGGAAAAGGATACCGAATATCCGGAAATGGAGCGATACAAAATAAACCGTTACTAAGCGAGATTATTCAAGCTACTGTTGAAGGGATATAAATTTAATTTGAATGTGAAAAAAGTCTACTCCATCAGTATCCTTTATTTCGACCTCGGCGTGGGAACGGATTATATCTATCATGGTCAGAACCACTTCACCGGTGTGCATACCGGCGACTGTCTGCGTATCAACGCGCGCGATCGTGACGCTGTCATCACTCGCCTGCCGGCAGAAATCTTTCCGGAATATATCTTGATCCGCGTAAACGAATTCGACAAAGTGGCTACAACACCGCTCGACGAATGGATCACATACCTGAAAGACGGCACGATCCGTCCCGATACAACTACTCCATGTCGTCGAGTGAGCGCCATGCATACGATGAACATCTGAACGCGATCATGATCCAGAATGATGTCCTCGATACCGCCAAGTGGGAAGGACGGCTCGAAGGACTTGCCAAAGGCAAAGCCAAACAGCAGGCAACATGAAGCGTATGGGGATAAGTATATCCGATATCGGTAAGTGTACAGGATTGCCGGTAGAGGAGATAGAGAAGTTATAGAAAAATGTGAAACCTTTTCAATTAATAATTAATAATGAATAATTGGGCTTCGCGCTCGGATGTTAGAAATAATTGAGCTATTATAGCAGGATATGAGCTTATGTGCCCACCGGCTAACTGTCCTTAATAAGGCAGGCTTAGTTACAGGTTTATTTGCCGTCAGTTTTAACTGACGGATTAGTAAATGATCTATTTCATTGGACTTTAGTCCCATTTTAAACACACACTCTCTGTTAAGAGAAATGTGGCTAAAGCCAAAAAAGGATAAACAACTTGTAATCCGTCAGCTAAAGCAGACGGCAAATGAACCTGTAATGGCGAAGTCTCTTTGATAAGGGGATAGCTTCAATGATAGCCCAATTCTGACAATAACAGAAACATTCATCACCAATAAATTACTATCAACAACTTCATTCGATCATGACAAAACAAGAATTCATCCGTCTCTATCTCTCCGATGCTTCGGAGGCAGGCGGGAAATACCAGATCAACCCCATCGTTATCCTGACACAGGCCGCCATCGAATCGGGCTGGGGCGAAAGCGTACTCGCCAGGGAACATAACAACCTGTTCGCTCCAACGACAGTCGGCCGGCAGGCTTGCAAACAACTTATTCATCAACCAATAATCGGCTACCTGTACAAAATATATCTCTCATAAACATCCGGCGTAGTACACCTTGTCATCTGACCAGCTTATACCCGATCCCCCGGACATTCAGTATCTTGATCCGGGGGTCTTTTTCCAGTTTATGCCGGAGCTTCGTGACGAACACATGCAAGCTACGGGCATTGTAGAAGCTGTCGTTCCCCCAGAGTTCCAATAGGATATCCTTGGTGTTGACCGGAAGATTCCCGCTCTCGCAAAGCAACCGGAGCAACTCCGACTCCTTGAAGGAAAGCTCGACCGATTCACCGCCTGCCTCCAACGTCTGCGTAGACGGATAAAACGTGTACAACCCGATTTCGTGATACGCGACGGCGACAGGCTCAGCCTTGTTCTTGACGATCAATGCCTTCACCCGGACAATCAGTTCGCGCAGGCTGAAAGGCTTCCGCAGGTAGTCGTTCGCCCCCAATTCGAACCCTTGCACGATATCGTCTACCGACGAACGGGCACTGAGGAACAGGACAGGCACCTCCTTATCCATCCGGCGGATACGGCGCACCATCTCGAAACCATCCACCTCCGGCATCATCACGTCGGCAATAATCAGTGCCGGATGCTCTTTGAAATAATGCTCTATCCCATCCAGTCCGTCGCGGGCTACCGTTACTTCGTAGCCTTCCTCTTCCAATGCGTCTTTGACGATCATGGCTAGGGAGACTTCGTCTTCTACTAATAAAATATCCATAAGCTTGGGGTTATTGCGGTAATGTGATTATAAAACAGGAACCCTGGCCGGACACGCTCTCTACGGTGACCGTCCCGCCATGCTTCTCCACCATTGTCTTCACGTAAAAGAGTCCGATGCCGTAGCCCTTCACCTGCGAATGGCGGCTGGAAGGCAACCGGTAAAACTTATCGAAGAGATGCCGGCGGTACTCTTCAGGAATACCGGGGCCGTTGTCCTGCACACGCAGCTGTACCTTTCCTCCGGCAGCCTCCGCCCGTATCGTTATCTCCGGTTCCTTGTCCGCATATTTGACGGCATTATCCACCAGGTTGCTGATGATACTGTACAAATGTACACGGTCGGCTTTCAGAGTTATTTCCTCCGGGACAGACTCCACACGGATACGGAAAGGGCGTGACGACTTGATCTTCTGCTGTTCCAGTATCTTACCGATCAGGGCATTCAACGAAATATCCTCCATCACCAGGCGGATCTCTTTCCGTTTTTCCAGGCTAAGGGTCAGGATCTGTTCGACCATTCCGCCCAGCCGTTCCAGTTCCTCGTGGCAAAGGTGGAGGTATTTATCGGCCTTCTCCTTATTTCCCAGTAGGTTATAATGGATGATCGACTCGATGGCGGCATAGGATATGGCGATGGGTGTCTTCAACTCGTGCGTCACGTTATGGGTGAAGTCGTCTTTCAGTTGCTCCACCGTCTTCTGGTGGAGCAGGAACCAGATCATGTAGGCGAACGACAGCACCAGTATCAACAGGATCAGAAACGAAGAGACCAGGATACCCGTCATTCCCGCCAGCGAAGCCAGCCGGGTCGGTTCCACATAGACATAATAGGCTTTCGGATGATAGGTGGTATACTCCCAGGTATAACGGTCGTAATGCGCCGGGTTTTCCCCAGTGGGGACGGAAGAGGCGACCACCGTACTGTCGGCAAGAGACCGTATCTCCGTGAAATGGCGGAGGTGCAGGTTTTTCTCCCGGAGACCGGCGGTCAGCAAGCTGTCGAACTTCGCCAGGTCGACGGGAAAGATCGTATCGATCACCTCGTGGAGGCTGCGTTGCATCTGCAACCCCAGCTGGCCCAGCGAACTGAAATCGTCGCCTACCCTGACCTTGCCGCTTTCGAGTACTTTCTTCATCTCGGCATTCACTTCGGGCATAAGGGGGAGTCCGGCTTCTTTCTCGACGATCCGGACGGTCGCCGGTACCGAGTCCTTACTCCGGAAACGGGTAGTCAGGGCGATACCTCCCCGGTCGTCGGCCTGCGAAAAGGTCTCCCGACGCTTGTTCGCCAACCGGCTGATGGTGTCGGCACGGCTGAACAGTTCGATATGGTCGGCATTGCGGATCGCCTCGATGATATAGTCCCTGTTCTGCTGCTGGTGGGAATGGTACAGCCGGTTGATCCAGAACAACTGGTAGGCGAATATCCCGGATAACGACACGATCACCAGTGCAATGATATATTTCATGGATGATTTCATGCAAACAAATATAGGGATTCTCCGGCTTGCCGCCTGCCGCTTTAAACCAAAATAACACAGTTTCGGACGAATGTTATTTAGTCTTACCAAATGCAGGCGTTTTTTGGAACTGTTCAGGGCCCTTTCTACCTTTCGTATAAAAATCACGAAAAGCACAAGAACATGAAAAGAATCTATTACCTGTTATTGATAGCCAACCTGCTCCCGCTGCCCGCCCGGTTATCGGCGCAAAAGCAGACTGACGGCAAAGAAACGATCCTGGTGAACGACAGCATCACGCTGGAACTGCCGGAGGTATTCGTCAAAGCCGAACGCCCGCTGGTGAAGATGAGCGAAGGAAAACTCCAGTACGACATTCCCAACCTGATGAAAAGCAAACCGGTGGACAATGCGTTCGATGTCCTGGGAGAACTGCCGGGCGTGGAAAAGAAAGGCGACAATATCTCGCTGCTCGGCACATCGGGTACAACGATCATCATCAACGGCCGGAAAAGCAGCATGACGCCGGAACAGCTGGCCGACATGCTGAAGTCGACCTCTTCCGATAAGGTGAAAAAGGTGGAAGTGATGTACAGTACTCCGCCGCAATACGGTGTACAGGGTGCCTCCATCAACCTGGTCATCGAGAACGATAAAAGCCTGAAAGATATCCTGAAAGGGGAAGTGTCGCTGACGGGAGAACAAGGATATTATTTCTCTCCTTCGGGAAGGATGAACCTGTCGTACACGGGAAAGAAATATACGACGGACTTCTCCTACTCGACGGGTTACCGACACAGCCGCTCGACGGAAGATATGCATGCGGAACCGACCATCGGCGGACAGAGGTATGATATCCTGCAAAAGAACTGGTCGGAGAACAAAAGCATCGCCCACAACCTGCGAGGTGCTTTCGAATATGACTTCGACAACAAGGACAAACTCTCGGCTTCCTACACGGGACGGTATGCACAGGACGGCCCCGCTTCCCACCGGGGCGGACGTACGGAGTTCACAGGCATCGAAACGGTAAACACCGCCAGCCGGACGACCGGACCGACCTCCCTGCACAGTGCACGCATCGATTACAACGGCCATAAGAACCTGAACGCGGGTATCGATTATACCTTCTACAAAGATAAATCGTTGCAGGAGCTGGTCAACAATTTTGAAGACGACACCGACCAGGACAGGCGCAACGAAAGCCACCAGCAGACGCAACGGGCCAATATCTACCTGAACCATTTCGTTGTTACCGCGAACAAGTGGAAACTGTCCTACGGGCTGGAGGCTTCGTTGTCGGGGACGGATAACAAGGCGGAAGCGTTGCTCGACAACACGGAAGAGCGCGAAGGGACATTCGACCTGACGCAGAGGGAACATTCGGTCGGCGCTTTCGGCGGTTTCTCGCGGTCGTTCGGGAAGAAGCTGACACTGGATGCTTCGCTGACCGTCCGGTATTATAAGGCTTCGATCGACTCAGCGGGAAAGAAAAATACGTTATGGGACAGGGCGGACCTCTTCCCTGCCCTGTCGGTCGTTTACCGGATCGATCCATCCAACATGTTGCAGTTCTCCTTATCGAGCAACCGGAAGTATCCTTCTTATTGGGCGACTACACCGAATACTTATTATATGAATGTTTACAGCGTGATCAAAGGTAATCCGGAACTGAAACCGGAGCTGAATTATTCGATGCAACTGACCTATATCCTCAAAAACAAGTATGTGCTTGGGGCCTTCGCCAATTTCCAGCCGGATAAGATACAACAGATGTC
Organism: Parabacteroides leei; assembly: GCF_023369805.1. Classification (NCBI taxonomy): domain Bacteria; kingdom Pseudomonadati; phylum Bacteroidota; class Bacteroidia; order Bacteroidales; family Tannerellaceae; genus Parabacteroides; species Parabacteroides leei. The sequence goes on from NZ_JAMBQG010000031.1 coordinate 16,480, forward strand.
GTACCAGTCGCCCGACCGCCTGCAATCGGTCTTCCATACGATCAACCTGGATACGCACAATATGTTCGGACTGATGGCGGTCGTTCCTTTCCGTGTCGGCGAGGTGCTTAGTTCGCGGCTGACGCTGATGGGCTTCGGTATCCACGACAAAGGGACGCTGGTCGATGTCCGTTTCGACCGGAAGAAGCTCTTCGGGCGGGCCATGTTGACTAACACGATCTTCCTGACCCACGACAAAAACCTCTCCCTCGACCTCACCGGCTATTACTGTACGAAGGTAATACAGGGCCTTTACGATATCGACCCGCTCTACAGCCTGGATGCCGCCCTGGTATGGACGCTTCCCAAACAGAAGCTCCGCCTGACCCTCAAAGGCAACGACCTATTGAACAGCCAAAAGCCGCTCACCCACATCGACCGGCAGGGTCAGAAGAGCCGCATGGAACTGTTTCAGGACAATCGTTCGGTCTTGCTGACGATCCGTTACAGCTTCGGCGGCTACAAGGAGAAGAAGGTAAAGGCGGTGGATACGTCACGGTTCGGAACATAGAAAAAGGTTTCACCTTTTTCAGGTGACAGGTGACAAGTGACAGTTTGGCTTCGCGTTCGAATATAGGAAGAATTGAACTTATACATAAACGAATATTGTCCAATAGAACTGTCATACTATCATTTTTGACTTCTTGCGTATTGAAATCTAATGCTTACAGACTATGATAGTTTGTGTGATAGTTCCATTTTCAACCATCATACTATCATAAAACAGCTTGACAAAACAGGCTGGGTATATGACTTATTTTCAGCGAAGTAGGAACTTTTCTTTTCTGAGACCCGGGTCCCAGTACCCTTCACACCCGGATCTTAGCATCGTTCAAACCCGGGTGTAAAAGGGCCTGAAAAGGGGATCTCAAGGAGAAGAATAAGTAGTTTTCGTGAAAATAACTGCCATATTTGAGCTAAGACACTACATTCAAAACTGATAATTATTGAAACATGAAAATCTGATAAAATATGCGACAAAGAAACCTTTATTTATTCGTTATCCTTTGCTGGCTGTGCACATACGGTTCTCCGGTACAAGCGCAGGATGCCCCTCTGCATGCCGTCGAGGAAGCGATAAGCAATTACAACTACCAACAGGCAATCGACCTTATCGGCCGACTGGATTCACTCTCTCCCGACCTGCAACGGAAGAAGCTGGCAGCCTACAAGGAACTGAACCGATACGGTGAAGCAGTCCGCCTGCTGGATGAAATGATCGAAGCGGATTCGCTGAACATGAATCTCTACATCGAACGGGCCAACTGTTACCTGATGCAGAACAGCGACAACAAAGCGTTGGAAGAATACGGAAAGGCGTTGAAGCTATCTCCCGAAAACACTTATATCCGGACAAAAATGGGACAGCTCTATTTCCGCAACGAACAATACACAGAAGCGAAAGCCCTTGCCGAAACGATGCTTTCCGGAGACACCACCCAGTATGCCCTGCGCCTGTTGGGCGATTGCTACGGAAAAACGGAACAACCGGATTCCGCCCTCTATCTGTACGAACTGGCACTGGAAAGGGATTCGTCGGACTATGCGGCAGTGCTCCGCCTGTCGAACCTGTATCTGGAAATGGATTCGGTAGATGCAGCGATCCGTTATACCGACAAGTACATCGGACAGGATTCCCTGAATCTGCCTGTCAAGCGAGTCAATGCGTTCGCCTATTTCCAGAAAGAACAGTTCCGGGAGGCCCTGGAAAAATACCGTAACCTCTCGCAACTGGGCGATAACACAGCTAACACAAACTATTATCTGGGTCTCTGTTACCTGAAGAACGACAGCCTGCAGAAAGCCTACGAATGTCTGGACAAGGCCAATAAGAAAGCAAAGGAAAAGAATCCGCAGATACTCACTTACCTGGGTATCGCAGCGATTGAAATGCCGGGATATGCCACCGAAGGGATCGAGGCTACGGAGAAGGCGATCCAGTTGATCCTGCCGGACAGTACGTTGATGTTCTCTCTGTATAACACACTGGCTAAAGGGTTCGTCATGCGCCGTGAGTTGAAAGAAGAGATCGTGGCATTGAAGACCTCCCTGTCTTATAGCCCGCAATCGTCCGTCACCCTCAATCATATCGCCTATGCTTACGATCTACTGAAGGACAACAAGAATGCCGTCAAATACTACAAACTCTTCCTCAACAGCATCAGCCGTCGCGAAAAGCTATCCGGCTATATGCAAAAGCTGAAAGAAGCCGCCGAGGAGAGGTTGCAGTATTACAGGGAAGAGGAATTCTTCAAAGGGACTTGAATTCGTTTATCGGGTAAGTACCTGCCCTGCCGGAACGATCGAAACAGCCTCTCCTTTCCCTAAGGTCAGCTTGAGAAATCCGTTATCCACAGGTATTGCCGATGATTTCAGAGTCGGTTCATTCATGGATATGGAATAAATGTCTACGGCATCGACAAAGGCAACCCGTTCCAGACGGCTCAGGTAATACCAAGGCAATGTCATGGTACAGAACTGAGACAGGAAGCCGGGCAGATTAGCCAGGTCTTTCTGGAAGATCTTATCGTCCGGGAACCACCACGACATCGGCTGAAGCCCCACAAAACCCTCACCTGCAGGGTGAGCCCAGAAAACACTAACTACCAGAAATTACAGTCCCGTCGGCAGGAAACTAACGTTCCCGGCGGAAGAAGCTGAAAGGACATCGGATACCGGTACAAATAAGAAGGCTTGACAAAGAACATTCCTTGCCAAGCCTTTTTCCTAAAATCAATCTTATTTACTTAAGAAATGGTCATTGATCTTCTTATCCAGATGACGGACGGCTTCGTTGACATGGCCGTTGGCTACTTCCGTAATAATGGCGCCCTCTTCTCCGGCATACTGCCAGTGATGCGTCAATACCTGTTTAAGTGGAACAAACTCACCAACCCCGGTTGGAGTGACATTCTTTACGGTGACCGTACCGTTCTCATGACATGCAGGGATTTGGATTTCCGGGTAATCCGCCAGGTTATCCTCGCCCACTCCTACAATGTAACTTTTACCGTTCCTGACCAGCCAGCCTTCCAGTTTGGCAGGATATTTATTGATCTTTTCATGCCAGTGTTCGGGAAGCATCTGACCCGGTAAAAGGAAAAGGTCCTGCAACATATATCCGTCATCCAGGCTGTTGGCATAGCCGATACAGGCCAATCCCAGTTCAGCATAACGTCCGGTGCCATAATCGCTGACCCAGATTTGTCCGCGTGTTTTGGCGGTAACAGGATAATTGTAATATTTCATCAACGTGATGACAGCGTCCTTGGCGGCTTCCTCATCGAACTGACCGTCTGCGGTGTAGAAATCTTCATTTTCAAAATTCAATGAGATTATTTCTGCAATCGCTTCCTGTCCGTCAGGGTTTCCAGCCTGTTCTTTCGATGTGGTCTGATTACATGCTATCAGGGCTGTCAGTGCCAGGGAGCATAAGAATAACTTTTTCATGATCGTATTCATTTTATTATTTACAGATAGGCTTACTTCACCGGGGATGTTTGAAAGCTGTAGGTGGAAACAACATTATCCGACGTACGGATGGTCAGCAGGAAGTCGTATGCTTTTCCTTTCTCGAACTTCGTTTTAGTGGAAAGCGTCGCATTCGTTTTGCCGTAAGGGGTAAGAGAGGCGACCTTTGCCTGTCCTATCTCCTTCCTGTTCCCGTCCTGAAGTTGTTCAAGTTTGAGGACGGCCGGTTTGGAGGCTACCTGGCCAAAGTTTTCCACGACGATCTTTATATCCTGCCCGCCTGAGATAAATTCCGGCATCCGGGCAGAAAGGATCGGGTCATTATAACTCACCCAGGGAAGGCGGGCATATCCGTACAGAAGTTTACCGGAAGTTGTTTTACCCAGTAACTTAGGGGCGAACTCTTCGGCAGTTATTCCGTGACCTTTGGCATCAAAGGTGACGATCAGGTCTTTCCCCTCTTTCTTTGTATTTTGCACTTTGCATCCTTTGCCAAAATTCACTTCCGTAGATGCACCGAAACGCAAGGAATTGAGATCGATATCCGTCTGCGGATCAAAACCTTCCTCAGCAGCGATCTTTACACGTATTGTTTTCGTCTTATCCGTGATAGGTTTGGTGTCGAGTACGGTCAGTAACAGGCCAGGATTCAGCGGGATACTGATGTTTTTGGAGCTGTGGTTATCGTTCGGCAGATCCTCAACCTTCAACGTGTCGATTACCGCAAAGTTTGCCTGGATGGCACGGCCGTATTTATCCTGGAATATTTTGATCCGTTCATATTTGAACCAGTCTTCTACCTTACCATCTTCATGGAAAGAGACTCCCGGCAGGTAAGCCTCGCCCGGATCCGTCACCCAGTTGATACCGTCTTTCGAACGTTGATAGAAGGCGATACGTCCCAGCCAGTCATTTACAATCAGGTGGTATTGTATATGGTCGCGCCAGATAACGGGGTCTTCAAACTCCCCTTTCACCGGCGGATATGCCCGTTTATCGGAGATCTGGTTGTATGGAGAAAGTCCGGTCTCGCTGATCCAGGAACCACCTCCACGGCAGACCATCAAGTAAGAGCCATCTTCACGTTGGGCAAAGGTAAGGTTCGACAGGCCTTCTATGATCGGGCGATCCCGTTTGTCGAAATCAAACTTCTTACGGGTCCACGGGCCGTTCAGATCGTCCGCCAGATAATAGCCGTCGATGACGTAGACTACCACGCGCCCGTCTTTCAACCGGAAAGCCTCCGGGTTATGTCCCGGACCGATCGTATCTTTGATGATAAACGGACCGATCGAATTGTCGCAAACCGCATGGTAAACCGTAGAGTTCGGCCAGAACATATGTCCTTTAGGAGAGTTCTCGGGCCAGCCACAGACGTATAAATGAAATTGCCCCGCATCATCTTTCAGTATATTACCCCCCCAATAGGAACGTACATCATCTTCAATCCCGTTATCTACATAGCGGGGAATCACATTTTTCGCCCCCCAGACATCGCTACTTAATTTTCCGACAGGCATCGGAAGAAAACGATCTATAAATCGTGCTCCCTCAACCAAGTGATCCCACTCTGCCGGACGTAGTCTTTCGGTGATCTGGGCTTGCGTATTTTGAATACCGAAACAAAAGGCGGCAGATACACATAATAAGAAAGAATAGAGTTTCATTGTATATAAGAATTAAGTTTTTAATGGATCAAATGTATAACTTTTGATGCTTGGATACAGCCGCTTATACGAAAAAAAACTACGCAAAGGTTTGCGTAGTTTATGCAGGGTAACAGCACAACTGTACTGGTTTCGCAGTACAGTTGTATTGTCTTTTCAGTACAATAGGAATAGTTAGTCAAAACAGTAGTCCTATGGTGGATTTGCAATATTTACCGTCACTCAACCACTGGTTTTTCTTGTAATGTTCCGCCCTCATTATATTTCTGATTATTAGGCAGCCCCTTCTTTCCTATTCCTTTTTCCATCAACTCTTTCAAGTCGGGTAGATAATACCGGTACACTCCACGGGGCTGCACTCCGTACTTCTTACATAATGAAGCTGCCATTCCTACGACTTCGCCCATCATTCCGGTGGTACGCATGACACGGACAGTGCCCAGGGCTACATGCGTAACACTGATATTGCGTCCGGCCATAAACAGGTTATCGACGTTTCTGGAATACAGGCAACGATAAGGTATAGGATACGGATGGATATTGATATGTTTTGCTATTGACTTAAATTCCGCTCCGGGGAAATTCTCCGTATTCTTAGGATCCGGATAATGTAAGTCAATACTCCATGTTGAAGCGGCTCCACCGTCTTCGTGTACAACATGTCGGCGGATATCGTCTTCCTTCAAAATATAATCGCCCAATAAACGACGTGACTCACGTTTACCTGAAATATAGGCTACCCAACCCAGTTTCAAGTTTCTGTACTGACTGTTCTCTTTCATCCTGTTTTTCAGAAAGCTCCAGTTTGAGTAAACAACCATCAGGCCATAATCACGGATACGTTCGAAGTCTTTGATCTGATCGAGGTTCATCCCGGTTTCCCAGGTCCATTCCCCCATTGTGACAGGTTCACAGTTCTTTTCATTGAATTCTATACCGTAACTAAAATACGGGAAGGCACTCGGTTTCTTATTATCCACGGAATACCATTGAACGGAAGCCCCCATCGTCATCTTATCCGCTTTTTCGGGAGCCGTGCTCTCTGCGAATTCGCTGCGAGCTTCACGCCCCATGTGATAATCGGCACCAGCCAGATAACCGACAGTACCGTCTCCCGTACAGTCGGAGAAGACAGGAGCTTCAAAACTCAGTTCTTTACCATTCTCTATGTGTTTGGCAACTACAGAGGTGATTTTATCACCCTCCTTTGCGACCCTTATAGCACGATAGTTGGCAAACAACGTTACATTCTTTTCCTGAGCCAGCCAATCCATTTTCTTCCGGTCTTCATAATATTCCGCTGGCTGAGCATTTCCTCCACGGGTCGGGCCAAATTCCTTTTGCAGATTACCCAGCTCTTTATAAGGGCCAGCCTCTATTCGTCCTCCCAAATGTACACGGATCTCAGAACTATTATTGCCTCCAATCACCGGACGGTCGTTGATCAAAGCTACTTTACAGCCCAGACGGGCGGCTGATACGGCAGCACTCATGCCTGCAATACCCGCACCGACAACAACCAGATCGAATTGCCCGGCCGAAGGTGCTACAGCTGGTAAATTCAGTTTCTGTCGCCGGAAGGCTGAAAGTTTATCCATATCCGACGGTGGTATCTGATCTTTTTCCGTTGTAAAATAGATTGCATCACAACGACCGTCAAATCCGGTCAGATCTTTCAGACTGATTTCAGTCTTCAGTTCTTTTACCGATACACTTCCGGCGAGTTGCCACATCCAGGCATTCCCTTCTGCTCCAAGCGGCGATATCATTTTTTTATTATCGACATACAGATTGAACTTACCCGGACCTTCACCGTCTTTCCAGGGAGAAGTCCAATTATATGTACGAACATATACATAGTATTTTCCTTTCTCCGGAAAAACAACTTCTGTTCGCGCATCTTCCACAGGTTCGCCCATTCCATGCGCCAGCAAATAGGAAGAGCCCATCAAATCCATAAACTGCTGATCGACTACCCAACCACCTTTATGGGTGAAGCTTTCGGCTTCGACAAAAAGGTCGGCCGACTGTGCAGTCAGGAAGTTTAATAAGATCATTAAAACTGATAATTTAATCTTCATATACTCATCTGTTTAATTATAGTCCAACCAGGCTGTTGCTTTCGTATCCTTATCGGCAACAAACCGTATCCATCTTGCTTGAAATTCAGCAGGTAGCAGTTGCACAAACTGTTCTCCCGGTTTTACCGTACAAGTAGCATACTCCATCCAGTCGCCGTTGCCGGTAGGATCTACTTCTATTGCAAATGTAACAGCTTTATCGCTTTGATGTGACAAACTCAGTTTTTTCTTATCATAAAAAGCGATCAGATAAGGATCAGAAGGGATACCGGCCTTTATCACAGCGTCTTTCCAGGGTCCACCTTGTCCAACGGGTTTTCCCAATTGCCACAGATCATCAATGACACCCACCCAGACTGCCGCTTTTCCATCATCCGAAATGATGATATGAGGATTTCCTTTCCCCTCTTCTGGCCTCACACCTGTCAGGATAAGCATTCCCCGATAAGAAGCATAATCATTTATACGATATTGGTGAGACGATACAGGGCGGATTTTTGCATAGCCATCCGCATTCTCAGCCGGCAGTTCATAGAATGTTCCCATACAACTAAACAAATCACGCTCTGTCGCAACTTCACGACAAACACGTAGGTTTCCTTGATCTGTAAGCTTTTTATACGTCTCATTCCCTAAAGGTAAACGCCAACGACGACCATTGTCATCAACAATCAGAACAGAACTGTTCTCTATGATGATAGCCTGCCGGGGTATTGCAAACCTACTGCGGATAAAGTCTGCAGTTTCGTTATCTTCTTTACGAACCAACTCCAACTTGTCTCCCATTTCGTAATAACCGGTTTCCGAGATTTTGCCATCGGTTACCGTTCCGGCCAGCAATCCCAATGCCCGCCTGTCGTTTCCCAAGCCATACAATAACCCTTCCTTCAGGTTTGTCTCGTTAACAGAGGCTAACCCGTCATAAATAGAAGCCGGTTGCACGGAGCGATTATCTGTATCTGTATAAGAGAAGCTGACTGTTGCTACCGTATTTTTATCCGTTCTCACACGGATCCACTCTCCTTTATCCTCTGCAGTAAAAAAGACACTGGCGGATTTACCCGGTTTAACGGTTACGGATCTGAGTGTTTTCCATTTGTTTGTACCGGTTTCATCAACTTCCAGTGTAAATGAAACTTGCTGTGTACCTTCATTTTTTATCCAACCGCAGCGTTTAGACCATCCGGCAAACAAAAATGGTTCAGACACTTCATCAGCCTTTACTTTTTCTTTTGCCCAAACAGCGCCACCAACTGTGGCCGGCCCCAGTTCATCCGGTTTTGTCAGCGAGGTAAACCATAAATTGGAATTAGATTGTCCGGGACCTTCTATATCTCCTTTGGCTTTACGCTTATTCAAAAATTCTTTCTGAGCCGAGTCGTCACAACCGAATACCAACTGATTATTCCAACGGGTAAAATCTCCAATAACTTTCAGATAGGCCGACCGCGGACGGATTCCGGCACTGCTATCTGCCGTAAACCAACCGGGAAAATGCCAGAACAAACCATGCATTGTCATAAGATAATCCGGAGCAGACTCCGTTCCTATATTGCGTATACGCGGCCATTCCGTATTCCAACCATGAGCTCCGTCGTAGCTATGACTTGCTTTGGGAAGACGGAAGAAAGACCAACCCTTTTTTGCATCACGTACGCCCAATAAAACCGATTTATAATCCCAACCGGTTGCCCACAACGGATCGGTATCCGGATTAGCATTTCCATCAATACCACCGGGGCCTGTTACTTCCACAAACTGATTCCGCCGTACTGTTTTCCATTCTTTTCCATCCCATTCAGCCAAGACACCGGCTTCTACGTCAAATTTCTTTAACGCTTCCTGAGTACCTTCGCCATTGTTGGTGAAAAGCATTACTCCCTGACCGGAATACAAGCCCTTACCATGAACTCCGGGTAATAAAGCATTGATTGGCCCGGCATCTGTATCATTCTTTTTCTGCTGTTTTTTATTGCCATCCTGATATAGTTCTTTTACGGCAAGCGAATGTACATCTACTTCATAAAACCCTTCTTCCATTGTCCCGTAATAAATCTTATTTTCCGGATCGGTCAGATGCCGCGCATTTCCCGTATGGCGTCCGGCCATGACATCATAGGGAATTACACGTACATTCCGGGCTTTATCAATGGCATACGGGCCGATGAAAAGCTGGTTACTTTCTTTATGTATCATGCGGTTAGCAGGAGTTCCCCCGATACTTTCCGGCCTTACGATCTGTTGGTAATCAGACGTTATCTCATACAATTTATCAGAAGAGCCATTCGGCAGATGAGGTCCGTACGTAATAACCCACAAGCGATCAGCCCAGGGAACAACTGCACCGGTACCACATTCTCCCTCATTATTATAATATGCCAGACGGGGATAAATACCGGAAATAGATTCAGGTATTTTCTTTATATCTTTCCGGGCCGTACATCCAACAACAGAAAGTGTAGCCAAAACCCCAAGGATTGTTTTAATATTCATTCTATGTATACAATTAAAATATAATCACTAATAACCCTCATTTTGTCTCAGGTTCTCATTTATTAAAATCTCTTTAGTCGGAATGGGCCATAGATATTGACGATCATTCCATAAACGTTGTGACAGGACAGCAATCTGTCCGGCTTTCTCCATTTCCGAAAAATCAGGAATACCATCCTCATCTATGCCTGGTGTACCAGGCCAGAACCATCCGCCTCTGTCGGTTACATTCTCTATTAGTAAAGAGGCTGGGTATAATAATCCATAACTCTTATTTGACAAGGCTTTTGTAGCCAGCCGCCAACGCACCAGATCCATATACCGGAGTCCTTCATAGGCTAATTCCATCCGACGTTCCAGACGTACTATTTTACGAAGTTCCGATTGATCGGTCACCGTAACAGCCGGATATAAATTTGTCGCTGATTTATCAACACCATAAGCCCTTGCCCTTACCATATTAATAGCATCCAGAACGGACTGGTCGATCTGATTCAGTTCTATTTTAGCTTCTGCATACATCAGTAAAACATCTGCATAACGGATAATTATATAATCCGGGTCTACATCTTTCCCATTATCCAGCCAGGTTTCATCAACTCCTTTTTTCCATATTAAGCCATTAAAAGAAGCATACTGTGCATTGGCACGGGTATCATTATTTTTCTGCATCTTACCTGTATTGTAATTCATTACTTCCAGTGCTTCCGGATGCGGATCGTAATCAAAGCCCAAATGACGGGAGCCAAAAGCTACAATCGTAGCAGTACAACGCGGGTCACGATTCTTAAATGGGTCATGCGAATCGAACAACGGTGATTCATCGATCGGTAAACCATCCGTACAAGTATATGCGGCCAGCAGATCCCATGACGGATCTTTGGCTGACCAACCACCCGAATTACGGGAAATAACATTCAAGACTTCTTCACTACCCAGCGTGACTTTATCCGAAACAGAACGTGGTAAAACAAAGATCGATTCTTCTGAATTCCGGGTTGTCGACAAAAACAAATCAGAGAAATCCGGATGCAGCTTATATCTATCCAGCTCGATGCAAGCCTTAGCGGCCTCCATTGCTACCGTCCAATCCCCCATATAAAGGGCAAAACGGGCTTTCAATGCCAAAGCAGCACCTTTAGTTGCACGCTGAGAAGTCGATCCGGAATAAGAGACAGGCAACGTTGCCGCTGCTTTATCAAAATCGTTATACACTTCTGGAATAATCTCCGCTTTAGGAGTACGGCCTACTTTAAAAGCCTCTTCAATACTGATCACTTCCGTAACATACACCACATCTCCAAAATGAGAGATCAGGCGGGCATACATCGACGCTCTCAGAAAATAAGCTTCCGCCGTATAGAGGTCTATTTTATTTTGCGGAATATTTAATGATTGCGCCTTTTCCATATTGGCTAAAATGGTGTTAGCCCTAGCTATGGCCTTATATTGTTTTTTCCACATATCGGTAACAGAACCATCCTGCCCGTTCAATGTGCCATTTACGATAGATGAATTTGTTTCACGATAGACATAATCGTCTGTCCATTCTTCCTTGTCTTTTGGCCAGAAATCAATCCGGTATCCATCCTTAAGAGCCATTTCAATTTCAGTTTCCGAAGAATACCAATTCTCACTGGAGCCTTGAGCCAAAGGGTTTATATCCAACTCATAGCAGGAATTCAGCAAACAGCAACCACCCAATAAAAGTGTTATTATATTGTGTTTCATAATATTCAATTTTTAAAAGTTAACAGATACACCAAATAAAACAGAGGTTGTAATAGGATATTTATCATATCCCATTTCAGGATCCCAACCTGTCGGATATTTACTTAAACAGAACAGGTCGTTTGCACTTACATATACTCTTAGATTATTAATACTAATCTTTTGAACAATCCTTTCAGGTATAGTATATCCGAATGTCAGATTTTTTAAACGCAGGTAGCGACCTTCGAATAGCCAGAAATCCGACATGGCATAATTAGAAGATGCATTTGCATAAGTCAACCTGGGATATTTCGCATTCAGATTTTCTGCTTCCGAATTCAAAGGACTCCAGTAGTTCCCATCCAAAAACCCCGGAACATTACCGAAGTTTTCCCTTAACGGTTGAACCATCTGTGTGTTCATCCTGACTAACTGGCTACCCACTCCCTGGAAAGCCATAGACAAGTCAAATCCTTTGTATCCTACATTTACAGTTCCGCCGAACATATATCTTGGAAGAGAACCTCCTAACAATACACGATCGTATTCCGAAGAGATCTTTCCATCAGGAACTCCATCGGGACCAGAGATATCTTTATATTTCACATCTCCTACTTTTATATTGTTATTCAATTTGGGTAAATTATCCACTTCTTCCTGAGTTTGATACAGACCATCACTTAAATAACCGTACCATTCATTAAACTGGCTACCTTTCATTTTAACCTGATCACCTAAAAACTCTGTACCTCCTAAATCACCCATCTTCGATATAAAATCAGAAAAGTTGACAGATACACCATAACGCCAGTCGCCTACCTGATCATTCCAACCTAAATCGAATTCATATCCTTTTGTATGCATATTCCCGGTATTCTTCTGGGGATTATCAAAACCTACATAGTCAGGAATTTCGAGTGCCAACAACATATCTTTTGTTTTTTTCTTATAATAATCAGCCGTAAAGCGCAAGCGACTATTAAAGAACTGAGCGTCTAATCCGATATCAAAAGATTCCGTCTTTTCCCACGAGATATTCTCGATAGCATAAATCTGCTGAGCTGCTGAAAGCTGCGAAAGAGGTTGTCCGTTCTGATAGAACAATACATTGCTGAAGGCAATGGCAGCCTGATACGGATAATAATTCTGGTCAGTTGTATTTGGCTTGTATATACGTTCATTACCCAATGTTCCCCAGGAGGCACGAGCTTTCAGGAAAGAAAGCCAACCCAGATTAGCCTCTTTCATAAATCGCTCCTCACTTACAACCCATCCGGCAGAAAATGAAGGGAAAGATCCCCAGCGGAATTTTTTGTGAAAACGTGAAGAGCCGTCATAACGAATATTTGCCTGCAACAAATAACGATTATCATAATTATACATTACACGCCCAAACCACGAACGATAAGAGACTTCCTCCGCATTGCCTTTATTGTCACGCATAGAAAGAGGCCCCAAATCCAGATACGGGTAATTATTTAATTCATACTGGTCGCGGGATGCCTCCAGATTCTCCCAAAAAGCATAATAAGCTTCATAACCGGCCATCAGGTTCAGATCATGTTTACCAAATGACTTCATATAATTTGCAATTCCCTGAATAGTTACATTATAATTATCATTCCGGTTTTCAGTCAGTTTGGTTGTGGTTTGTCCTTCCAGATATCCACCGACCGTGCTCGGATCATCCGCCAATGTATAGGGAACCGCCTTATTGAAATTCTTTATCTTGGCAAAATTATACACCGGGGCGATTACACCGGATACTTTTAACCCTTCTATCGGAGTCAGATCCAAAGAGGCTTTACCACCGATCTGGTTATTCCACTCGTCACGAGTTCCTCCTTCCATGACCCTGCCATATACATTTGATCCGGATTTACCTTCAGCAATACGTCCGTCATCCCACATAGCAGCATAAACCGGTGGAGAGATCCTCATTCTGTCAAACGGTTCGAATGTAGGCCGGTGCGCCTTTGATCTTTTGAAATTGAAATCCAGTGTAGCTCCCAGGTACTTATTAATCTTAAAGTCATTATTAACACGGACCATAAAACGTTCATAAAAACGATCGGCATATAAGCCATCTATTTTATCATACGTAAAAGAAGCTTTTGTACGTACCGCTTTACTACCGCCGGCAATATTAATGGCATGTGTCTGACGGGGAGCCGATCCTTTCAGGATTAAATCCGTCCAATCTGTATTCGGATAATTATTGGGATCTGTTTGATTATATTTCAACCAGTTATTTACCTGGTCTTCCGAATAAGTCTGGAACCATCCTCCCGCATTATTGTCATTATAACGCAATTCATTAGTCATTTCCAAATAGCGTTGTACTCCTACATACTCAGGTTGTTTGAGCGGTATCTCCCAGCCATATTCAAAATTATATCCTAAAGATAAATCATTTTCTTTGGCTCGTTTTGTCGTAATAAGAATTACTCCGGCAGCAGCACGCGAACCATAGATCGAAGAAGAGGCTGCATCTTTCAAAACAGACATATTTTCAACATCATTCGGATTCACTTGATTAATATCTCCCGGTACGCCATCTATAATAACCAGCGGACTGGTATCTCCGATCGTTGTTACGCCACGTACTTTAATACTTCCGGCAGTAGCACCGGGAGCTCCGTTATCGCGTGTAACCAAAACTCCGGCTACAGCACCTTGTAGAGCCGTTGAGAGTTGAGTAGTTTTACGGGCAGCCAGATCCCCTCCTTTAATGGCACTAACCGCACCTGTCAAGTCTTTCTTTTTCATTGTGCCATAACCTACTACGACTACTTCATCCAACGTTTCGGAGTCTTCCCGCAAAACTATTGTAAAAGTACTGTGCTTTTCGACCTTTATTTCCTGCGGTATATAACCTATATAGGTTATCATTAGTGTAGCATCTGGTGCTACACTAAGCGTGAAATTACCTTGTACATCGGATATAGTGCCGTTGGTAGTTCCTTTTTCAACAACATTTGCGCCAATGACCGGATCTCCGCTTGTATCCATAATAATCCCACTGACTTGTTTTTGCTGATTAATATTTTGAGCCAGAAGTTTTCTATTGGACAACACAATCTGTTTATCCAGAATACGGTATTGTACATCTGTTCCGCCAAATAATGTCTCTAATGTTTCATTAATATTCTTACCTTGAATATTTACATTCACTTTCCAGTCGATATCTACTGACTTATCTGTAAAAAGAAAAGAATATTCTGTCTCTTTCTCTATCCTGTCAATAACTTGTTCCACCGTTACATTCTCCAACTTCAAATTAATAACGGTACTTTGTGAATATAGGCTTTCCGCACGCAGCTGAGCTATTATTATAAATAGTAGGAATATACCGACTCTCATAACACGCACTGATTTAAGTATACATTGGGGGATATCCCCATTGGATTGTTTTAGAATTTTCATAACTTTGTACTTGAATTTTATAATTAAACGAATTAGGACCGATTGCCGTCGGACTTAATTTTTTGATTAGGGGACAAGGATAAGTTGACGCTTATGCTTGTCCTTTCCTTTTTACGACTACCTGTTTGTTCTTTTACGACCTCCTTTCTCTAATTTATTCCACTTATTTTACTTTAACCAAATATCTATACGCTGACGCGGATAAGACGAATCCTGTAGTTGTTTTGCTTCTACAATCTTCCATTCCATAGGAGCTACTAACTTCAGATAATCAAGTATCTGGTTTATACTTTCAGTGCTAAATGAAGCTCTGCATTTATAATCAATATCAATCTTTTTATGCATAACAATATCTACGTTATACCGTCGTGACAACTGTTTTATTACTTCATCCAGTGGAGTATTCCTAAATATCAGGTATCCATCCTTCCAGGCTATTTTCTCATCAACATTAACTGTACGAATCAATATTTTTTTATTCGATTTGTCATAATAAGCCTGTTCATTAGGTTTCAACAATACAGTTTGTTTGTTAATAGTAACATCGACCAGACCGGTTTCCAACGTTGTCTCTACCCACATCTCATCATTATAAGCATTCACGTTAAATTTGGTTCCATGTGCCATTACTTTCATTTCTTCATTTACTGATACATAAAAGGGATGCTGCTTATCTGATTGTACTTCAAAGTATCCTTCACCTGATAAATAAACATTTCTTTCATCACCAACAAAGCGGGACGGATAACGGAGTGAACTACCTGCATTAAGCCAAACTTTTGATTTATCAGGCAACTCCATCTGTGTTACAATCCCCGGTGCTGAAACAACTTCCAGATAAGAAATATGCTTATCCTCCTGTAATCGACTCATATATAAATATGATAATATGCCCGTTGATAAAATAAAAGGAAGTAGCAATATGGATGCGATCCGCATTGCACTCCTAAAAATACTTTGTTTCCAGAAATACTTGGTGATTCTTTTCTGATTCTTCATAAAAGCCTGCCCGATATCATAATTATCATAATCACTAATATCATCGTTGATAGCTTTTGCCATACGGATATATTCTTTTATTTCTCTTTTATCCTGTTCCATAGTATATGATTACCTTTTATAAATAGACACACCAGCACGGGAAAGGGGACATTCTCTTCTTATTTTTTTATAAAAAAAGTGAGGTTTATATTTTCTCATTACTATCTTTGTTTGACAAAATGAACAGACTCAATGTATATTTATTGTGGAAAGACCTGATACAGATAGCATAGATTATCTTTTATGGAGTATCTCCAATAATGATGACCAAGTGGCTTACCGTTCTTTATTCGAACAGTATTACGTTGCGTTGTGCCAATTTGCCAGACGGTATATCGACGACCAGGAGACACGGGAAGATATCGTACAAGACGTATTCTTTACTATTTGGGAAAAAAGAAAAACCATCGCCCCCTGCACTTCTGCCAGGAATTTCCTGATAACATGTGTCAAGAATCTGAGCTTAAATCACCTGCGGAACCAGGGGTACAAACAGGACTACGAAACAACGCTCCAGAAGAAACTGCCTCTCTATCTGGAAGACCAGGACGATATCTATACATTACAGGAACTGCAAAACCTCTTAAACAAGACATTGGAAAAGTTACCTGCCGAATACCGGCTGGCTTTCGAAATGAACCGTTTTGAAAATAAGAGTATCGAAGAGATTGCTGAAATAATGGGAGTTTCCAGCAGAACGGTAAAGAGATATAAAAGTAGGGCCATAGAAATACTGAGAGAAGAGCTAAAAGATTATTTGCCTTTATTCTTATTATTTACCCGCTTCCTTAATTAGAAGAAATTTAAATCTCATCTAAGAGTCCTGAAAATCGGCCTTAAGCAAGATTTAAATTTCCGGTTTGTACCATGAATATTTATATCCGGTTAATACAATGATATTTCCCCCAGCCCGGCGCGTCCTTCGGAAACATTATCTATTGTCAGACGAAGATATTTTATTTCACGGTCGACAGTCATCGGTTTGAATTCCCAGCCTGTACATTCCCGTTCATACAAAAGTTCCCAGTGTTCGCCATCCTGTGACGTCTCCACTTTGTGCTTATAGGAAGAACTGTCTTTCTGGAAAAGAATACGGCTGGCTGCTACATAGCCCGGACGATCCAACGCCAGCGTGATTACCTGCGGAAGTTTATCTTCGCCTGCGATCCACCAGGTGTGGTCATCATTATCTATGATATTCGAGGACGGATACCCGTTCTGACTACTGCCTACCTGGACGGAACCGATCTTCAGACGGGGTCTTTCCAATATACGCTTCTGCCAGGAAGAGGGCTTCACGACTACATTATCTTCTTCCTGCCCTTTGAATACCGTATGTTCTCCATCTGGCAAATAAGAGTTACGGAAAGGTTCCGTCATAACCTCTGCCCTACCGGCTGATAAACCGTCTGCGGTGGCTTCCACAACGATCTTACCGGCCTTTTTCGTCGTACGTATAAAGACAAAACCGATACCGCCTTCGACTTTTTGCGGATTGATTCCGATACGGCTGATTGTATCGCCAATCAGTGAACCTTCTCCCGAGACCTGTATCCGGATCTCCTGCTGGGAGTTGTAGACTAAAGTGCCATTCTTATCGCAAACCTTAAAATAGACAGGAATCATATCCGAACCGTCTGCCACCGAGATAATACCATTCGTTTTGATATCTACTACCAGGTGATCCGCCTGCTCCGGTGTCGTCACATGATGTGTAGCCACTACTTTTCCATCCACAAGAGCTTCCGCTTTCAATGTCCCGGCTTCATATTCTCCGGCATTGAAGATGAATACGGGGCTGCCCCCTTTTTCAACGACCGGACGATACAAGGGTGTCCTTTCCTCGCGTGTCTGTTTTCCTATCAGTTGATCGTTACGGTATAATTTTACTTCATCACAATTGGAAAAGACCGTAATATCTGTTGTAGAAGAGGTGAAATCTACTGATGCATTATAGGAAGCGATAAAGACCATCGGTCCATCGTACAATCCCGGCTGAGAGACAGACTTATCACGCATACTCTGCAACATGAAATAACTGAACTTCGGATAACGGTTGATGTCGACCACACCGCTGTACATCGTTTCATCCTGGCTACCACGTGCATAATCGTTGTAACTCCATACAAAATGCCCACCCATATGCGGATTGGCATCCAGCATGCACCAGTCGAAATACCCTTTGCCATTCAACTGTTCGATACGGCTGCGACACTGACGCATCTGTTCTTCTTCGTTCTCTTTCAGACTGACACGGGGCTTCTCTCCTACACCGTCTCCCCACTCGCGGGTAAACAAGGGTTTGACCACAATGAAGTCTTCGGGATAATTGCTCATTACATCGCCATCTTTCGGGAATTTGGATACCTGTTTGTAAAAGACATCGTAATAAGGTTCCATATCGGCATGCCCGAAGTAATCGCCGGCTGTATACATCTGGTCACCCGGATATTCCGCATGGGACAGTTCCTGAATTTCTCTCGCCAGTGAGACCGGATAACGGGATTCATTCAGCGCCGTTTCCCAAAGTACGACGGAAGGATGATTCCGATCCCGGCGAATCATCCGACGTCCTACATCATAAAGCCGTTTGATAAATGTGGAATCGGTATTATAAAACTGCCAGCCGAGAATACATTCGACAACCAACAGGCCATACTTATCGCAGGCATCGAGAAAAGCCGGATCACTCGGATAATGGGCGGCACGGACGGCATTGTAGCCACCCTGCTTCAGGTCGATCGCATCCCGTACCTGCATCGAATTGGAAGCAGCATCACCGACATTGGCAAAAGCCTGGTGACGGTTGGCTCCGCGCATATACAGTTTTTCTCCATTGATAAAGAAACCCTCCTCCGCTGTGTAACGGATCGTACGGATACCGACTTTTTCCTCTGTTTCGTCCAGTACTTTTTCACCGGATAGGACTTGTGTCTGCAAGGTATAAAGATGGGGTGCGTAAGGATGCCATAAGGCGGGATTGTCGACAATCAAATCCTGCACTACTGTTTCGTCCGACTGTTTCTGCAAATCGACCGGAGTCTTCACTTCGGCAACCACACACCCCGTAGAATCTTTTAGCTGAGAGAATAAGGTCAACGTTGCATTCTTATCCGATCGATTACGGATATGTGTGGATACGTGAACTCTTGCCCTTTCATTTGTCACCTCCGGAAAAGTGATGAACTGGCCGCCACCGGCTACTATCTCTTCCTGTAAAGGATCGGTTATATATATTTTATCGGTAATAACCATCCTGACATCCCGGTATATACCGCTATAATAATAGAAGTCCATCTTATCCTGCGGCTTTCCCGGAGGAGTCAGCGGATCATGTTCAGCAGAAACACGAACTGCCAGTACATTATTACCGTTCCAGTCGACATGATCCGTCAGATCAGCCACAAATCCCATATAACCGCCATGATGTTTTGTTATCTTTTTCCCGTTTAAATAGACATCGCAGTTCGTCATTACTCCTTCGAAAGAGACAACGACACGTTTATCCTTATCGTTATCAGGAAGTTTAAAATAACGGCGATACCAACCGACGCCGTCATATATCGAGTTTCCTCCGCAATGCTTTGTTTCCAGTTGCATGATATGCGGCAGGGCGACGGGTATCCAGCCGGAATCATCCAAATCCATCCTGCCACCGTCAACCACTTCACCCCGGAAGAAGGCCCAGTCAGTATTCATATCCAATACCTGACGGCCGGAAGAGGTAACGTTACAGCCATATCCCGAAAGCAGGCCGGCAAGCAGGAAAAGGGAATAGAGTATGTTTGTGTATTTCATGTCTTCAAGTCTTTTCGATACAAAATAAGGGATATATCAGAAATAATCCAATATATCCCTTCACTTAATCAATATAGTTGTCAATACCTAATTAATAGCCGGTATTCTGTTTCAGATTCGGATTCTTATCCAGGTAATCCTGTTTGATAGGCAGATAACGGTTATGAGTAGCAAACGAACGGTTCTCGATCAGGCTTGTACCGGAAACCGTTGCACGTTTATACGGATCGGATTCACCGGTATTTACGGTACCTGATACGCGGGTCAACGGACCGTTCATCAGTGTTTCGGCCAGCATCTTGCCGCTATCGTCTTTCCAACGCAGGATATCGGCACGGCGAAGGCCTTCACCAGCCAGTTCGACAGAACGTTCACGGCGGATCAATTCACGCAATTTTGCTTGCGTAGCATATTTACCACGGTCTACTGCCGGCATACCGACACGGTTACGAACCTGATCCAACATACCGTATATTTCGGCAGACGGACCATTTAATTCGTTTTCTGCTTCGGCATAACTCAGTAATACTTCGGCATACCGGAAGATAATCACGGAGGCATTCGTAGCCCACATATCGGCATATTGTGACTTGTCCAACAGATATTTGCCCCAAGTCAATCCTGTCTTGGAAGCATTATCGGCATCGTCCGGATTATTCGGATTCTTACTTCCGTCGATCGTGGCATCCAGTGTATTCAGGATACCGCCTTCCCAATCCATACCCGGGAAAAGAACGGTCATTGCCATACGCGGGTCACGATTTGCATACGGATGGGTAGCGTCGTAACCGCTTCCGGTTTCTTCCTTGGTCAAACCGTTACTCATTTCGTAGGCATCTACCAGGTTCTGGGTCGGAACCATCGACGACCAACCGCCGTCTGCATTGTTATACATCGTTCCGATCATCCAGTTATCATACAGGTTCTCGTCGCGCTGAAAAGCTGCGATGATTTCCTTCGAACCTTGTCCTGCTACGGTGAAAAGATTGTCGAAGCTAGGATCCAATTCATATTGTCCCAGATCCATAATCGCCTTTGCCGCCTCTTTGGCACGCTGATAGTCGCCATAATACAAGGCCGAACGCATTTTGAGAGCCATAGCCGTTCCTTTGGCTATATAACCTCTTGCCGCAGGTGCAGCATTCAATAAAGGAATAGCTGCATCGATTTCATCGTAAATAAAGTTCTTTACTTCTTCTTCCGTATTGCGGGCTACTTTAGCCTCCTCTGCCGTCTCATAAGACTCGATGATAGGTACACCGCCATACCACCAGTTCATATTGAAATATTGATAAGCGCGGATCGTCTTCACCTGGCCGATCATATTGTTTTTCTTAGCAGCATCAGCAAATTCCAACGGCTCGATATTGATCAGAAAGTCATTGCAGCGGCGGATCATGGAGAAATCATAATAATCTGCCACCTGATTACTGGCTGTCATACTACCGTTGCCGATATTTTTCCAGTTTTCATGGATATGGTAGTTGAAACCGAAATCGGAACCGCAATCCCAATACATGATACCAGTCTCATCGCCCCAACCGTCGTAA
The DNA here is from genome assembly GCF_023369805.1 of Parabacteroides leei. NCBI lineage: Bacteria > Pseudomonadati > Bacteroidota > Bacteroidia > Bacteroidales > Tannerellaceae > Parabacteroides > Parabacteroides leei. Next base: position 37,759 of record NZ_JAMBQG010000031.1, read on the forward strand.
CAGCCGATCAGGAACTTTTCAGCATCAGCTTCCGTCTGCCATGTGGTTGCGGGTGAGAGTGCATCCTTAGGTACTGTATCCAAAAAGTCTGAACAGGACGTTCCGGCCAATGTCATTCCGGCCAGCATATATATAAATAAGCGTTTCATGTTATATTCTTTTATTTTATTCATAACTAATCGTTCCTATTAGAATGTTATATTCACACCGAAAGCATGTGTCTGAGTCAGCGGGAAGCTGGAAGCACGTTCGCTGGAGATTTCCGGATCGACACTAACAAGCATGTTATGGATCGTAAACAAGTTTTCTACGGAATAATACACGCGCAGGTTCTCGATACCGGCCGACTTCAGAATATTCTTCGGAATCGTATACCCGAACTGCAGGTTCTTCATACGCAGGTAACTAGAGTTCTGTAACCAGAAAGTCGACATTACATTTGACGATAAGCTGGGAGAGGTAGTGGAATATGCGATACGAGGCATTTTAGCATCCATATTATCAGGCGTCCAGGCATCCAGCCATACAGTAGCAGGGTGAGAGTCGTCACCATTGAAGTAACCGGTCACTTCCTGGTTAATCAAACGGTGTACACCGGCAGCACCAGAAAGCATCATGGAAAGGTCGAAACCTTTATAACCAGCATTTAAACTCAAGCCGAATGTAACGGAAGGATCTGTCGATCCACCTAAGATACGGTCGTCGGCAGTTATTTTACCATCATTATTCGTATCGTGGTAAATCAAATCACCGGCTTTAAACTTGCGGGTACCGAACGGATAGCCTTCCTGTTTTGAATACTTATCCATCCAGGCCTGAGCAGCTTCATCTGAGTTGAAGAAACCGTCGGCTTTATAGACGCGGTACGAGTTCAGACGATCACCTACACGGCGAAGTTTGTTTTCGTTATTCGGGTCTACCATATCGGTTACTCCTCCCAGGTTCAATACTTCGTTCTTGTTGTAAGCAAAGTTACCGGTCGCACCGAATGACCAGTCGCCCCATTTATTATTGTAGCTCAATACGATTTCGATACCTTTGTTGACCATTTCGCCTACGTTATCTTTATAAGCTTCCAGACCGAATTCCTGCGGAACCGGAACGTCCATAATGATACCGGTTGTCTTTCTGTCGTAATAATCGATCGTAAAATTGATCTTGTTATTGATCGTTGCGTCCAAACCGAGTCCCCATGTACGAGCCTTTTCCCAGGTGATGGTAGACAATTTATAAGACTTCTGATAATAACCCGATTGCAGAGAGCCGCCCAACGGATACTTCGCATCCAGATTATAGGTATTCATCCATGGATAATAATCGGTCAAAGCATCCTGGTTACCCAGTTTCCCCCATGAGGCACGCACTTTCAGGTTGTTCAACCAGTCTTTTGTATTCTCCATAAAACCTTCTTCACTGATACGCCATGCACCGGAGAAAGAGGGGAAATAACCCCAACGATTACCGTCGGCAAAACGGGAAGAAGCATCCGCACGGATATTGGCTTCCAGGATATATTTCCCCATAAAGTCGTAGTTGATACGTCCGAACCAGGAGATCATAGCCAGTTCGCGTGAGAAACCTTCATTCTTCTGAGTAGCCGCATCACCGGCATTCATGTCGTTCAGGTCGTTGGTCGGGAAGTTCTTACGTTCCATCTTATGTTCCGTATAGTCGTACTTTTCAGTGTGCCATCCGGCCATTGCTTTCAAGCCATGTTTACCGAACTGTTTATCATAATTCAATAAAGCGTCGAAAGAGGCACGATGCCAGCCTCGGAACTCTTCGTTCAGCTTGTTCGGCTCCGTCGCTTTGTTCGGGTTATACTGGATAAACTTCTGGAAAGCTTTATAATGTTGCTGGTTATTCACATACGAGCCAGTCAGCGTGGCAACCAGTCCGTCGATAATTTTATAATCGGCAGCCAGCGTTCCGGAGAAGTTCTGGTTCTTACGGTCGACCGTCTGGTCTGCATCCAGCCAGGCAATCGGGTTACCATCGGAGATTGTGCCGTATGTACCGTCATCATAGCGGTTCACGATCCACGGAGCGATACGGTTCAACTGACGGATGATCTGGTCGGAGCTACCGCTCGCATAGGATGAGTTCGGGTCGGTATAGTCATTCTTGATATAAGCCAGATTGAGGCGTACATTCAGGCGCGAATTTAGCTTCATATCCATATTAGTACGTCCGTTGAACTGCTGTCTTTCGGCATGTGGCAGGATACCCGTCTGATGCAGGTAACCGACAGAGCCCATGTACTTGGCAGTTTCCGTACCGCCTGTTATGCTCACGTTATGAGAGTGCTGAACACCTGTCTGATAAGCTTCGTCATACCAGTCCGTATTCGGATAATTAGGATCTGTACCGCTTTGGAACAAACTGATCTCCGCATCTGTGAAACGTGGGTTCAGACCTTCGTTAATCAAGGACTGATTGTAAAGACGGGCATAATCGTAAGAGCTCATGCGGTCGATCGTTTCAGTTGCTTTCTGAACACCAACATATCCATTATAAGAGATACGGGGCTTACCGGTCTTCCCCCGTTTCGTCGTGATCAGGATAACCCCGTTAGAGGCTTTCGATCCGTAGATAGCAGCCGAAGCAGCATCCTTCAATACGGAAATACTCTCGATATCGTTCGGATCGACCGAGTTCATCGTACCGGTTTCGACACCGTCCACCAGGATATACGGGTCGGCGGTATTCAATGTACCGACACCACGCACGCGGATCGTTGCCTGGTCCTGTCCCGGACGTCCTTGTCCGGAGGTTACCATCACACCGGGCATTATCCCCTGAAGGGCTGACGATACGTTCTGAACGGGACGGCTTTCCAATACTTTACTGTCTACTGTTGCAACGGCACCCGACATATTTACTTTCTTCTGTACACCGTAACCTACAACGACAATTTCTTCCAGTTTCTGTGTATCTTCCACCAGATTAACCGATAATGTTGCCTGTCCGGTATAAGAAACTTCCTGAGTCAGATAGCCGATAAAAGAAAACTGGATCACATCACCGTTTTTGGCTTCCAGCATAAACTTACCGTCAATATCAGTAATGCTACCCGTCGTGGTACCTTTAATGATAACATTCGCACCGATGATGGGCTCACCACTGGCATCGGTAACGACACCGCTTACCATCTTGTTCTGCTGTGCCACACCGGCAACGCCATTCATCGTTTTCACCGAATTGTCTGCTTTTACCAGTACCTGGCGGTCTATGATCTGGTAATTATATCCGGTATTCTCGAACACTTGCTCAAGCACCTCTTCCAAAGAGGCATTCTTGGCTTTCACACTAGCTTTCCTGTTGACGTTTACATTATTGTCGTTAAAGAAAAACGAGAATTCACTATTCTTCTCGATATCCTTTAAGATTTCAATAATACTACTGTTCTTTTTGTTGATCGACACTTTGTAATTCTGCGCGTAGGTAGAGGCAGAAATACAACAGGCCACACCGAGTGAAAATAAGGTTGTGATTTTCATAATACGAATTGTTTTTCTAAATAACGGGACACAACAATCCCTGTCATTGTTTTTTTTCATAACTTTGTATTGTTTTTGATAAATACTAAATGCAAGTCATTGGTTCTTACTCATAAAAGACCTGCATTTTTCGAAAACTCACGGATTGGGAGATACTTGCAGGTATCTTCCAATTTTTTTAGGTTACCCCCTTCATGTGTTCATAGGCAATAAATTTAAGTTATTAATTATTTGAGCTTTATTACAAAATTTCCATTAGTGGTCTTCTGATATCCTAGCGGAGACGATTCTCCCATTATAAATAAGATACGTTCCAATGATTCGTCCCTCACTTTAAACGTAAAACGGTATTTATCTGCTAAATCCTGCTGACACATCACCTTGCGCCCGTACCATTGTTCGAGGCGCGGGATAATCATCGATAGTTTTTCATTCTCAAAGCTGAGTATTTTCTGCTTGCGCCAGGCGGTATATTTATCGGCATCGACAGGCTGGATGTAAGTCGAGTCGATCCATCTATCATGTACGATCTTTTCATCCGGCGATAGGATAAACTCCTTCATATCTCCTGTGGTACGGTTTAGATTGATACGGACACTACCGTTCAGTAGAACCGTTTCCGATTTATTCTCTATTTCGTAATCGAAGATTTCGAAGGCAGTTCCCAGTGCCTCTATCTGCATATTAGAAGTATGTACGATGAATGGCTTGGCAGGACTTTTGCAGACATCAAAGAAAGCCTGTCCACTTAACTGTATTTCGCGGGTTTCTCCGGTAAAGTTGGCGGGATAAGTTAATCTGCTACCGGGGCCCAACTGCACAAACGTACCATCGGGCAAAGAAACCGACTGCATATTCTGAATACCGGAAGTTACGATATACATCGCAACTTCTTTCTTATTGCCGACTATATAGAAAGCCATACTTCCTACCGCCAGCAATAACAGCAAGGAAGCTGCTATACTGTAAATTTTATAATATAGATATCTTCTGTCAGAGACTCTACTCCAGAGTCTCTGACAGATATGGTACCATATCTGTTTTCCGTCGGCCCTATCAGAGCTGACAGCATCAGGAGCATTTTCCCATTGGCTGAACATTTTCCGCTTCACGGTCTTCCGGTCGTTCAGGGCAGCCTGTTCTTCCTCAGCCAATGCATCCTGCATAAGTTTTTTCAATATATATTTTGTATCCTTCTGGTCCATCTCTATTACTCTCTTTATAATAAATACACCTGAACAGATAGCTTCCCCCTATCCGGTCGCAATTTTTTTTCAAAAGATAAAAAGGGGGGATGGTTTTGTCCTATACGAACAGAGATAGTAAAACAATATTCTTCCTGAGATATTTAAGTGCCTCGCTAATTTGATTCTCAACGGTCTTCTCCGAGATATTCAATAAAAGCGCTATTTCCTTATAAGCTTTATTCTCTTTCCTGCTCAGATTAAATATTTCACGGCGACGTGGCGGCAACTCTGCAATCAACAGATCGATATATTCGCTCAGGTTCTTTGCTTCTATCTCTTCTTCTATATCATATGAACTTTCCATGGCGGAAAGGACGGTTATCTTATAGAAATCTTCATTTACACTTTTACGATGTATATTAAAGATAAGATTACGGGTGATAATGAATAATAATCCTTTGAAATTTTCTTCCTCACGCAGGAAGTCACGCGATTCCCATACCTTTATAAAAACCTCCTGTACAACTTCTTCCGCGATACTCTGACTCGTCAGGTAAAGCCGGCTGAAATTGTACACCTGCTTCCAGTACTTTTTATATAAAGTCGTGAAAGCCTCCTTGCTACTCTGTTTTAGTAATAAAATAAGTTCGTTTTCTTCCATCTGTTTCATTCAGAATAGTACAAAGATAAGAGAATTATTTTATCGTTAATAAACAAAAATAAAATATACCCTATTTATGGTATGTCCGGCTACCAATTCAATGCTTATCTTTGTTGTATAAATAAAGAACAACTAAAATTAGAAAGAATATGGCAAACGTAGCACAAAAACTAACTGACTTAGTGGGTAATACTCCCTTGTTAGAGTTCTCCAATTTCAATGCAAGCAAAGGTTTAAAAGCTAAACTGATCGGAAAGCTGGAATACTTCAACCCGGCAGGCAGTGTGAAAGACCGCATCGCCCTGGCAATGATCGAAAACGCCGAAGAAAAAGGTATCCTGAAACCGGGAGCCACCATTATCGAACCGACCAGTGGCAATACGGGTGTCGGCCTGGCCTTTGTCTCAGCAGCTAAAGGATACAAACTGATACTTACCATGCCGGAGACGATGAGCCTGGAACGCCGTAACCTGCTGAAAGCACTCGGTGCACACCTCGTCCTCACCTCCGGAGCAGAAGGCATGAAAGGTGCGATTGCCAAGGCGGAAGCCTTGCGTGACGAAACACCGGGATCTGTTATCCTTCAACAATTTGAAAATCCGGCAAATCCTGCCGTACATGTAAAGACAACTGCACAGGAGATCTGGCGGGATACGGATGGCAAAATCGACATCTTCGTTGCCGGTGTAGGCACAGGCGGTACGGTCAGTGGTGTCGGAGAAGGGCTGAAAGCACATAACCCGAATGTCAAGATCGTTGCCGTAGAACCCAGCGACTCGCCGGTTCTTTCGGGAGGCAAACCCGGTCCACATAAGATACAGGGTATCGGTGCCGGCTTCATTCCTAAAACATATAACGGCAAGTTTGTTGATGAAATCATACAGGTAGAAAACGACGACGCCATCCGCACCAGCCGTGAACTGGCACAGACGGAAGGTTTGCTGGTCGGCATCTCTTCCGGGGCAGCAGTATATGCGGCATTGAAGTTGGCCGAACTGCCGGAGAATGCGGGCAAGACAATCGTGGCCTTATTGCCCGATACAGGGGAACGGTATCTGTCGACGATGTTGTATGCGTTTGAGGAATATCCTTTGTAAAAAGACTCCTTTTGATAAGAACTGAAATAAGATCAGCCAGGTTGTGTTTTAACGTAAATAACAATCTGGCTGATTTAATTAATGAGCGATAACGAAATTACAATTGACACTGTCCATAAAATTGTGTAAATGAAAAACTACAGGTATTGTTACTTGTAGTTTTTTTTATTTATTAAATTTGAAAAATGTAAATTTTATGGAGATTCCCAAAGAATTATTGAGCAAGGAGTT
>NZ_JAMBQG010000032.1:0-35128 GCF_023369805.1 Parabacteroides leei
ATATGTGGAAATTTGGGAAGCGACAAATGGCAACCGAAAAGTGTTAAATTTTAGAATATGCTGGTAATTAAAGATTTACACTCGGATATTTCTGATTAGTTTTGGTTGTTCTATGGTTATAAATACATTTGTAGATTTCTTCGTATTCGGACATATCGGGTACGCTGAACATTTCAACATATGGATTCGAATCACCTATACCCTGCATCAATACACCCGAATTCTCGGTCAGCGGATATTTAGAAGCAATCATATCCGCCGATGCGATCGCTTGCTCCAGAAACCATTTAATTTCATTATCGATATTACCGGATGGATATTCATACCCTTTATTGTATTCTTTTGTTGCACCGGGCCATCCTTCTCCATTGGGAACAAATGCCGTACCTTTAAAATATTTCAGCCATGTTCCTTCAAATAAAGCAACCCTTGATTTCATCAGATAACAGATATCTTTGTACATACGGTTCTTTTTTCCATCCGGAGCTGTCGGTTTCATTAACATGGCAGCCGAATCCAAATCGGAAATTATAAAACGGGCGACTTCGTTCCTGGGCATACGCTTCGAAGCCTCTGTCAACTGTTGTAAATCATCCATGAATGTATTTCGCACAATTGGAAAATCTCCTAATGTCATTAGTTTGTTGAAATATGCTAATGCTCTAAAAAAGTAAGCTTCCCCTATATAATGCTCAATATTTTCTTTTGAGCCTTGAATCTCACCATTTTTATATGCTGGAAGCACTCGTTCCAAAAAGTAGTTCATCTGATAAATTGCCTCAAAATTCCATTCTCCTTCAGTTTCTCCTACTTTCAAGTCTCCTTCCGTATATAGGTTTGAATACCCCATACCCGCTTCATTATCCGTATTGTTATCCAAGCCTACTCCCCCTCCGGAGTTAGGCAAATCCGTATAACGCTTGATTATATAAGAATCCAATTGAGATTCTTCTTTCAGATAATTCTCCGGAATAACAGATGATGGTGGAGCTATCTCCAGATTGTCATTACATGCGGTCAGCACACCGCTTAAAAGTAATATTTGGGATATGTATTTCAGTTTCATTATGCTTAATTGTTTCATGACTATTATATTAAATATGTGTTAATAGGTTACACTCAACCCAAATGAATAGGTCGTAGACATTGGGTATTTCATCATGCCTGCAGGATCTGATGATATAGTTTCCGGATCAAACAAGTCTGTTAATGCTGTACCTGTCCACAAATTTTCTCCAACAAAATAAACACGAAGGTTCTGCAATTTCAGTTTGTTGGTCAATGATACCGGCAGTGTATATCCTATACTCACATTCTTCAGGCGAATATAAGACGCATTTAACAAATAACGAGATTGCGTCTGTTTATTTTTATCCGTATCAAATAAAGGCCGGGGATAATAACCGTCTAAATTCATCCCCAATATATGATTCTCATCGTTCCGAAAATAATCTTTATGTTGCTCGAATAAAGTTGCTCCCCAAAGCCATGAGGCACCCCAAAAGTCAGAACTACCCGTATAATAATCTCTCTTCATGACTCCTTGGAAAAACACGCTTACATCAAATCCTTTATAATCTGCCCCTAAGTTCAAGCCGAACAGATATCGCGGAGTTTCATTTCCTATTACTTTCAGGTCCCCTACATCACCATGAGTAGAACTACCGGAGTCTATTTTACCATCACCGTTTAGGTCCTGATACATAATGTCTCCGGCAGCCCAGTTGTTCCCGATAGCATTTTGGCCTCCATTAGGTAAAGAATTCAAATGAGCCTCCATTTCTTCTTGCGTCTTGGCAATACCGATCGTTTCGTATCCCCAGATTTCTCCATAATCTTTACCCGAATAATAACTGGTTACGACTCCTGTATTATTGGGGTATTCCAGTATCTTGGTGCGGGCATCCGAAAGATTGAACGTAGCATTGTAACCTAGACCGTTTTTCAAACGATCACGCCAGGATAGGGTTAGTTCCCATCCGTTTGTACGCAAACTCGTATTATTGGTCTTAGGAACAGCTGTACCTAAAATAACCGGCATTTCGGGAGCTGGCCCGATCATATCTTCAGTCTTTCTGGTAAACCATTCCAGACTTACCCCCAGTCGGTTGTTTAATGCATTAGCATCCAAGCCGATATTAGTTGTTTTTACGATTTCCCATCCCATTGTCATACTGATCAGACCTGGAGCTGAAGATGTATTAAGCTGGTTCCCGTTTATCAACCAGCTACTATTTGCAGCTTCGATAGGCATCGTCAAATAAGTCGGATACCACACCTCTTTCGTGTTTTGATTTCCCAATAAACCATAAGATCCTCTCCATTTAAAAGTAGATATGTAGTCTGATAATGAACCCCAGAATTCTTCATTAGCCATATTCCAACCGACAGAAAAAGAGGGGAACAATTTCCAGCGCTTATCTGATCTGAACCGTGACGTTCCGTCATAACGCAAATTCCCTTCCAACAAATAACGGCCTTTGTAATCGTAATTCAAACGTCCGAAGAAACCAGCCAAAGCCCATTTGTCATAGCTTCCTCCGACAGTTGGTGGCGTTATTTTTCCGGATCCGTCAGTACCGGAAGTTGCATTTAGGGCATCCATCCCATCCACTATGATACCTAAACGACGGGCATTTATTTTGTCTTGCCAGAACTGTTCGGACTGAAATCCGCCCATTATCTTAAAATTATGTCCACCTAGTTCTTTAACATATTCTGTATAGGCATTTACATTTAAGTATTTAGTACCTTTGTATTCTTCTGAAACACTTGAATTACTACTGAATCCGGTATATTGATAAGGATTTCCATTCACATCATGATTATACATCTTTTGAATATCCTCATGAACCCGCTCCTGATATATCTGGTAATTTACATCACCAATGACTTTCCAGCCTTTGATTGGCTCAACGACAATATTCAACTGTTGAGTGGTCTCATTTGTTTTTTTCTTGTGTCGGCCGCCATCCCGTAGAGGCAAAGCCCAAGTCGGACTTGAATACAAATATCCATTCGGATCGTAAGCGATCATGGTAGGCCAACTTTGTCTGGATAAATTGGAAAACATATTATCAGTAAAGAAGGTCGGTTTTTCAAAATCAATCTGGTTAAACCGCATGCCATAGTTGATGCTGATACGGTCATTCAGTCTGGATGTAACCTTCAAGTTGGTTGCAATACGCTGGTTAGTTTCCGGATTCAATTTAATATATCCATCTTGTCCCAAATAATTGGCAGAAGCATACATCTGTAATTTTTCTGTACCACCGGAAACACTTACGTTATGTTCGTGTGCAAATACGGTGTCGTCAAAAATCAAGTCAAACCAATTTGTATTACCGTATCCATACACATAAGGATCGCCCCAGCGTGTAGGATTATTTGGGTCGGGATCAATACCTCCGGTAATTTTCCCATCCATAAAATCTTTGATCTTTTGTAACCGTTCGGCCGAGAAATAACCGGCTGCACCGGCATTGGTGGCTGCTTCATTAAAATAGGTAGCAAAGGTGTAAGAGTCTACCTGCTTTGGCATATTGATTGATTTATTCCAACGGAATGAATTATTGTAGTTAATAGACAACTTCCCCTCTTTTCCCTTTTTGGTGGTGATCAAAATAACACCGAACGGGGCGCGGGATCCGTAGATGGAAGAAGCCGCGGCATCTTTCAAGACAGAAACAGACTCAATATCTTGCGGATTCAAACGGTTCATATCACCTTCCATTCCGTCGATCAGTACAAGCGGACTTCCGGAAGAATCCTCACCGATAGTTCCGATACCACGAATATTAATAGAAGGTGAAGCATCCAGATAACCTTGTGATTGTGTAATATTCAATCCCGGCATGGCTCCTTGAAGTGCCTGGGCTACATTCGAAACAGAACGTCCTTCAAACGCTTCAGAGGTGACTTGTGAAACTGCTCCTGTCAGGTTCTCTTTCTTCTGTGTACCGAAACCAACCACAACCACTTCTTCAAGTGTCATCAAATCCTCTTTTAACTGGATAGTAAAAGATGTTTGATTATTGACAGCAATCTCAGTTGATTTATAACCGATGTATGAAACCTGTAGAACAGCATTGCTAGGTATTTCAAATTCAAAATGACCGTCGATATCTGTGATTGTACCTGTTGTGGTACCTTTTATAACAACATTAGCTCCGATGATTGGTTCACCTTTACTATCTGTAACGATTCCGGAAATCTGCTTTTTTTGTTGTGAAATTTTTGGTGCTGATATTTCAGAACGTTTCTCAAACAAATAGATTTTGTTATTTATGATCTCGTAACTCAAATTGGTATCAGCTATCAGGTTTTCCAATACCAGAGTAACATCTGCGTCTTCAACCTGGATACTCACTTTTCTGTCCAGATTGACAATCTGCTTGCTGTATGCAACGCTAAGTCCTGTCTGTTTAGTGATGACAGATAACACTTTTTCAACCTTGACATTGTTGAGTGACATGGAAACCCGCTGCGCAGAGGCTTCTGCTGTAAAGGTTAACAAGGAGATGACCAGAAATAAGAATGTCAGTTTCATTGCATTCGGGATTTTCTCAATTAATATTAAAAGGTGCCTGGGGATAAGGCACGAACCATTTTTTTTCATATTTTTGAAATGAATTTATGTATTAGAAATTAATTTGAATTTCGGTACGCGGATAACCGGGAATGTGGGGACATTCTCGGTTATTTTTTGACTTTGTTATGTTGTGTCGTTCATGTATGCTCTCTATTTTTAAAGGTTAAACAAGTTGATGCTCTCTCTCTTTATATAGTAGACACACGGTGGCTGGAAAAGTATGAGTGGAAAATGTAAAAAGTTTTATTTTTTTCGTTCTATTCTTATAATTCCATCTTTTTCAATGAATTGAATCGGGGTTATTTTCTCAAGATCTTTAAGGATTTGTTTGATGTCCTGCTCTGTAGAGGTTAATGTATAGTTATAATAGAGAACCGATGAGTCAGCAATTGTGAATTCCACATTATACCAGCGTGATAAGGTGGCTATCACTTCTGGCAGGGGAGTGTTATTGAATACGATCTGATTCTTTTTCCAAGCGGAAAGATGGTCTATGTTTTCCGGTCGGGATATTTTGCAAACGCCGCTTTTTCGGTTATATGTCGCTTTTTCTCCCGGTTTCATATAGGCTAATGAGCTGGATTTGTTTGCCAGTTGCACTTTCCCTGTTTCCAGGGTTACGAAAATATTCGGATCGGTTGCGTATGCCTTTACATCAAATGTCGTACCCAGTACTTTTACATTGATATCTTTCATATCCACGATGAACGGGCGGTCTTTGTTTGGGGAGACCTCGAAGAAAGCTTCCCCTTCCAATTCCACTTTGCGTTCGGAGAAACCGAATTTTCGGGGATATTTGATACGCGTTTCGGCATTGAGTGTGGCACGTGAACCATCCTGGAAGATCAATTGCATGCGCTCTCCTTTAGGTACATATATTTCTTCGTAACCGGAATCGGCAAAAAGATCGATGCGTTTATCTATATACCAGAATTGCCCGAGGAACAACAGTAACGGAATGAGGATGGCAGCTGCACGAAAAATGAACCGTTTCCTTTGTTGTAGGTGGATCTTCTTCATGATGAACCGGTACATTTCGTCTGTTGGTATGGATCGCTCTGCATATAATTCTTCGCTGCCGGGCTGTATCTTTTCCATATCTTCATCCATTAGAGACGACAAATATCGGGCGCCTTCGGGAGTGGAGAACCAGCGGATTACCAGGCGTGCTTCTTCCGGAGTAGCGGTATTGTCGAGCGTTTTGTCGATGATATGTTTATCTGGTGTTTTCATTTTCTTATTCCTGTTTTTTAATAGACACATAACTGGACTGTTGGTATGAGTGTTTGTTGCTCTTTTTTCCTTTTTCAGGAGAAAAAAGAAGAGAGTAGCAGGATTAGCAACTTATCGAAGTGTTCCCTGAGCAGTTTGATGGCCTGCGAATAATGAGTTTTGACTGTTGGTATCGATATCTGCATTTTTTCTGCAATTTCCTGATTGGACAATCCTTTTTCCAGTTTGTACAGGCAGACAATTTTCTTCTGTTCCGGCAGGTCGCTGATAGCCCGGTACAACTGTTCGTTCATTTCCTTCTCTTCCAGCTTTTCCAATATTTCGTTTTCATACTCGATTGTTTCTTGTGCCAGTTCATAATTCTTCTCTAATGCGGTATAGTTATTCCTAATCTCGTTCAGCAGGTGATTTTTCAACATGGTGTACAGATAATTTCTCAGGTTGATCTGAATGCTGAGGAGTGTACGCGATTCCCAGAGCTTCAGGAATATTTGCTGGACGGCATCTTTGGCGGTATCGTTGTCCTTTAAATATTTGAAAGCAACGACATAAAGTAATTTATGATACCGCTCATAGATCGTAGTAAAAGCCCTCTCATTTCCTTTTTGCAAAAGAATAAGTAACTCATCATCGGTTTGCCCGGATATGGAGAGGAACTGCTCGTGCATATAATAGTATCTCTTTTAGATTTTTTGCAAATATAACTTTAATACGAAACTTTCCAATCGCTGAACTCCAAACTTAACTGTTTCCAGCGTTCTTTTTTTACAGTTTCTTCCCGTTCTTCCTGTGGGTTTGAAACAGAAAGGCCAAGCAGCCGGATCGGGTTTGTTTCATAATCTACCTCTTTCAGCAGTTGTTTGGCAAGGGGGAGGATCTCGTTTAAGGTAGTCAGTTCCTGAGATTGGGTAATACTTTTTGTTTTTAATGTGAAATCGTGGAATTTTATCTTTAATGTCAATGTATTTCCTTTGAATCCGGTCCGTTGCAGGCGGCCGATCAGTTCAGTCGCTACATGGTAAAGTTCGATGATGACGGACGATTGGCGGGAAATATCTTTTTCCAGCGTATGTTCGCAGCCGACGGATTTGCGGATACGTAAGGCTTCTACCGGGCGCAGGTCTATTCCGCGAGAACATTCATAATACAGGATGCCGGCTTTTCCGAACTGGCGGGTAAGCATTTCCTGTGAACATTCTCTTAATTGAGCTCCGTTATGAATACCCAACGTATGCATCTTTTGGGCAGTGACGGGGCCGACTCCCCAGAATGATTCGATGGGTAGGCGGGCGATAAAATCGAGAGCCTGTGCCGGATGGATCGTACAAAGGCCGTCCGGTTTCCGGAAGTCGGAAGCTATTTTTGCCAGGAACTTATTGTAGGAAACACCCGCTGAGGCGACCAGGTTCAGCTCCTGTCGTATTCGCAGCTTGATCTCTTTGGCAATATCAACAGCAAGAGGTATCTGTTTTTTATTTTCTGTGACATCGAGAAAGGCTTCATCCAGCGATAGTGGTTCTATGATATCCGTATATTCATGGAATATCTCGTGGATTTGAAGGGATACTTCTTTGTAAACGCTCATTCTTCCCGGAACAAAGATCAGGTTCGGGCATAACCGTCTGGCCTTTTGTGACGACATGGCGGAACGAACGCCGTATTTCCGCGCCTCATAACTGGCAGCAGCAACCACACCGCGTTCTTCCGAATAACCCACAGCCAAAGGTTTTCCCCTCAGTTCCGGATTATCCCGTTGCTCGACTGATGCATAGAATGCATCCATATCTATATGTATGATTTTACGTTCCGTATAGTCTCCTTTTCTTTATCAAAGATAATTAAAAAGAGGGAGAAAGTGCGTTTGTCGTTAGAATTATAGTGTTACCCCGGATTTGAATATAGCAATCTCCCGATATCCTTTCCGCTCGTTGTTTGTTAGTTTTCCTCCGGCAATATCCTGTATGAACCGGATAAACTGTTCGGTAAGGATTTCCATTGCTTCGCCTTCCGCCAAAGTTCCGGCGTTAAAGTCGATCCAGCCGGGTTTGTTTTCTGATAAAGCAGTGTTGGTCGAAATCTTGACAGTGGGGATAAACGTTCCGAAAGGCGTTCCCCGTCCGGTGGTGAAAAGTACCATGTGACAACCTGAGGCGGCCAATGCCGTGCTGGCTACCAGGTCGTTTCCCGGGGCGCTCAACAGGTTTAAACCTTTAGTGGATAAACGCTCTCCGTACATAAGGACATCCTTTACTCCTGATTTACCTGACTTCTGTGTACAGCCGAGTGATTTTTCTTCCAGTGTAGAGATACCTCCGGCTTTGTTTCCGGGAGAAGGGTTTTCATAGACCGGTTGTTTGTTTTCCAGGAAATAGGCTTTGAAGTCGTTGATGAGGCGGACGGTCTTGTTGAATAACTCTGCTGTACCGCAACGATTCATTAATAATGTTTCGGCACCGAACATTTCGGGAACTTCCGTCAAAACAGTCGTTCCTCCCTGTGCAACCAGAAAATCGGAAAATACACCTAATAGTGGATTGGCTGTAATACCGGAGAAACCATCCGAGCCCCCGCATTTCAAACCGATACGCAGTTTGCTGAAAGGAACCGGCCTACGTTGGTCGGTTGAGGCAATGGCATATAATTCGCGCAGTAGCTTCATGCCTTCTTCCTGCTCGTCTTTCACTTTTTGGCAGACCATAAAACGGACACGTTTTGTATCGTATTCCCCCAGAAACTCGCGGAAAGCATCCGGCTGATTGTTTTCACAACCTAGGCCGACTACCAGTACTGCACCGGCGTTCGGATGTTTTACCATGTTCCGGAGGATTTTGCGGGTATTCTCATGGTCATCGCCTAGCTGGGAACAGCCGTAATTATGTGGGAAAGCTACGATCGCGTCTACATTTTTTCCTTCCGTCTCTTGTCGGAGAGTTTCTGCCAACTGGTTAACGATGCCGTTTACGCAACCGACTGTCGGGATAATCCATATCTCATTGCGTATACCAGCTTCGCTGTTTTTACGCAGGTAGCCGTTAAAGGTTAAGCCTTTGTCGGGAATATGTAATGTTGTATCCTGTGGTTGCCAGGTATAATCCTGTAACCCGTCCAGATTCGTTTTTATATTCTTCTCGTTTATCCAGGTTCCGGTAGAGATATCAGATTGAGCGTGTCCGATAGGGAAACCATATTTAATAATATGATCGTTGGTTATAAAATCTTTCAATGCTACTTTATGTCCTGCCGGGATATCTTCCTGGATAGTGATTTGACGATTGCCTACTGCTATCAGATCTCCGGTCGATAGTGGTTCTATGGCTACGACAACATTATCGGCCGGATTTATTTGGATATACTTTTTCATCAGAGAATATCTTTTACTACCTCTCTCATACCTTTTTCCTGAATCGCATCCAGGTAATAAATAACCCGCTCTGTTAACCCGGAAATCCGGTTGAGGTCTTCGCCCCAAATCTCATCCACTGCCAGGATATTTTCTGCCACGGTCCGTGTAGAGTTGGTTGCCCAAAGTTCTTTCATCAGGCATATTGTCTTCGGATCATCGTTGGGAACGATTTCGGTACCGTCTTCACGTTTGCCTCCTTTATAATAGGTAAGGATCGCTGCCAGTCCCAATACAAGTCCTTCCGGCAAAATGCCTTTGCGTTTCAGGTATTCTTTCAGACCCGGCAGGTCGCGTGTCTGGTATTTAGGGAAAGAGTTCAGCATGATGGAAGTAACCTGATGATCGACAAACGGGTTGTTGAAGCGGTCCAGTACATCATTTGCAAACTGTTCCAGTTCTGCTTTAGGCAGGTTCAGCGTTTCCATCAGTTCTTCGAACATCACTTTGCGGATATATTTTCCGATCACTTCATCCTGGCAGGCATCTCGTACGATGTCGATTCCGGAAAGGAAAGCGACAGGCGAGAGAACGGTGTGCGGTCCGTTCAGCAAGGTAACTTTTCTCTCGTGATAAGGAGCTTCAGAAGGCACGAACAGCACATTCAATCCAGCTTTGTCTGCAGGAAATTCCTGAGCTATTTCTTGTGGGGCTTCAATCACCCAAAGGTGGAATATTTCGGCTTGTACTACCAGATTGTCGTTATACTGTAATTTCTCTTTGATTGCATCGATCTCTTTTCGCGGGAAGCCAGGGACGATACGGTCGACTAAAGTGGCATAAACGCCACAGGCCTCTTCAAACCAATTTCTGAAGTCTTCGCCCAGTTGCCAGAGATCGATGTATTGGTAAATTACCTCCTTTAGCTTGTGTCCGTTCAGGAAGATCAGTTCGCAGGGGAAGATGATTAATCCTTTATTCTTATCCCCGTTGAATGTTTTGAAACGGTGGTAAAGTAACTGTGTCAGTTTTCCTGGATAAGAAGAGGCTGGCGCATCATCCAGTTTGCAGGACGGGTCAAAAGCGATACCCGCTTCGGTCGTGTTGGAGATCACAAAACGCATTTCCGGCTGTTCCGCCAACTGAATGAATGCTTTGAAATCGGTGTAAGGATTCAGTGAACGGCTGATCACGTCGATCAGCTCAAGACTGTTGACTGTTTCCCCTTTATCCAGGCCCTGTAAGTTGACATGATACAGGTTGTCCTGTTGGTTCAATATGTCGACCATTCCTTTTTCAATAGGTTGAACTACCACAACATTACTATTGAAATCCGTTTGGGCATTCATATTCCAGATGATCCAGTCCACGAACGCCCGAAGGAAATTACCTTCTCCAAACTGTATGATACGTTCCGGTCGGAGGGTGACCGGAGCGTTCTGCCTGTTTAATTCTTTCATTTTATTTTATTTGTTTACAACGAAGTTTCGTATCTGACATTCCGTACCTAAAGAATCGGGGTTCTTTTCTTTCGAGATACGAAGTACCAGTTTATGGGCAGTGTCGTCTAATTCTGTTTCCAGCATATATACCCAGGGAATATAAAGATATTTACTCCATTCGGTAAACGTATCGAGCTTTTTGAATGGGGCACCGTCGATGCTGTATTCAAGGATTCCGGCTGTCGGACCCGGTGTACAGAAGATACCGATCGCTTTTCCTGTGAAGTCGAGCGTCAATTTGTCGCCCGGGCGGGTTGCTTCCAGCATGGGAACGTCAACGAAACCTCTTCTCTTTTCATATGTATTATCCGCACGCCAGGAAGGAACGTATTTCCAGCCTTTGTTCAGTTTTGCCTCTTTCAGGTCGATAAAGTCGCCTCCATAATAACTGTATGCGTCGAGCGGTTGTTCCGGTATTTCGTGGGTAACGACCGGACTGTCGGGAGTGATTCCTTTCCACATCGTATCGAAGAGGTGGTTGATCGCTGCTGCATAGAATTTATGTCCGAACGGTAGTGGATGGGTTCCACCGAACTGTTCCCAGGTGAACTCGCCGTCCTGCATTCGTTCGCCTATTTCCTGGACCAGGTTGACAGACGGGATCTGATAATGGTTTGCCACCCGTTCGTGGTTCAGTATTACGTCCGGTTGCTGTTTTTTAGCAACCATCGGGATAAACGGATCGTAGATAAAGTGTAACATCACGATATCCATTTCCGGGTTACTTAGTAATGCATGACGCACTTCCCCTTCCATACCACGTACCTGTTCCAATGGAGTGAAATGGTTTGTATGGTCGTTCACGGCTGCTTCTACAAAAAGCAGGTCTATTTTTCCTTTCGAGAGAATATCATTTTTCAATCGGAAGGAACCCGGAGTCGTTCCGGTAGAACCGATGCCGGCTTCTACAAATTCGAAAGTCGTATAAGGGAACCGCTGTTGCAGTTGTTTTTCGATCATGTTCTTCCAGCCGTTCATCTCTGTGATGGAACCACCCAGGAAAGCGACACGTGCTTTACGTTCTTTCTCAAACTTGACAAACGAGTTTTGCAGGCTGCCGCGCACGTTGTAATGCAGATATTTCTCATATTCCGGCTGGTGGCGGAGGATGAAGTCCACAACCGGTTCCGGATTTTCCAGGCTATGGGGATGATGGTCTACACCCGGTTTGATAATTACCTCTACCGGACCACCCAGAGCCAGATAGCGGGAACGTACTATATCCATATTATCCTTAAACGGAACGACTTTGTCTGCATCTCCGCAAACGCTGATGATCGGGATTCCGGCTTTTGCCAACGGTTCCAGATTGTCGATCGGATTACCTTTGAACGAATTCATATCTTCGTCTGTCAGGTTCCATTCTTTCAACAGGTCGTTCCACAACTCTGCATTCTTTCTTCCCGGCCAACTGAATACATTGCAAACCGGGGCATCGATATAGATGCAGGCGATCTTGTCTGTATTTTTGGCCGCCCAGTTCAAAGCATATAAACCACCGCGGCTGAATCCTTCCAGGGTCACTTTCGGAGAAAGTCCGTAATAATCTTTCATATATTGATAGAACTCGGTACCCAGTGCTACTGCACGCGGGTTTCCGTAAGCATGTGTCAGATCATAATAGGCGATATGAAATCCTTTCTCCAGTAAAGCCTTGTCTACACTGGGGAAGGCATTGAAGAAGGCCGGACGCCATATCCACGGATTCCCTTTGGCTACCTGTTTTGGGACAACCACGATCGCATCGCGTCCCTTGAACTGGAAATCGTAACGGTCGCATCCGTTCCATTCGCTTTTCAGACCGGGGAAGGCTTGCATCTGATGGGAAGTCTCTTTATCTGTAATTGCTTTATAAACAGTTTCGGCTATTTTATGTGCACCCACCGGATCGGGATGGATATTATCGGGGAAATGTTCTTTCATACCGCTTGTTGCCATATGCAAATCGATGATAGGTAATTTGTTTCTTTTCGCTACCTGTTCAATCGCAGGAATAACACCGGCTGCAATGATACTGTCGTTAATACTGGCATCGCTGACATAGGCTTTGGGAGGATAACAAAGATAGATCTTTGGTTTTGATGGAATTGCCTTAAACGCATTGATCATCGTCTGAATATCTCCGGGAAGTCCAGCTTTGTATTTCCAGTTGAACGATTTGGAATCATTTGTCCCCAACTTGATCACAACGATGTCGGGATTATAATTGAGAGCATCTTTAAACATTTGTTCCTTCATGTAAGGATGATCCCCTTTCATCAGCATGGTACGGGCACTAAAGCCGAAGTTCCGTACTTCATACTCCTTTCCGAGCATCTGCCCGAGAACAGAAGGATAACTGTCGCGGTCGCGGTTCGCTATCCCGGCTCCGAATGTAATACTGTTTCCTACACATGCCACCCGGATTACTTCAGCGGCTTCCTGCGCCCAGCCGTTCAGACTGACGATCAGAAAAAATACGATTAGATTGATTAGCTTTTTCATGGTAACTTATCTCGATTCTTGATTTATGTTCTGTGATGGTTAATTCTGCGAAGGTAATTAAATTTTTAATATGTCAGAACTTTACAAGAATACGAAATACTTTACCGGGATCGGCACTCCATTCCTGCATCGCAGCAAATGCTTCTTCCGGCGTTACTGTTTTAGATATAAGTTCCTCCCGCGGACAGTTGTCCTCTTGAAGATAACGGACTACAGCCCTGAAATCTTCCGGCAGTGCATTACGGGAACCCCTGATGTCCAGTTCTTTCTGTACGAATAGTTTGGTCTGAAAGGTCACTTCGCTTTTAGCATAACCGATACAAACTACTCGTCCGGTAAAAGCAACTTCATTTACGGCCATTACATATGTTGCCGGACTTCCTA
This sequence comes from Parabacteroides leei, assembly GCF_023369805.1. Lineage (NCBI taxonomy): Bacteria > Pseudomonadati > Bacteroidota > Bacteroidia > Bacteroidales > Tannerellaceae > Parabacteroides > Parabacteroides leei. Next base: position 13,535 of record NZ_JAMBQG010000032.1, read on the forward strand.
CAGCTTCGATAATTACATCCGGGCCCAGTCTGTCTGTTATCTCCAGTAAACGTTCGTGTACATTTTCCGTCCGTGAGTTGATGGTGAAGTTGGCACCGATGCGCTTTGCTAGTTCCAGTTTTCCGGCATCCAGATCCATCGCGATTACAGTAGCACCTCTTAAAGCTGCACGAATGATCGCTCCGCAACCGATCATGCCGCAGCCAATGACCAGGACGGTATCGATGTCGGTAACTTGTCCGCGGGAAACAGCATGGAATCCTACGCTCATCGGTTCGATCAGGGCGCAGTCGCGTGGAGAAATGCCGGGGGCCGGAATTACTTTCTGCCAGGGAAGCGAGAGATATTCAGCCATGGCGCCGTTGCGTTGTACACCGAACGTCTCATTATGTTCGCAGGCATTTACTCGTCCGTTGCGGCAAGCGGCACATTTACCGCAGTTGGTGTAAGGATTGACGGTCACGTTCATGCCCGGCTTGAGTCCGGCAGGAACATCGGGACCTACGGCTTCAATCACAGCTCCGACCTCATGTCCGGGGATAACGGGAAGTTTAACCATCGGATTACGTCCCAGGAAAGTGTTCAGGTCGGAGCCGCAAAAACCGACATACTTAATTTTCAGAAGGACTTCTTCGCTCTTCATTTCCGGCTTCACTATATCAACCACCTGCAATGTTTCCATAACGGGAATTTGTATTGTTTTCATATACGTTATATATTATAGATTAATCAATCACTTTATATCCTTTCCATCCGTAGTACGCACAGAAAAGGAAACAAACCAACGGGACCAGGTAAGCGACATAATAAATCGCTTCAAAATGATGCATTACATAAGCCGTCAACTGAGGTAGGCATGCATTCCCCACGATAGCCATTACCAGGAAGGCAGCCCCGCTCTTAGTATTTTCCCCAAGGTCCTTTAGCGCCAGCGAGAATTGTGTCGGATACATGATCGACATAAAGAAAGATACTGCCAGCATCGCATATAGTCCGACTGTTCCGCCGCATAGGGCGATCACTCCGCAAAGTACTACGTTTAACAGGGCATACACCAGCAACATGTCCTGTGGGCGGAACTTCACCATCAGCAATGTTCCGATCCAGCGACCGAGCAGGAACGCCAGCATATACAGACCGAAGAAAGTAGTTGCCACCGATTCCGATAGCCCGGCATAACTACAACAATACACCAGGAACAGGCTGTTGATCGCCGTTTGTCCTCCGTTATAAAAGAACTGTGCGATTACTCCCCAGCGAAGATGCGAACGTTTCAATACGCCGAAGTCGATTAGTTTTCGGTCTTTACTTTTTTCTTTCGAATGTTCTTCGTCTTGTATTTTAGGAAGTTTGGAAACGATGAAGACAACCGCTATTATTATTAAGAGTAGTGCTAACAGGAGATACGGTTGCTTCATCGAATCCGTTTCAAACTGGATATAAGCATCCCAGCCTCCGGGATAATCGGCAGGTAGGGAGGTGCGAGTGTAGTGGTCACCACTCAATACCAGTTTGCTGAGAAACATGGCCGCGATAAAAGCACCCAACCCGTTGAATGATTGTGCCAGGTTGAGGCGGCGTGGGGCGGTATCCTGATCCCCCAAAGCTGTTACATATGGGTTTGCGGCTGTTTCCAGAAAACACATTCCGGTGGCAATAATAAAGAAAATAGTCAGATAACCCCAGTATTCTTTCAGGATGGCGGCCGGGAAAAACAATAATCCTCCGAAAGCTGCCAGTAGCAAGCCGAATATGATTCCTGATTTGTAACTGTTCCGTTTCATAAACATGGCGATCGGTATCGGGAAGATGAAGTAAGCTAGCCAGTACGCTGTTTCGGTAAAAGAGGCTTCGAATGCATTCAGTTCGCAGGTTTTCATCAACTGCCGGATCATGGTGGGCAATAGGTTACTGCTGATTGCCCACAGGAAGAAAAGGCTGAAGATAAGTGCTAGTGGCAAGGCAAAGTTGTTCTTTTTCATGGTAAATTATTTTAAGGTATTCTACTCGGACATGTTCTTTATATATGGTAATACCGGAAGATCGCGGAAGCCGTAGAAGGCGATTGCATTTTCCCCGAGAAAGAGATCTTTCTCCTGTTCGCTCAACTCTTTCGAACGGGTAATAAAGTCGTACGACATCTTATAGGTTATAGCTGTGATCGTACGCGGATAATCGGAGCCCCACATCAACTTATCCATTCCGACTAGTCCGGCTGCTTCACGGATGGCCCGAACAGCTCCTCTGAAAGGGTAGAACTCGTCATTAAATAGCCAGGTGATGCCTCCCGATTCTATCATCACATTCGGATAACGGGCGAGGCGGATCTGTGCCAGCCAGTCAGGACGTGTTACCATTCCGAAATGGCCGATCGCTATTTTCAGCGCGGGACATTCTTGTATGACTTCTTCCAGTTCGGCTGTCTGTATGGCCCCGTCTGCCAGGTCGATGGAAAGAATGATCTGCCGTTCTTCCATATAGTGGAACATACGCATCATTTCATCGCAGTTCAGGTAGACACGCCCTTCTTTCAATAACAGTCGTTGTGCAGGTATCTTGATTGCTTTGAATCCTTGCATAATGAGTTGTCGTGCCTGTTCAAAGTATCCGGGGCGACGGAATTCACAAAGACCGCAAATGAAGAAACGCTCCGGATGGTCGGCTGCTACTTCCTGCAGATAGTCATTCTGAACCCCGTCGATATACTCTTGTGTAATAACAGCGGCTGCCACCTGCGCATAGTCCATATTCGACAGAAAGACTTCGGCTGTGTTTTTTCCGTCGACCATAAAAGGAGGGAGCATTTGCCGTACTTCGCCCATAAAGAGAGAGCGGCCGTTTCCGAGTGTGCGGATAGGCATACCCTCGACAAGGGTATCTTGCCGGAGCCACAGGTGGGAGTGGGCATCTATTATCGTTCTGTTCATGAGTTGGCCCAGCTTACCCGTTTCTGATCTCCTATAATATCCTGTACTTCTCGTACCAATTGCCAGTCGATCGGTTCTTCTGCGTAGCGGATATTCTTTAATACATTGCCGGGGTTAGCCGAACTGAACAAGGTGGTAGCTATCCGTGGATTGCTGATCGCATACTGGATAGCCAGTTTTTCGATCGGATACTCTTTCGATTGGCAGTGTTGTACAGCCTTTTGACAGGCCTCGATCAGGGAGGTAGGTGCCGGATGCCAAGCGGGGACACCCCGTAAGGAGAGTAAGCCCATCGACAAGGGAGAGGCATTGATAACACCGATTTGTTTCGCTTCGAAATAATCTAGATAATCTGCCAATTTATCATCGTTCAGGCAGTAATGGCAAAAATTAAGAACGGTTTCAACAGTTCCTTCCGGTACGCGGTCTATTACCCACTGGAGGTTCTCCAGTTGCAGGTCGGTGATGCCCACATGTTTTACGATACCTTTTTCGCGTAGTTCCACCAAGGCTGGGAGTGTTTCATTGACTACCTGGTTGAGGTCGGCAAATTCGATGTCGTGTACATTGATCAAGTCGATCTGTTCGATATGTAGCCGTTCCATGCTTTCGTAAACGCTTTCGGTTGCTCGTTGGGCAGAGTAATCCCAGGTGTTGACACCCTCTTTCCCGTAACGGCCCACTTTGGTGGAAAGCAGATAAGTGTCGCGTGGTATTTCTTTTAAGGCTTTTCCCAGGACGGTTTCTGCTTTGTAATGACCGTAGTAGGGTGAGACGTCGATGAAATTCATCCCGTTTTCTACTGCTGTAAAGACAGCTTCGATACTTTCTGCTTCGCGCGTCTCGTGAAATACACTGCCTAACGACGATGCGCCATAGCTCAGGACGGGAACTTTCATCCCGGTTTTTCCGCAATATGAATAATTCATAATTTGTATGATTAAAGTTGTCAGAAGCCAAATGTATAGCTTTTGTATGTTGATTATAACCTTGTTATATGAAAAAATCTACGCAAACGTTTGCGTAATAAAAGAGAAGAATTGAACCCGAGCTATCAGAAAAATCTTATATTTGTGTCACTGAATAAACCGGATGGCCAGGAAAAGACACATATCACTGAAAGACCTCGCAAACGAACTGGGAGTTTCCGTTTCGACCGTCTCGCGGGCATTGAACGATAGCTACGAGATCAGCCCTGAAATGCGTGAGCGTGTAAAGGCTCTTGCCGAACAGTGGAATTATCGTCCTAATCCGTTTGCGCTCAGTTTGTTGAAAAATACTCCGCGTATAATAGGCATTATCGTGCCTGATCTGGTGACTCATTTCTATTCTTCCATTATCAGCGGCATTAATGATGTTGCGCGAAAACATGGCTATTCTGTGATCATCACCTCTTCTTATGAACAGTATGAACAGGAACTGCATTGTGTGGAGGATCTGGTGAACATGCGGGTAGAGGGAATACTGGCCTGTCTTTCGCAGGAGACGATTGACTACTCTCATTTCCTTTCATTGTCTGATATGGATATCCCATTGGTCTTTTTCGACCGTGTGTGTATGCCGAAAGATATTCCTTCAGTAGTGGCGGATAATATGGAGTCGGCGCGGGTGGCCACTCTGCATCTGTTGCAAACCGGATCGAAGCGAGTTGCTTTTCTGGGAGGTTCCGATCATCTGGCAATCGTGCGGCAACGTCGCGACGGATATATCGAGGCTCTGAAGGAACGAGGCTTGTCGGTGGAAAATGATTTGATTGTATGTAAAAAGATGACCTATGAAGAGGGGCGGGAAGGTTGTTACCAGTTACTTTCACTGCCGGAGCCGCCGGATGCAATCCTGGCGATGAATGACACACTGGCTTTTGCTGCGATGAAGGAAATCAAAAAGCATCAGTTCTGTATCCCTGCTGATATCGCTCTGATCGGTTATACGGATGAGCTTCATTCCAATTATGTGGAGCCTGCCTTGACTGCTGTCACTCATCAAACCTATAAGATGGGAGAGGAGTGTTGTAATTTGCTCCTCAAGCAGATAAAGAAACGGGAGAAGCCCCGGCAGATCGTCGTACCTACTCATTTATCGGTGCGTGAAACTTCCCGAAAAAGATAACCTATCTTATAGTTGTTTTATTATTAAATACAAATTACGATGTATTCGCACACACAATATGCTTTGTAATTAAAAAAAATGATATATATTTGCCGCAAATCATGAAAAACCAGTAAGAAATGAGCACATTAGGCAATGTGGGTCAGAAAATGACCCAGTACAGATGGACAATCTGTGCGATGTTGTTTTTCGCAACGACAGTAAATTATCTCGATCGTCAGGTCTTATCACTAACCTGGGACGAATTTATCAAACCCGAATTCCATTGGAACGAATCCCATTATGGAACGATTACATCCGTATTTTCTATTGTATATGCTATTTGTATGTTGTTCGCCGGTCGTTTTATCGACTGGATGGGAACAAAGAAAGGATATCTCTGGTCGATTGGTGTTTGGTCGGTAGGTGCCTGTATGCATGCCGGTTGCGGTATCGTAACAGAACATTATGTTGGGATGAACAGTGCCGCCGAACTGATCGCTGCAACAGGTGATGTGGTAGTGGTTCTGGCTACCGTCAGTATGTATTGCTTCCTGGTTGCCCGCTGTGTATTGGCATTGGGTGAAGCCGGTAACTTCCCGGCGGCTATTAAGGTGACAGCCGAGTATTTTCCGAAGAAAGATCGTGCTTATGCTACTTCTATATTTAATGCCGGTGCTTCTATCGGTGCCTTGATTGCTCCGTTATCTATTCCGCCGTTAGCTAAATGGCTGGGTTGGGAAATGGCTTTTATCGTGATCGGTGCGCTCGGTTTTATCTGGATGGGAATGTGGGTATTCATGTACACTACTCCTAATAAAAGTAAACATGTAAATGCTGCCGAATTAGCTTATATTGAACAGGATAAGGATGAAGATGGCGGTATCGCAAAAACAGAGGAAGAAGAGAAGAAAATAGGTTTCTTGCAATGTTTTAGTTATAAGCAGACGTGGTCGTTCATTGCCGGTAAATTCATGACGGACGGTGTATGGTGGTTCTTCCTTTTCTGGACACCTTCTTATCTGAATACACAGTTCGGTATTAAAACGTCTGATCCCCTGGGAATGGCTTTGATCTTTACTTTATATGCAATTACGATGCTCTCTATTTACGGAGGTAAACTTCCTACTATATTTATCAACCGTACCGGAATGAATCCGTATGCCGCTCGTATGAAAGCGATGTTGATCTTTGCCTTTTTCCCGTTGGTGGTATTGTTGGCACAGCCGTTAGGTACTATTTCTCCCTGGTTCCCGGTTATTTTGATCGGCATCGGTGGTGCGGCCCACCAGTCCTGGTCGGCTAATATTTTCTCTACAGTAGGTGATATGTTCCCGAAATCAGCGATTGCAAGTATTACAGGCATCGGTGGTATGGCTGGTGGTGTCGGTTCGATGATCTTGCAAAAGGTGGCCGGTAATCTGTTTGTTTACGCCGATGAAACTCATATGATCTTTATGGGGTTTGAAGGCAAACCTGCCGGATATTTCATTATCTTCTGTGTATGTTCTGTCGCTTATCTGATCGGATGGGTGATCATGAAAACATTGGTTCCGAAGTATAAAGTAATTACACTTGAATAAAACAAATAGCAGCCCCGCTGTTAAGAAACACTGACAAAGCGGACAGTATATACAGGACGCAGACTCATGCAGATATTATTAATTTTTCAATTAATAGGTTTGTGTAAGTCTGCGTCCTTTGTGTTTTATCTCGTTTATTATTGGAAAATATATTATTTATTCCCTTTGTGTATGTAATAATTGCGTAAAATACGCCCTGATATATTAAAATTATTTTGTTAAAGGCTTTGTTTTGTGGAAACTATAACTATATTTGTGTTTATCTACTGATTTTTCCGTTATCGGGATGATATTCAAGAGGGAGACGATGAGATAATACTATGGATGAAACAAGACACAACGATGTTGAATGCTGGAATGACTTCCTGCAAAGGGATGAGATAGCTTTTGGGAAAATCTATCGCCGTTTCTATTCTTTGTTGTATGCATATGGCATCCGCATGGTTGGAAACCGTGAACTGGTGATCGATACGATTCAGGACCTTTTCGTCAAACTTATTTTGAACTGTAAGAATCTGCACCCTACCGATAATCCAGAGGCTTATTTACTTTGTGCTTTCAGAAACAAATTGCTCGACGCTATTCAGTCTTCATGTCGGATGGAAACGATTGAGGAATATCAGGACTTTTTTTCCCTAAATGAAGAAATTATCAATTCTTTATTTGCAAAAGATGATACAGACATGATCAATGAGAAGAAATTGGCTGCCGCCATCGCCTCTTTATCCCCCCGCCAGCGTGAAATCCTATACCTATATTATATAAGGGAACTAAGTTATAAGGAAATCACAGTTATTCTGGATATGAATTTGCAATCGTGCCGGAATCTTTTGTCACGGGCGTTAGTCCATCTGCGTGAATATTTTTTTTCCGGTGGTGGAGAAAAAAATTAATCTGATTGATATTTTCTTTTCTTTTTTTGAGTATGTTTTTTTCCCTGCACCGTTTTCCTATTAAAGAAATGTAGCATGAAAAAAAATAAACCGACATACTCTCCGGACGAGTTTCTACAAACAAGTCGTAGGCTGGCGGAACGTATTCGGAAAGCCGACACGGTTGACGATCGCGAAATTGACGATTCTTTCCGGTTTGTGATGGGGCAGGTGAAGGAGATTCGGTCGCGTTCGAAGCTGCGTCGGCTTTATTGGTGGACTGTTTCTGCGGCGGCTGTTGTCGGGCTACTGTTTGTTGCCACTTGGTGGATAGCCGATACTGCAACTCCCTCCGGATTAGACATCGCTTTATTGAATGATACAACGACAATAAATAATGGAGAAGTAACTCTGGTAACCGGTAATCAAGCGGTGAACCTTAAAAACGAATCCTTTCTGAAATATGATGCGGGTGATAGTTTAAACCTTGGACAATATGTTTTGGATAATCAGACAGCGGAAGCGCCTGTTCTGAAAAATGAAATGCATAAAATTGTTGTACCCGATGGTAAACGGGTGGACATTGTCTTTTCAGATGGGACGAAAATGTATATAAATTCTGGCAGCAAGGTTATTTATCCGGCAGTTTTTGCTGACGATAAACGCGAAATACTGGTAGAAGGCGAAGTATATCTGGATGTGGCGAAGAACCCCCATCGTCCGTTTATAGTCAAGACGAAAGGATTTGATATCCGTGTGTTGGGTACATCCTTCAATGTTTCGGCCTATGGAAAAGAGACTTCTGCATCGGTTGTGCTGGTACAGGGAAGTGTCGTGGTGGCTACGGAAGACAAGCACGAAGTGCAACTGAAGCCGAACCAGCTGATCGACATTAAAGGAAATCAAACGCAGGTACGCGAAGTGGATGTTTCCGAGTATATAAGTTGGAAAGAAAACATGCTTAAAATAAGTCAGAAGCATCTTGATGAGGTTTTCAGTAAGTTGGCCTTGTATTATGGTTGCCGGATTCAGTATACGTCAGGAGTGGCTGCTATGTCGATTACCGGCAAACTGGATCTGCTTCCCGATATCAAAGATGTGTTGGATAATCTTTGTTTGTCATTTCCTTTAAAATATACAATGAGCGAATCGAAAGAAATATATGTGAGCCTTAAATAATAGTATGAACCATAAAAACATTTGTTGCCTATGATATAAGTGAAAAAGTAGTAGAATGAACAAACCAGATAGTATTTGCAGTACTACCTGGTTTAGAAAGTGATCTAATTATTTTCCTCGAAATAATAGAAAAAACAATCGAATATATGAAAAAGAATATAAATAGAATAAAACTCATGCCTGATTTCACAAAATGTATGAGTTTGGCAATTTTTTTAACATTTCCTGGCAATTCTAATGCCAACAATAGCGAACTGACTTATGCAGAACAAACCAATTTCACCATTTCCATGGAAAACCAAACGCTGAAAAGTGTTGTGGAGTGGATTGAAAAGAATAGTCAGTTTATTTTTATCTACGATACGGATCTTGATCTGTCTCACCGCGTAAATGTAGATGTACACAATAAGCCTGTAGAAGAGATTCTTAAACAAATTTTTTCCGGTACGAACCTGGAATATAATATTCGTAACCGGCAGGTGATGATCCGCAAAGCAGAAGTTAAAGCTGCCCGGGTAAATCAGGTCGTACAACAGGAAAAGGTTACGATAAAAGGTACTGTAACCGACATAAAGGGTGAGGCTATTATCGGTGCTAACATCATAGAGGATGGAACGAGCAACGGAACCATAACCGATATTGACGGGCAATTTAGTTTGCAAGTCGATAAAGGTGCGAAGTTGATAATCTCGTATATCGGTTATATGACGCAGACTTTGCCGGTGGGACAAAACCCTTTTTTGAAGATATCTCTCAAAGAAGATAACAAAACATTGGAAGAAGTGGTCATCACCGGTTATGGTGGAACGCAACTCCGCTCGAAAATGACCAACTCTATCGCTAAGGTCGATAACTCGGTATTGGCCAACGGTACTTATACCAATCCTGCACAGGCGTTATCAGGAGCAGTGGCAGGATTGAGAGTGCAGCAGACAAGTGGTAAGCCGAATGCAACACCTACACTGGTTCTGCGTGGAGGAACTAACTTGGATGGTAGCGGTTCCCCTTTAATTATCATCGACGGAGCGGTTCGTGAATCGTTGAGCGATGTTAATCCCGAAGATATCGAATCGATGGAAGTGATGAAAGATGCCGGTGCTACTGCTATTTACGGGGCACGTGCATCCAACGGTGTTGTCCTGGTCACAACCAAGAAAGGAACAGCTGGTCGGACGGAAGTGAATCTGAGTGCTAAAGTCGGATTGAATTTCTTTCATAGCCAATATGAATTTTTAGATGCGCACGATTATCTTTATTATATGCGCTCGGCTTTTCATCGTTCTTCTCATATCTGGCAGGATCAATCGGGAAACTGGCGTGGCTTTGCCAGTGATGCTACGCTTTCCGGTACGCAGCCTTATGGTACGGGTAACCGTTATTTTGATGCTAACGGAAATGTACTGAACGGAAACAAAGATAATACGGCTGTTTGGGGCGTAATGAATTATACCGACGACCTGGCTTTCCTGTTGAAACAGGGTTGGCAAACAATGGATGATCCTGTTAATCAGGGTCAGAAGCTTATCTATGCCGATAATCAGCTAAAGGATTATAATATCAAATCGCCGGCTATCTCGCAGGATTACAACCTAAGTGTTTCGGGTGGAAATGATAAAGGACATTATTATGCCAGCCTGGGATACAATCATAGTGAAGGTAATGCTGTGAATAACTGGTATCGCCGGTTGAACTTTACCATCAATGCCGACTATAAGATCAAGCCTTGGCTGACTTCCAATTCTTCTTTATCGTTTACCGATTCAAAATGGGACGATGGCGCTGCCGGATATGCCGGTGAGACTAATTTTTTCAGTACCACATTGTCCGTACCTCCTACTTTCAGGGTAAAAAGCCCCGATGGCGATTGGTTGGCCGGACCTGCCGTAGCTTCTTACGCACGTGGGTGGACCACGGCAAAAGTGTATGAAGATGCTTTGAATTACGATAATAACGCCGACAAGTTCAATATGAGCCAGTCATTCACTTTTAATATTATGAAGGGATTGACTTTTAAAGCTACCGGAGCCTGGTATTATTTTGACGATAGTCGCGAGTTTTTTAAAGGCGATTATATTGTAGCTACTGGGCCAGTCTACGATACCAACCATAGTACATCCAACAAACATGAGCGTTTACTGGATCAGACATACAATGGCATTTTGAATTATCAGACTACTTTCTTGCAGGATCATACGCTGGATGCTATGCTGGGTGTGGAATATTATGATTCTTACAAGAAAGGCTTCTCTGCTTCCGGTTATGGTTCGTCGTTGTCCGATTTTCAGGATCTGAATTACACATCGACAGCTTCCGGTGTAAGACAAATTGATTCATGGCATTACCGCCAGCGTATTCTTTCATTCTTCGGTAGAGTAAATTACGATTATAAATCTAAATACTTGCTGAGTCTGGTTCTGCGTCGTGACGGATATTCAAAATTACCGAAAGATAATCGTTGGGGAACATTCCCCGGTATTTCCGGTGGTTGGGTATTTTCGAAAGAGGGTTTTATGGAAGATATGGCGGATGTGCTTTCTTATGCAAAGGTGCGTGCCAGCTATGGTGCTAATGGAAATGTATCGGGAGTGCTCGATGCCAACGGCAATATTGTAACCGGACTCGATTATTATACCGTGCAGGGTTCTTATGGTATTATGAAAGACAAAAATGGAAAGACTGTTGCCAATTATAACGGTAAAGTTCCTTTGATGTTGAACGATCTGCCTAATCCGACAATGCGATGGGAAAAGTCGTATACGTTTGAAACAGGTTTGGATCTGGGTTTCCTCAATAATAAGTACGTATTGAATTTTACCTACTACAACAGACATACACAAGATAAGTTTGCGGAAATTACATTACCCTCTCATAGCGGTGTTTCTTCTTTCCTGTCGAATAACGGAGAAGTACAGAACCAGGGTATGGAGTTGGAACTCACAGCCAATATCTTGCGCACGAAAGACTGGAGGTTTACGGTTAGTATGAATACGGCATATAATAAAAATAAAATAGTATCATTACCATATAACGGTCTGCCAAATAATATGCAGGATGCTTATCAGGTTTATACTGGTAATAAATTGTCTGATGGAAGTTATGAGAAAAAATGGGTAGGCGGCTATCAGGAAGGACAGGAATATGGTGTTATCTACGGCTTTAAATCGTTGGGTATTTATAAAAGTGAGAGTGAAATTGCCGGTAACTTAATCGACAGATCTACTTATACCGAGAATGGTGCGGATGCAAAAGTTCTGTATGGACCTGATGCATGGGCCAAGATGTCGGATGCTGAAAAAGAAAAAGGTTTACCTATACAGGCCGGTGATGTTAAATGGCTTGATGTAAATGGTGATGGAGTTATCGACGATTATGATCGGGTGAAGCTGGGTAATACGATTCCTCACTGGACAGGAGGTTTTAATATCAATACATCCTGGAAAGGTTTGTCACTGAATTGTCGCCTCGATTATGCTCTTGGATTCTGGGTGCACGATTTTAAAACACCTTGGATCATGGGGAATATGCAGGGAACATTCAATACTATTTCTTTGATAAAAGATTCATGGTCGGAAACCAATCCGAATGGAAAATATCCTGTTTATGGATGGGCTGACTTCTTGGGAAAGCGTAATTATGACAGAATTTCGGATATCAATTGCTATCGTGGCGACTACCTTGCTTTCCGTGAAGTAAGTCTGGCATATACATTGCCCCAGAACTGGATTCTGAAGACGGGTTTGAGTAAAGTTAATGTGTCTGTTACAGCTCAGAATTTGGGTTATATCACGGCAGCTAAGAATATGGCTACTCCTGAATATGGTGTTAGTCAGAATGGTGGCTATCCGATGCCCAGATCGGTTGTGTTTGGCCTAAATGTTACATTCTAATAAGATAGATTATGAAAAAGTTATTTTATAGCATAAGCATATTATTAGCAGGGATGATAGGACTTAACTCCTGCGATTCATTAGATTTGTCGCCTGAAGATTATTACGGCTCAACTAACTTCTGGAATCAAAAGTCACAGGCTGAGATGTTCATGACTGGTATCCATGCCGATTTGAGAAGTAAATACCAGATGCCGGTTACTTTGGGAGAGTTCAGAAGCGAACTTCTTATAAGCGATGTTACCTCTATGGGGGAAGGAGTATATGGTCCCCCTATGACAAATAACTTGCTGACCAAAGATAATACAGGTATTAAGGATTGGTATGAGCTATATCCGGGTATCATGCATATAAATCTGTTTATAAAAAATGTAGACAGGGATATCGACTATATGAGCGAAGCCGAGAAATCATTCTATCTCGGACAAGCCTATGGTTTGCGTGCTTATTATTATTTTTATCTTTATCGTACGTTTGGTGGGGTTCCGCTGGAAACGGAGCCGACTGTCACAGAGGGTAACATTGATATTACAGCCTTATACAAGGCTCGTTCAACTCCGGAAGAAACATTGAACTTTATTAAAACGGATATAAATAAATCGGAAGAGTTCTTCGCTAAGGCTGATAAGAAGATTTCCGTTTTGTATGAATGGTCGTATTATGCAACGGAAATGTTGAAAGCAAAGATTTATATGTGGTCTGCCAAGGTGACGACAGGTGCGGATAGAGAGGGAGGCCATATTGCTTCGGTAACCACAGTCGATCCGGGTAACAGCGATTTGCAAACAGCAAAAACTGCCTTGTCGAACCTTTTGAATCAACAATTTGAGTTAGTAACGGACTACGCCGGTTTATGGACACCGGAAGGAAAGAAAAATAAGGAACTTATTTTTACTTTGTGTTTCGACAAAAACGAACTGACCAATTGGGGAGCGAATTGGTTCTATAATGTCGCTCTTTTCACGAATGCAACAGACCTGGATGGTAATAGGTATGATGCAGATCCTTTGAAGTTGTTGACGGCAGGGCCGCTTCGCTATGAATATAAGACAGCGTTTGTAGATATCTATGATAAAGACGATTCGCGTCTGGATGCGACCTTCTTTCAATATTTATTTGAAGGAAAAACCCGTGGTGCTTGTTGGAAAAAGCTGATAGGTCATACCGATGGAGGTACTCACTACTATGATTCGGACGTTCCTATTTACCGTTACTCGGATGTGTTGCTAATGCTGGCAGAGTGTGAAAACGGTTTAGGAAACTCGGCTCAGTGTGCGAAATATATTAATGATGTCCGCCAACGTGCTTACGGTGATAAATTTGCGGGGCATGAATATAAAGGAGGTAGTTTTGCGGATAATGAATGGGCTATTTTACAGGAGCGTGATAAGGAGTTTGTTGGTGAAGGTTGTCGTTGGTTCGACCTTCTTCGTCTGAAGGATGCCAACGGTAAACCATTTGTCTTTTCTGCTAAAGCGCATTATGGTAGTACGTTACCTATTTTGACAGACGATCAGTCTTATATGATGTTGTGGCCTGTAGATGTTGAGGTTTTGAACGGTGATCCGGAGATCAAACAGACTCCGGGCTATGATAATTAAAATGGAAAAGAGCCTGGATGTATTATTTATGTCCGGCTTTTTTTATTGTATACTATTAAATTCTGATGAAAATGAAAAGAACTGTTCTTCTTCTTTTAATCTGTAGTTTCTTCCTGACCGGTTATTCGCAGAATTATAACCCCCAGGAACATGCAGTTCCGAAATCGGATCGTCCGGATGGGCGCTTTCTGAGTTCATATGGTATTGTACATGAGATGCTGAAAGATACGCATCCGAAGTTTGCTTATCGGGCGGGTATGTCCGGCGACGAATTTGAGCAATGGCAAGATAGTGTCCGAAGTGCTATGGTTACAATTATGAAATTCCCGGAGGTGAAGAATCAGCCCGATCCTGTTTGTGTCAAAACGGAAAAAAGGGATGGATATACAATAGAAAAATGGGAGTTTTATCCATTTTCTAAGAGTGTATCGACTTTTCTTGTATTGAAACCGGATAACCTGAAGGATGCTGTTCCCGGTATCTTGTGTATCCCGGGGTCTGGAAGAACAAAGGAAGGGCTGGCAGGAGAACCTGGTATATGTCCTAAGTTAACAGAAGATACGACCGATCCGAAAGTGACAATGGCTTTGAACCTTGTAAAGGAAGGCTATGTGGCTGTTGCTGTTGATAATGCTGCGGCCGGCGAAGCTTCCGACCTTGAGTGTTATGATAAAGGATGGAATTATGATTATGACGTGGTTTCCCGTTATTTGCTGGAACTGGGCTGGAGTTGGCTTGGATACACCTCTTATCTGGATATGCAGGTATTGAAGTGGATGAAAAAACAGTCTTTCATAAAAACAGATCGGATTGTAGTAAGCGGTTTTTCGTTGGGAACAGAGCCTATGATGGTTTTAGGTGTATTGGATAAGGATATTTATGCATTTGTGTATAATGATTTTTTATGTCAGACACAGGAACGGGCTGTTGTTATGACGGCACCGAATAAAGAAAACAGGCGACCTTTTCCTAACTCTATCCGTCATTTGATTCCTGACTATTGGAAGTATTTCAACTTTCCGGATGTTGCAGCCTCTCTCGCTCCCCGTCCGATCATTTTTACGGAAGGAGGCCTTGATCGCGATTTCCGTCTGATTCAGGCAGCTTATGATGATTGCGGGAAGCCTGAAAATGTGGAACTTCATCATTATCCGAAGTTTGCCGATAAAACTAAGAGAAATGATGTGGAGCACCTTTCGGAAGGTCTGACTCCACAGGCTTATTTCGAATTGGTAAATGTTGATCCATCTTCCCATTATTTTAAAAATGAGCTGATAATTCCCTGGCTGCATAAAATACTGAGATAACGCTTTGCATAATAGATAACAAAACATTCTTTCTACAGGAATGCGGCTGCTTTGCTAAAGATATGGTTGAATGCTTGATTCACGAGTGTTTGATCTGCTTTTGATCGAAACGGAAAAGGTATCTGATGAGAATACTGGAATGGGAAATCAATTTCCTCCAGTATCTTGTCAGATACTTTCCCTATTGCCTGGATTACTCCATTTGTTGGCATCACGATATCTTTCTTTAATGAGATGGTTTTGATCCGGTTGCAGGCCCGCTGAAAGAACGACTCTCGGTAATCTTGTAATACATCCGGACGTATCATCGCTTTGAAGGCCTGTTCCAGAAAATCATTTTTGAAAGATGTCGGTAACGAACGATTCTCCAAAAAGTCATGACGATAAAAGCGTTGCAGGCTGTCAAACGCCTCCTGATCCATAATGTCGCGTGCGCTTCCGTTCATCTGGCTGAAGATCGAACCGCCGCAAAACATAAACAGGCGTGTGTCACTGAACATCTTCTCCGGATTGCTCAATAGTAATACCTGCGACAGTAACGCACCGATTGAATAGGCGAACAGGTTGATGGAAGTGTCTTCTTTAAATAAGGGGTGTTTCCCATCCTTTATTTCATGTACCAGTTGCCAAAGATTATAGACCGATTCGCGACCGGAAGCATAAAAGCGTAGCGGATTGATAGACAAACGGCTGCTTAATGCCACATTGGCGAAGGTGGAGTTGGCCAGATCATTGATTTTTAGTTTACGCTGTCCAACCCAGGGTAAGACGGCCCGTGGATTACACCAGCTACCAGGAGTACGGTTCATATGGAAAGCGATGGGAAAAAGAATGACTGGTTTTCCGGTTGTTTCTGTCAGGTACTCAGCCCAGGTCAGATACTTTTCCCAGGTACGTTCGTTCAGACCATGCAGGAGAATGATCGCTTTATCCCGTTTTTCTTTTCCGGATGGAGCGAATATGGTATAATTGAATGTTTTATTTTCCTGGATATGGTCATCGGTAACGGTACAGAAGTCTGTCGTTGCAAGTTCTTTTTGGAATTCGTCGATTTCGCTGGCAGCTATCGTTTGTGTGAAACGAAAGGGGATTATATCTAAACGACTTTCTTCCAGACAGGTCTTTTTATCGTACGAAAAAAGGCTGTTAAGTTGTTGTGTGCGAAGTGAAATATCCATAACGTTCTATTTTTTACTGCAAACAAACACTATAAAAACAACTCCGCCAAATAAATGGTTTTAGTGACTCTCCAAAGGGGTAGAAAGTCGAATATAGGGGCGAATTTCTTATATGTGGGGCGAATATATCAGGATTTATAGTACATTTGTTATCAAATAAGAGGCAAAAATATGGGAATGTTAGGTTATAAAATCCCTGCATATATTTATGGGAAATCGAATATCGTTCGTCTGATCCTGCTGACGGCACTTTTTGCTTTGGTGTTTATAAATATCTATAAGCCGTTCAGTTCTTCCAGTTGGTATTCGGTTTCGGAATTCAAGTTTTTTGTTTTTTCAAGTCTGATCATTCTGACAGGAGTGTTGGTTGTCGTTATTAGCCGGATCGTGATGTATTACTGGGGGCGTAAACATGAGATTACGATCGGAGGATACGCGTTGTGGATACTGTTGGAGATTTTTTTTATGTCATTGTTTTATACGATTTATACGCTGGTGCTTAATCCGGAGAGGGAATATCTGAGTGCTTTTAAGGAATCGTCCATTAATACGAGTCTGGTATTATTATTGCCTTATTCCGTCTTACACCTGTATTTTTCCTATCAGGAGAAAGAACGTCAGTTACGTTTATTGGAGGAAGACAGGACCGAGGTGGCAAATAGGCTGTCTGTATTCTCTTTTTATGATGAGAAGCGTGAGTTACGTCTATCGGTAAAACGGAGTAATCTTTTATATATAGAATCTGCTGATAATTATGTTTGTATCTGGTACCTTAATAAGGGAGTCCTGACCAAATTTATGCTGCGTAACTCTTTGAAAGCCATTGAGGAAAGTCTAGCTGAGACGAATGTATTACGCTGTCACCGTTCATATATGGTCAATTTTGACCAGGTAAAGGTAATCCGTCGCGAAAAAGATGGTGTTTATCTTGAATTAGGTGTAGAAAAGGTTCCGGATATCCCTATCTCAAAAACATATAGTGAGAAAGTAACGCATTGGTTTATGACCTATTCGTCATGAACAATGAACCAATGGAGCCGACCTTGTAGAAGTCGACTTCATTGGTTCACATTTGATAAATACTGAATCCTTATTTCGTTATTACCGAAAACTCTCCAATCCCTGCCTGTGATTGATTATCTACGATCCGTGTTGCCACAAAACGTATTTTATCCCCTTTTACAGCTGGAAAGCTAATTTCCTGTTCGATCGGATTATGCTTGATGTTGGAGAATTCTCCTTCCGTGACCTTCTTGTTGTTGACGTACAATTGATAGTTTGAAACATGTCCGCCTGCATCACGTCCCTGATTCGGTACGTACCGGAATCCTGAAATTGTAACTTCACTTGCCAATTGTATTTCGATCTCTTGCTTCCCTTTTGGTAAATAGAAGGTGGTATATCCGTTTCCATCGAACATAACCGATGTTTTTTCGTCTTTTGGGTAAATGACTGTATAGTCGGAAGCCGGAATATCCAATTCTTTTGTTGATACAGGACTACTTTTGTCAAATGTGCGGTCGTATGAGATAGCTTTGATCGTTCCTCTCTTAGCAAAAGTAAAGGGTTCTGTATAACGGGGAGAATCTTTTGTCGGTTCTGTACCGTCGGTTGTATAATGAAGTTCCGAACCTTTATCTTCTACCCGGATGGTAACCCTGTTTTTCAGGTCACGGCGGATGGCCGGTTCGGTTAATAAAGCAGGAGCAAGGAAAGCCTCTACATTATTAATACACAGCGGGCCGCGTGACTCTTCGAAATTGATCCGTATCTTATCGGCTTTTACGGTCTGGAAACGAACGATACGTTTGTAACCTACTGTAGTGGTTGAGTCGGCAGCTTCGACCGGTACCCATTGTCCGTCTTTTTCTGTCTCGATAGTAAAGGCTTTTACGCGTTGGCCTAAAGGTATATATTCCTGTATCATCAAACGGTTTACATCTGTCGGCTTCTTAAATGTGAATGTAAGTGTTCCGTTTGTTACTCCGTCTTCTGTCGCCCAGTAAGAATCCCAGTCTCCGTCATTGACTTTACCAGCCTTGAACTGACCGCCACGGGAGTTGCTGGCTTCAACGGCAGCACCTTTCAAAAGATCCGTTTTCAAGTCGTTTCGTATTGTTTGATACCATTCGACAGCGCGGATAGAGTCGGTTGGACTGATCTGACCGTTTAGGGCAACAGGGAAGTTTAATAGGAAGTTCGCATTGTGTCCGACACTACGGTAATATAAATCCACCAGATGGGATAATGATTTGACCTGGTGGTCTTCACGTGCATGATAGAACCAACCTGGACGAATGGAAACATCGCATTCGCCACCCAGCCATTGGTCGCCGTCTTCCAGTCCCCACTGGCTCTGGCGGTAGTGAACACCCTCTTTCTTGGTGAACATACTCCATTGCGTATCTCCAGCCCAACCTTCTTCATTGCCGATCCAGCGGATAGTCGGTTCGGTTCCTCCGAAAATCATAACGGATGGATTATATTTTTTGATTGTATCGACAGCAGCTTCGTATTTGTAGTAAGTGTTAGGATCGATAGAGCGGGATTCGTTAGCTCCGCCATACCAACCGTTTCCTCCGTTGGCTCCGTCGAACCAATATTCAAATAGAGGGCCATAGTTGCAAACCAGTTCGTGAAGCTGAGCATGGAATTTCTCTACATATCCGGGTTGTCCGTAATTTGCACTGTTACGATCCCAGGGAGAGAGGTAGATCCCGAATTTCAAGCCATATTTGTGACAGGCATCCGATAGCTCTTTTACCATATCTCCTTTTCCGTCTTCCCAGGGAGAGTTTTTGACACTGTACTCTGTCGTTGCGGTCGGCCACAGGCAGAAACCATCGTGATGCTTGGCGGTGAGGATTACTCCCTTGAGTCCGGCAGCCTGGATAGTACGAACCCATTGGTCACAGTCCAGATTCGTCGGGTTGAAGGTGGAGGCGGGAGTGTCTCCGTATCCCCATTCGAGATCATTAAACGTATTCAAACCAAAATGGACGAAAGCGTAAGTTTCCATTTTGTGCCATTCGACCTGTTCAGGTGTCGGGATAGGATAAACTGGATCTGGTGCTTTTGTCTCTTTACAGGAGAATAAAGTGCTAAGACCTAATCCTAGGAGGAGAAGATAATTTGAGTTTTTCATCATAATAAATGTTATTGTTTAGACTTCAAAGGTACGAAAAATATGCTTTGCAAAACAAAGCTCTTCCCGTTTAGACTTTTTTAGTTATTGTATTACAGGATAAAGGGAGTCCGGTTATATACTTGGCGTCTTTTGTACAATATCTATTGTCTTATTGTATAAAATACATATATATAGCCTCTATGCATCTAGAAATCTGGTGTATAAATCTATAACTAAGTTTGTTTATTTATTTTTGAATTCATATATTTGAGCGTTAGATAACTATACTATTTATTTTAAATACCATGAAAAGAAGAGATTTCTTAACAAACACAGCTTTGCTGGGTGCCGGAATACCATTGGGTATGTCGTCGGCTGTAATGACCTCGTGTACACAACAACAGGATGCAGGTAAAGCTGTGAAAAATTATTCTCCGGAAGAATTGGGTATGTTTTCTTTCGTAGACGTAGCTCCTGATGGTAAACCATTGAAAGCGGCATTGGTAGGTTGTGGCGATCGTGGAACTGGAGCTGCAACACAATTCCTTAAATCTGGTCCGAATGTATCTATTATCGCATTGGCCGATCTATTCCCCGACCGAATGGCTACTTGCCGGAAAGTATTATCGGAACAGTTTAAAAATGAGGTGCCTGATACCAACTGTTTTTTGGGCTTTGATGCGTATAAGAAGGTGTTGGCAATGAATGATATTGATGTTGTTTTGCTTTGTACACCAACACATTTCCGTCCGGAACAATTCAAAGCGGCAGTGGAAGCAGGTAAGCATATTTTTATGGAAAAACCTTGCGCTGTCGATCCTACTGGTATCCGTACGGTAATTGCAGCGGCGAAAGTGGCTACTTCTAAAGGGTTGACTGTAGTAACGGGTAATCAGCGTCGTCATCGTAAGGATTATTGGGAAGCTTATGTTCAGGTAAAGAACGGGTTGATAGGTGATATAGTATCAACTTCTGCTCATTGGGATCAGGGTGCCTGGTGGAATAAGCGGAAACGGCCCGAGTGGAGCGATATGGAATATTGTATTCGAAATTGGTTTAATATCAAATGGTTAAGTGGTGACCACCTATTGGATCAGGCAATCCATAATATTGATGTTGTAACTTGGTTCATGGAAGACCGCCCGGTTCGTGCAGTTGGTTTCGGAGGTCGTGCGCAACGTCTGACCGGAGATATTTATGACTTTTTTAGCGTAGACTATTATTATAATAATAACAAACGGATGTTGGCTACTGCTCGTCAGATCGATGGTTGTGATGGGAATGTGTCTGAACAGGTTTATGGAACCAAAGGGGTCGCTCAGTTAAATGATAGAGGAGAGATCAAGATTGTAGATTACAATGGAAATACGCTTTGGGAATATGACTATCAGAATAAGCCTGTTAAGAATCCATACGATCAGGAACATGTTCATTTGGTTGAATCAATTCGTTTGGATAAAAAAATAAATCAGGCAGAAGCATTGGCCTATTCTACTCAGGTTGCTATTCTTGGACGTGAAGCAGCTTATACCGGTAAACCGATTACATGGGATGAAATCATGGCATCGACTCTTCGCTATGGTCCGGAAAAATATGAAATGGGATCGTTACCTGATTACAAGGAAGGTGAAGCTCCAAAACCAGGTAAAGCTCCGGATGCACCTGTTATGTAAATTGTAGGTTATGTAATAGATACGTAGTATATTTCTATCATAAGTAAGAAGGGGATGTGTCAAAACTAAGGCACATCCCCTTCTTTTTTTGGCAAAAATAGTCGTTCCTCTTTTTTTGTCTATGCGACTATTTTTTCATTAATTAGGTAATAAGGCTTAATATTCGTCGTAT
>NZ_JAMBQG010000033.1:0-30896 GCF_023369805.1 Parabacteroides leei
GGACTAAAATGAACTTCTTAAAACGTTTTATTTTACTCTATTCTTTGATAACACTGATGTTAGATTGTTTTTAATTACCAATATTTATTACCTTTACCGCCGTAAATAACCGAGTTCTGAACGAACTCATTTAAATTGATAGGACATACTCCAAAAGCCTCCTGAGATACACAGGAGGATATATTATCCAATAGCAAAGATAGTATACTCCGTATAATACGTTCAATTTTAGGTTCTTTACATACCAAAATTACACTCTGCTTCTACCGTAAAAAAGATAGAAGTTTATTAGTAAAATATACATTAAAAAAAACGAGAACATGAATAAAAACGAGTTGATCCAATATGTAACGGAAGATACAGGATTAAAGAAAAAAGACGTGAAGGCTGTATTGCAATCGATACTTCAAGCATCTACAAATGCACTACAACAAGGCGAGCCTGTCACAATGATCGGTTTCGGAACATTTCACCCCTGGCAGCAAACCGCTCGTCCGGCCAGAAATCCCAAAACCGGAGAACCAGTTATGATAGCACCTCGCAAATCTGTGAAGTTCCGTGCCGGAATAAAGCTACTCGAAGATCTGAATAAATAAGTGTCAAATATTTTGACGCTCGCTTGCAAAGTATTCCGGAAGCGGATACCTTTACGAAAAAATAGATCGTATGCAAGCAGGGACAGTTCTTATAGTAGATGATAATAAAAGTGTACTGACGTCACTCGAATTATTGCTGGAAGACGAATTCGAACGGGTCGAAACCGCATCAAACCCCAATAAGATACTTTCAGTACTCGATACTATGCCTGTCGATCTCGTTATCCTCGACATGAATTTCTCAGCAGGTGTCAACACCGGCAACGAAGGCCTGTTCTGGCTTCGCCGCATACAGGAGATCGTACCCGGTCTGCCTGTTATCATGCTTACTGCTTACGGGGATGTGGAGCTAGCAGTAAAAGCACTTAAAAGCGGTGCGACAGACTTTGTTCTCAAACCGTGGGACAATGACGTACTACAGGAAAAGATACATACGGCATTGCAGGCAGCTTCCCTTCCTCCCCGTACCTCCCGGCCATCCGAACCGGCCATGATCATCGGTCACTCTCCCATTATGATGAAACTGATCAAAGTAGTTACCAAAGTCGCCAAAACGGATGCCAACGTACTTATTACCGGCGAAAATGGAACGGGAAAAGAAATGCTGGCTCGCGAAATACATCGTCTGTCTCTCCGTAGTCGCCGGGAGATGATCAATGTCGATATGGGTGCTGTTAGCGAATCACTGTTTGAAAGCGAGTTGTTCGGACATGAGAAAGGCGCCTTTACGGATGCCCGGGAAAGTCGTCCGGGAAAATTTGAAGCAGCCAACGGCAGTACTTTGTTTCTGGATGAAATAGGTAACCTGCCGATCGGCTTACAGGCTAAATTACTGGCAGTCCTCCAGAACAGGGAAATCACCCGTCTGGGAAGTAACCGGAAAATACCTGTCGACATTCGTCTGATAGCAGCCACCAACCGGAATTTATCGGAAATGGTTGAACAATCTTCCTTTCGCGAAGATCTGTTTTACCGTATCAACACCATACAGATAGAAATTCCTCCTCTCCGAAATCGCCGGGAAGACATTCCCCTTTTTATCGATTATTTCCTGAAAAAATATACCGTTCTTTATAAACGAACCGGACTGACTCTTCATCCACAAGCGGTAAGCAAGCTCGAAGCATACGACTGGCCGGGAAACATCCGCGAATTACAACATACGATCGAAAAAGCCGTTATCCTGGCTGAAAAAAACATAATCCGTGCCAGCGACCTGTTTATCCGTCCCGGAAAAGCAGTGTCTTTTACTGAAGTTCCGAATCTCAGTGAGGTAGAACGCAAAGCGATCGAAACCGCCATTACCCAGAATGACGGCAATCTGACTGCGGCAGCCGAACAACTGGGAGTAAGCCGGCAAACCCTCTACAACAAACTGAAACGATTTAACCTGTGAAACGCATGTTCAGCATACGTATTTATATACGCATTATCCTACAGGTTACACTCATCCTCATCGTGGCCGGAATAGGTGTTGCAGGTATCATCAGTGGAAAAGCGATCATCCTGGGTACGATAGCAATATTTATTGCTGCATGGCTGGCAGGATTACTCGTCTATTTTCTCAACGCCTCCAACCGTCGGATACAACTCTTTCTGGATGCCATTGAAGACAATGAATCGATGCTTTATTTTCCCGAGAATACCGGTAGCGAAGAGCAACGCCGTCTTCACGCAGCCTTCAACCGGATCCACGGCCTAATGACAGAAAACAAACAACGGGAATTCGACCGCGAACTCTACCGGAAAGAATACGAGTCATACGACAAGCTGATGCACGTACTGACACATGAGATCATGAACTCGATCGCCCCGATCGTATCCCTTTCCGGTACGCTTCTCTCCTATTTCCAAACGAAAGGAAATGCCAAAAACAGCGATGAGATCAGCGACGCAACCATCCGCAAGACCATCCGCGGACTGGATACGATCAAAAGCCAGGGGCAGAGCCTGATGAACTTTACCGACTCGTACAGGCAACTTGCCCGGCTGCAACAACCCAAACCCAAACCTTTCTCGCTACCTCACCTGATAAGAAACATCGAAATGTTGTTTCATTCGGACCTGCACCGCTTGCAGATACAATTCTCGATCGATCTTTTCCAGGAAGAAATTGAGGTCAACGCCGATGAAGAACTACTTTCACAGGTACTTATAAATCTGTTGAAGAATGCCATGCAGGCCTTGGAAGGACAAGAAAACGGAGAAATATCATTGAGCGTGAAACAACTACGAACAACGACCTATATTGAAGTAAAAGACAACGGCCCGGGTATTCCCCACGACATATTGGAAGATATTTTCGTTCCTTTCTTTACTACCAAAGATACAGGAACAGGCATCGGTCTCAGTCTCTCACGGCAGATCATACGGATGCATGGCGGCGAACTTCAGGTAAGTTCCCGCCCCTATTTCGAAACACTGTTCACGATTTCCCTGCCGCTAACGCCTGGGAATTTCCACACGTGAAGTAAGCGGATAGCGCAACCCCTTGGAGGATTTATAATAGACCTCAGCAGCACCGATCTTTAGTTTAGCCCGTATCTTCACAGGTATATGGTTTTCGTCATCACCGACCCACAACTCGGCAGCCGCTTTACTTTGGGTAAATGCATCATCATAGATATCTATAAAGAAATGACGGGTACGATATTTCAAAGTTTCATTCCGTTCCACAATCGCTTGTCCGGTATACCGGAAACTGATGTTAATACGGTCGCGCCCGATCGCCACATGAAACGGGAATTCGTCCCCCTGCTTCATCTTTTCCCAATCCAGCGAACGAAGATACATGGTAGCTCCCAACATATCAAACATATACTGTTCGGAGACAAGCATCGTATCGATCTTGGTCCGGCTGGGTGTATACCGGTGGGAATGGACAGATGTCCGTCCGTTATCGTATGAAAACTTCAGATCATCTATCAGATAATAATCATTCTCATTCACACGTTTCTCGCTCCTGAGCAACACCATCTCGGGAGAGAAATAACAATCGATCGTATCACGCATCGGAAACACCTTTTCAAACATACCCGATGTACGGAACAGCAGGTTATAATGATAAGCCTTCTTCCCTTCATAGTGGGCATCATGAATCGACAGAGTAGCCTGTCCGGCACGGGGCATCAATAACCCCCATTTGAAATACAACTCATATTGTACCTCTTCTCCGGCTTTGAACCGTTCTTTTACCGGAATCACCTGTGCGTCGACTATTTCCGGAAGCAACAGCAATAAGGTGACCACCAACAGGCCGATCAACCTAGAACGGCATACTACTACGGCCGCTATTGCTGCTCGAAGATGATTTCTGCTGTGTTTCATCTTTATAATTTCTTTTCTTCTTGGTTGCCTCTTTGGGCTTATTCTTTGTAATCTCGAGCGGTTTCTGTTTAGCCCATGGAGTCCCTTTCACATTCCATGTTTCTTCGACTCTCCAGTTCTGCATCACCTCATATTTTTTAGGTGAATAATAAACCTCTTCCGGCTGACGCTTTTCTGCATAATTACCGGTATCCCATTTGCCGTTCCCATTGAGGTCGACTACCAGGCGGGCATAATACTTATCCGGCTTCAGGTCCATAAAGAGGGCGCCACCGTTTTTCACCTTCGATTTACGTATAGGGGCATCACTACTGTTCAATAGTTCGACATAAGCAGTAGTATCGACACCTACTATATTGATATATAGATGCCCGTATTCATCTTCTTTCTTGATCTTAAATTCACCGGAGAAAGGTTCGTTCCATTTATCGTAAATACTAAAGATCGTCGCCGAATCTATTTCCAGACGATATTCCTCCCCGTATTTCCACGGACGACGGATAAAGTAATTCAAACTATTCGTCGAGTCCGGGAACAATTGGAACTCAACCGGAGTCCATACCGTGTCGACCTTCTGATCCAGGTAGAACAACTCTTTCGACAAATCCATGACCGGCTCGCTAAAAGTAACGGATATCGTATCAAACAGATCCATCGACGTCGGTGCATCGACCTGCATACCCAGGAAGACGATCGGTTCGGGTTCATCATCTTTCTTCTTTTTCTTCTTTTCCGGACGACGACGCATCACAAACTGGAGCGTATCGGTTTGCGGACGCAGTATATTCAGCGAATCGCTCTTCGGATAAGACAGTTCGACCTTCAATGTATCCTGTTGCCAGACAAGCGAATCAGTCAGCCAGTAATTAACAGCCGTTCCGCCTTCTGTCTCCTGCATAAAATACCAGGAGGAATCCGCCGGAGTAAAATTAAGCGGCCTCGGCTGGGGAATCGTATCCAGCGGAGAGTTAAAACGCACCGTCAACAAATTTTCCTGCTGACGTTCCGGTTTCAACAGATACTGGCGGACAAAATCTTCCTTAAACAGACGCAATTCGATATCATCCGGGAAATAACGGGTATAAGCCACTGTCTTGATCGTATCGATCGTCAGACTATCCTTCCAAAGCGTATCCTGACGGCTGGTCAGTTCGAAGGAAGGAATAATGATCGAATCGTTGAAAGCTATTTCTTCGCCCGGCTGGTCGAACTTATAGTCACGGTTCACATCATTCAAACCGAATATACGGTAACTGCCGGGAGAGATATTACGGATCGTGAACTCTCCCTTGTCATTCGTACGTGAAGTACGGTCGAACGGCAATTTCACAAAGGCTGAATCTTCCAGGTTCCGGTGCAGACCGATCGTGATACCGGGCATCGGTTCCAGGTTCTCTGCATTCAACAGAATACCCGACACCTCCAATGTATCGATCTTATCTCCCGTCGAGAACGCAAAAGAGAAATTCTCGAATACATTCTTCTCATTGTTATCGGAGATCGAATTGGTAAAGTCGACCGTATAAGTCGTATTATCTTTCAATGTATCTTTCAATTCGACAATCACCTTTTTCCCTGCGGCACGGATGACCGGCAACTGCATCTGCGGCGGAGTGATGATCACATTCTCGGAGGGTTTATCCAACTGCACCAGTTCATCAAACAGTATCTCGATCCGTTTTCCCTTATAATTCGTTTGGTTCGGTGCTGGAAGGCTGCTGACATATTTAGGTGGGGTCTCGTCGTAAGGACCTCCGTTCGGAGATGCCATATTCGCGCACGAATACATCGTGACCAACAGGAATATCCCACAAGCAGCCAGCAGTAAATCTCTTATATATCTATTTCCCATTCAATTGCTTTTTAATCAGATGGCAAAAATAGGGAAAAATCCCGTGACTAATCGTGATATTACGCTAAATAAGAATACTTAACAGCTGTGAACGGTAAAACGTAACTATTACGTTATTTCTCGCCAGATGCTTTTTGTGTAATAACCAGATTCTCTGTCAGACTCAAAAAGCCCCCGACATCAATGGTAAGTGTCCGCTCATAAGGGAATTCGTTTTTCGCAATATCGATCTGAAGGTTACCCTCCTTATTCTTTAGAATTTTAAACCAGTCTCCTTCCAACGTATCTCTATAACGAACGACATCTTTCATCCATTCATCTGAATATTTATAAGTAGTATTATTGAATATCGAGTTTTCGCCATTGATCTTCGCCTGGCTCCGTAATACATACCAAGTTATCTTATCTGCTCCCACGCCGACAGTAACACTATTGCTTGGGGAAGCCACCGTCATATCATGCTTTTCCAAATTGATTTCCATCAATCTTCCGGGGACTTCTATCGTATCGTCACAACTTATCAGGCAAAAAATGCAGATAAGATAAAGAGCAATCTGTTTCATAATGCGACATTTATCAGATTAAACAAATATACGCCACTACTTGAATGACTTGTGGCGAATATAGCAAATTAATCTCATTATACAAGCCCAAAAACATCATTATTAATCAGAAAGTTCGTGTATTTTCATATGTTTAATGTTTCAGATAACGAAACCCGATCCGGCAATACAAACATTTCTTTTTTTCGCAATATTCCCGCTTCAACTGGATAAGTGCCTGGCTATCGCCGGCATGGCAGACTTTGATCCCTGCCGAGACGAATCCGGTTACGACCGTATTCTTTTCCGGCGGAAGAGTTTCCAGGATACGAATGGCACGCTCGCAATATTCCGGACGTTTGTTTCTCACTCCGTAAGCAAACATCACCGGAACAACTGTATTTATCAAGAGGATACATAAAGAATTCTCTCCTACCGGCTTATCCTTCTTTGCCGAAACGCTCCGGAAATGGTAATGCGTCTCCCAGTAACCGGAAGGACGAACCCGGAAACACTGCTTGATCTGTCCGACATTTCCGGCATCCAGGATCACAGAGAACAGCGTATCATATTGTACCCAAATGGAAGCCAGCTGTGCCAGTTTCAGATACGGGAAATTGACCGGACGGGTACGTAGACTTTTAAACTGCGAACTGTCTAAAGGTGTCAGTCCGAACTTATGCCGCAAGAACCGGTATTCCCGCTGAAGCAACCGGTAATAATGACAATCTCCCGGCTCTTCCAACATACCGGCCTGCCCGAACAACAACGCTTCAATCTGCGAATGGCTGCTACGCTGCTTTTGTATATACCGGAACGGTAGACTTTTGGCCAGACGCTCGAAAATATCGTTATTCACTCCAAAGCCGAAATTACGGGTTAAAGTAATATAAAAAACTTCGTTCCAGTCATTCTCATACTGATCCAGCAAACGAAATATATCGGCCGTTTTCCGTTCCAGTCGTTCACTCAGCAGGGCGCCCAGCCAGGAAGTTCTATGAAAAGACTCTATCTGAGGAATATAGCCTGCACAAGGTAAAGACACATCACGATATAACAACCAGTCGATATTCTGTATAACCGACTCCGGCACTGCCAGTTGCATTTGCGGAATAAGCTCCCCGTTCGTCCGGAAGACTGTGCAGTCGGAGACCTCCACTATATGAAGTATAACAGCATCATAGGCTTTGTCCTTATCATGGCGATGAAGTAGCCAGTCGGAAGCTTTTGTATGGATTTCAATACCTCCGACCCATAATGTATCATCTATTTTAACTTTTGCATTGAAGAAGTCCGGACCGGCATCGGTGTTAGGTATTCCCGGATCGATTACGGATACTGAATAACCGTCAGTGGTAAGAAGCGGAGTTGTCGGATACAGTCTGTATTTCCAAACATAATGTAATAAACGTTCCATATTATTTTCAGAGTTAAGATTTATGCCACAAATCTAATTCATTTTCTTTATATTTGCACCCTTGATGGCTAAGTTATTAGCCCTATTTATTCATTTTATTCTGAAAAGATATGAAGATTGCACTTATCGGCTACGGCAAGATGGGAAAAACCATCGAACAGATCGCATTAAATAGAGGGCACCAGATCGTCTCTATCGTAGATATAAACAACCCGGAAGAATTTCAGTCAGACAATTTCAAGAGCGCAGACGTAGCCATCGAGTTTACCACTCCGGCAACTGCTTTCGACAATTACATGAAGAGTTTTGCAGCAGGTGTCCCGGTCGTTTCCGGTACCACCGGCTGGCTCGACCGTATCGGCGAAATAAAAGAAAAATGTGCAAAGGAAGGCAAAACATTCTTTTATGCATCCAATTTCAGCATCGGCGTAAATATCTTTTTCGCCCTCAACAAACACCTGGCAAAAATCATGAACAATTTTCCTTCATACGCAATCAGTATGACGGAAACACACCATATTCACAAATTGGATGCCCCCAGCGGAACAGCTATCACGCTGGCAGAAGGTATCATTGAAAACGTTGACCGGAAAGAACGCTGGACACTGGAAACAGCCGAACAACCTACCGATCTGCCTATCCATGCTATCCGTGAAGGAGAAGTTCCGGGTATACATGAAGTCACTTACGAATCGGACGTCGACTATATCAGCATTAAACATGATGCGAAGAGCCGTGCCGGTTTCGCCCTCGGAGCAGTGGTTGCAGCCGAGTTTACTGCCGGGAAGAAAGGCTTCCTCGGTATGGATGATATGCTTAAATTTTAATTCCACAGAAGTTTACAAATGAAAAAGTTTTCCAAGAAACAATGGATCAAGTTCGGCATTTCTGCCGTATTGTATATACTCTTTTCGATCTGGATGCAGAACCTTTGGTTGCTGCTGGGGTTGATCGTTCTGGTAGATATTTTCCTGACACAATACATTCCCTGGGGAGCATGGAAACGGTCGAAGAACCCGGCTGTGCGCAATGCATTGGAATGGGTGGACGATATCCTGTTCGCTTTGATCGCTGTCTATTTCATTAACCTGTTCATTTTCCAGAACTATCAGATACCGAGTTCTTCGCTTGAAAAGTCATTGTTAGTGGGCGATTATCTGTTCGTAAGCAAACTGAGCTACGGCCCGCGTGTTCCGAACACCCCGCTGTCGTTCCCGCTGGTACAAAACACCTTGCCGTTCTTCAACTGTAAATCTTATCTGGACTGGCCTGAATGGGGATACAAACGCGTAAAAGGTTTCGGTCATGTAAAACGCAACGATATCGTAGTGTTCAACTTCCCTGCAGGCGACACAGTTGCCCTGAAAGTGCAAAACCCGAGTTACGATGAACTGGTCGCCATGTCGGGACGCGACCGTATCTGGCTGGATAAAAATACATTCGGTGATGTGATATATCGTCCGGTAGACAAACGCGAAAATTATGTAAAACGTTGTATCGGTATGCCCGGTGATACAATCGAGATTCGTAACAACCAGGTTTATATCGATGGGAAAGCCCTCAAAAACCCTGAAAACATCCAGTTCAACTACTATGTTGAAACTGACGGCTCACCACTAACAGAAGAACAATTCCGCCTGCTGGACGTAAGCAAAGACGACCGGATGATCGCAAACAATAGCGGATATTATCAGGATTACCTGTCTTTCCTGGGTTTCACCCCGAATGCCAACGGGCAATACAATATGGTTTACCGGATGCCTCTAACTCCGAAAGCCCTAGCCATCGCAGAGAAGCTGCCTTCCGTAAAGAAGATCGTTATCGAGCCGGATGCACTGGGTGGAACCACTTATCCAGCCTGGTATGAAACAGGTTGGACACGTGATAATTTCGGTCCGTTGTGGATACCGAAAAAAGGAGCGACCATTCCTCTCACTGAACGTAACCTGGCTTTATATGGCCGTTGCATCAAAAACTACGAGAACAATACACTGGAAGTCAAAGACGGCAAAGTCTATATCAACGGCCAGCCGGAAACAAAATATACCTTCAAATACGACTATTACTGGATGATGGGCGATAACCGCCATAACAGTGCCGACAGCCGTTCGTGGGGATTTGTTCCGGAAGATCATATCGTAGGAAAACCGATCCTGATCTGGTTGTCGCTGGATAAAGACCGCAGCCTGTTCGACGGTGGTATCCGCTGGAACCGTTTGTTCCGGATGGTGCACCCCGATTAATTCGAAGTTCAACTGTCATTTGTCGACTGTCATCTGTCAACTTGAATAATATGGCAAAACGTTCCTTCATATCTGTAATGGGATGGCTGGCAACAATAGTGTTGCTGGTGGGGATCGTAATGGCAGTCCGGCATTTCTGCATGGAATCTTTCCATGTATCTACCGACTCTATGGAAGTGGCTTTGCACAAAGGAGACTATATCCTCGTCAATAAACTTCCCCTAAAAGATAATCCGGGACGTAACCGGGTAGCGTTGTTCTACAGCCCATTGCTGAAAGACACGGTATTGAAACCATTGTTCCTCAGTCGTTGTATCGGAATGCCCGGCGATACGATCCGGATCAGTAATGACGGATACCGGGTAAACGGGAAGCTGATTCCCCATTCTCCCCGGTCACTCAATACATATATCGTAACGCAGGAGGCAATGGATGAAGTTCTGACTACACAAAAAAAACTAAATATCCCACTCAGAAACCTGAAAGAAGAGCCATTCGGTATTTCCTTCAGTCTGACCTCTTTCGAAGAATATCAGTTACGTGAAGAATTGTCGGAAAATGCAAGTATCCGTTTCCTTAAGAAGCCGATGGAAAGCTACGAACTGATCGTTCCGCAAAAAGGAAGAGCCCACCGTCTGGATGACGCTGCTCTCACCGCCTGCCGCGAAGCGATCCAGACAGAAGCCGGTGAAAAAGCCGTCTTCCGTGACAGAAAACTATTCCTCGACGGACGTGAAGCTGCTTTCTTTTTCTTCGATCAGGATTATTACTGGATGCTTTCAGACAATGCCAATGAAGCAGTGGATTCCCGTCATCTCGGATTTATTCCCCGTGACCATATCATAGGAAACGCATGGCTCTGCTGGTACAGCAAAGACCGGCAACGAATTTTTAAACCTATAAACTAACATGCAACCAGTATATATTTCTTCGGCCTATCTGGGCCCCGTACAACAATATTGTAAGCTCCTCCAATTCAAAGAAGTCCGGATCGAAACGGGCGAAAACTATCTGAAGCAAACGTATCGCAATCGGTGTACGATAGCTGCAGCCAACGGGCCTTTATCATTGTCCGTTCCTATCGTTAAGCCCGATACCTTGAAATGCCTCACGAAGGACATTCGTATATCCGATCATGGCAACTGGCGCCATCTGCACTGGAACGCATTGGTATCGGCCTATAATATGAGCCCGTTCTTTGAATATTATGAAGAAGACTTTGCTCCGTTCTACGAAAAGAAATTTGAATACCTCTTCGACTTTAATGAGGAATTAAGAGAAATGGTTTGCCGCCTGTTGGATCTGCAGGCAGATATTGTATATACGGAAGAATATAAGCCGGAAGTGCCTAACGATTATCGTGAGATCATCCGCCCGAAACACGAAGGGGAAGATCCCGCCTTTCTCCCGAAACCCTATTACCAGGTATTCCGGGAGAAATTCGGATTCCTCCCCAACTTAAGTATCGTAGACTTACTTTTCAATATGGGACCGGAAGGAATTCTGATCTTACGCGATTCCATCCGCCATCCACAGTAATTACTTGTTCAAGTCTTCAAACAGGAACTTACCAACACTGAATTTCACACTCAGACGTTTTGGTATTACAACCACTTCACCTGTCTTCGGATTACGTGCCGGACGGCTGTTCTGTTCTCTTGGAGAAAGAGTTCCAAAGCCCTTCAGCACTATCGGATCTCTCTGGCGAAGAGCTTCAGTGGCCACTGAACAAAAGGCATCCAACATAGCGTTAACATCTTTCTTGTTACAACCACTTTCTGCAGCTATGGCAGCAATTAAATCTGATCGTTTCATTTGCTTTTATAAATTAAAGTACAACCTTTTTTAAGAAAACTATTTCTTTAGTAAAAAACCAGGATTAGTTGAATATTAATGGATACAAACGTAATCAAAAAATATCAGGTATACATTGTTTTTTCAGATTTATTTTTCTGTCAGGCCATAAAAAGCAATATTACTCAACAAAATACAATAGAAAACGCCCGAATCCGATCAAAATGATAGCCAGATAAACGAGTTGCGCACATTACATGATATGAAGGTGATCCTGTCAGCTGATCGGTGTCAACCTGATCACTTCCAATAATTTCTCCATATCCTGAGGGAAAACATCCCCGATATTACCGATACGGAAGGTGTCGGCATCCGATATCTTTCCGGGATAGATAACAAAACCTTTCTGTTTCAGGGATTCATAGAATGCTTTAAAGTCGAAATCGGCATGGGGATACAGGAAAGAGGTAATGATAGGACCTTGTGAGGCATCCGGCAATAACGTCTTAAATCCGAGGACACGCATGCCATCCACCAAAGTACGGTGATTTTTCTTGTAACGTTCATAACGGGCTGTAATACCTCCTTCTTCATTCAGCTCTTTCATGGCTTGGAAGAAAGCATGAACCACATGTGTAGGAGAGGTAAAACGCCATTTGCCTCCACCTTTCTCCGTAGCTTCCCATTGTGCATAAATATCGAGAGAAAGCGAACGGGCCACTCCTTTGCAAGCCATCAGTTTTTCTTTCTTTGCAATGATAAAGCCAAAGCCGGGAACACCCTGGATACATTTATTGGCACTGCTCACCAGGAAATCGACATCCAGTTTTTTCATATCGATAGGAACACCGCCGAAGCTACTCATAGCATCTACAATAAATGTAATACCCTTATCACGAATCACTTCTGCAACTTCTTCGATCGGATTCAATAAACCGGTAGTCGTTTCGCTATGCACCATCGACAGATGCGTAACACCTGGATTTTCTTCTAATGCACGGCGGGCTACTTCACCCGTTATCAACTCTGTTTCATGTAAAGATACCAATACATGATCGATATGATAATACTCTGCAATCTGCGCCATACGTTTGCCATAAGCACCGTTGGCCAGGATTAGTAATTTATCGGTGGATTTCACTGCCGCTCCAATGGTTGCTTCTACACAATATGTTCCGCTTCCCTGCAAAAGCACTGTTGTATATTCATTTTCATCCAGTCCGGCGATAGCCAATAGACCTTTACGGATCGGGGTTACAATTCCTTCGTTGTAATCTTTATCCCAGGTACACCAATCCTGCAACATGGCTTCGCGTACGGTTTGTGAAGTACTTAACGGACCGGGTGTCAATAAAAGATAGTTTCTCATTTTCAGTAAATATATTATGTCTTTATTTTATCGGTTAATTTTCTCTATGCAAGCCGGGAGTTCGGTGATATTATCGAGTACGAAATGGGCACCGGCAGCCATCATCCGTTCACGGACTTCGTGTTTCAGCACAGCCAGTTCATCGGGGGTACGATGGTTATATTCTTCTTCCGTAATTCCCATCTCATTACTTCCGGTGATGACACCGATACTCCATACCTTGGCATTGATACCTTCTTTGATATCGGCGATCGTATCCCCTACTTTAACAATGTTATCGACAGAAGGGATGGCAAGATCGATCATATTCTTATAGATCATATAAGGAGCAGGACGGCCGGCAGGAAGATTGTCGGGAGTGACCAGATTGTCTACCACATAGCCTTTGGCTGCGGCACCGGGACGTACAACGTCCATCATCGCTTGCGTATAACCGGTAGTCGAACCGATCTTTATACCGTTTTCACGCAATTCTTTTATCGTATCCAATACGCCCGGTATCGGAGTCGTGAAGTTCGTCAGCGAAGCAAACAGGTGCTTTTCGAAGCTCTGGTACATCTCATTCACATCATCCATATTCCAGTCGCGGCCATAACGCCCACGGAATTTGTCGTTCACCTCCGGCATATTCAAAATAGCTTTGATGTGATCGATCTTAAGAAGTCCCATCGGCTCACGTGCCTGACGATAGGTAATATCTATTCCTTTTTCTTCGGAAAACACCTTCAGGAAAGCATTCAACGGGGCGAAACATCCAAAATCGACAGCCGTTCCGGCCCAGTCCATAATAACACACGAAATCTTCTTCATAACTACTTATATATTTACATTATTATATTACTACTAGTCTATCTGTCAGGCAACAGTGATAGCATTCTGCGGAGTGGCTTCGAGCGTCTCTTCCCGGGCGGCTGTCACACCTGTTTCCTTCCGGAAACGCTGGTGCAAATATACAAAGGAACAGATAAATGTGACACAGCAAAAGATTCCTACATAACCCGCCAACCGGTTATAAAATACAGCCCAGTCGACATCCGGGTTACAGAATTCTTTCAGGACAAGCACCAATACCGTTCCGGTATATCCAAGGAAATCTGTTGTCACGATAAAGAAACCGACATTGCCACGAATCCTGAAGCAAGCGATGAACCGATCGAAAAAGATAGTCTGGAAAGTCAGGTAGGCAATATACAGGCATAGACTCTGAACAAACAACCACACGACAGGCGAAAGCTGCAACTGCTGCTGTCCAAAAGAGACGACCGCCATCACGATCATTCCCGTTATGATCAAACCAAACAATACCGAGAGAGCCTTCAGGTTATCTTTCACCAACACCATCAGACCGAATATTCCGAGGATAATCAAGGTAACCACACTGTCAATCTGGGCGAAAAGCCAGGGAGAATAGGCTGAGACATCGATGATATTCACCAGAAAGTCTTCCTTTATATCCCGCAAAACTACAATCGCGATATTAGCCACAAAAAGCATACTCAGGAATGGCATAAAACTTTTGAACAGTTCCCAGCGCTGTTTGCCGTTGAGGGTTTCACGCTCAGACTTCATCGCTATATCTTCTTTGTTCGGTTCCGGTAACTTGTTCAATGCCCAGCCGAGCAACAACAGAAGAGGAAGTGCCACCGTACCGATCAGCGCCGGCATCCAGAATTCACTCACCTGAAAATGGTTCATGACATACAATCCGACAGACTTGGCCGTACCCGAACTGATAACCATGCTGACTCCCAGCAGGCTTGCCAGGATATCCGTCACCCGCCGTCCTTCAATAAAACTGAATATCACTCCCCACATACAACCTAGCGACAAACCGTTGAGGAACATCGCCGCTACATTAAACGGAGTAGAAAGTAAGCCGAACAAGATCAGAGAGGCCTCTGCCAGTAAAACAGAAGTCAGGATAAACTTGAAACGCTCTTCCGGTTTCAACTCGGAGATCAGCTTGATGCCGATAAACTTGGAGATCACATAACCCAGGATCTGGGAGATCGTCACCACTACCTTATAATCCATATCGAAAAACTCGGCGTTCTCAAAAGAAGCCGCAGTAAAAGGTTTGCGAAGGGCATAAACCAGTGAATAGGATAATAAAGCGGCTCCTCCGGCCCAAAGAATGAACAGGAAATCGGAAAGACGCTTCCGGGTAGTTTCGTTTATCTGCAAAAAGTTGTTCATATTCATGCTGTCATTTTGTTTTCGGCAGCAAAAGTATCCCTCCCATATTACAGGAGTATTACTGAATACATGAATCTATATTATTAATATATAACGGGATATCAATAAATTATAAAGAAATATTTATGTAACATTCATGTAACGGGAACGCAACACACAAGACGTTATTTTGCAGAAAATAACAGATGACAGTATAAATATGAACGACTTTTCCGAACTCTATAAACGGATTGAATATCTAAGGAACAGCGGCGTAAAAATGAAAGAAATAGCCGATTGGGTCGGCATGGCCCCCAGCGTACTTTCGTCACTTTACACAACCGTCTTACCTGCCTATTTCGATGCGGCTAAGACAATGCCGCAAAACGAAGCGCTCGACCAGGCACTATCACTAGTCAATAATGTATCTAAAAGACGTTTGCTTACCGGACTGGAAGAAACCTTGGCCCGTCTGGACGAGTTGGAACCGAACCAGCAACAGACACAAAAGGGAAATTCCTTTATCGAATCGTTGAATGAAGAACTATCGCTTTCCGCACGGAGGTTATCCAATATATGCGGACTGTACAACAGTTACAGCCTGTCTTCTTCTTCCGATTGTTTAAAATGCGAACCGTTCATCATCGCACTATCCGAAGATAAAGAGTATATCCGTATAGGCCGGCTCAATGCATACGGGGAAGTACAATGGGGAATCGGTGTAAATGGCGATCCCCAGAACTTTTACTGCCTGTTCAGCGAAAGCCCCGTTCCGCCGTTGATTCTGGTCACCGTCTACCTGCAAATCCCTATGTTCAGGAATCCCGGGCAATTACGAGGATTATACCTCGGACTGGATTATAACCGGAATCCGGTAGCCCGCCGCATCGTCCTGATAAAGGAATCGGAAAGCACATCCACCGAAGATTTCCTGACGATGAAAGGCTGTCTGATCGCCAAAGAGGATTTCACGCCCGAACAACAGGTCTATTACGACTACACATGCCAGACAGGTGATTACATAAAAATGTGTACCGTCCCTTCCCTCCGCATGGATGAAAGCGACCTGATAAAAGAAAAAAAGATGCTGGCACTCTAACCGGCATCTTCTTCTCCAAAATCAGTTTCACCTAGGAGAAACTTTCGTTTCATGCTTGAGAAACTTTTGTTCCTTCTAGGGGAAACTTTTATTTCGCCTAATTATTCTTTCTGGAACTTGCGACTCACCTTAATCAGGTTAGCAGTAAACGAAACCACATTCTGCGCTTCCTGCACCATATTCAAATAGACCATACTGACCTTCGTGCTGCCACTTTGCCCCTGGATACGTTTCAATTCACCTTTCTTCAAGGCTGTAAGCTGGGCAGTCAGTGCCACAGATTCGGCCACCACATCGTCCAGGCGATGATAATCGTTCTTTTCGATCATAGAAGCACAACGGTTGAGGTAAGCCACGATACTTGTCGTCATCTTGCCGAAATCTTCTTTCTGCACATCACTCAACGGACTGAAATTGTTGTCGACATGCTCCTTGCTCGGTTCTGTCAGACGGCGGATACTGAATATAATCTCGCTGGCGAAATCGTTACCCTGATAATAATACAATCCCTTTTCTACCGCAATATCATGTTCCAAGTGAGTAACACCCAATGTTCCGACACGTTTTACCTGCTTCAGATGGATCTTCTTCTCCTCTACTTCATTCAGTACTTTGCGCAATTCACGAAGGTTTTCATCCATAAAACCGTGTACCGACCTGTTCAAGGCATCGGAGGCAAACTCCAATACAGAACTCAACTCCTCACGACTGTGTTCGCGGAACAATGAGAGTGCTTCGTGGCTGTCGGTCGTATCGCGCAGTTTGGCCACAGTGGTGTTCACTTCTTCCTTCAAGGCCTCTTTTTTCATTTTCTTCTTATAAGCCACCTGACTACGAATTAACATATAGACTGCCAATCCAACCATAGCAGCCATAGCTGCTATGCCACCGAAATAAATAATCATAGCAACCAGAAAACAAATCGTGAAAGCAGCACCAGCAGTAATAAACCATCCACCGATAACCGACAAGACACCAGTAATACGGTAAACTGCACTTTCACGTCCCCAGGCACGGTCGGCCAATGAACTACCCATTGCCACCATGAATGCCACATACGTAGTGGAAAGTGGCAATTTCAATGAAGTACCAAGTGCAATCAACAGACCCGAAAGAACCACATTGACCGAAGCACGTACCAGGTCGAAACTTGCTCTATCTTCAAGTATAATCTCATCATTATTAAAACGACTGTCGATCCAATCCTTTACCCGAGGAGGAACTACACTCAGAATTGTACTGGATGCATTGTTGCAGGTACGTACCAACATACGTGCTACCGGAGAAGTTCCGAAATTCTCATTCCCATCCGACTGACGCGACAGGTCCAGTGAAGTTTTCACTACGCTATGAGCCTTCTTGGAAGTTGCTAATGCTATTACCATCACCAACCCGGACCCTACAAGGAAATACCAGGGTGTCTGCGCCGGAGATAACAACGATCCCATCAGGAAAGTATCCGTCGTTGTTGTTCCACCCTGTGCCATCAAATCTATATAAGAGGAATAACCTACGAGTGGCACACCGATAAAGTTCACGAGGTCGTTACCGGCAAAGGCCAAAGCCAGGGCAAACGTACCCATCAGGACAATTACTTTAAAGACATTCACCTTCAACCAGTGAAGTACCTGCATCAGGATCGTGAAAAAGATAAATGCACCCCATACCACTTTATCGGTATTACTATATATAAGCGTTTTCAGTTCGCCGTCCATAAAGGAACTTTCTTTCAACCCTTTTATCAACATAAAATAAATGATTGAAGTAGCCGCAAGACCACCGAACAATGCAATAAAGTATTTCGTATGTTTCTTATAATTAAAGGTAAAGATCAAACGCGATATGTACTGCACCACCGATCCGAAGAAAAAGGCAATGGCCACCGAAAGGAATATAGCCAGGATCACGGTAAATGCTTTATCTGTATTCAACAAGTCTCCCAATTGTAAAGCTCCGTCGGAATGAGCTATCTTAACCAGTGCAATAGCGACTGTCCCTCCCAGTAATTCAAAGACCAACGATACCGTAGTGGATGTCGGCATCCCCAGTGAATTGAATATATCCAATAACACGACATCCGTTAGCATAACGGCCAGCAGGATACACATGATCTCGGAGAAAAAGAAATGTTGCGGTTGATAAATCCCATGTCGGGCAATATCCATCATACCGTTTGACAAGGAGGCGCCGACAAATATACCTATCGCGGCGATGACCATAATAACTTTGAAAGATGCGGCCTTTGAACCGATTGCAGAATTAAGAAAGTTTACTGCGTCATTACTGACTCCCACTGACAGGTCAAACACCGCCAGTACAAAGAGGAAAATTACGAGGAACAGATAGAATGTTTCCATAAACAATTGTTAGAGATTCGACAACAAAGGTCTGAAACAAATATTTCACATGTGTTACACGGATGTTACAAACATGTTACAACTATTAAATCGCCCTTAATATTAAAACAAGCTTAGGAAAATAAAGTTATCGCACTAAGGGTTTTTCCTATTTCGCAACACACCGGTCCCCCGTGTTACTTATTTCATAACTATAACCCAAACATTACATTTCTGTATCGCTCAAAGAGCAATACAGAAAATATGGAATGAAATTTGCCCGGTTATTAACAAAAATATAACCGTTTATGAAACAAATCATACTACCAGATAATATATATTTGTTTCTGAAAACTTATTGGGAAATAAGGGGGTCGGTTAAGTAAGAGAGGGAAATGCCCGGAGTCAAATCCGGACTTTCCCTTTCGTTGTTTTTATATCCTCCATAAAGTGATCTTTTTTTCTTCCTGCCAGTAGGGGGATTTACAGATTTTCTGTCTTATTAATAGAGATGCAACTTAAATTTCTAACCAATATCTTTACAATATCACTTCGATTTTTCCATTTTTTTCGTTCCTTTACAGTGTTAACACTGTAAAGGAACATTTTTTTTCATGAAACACATTACAATTCTACTTTTGGCAATACTCTACACTTTTCCTCTTTTTGCTTCTCCCGACTCATCGCCAGTCGACTGGAAACTGTCCGGCCGCTTATTCCTGGATGGAGGCGTTTATATTCACTCTCCCAAATCATTACATGCAGGAGCTCATATCTCTGATGTACGGTTAGCTGCGAAAGTACGTATCTATTCGAACTGGTATACAAAGATTGATATCGGTTTTGCCAACAATAAAGTAACGATGAAAGATGCTTTCATCGAATATGGAAAAGATGGCAATTATTTCCGGGCCGGATACATGCTCGGTTATTATAGCATAGACCAGTCTACCAGTACAAACGACCTTGTTTTCAATACGGCATCAAATGTAGCCGAAACATTCTATCCGGATCGCCGGATCGGTTTGTCTTATACCCGTTCGCTTCCCTCCTATTACTTTTCGGCCGGTGCATTTTGCGGTGACGGGCTTAGCTTTTCCGAAACGACCAAACCGGGTTACAACTTTTCCGGACGTATCGTTTGGCGTCCGCTTAATTCTTCCGGACAATTATTCCATATTGGAACCGGTGCTTTATTCAGAGTCCCTGATAAAGACACCGAAGCAAAGACTCAACAAATCCGATTAAAGAGCAAAGGGGTTACTTATATTCCTTCTCCACGCACCTTAGATATGACCGTTGAAGATGCTGAAAACCAGATTCAATCTAACGTGGAATGCCTGTTCTTTCAGCATAAATGGCTGCTCCAGACGGAGTTCCTATATACCAATATCAACCGTAAAGATCATAAGCCATCCTACTCGGCTCATGGCGGCTATATTATGGGAGGCTTCCTGTTAAAAGGGACAAAGTATGCATATGATGCTCTCGATGCCATACCGGTCATGCCGGAAGAGCCTCATTCTATTTTACTCGCCTGCCGGTATAATTACACCAACCTGAATGATTTAAGCAGTAATACGACAGGAGGAAGCCAACACGACTTATCAATCGGTATCAATTACTATTTCAACAAATATATTTCCTCCCGTCTGAATTATGCACATCTTTGGATGGATAAATATTCGGCATTAGGCAAATGTGGGATCAATATGATGCAACTGCGGCTACAGGTTCGGTTCTGATTGATGATTATTTATAAAACAGAAAAGTCATATCAGGTAAAAACTGATTTGTACCAAACATATAGGATTGGGATGGAAAAAGGTTTCACCTTTTTCCATCTATTATCTATTTGCAGTAGTTCAATACTTCCACATTCTTTACCGTACTTTTGAAATCACCCGTTGTTTCCAGTGGGAATACTAAGGTACGGACATAACTCATTGAGTCTTTTCCACCGTTGAAGAAGCGTTTCTGGATATTCAGTTCCTCTTGCAGTTTACCGTTGATGTATAAACGGGTAGACTTTTCATCGCCACTGATGGCTACAGAAGTTTCCTCTTCGGGATAGAACTGATAGTTGAATGTATTCAGATAGCCGTCACGGGCAAACCCCAATTTACCGCTGACCGGATCGGACAGATAGAAAACGGCATCCGGCGAACGAAATAATTCTGTTCCGGGAGTTTCCTTTACCGACTGAACATCAAACGATACCGTATAATGATAGCCGATCTCTTTCAGTCCGGTCTTTGTATTCGGTTTTAAAATATCCTGATTATAGATGGCACGCGGTTTGTTCCCCATATAGCCAGCCACATTTACGCCCGGGCCTTCGCTCAGTTCCATACGCTGTGTATTAAACGTTTCATAAGGAACTTTACAATCCTTGCCTGTCCACATCTTTACTGCCAACGTCTGCAAAGCCGGGAAAACACGGTAATGGATATCCTTTGTACTGATACCATTGCCCGCATGGTCGTTCCATACAGCAAACATTCCTCCCTTGATCTGTTTATGCTTCTCCGGGAAAACCTCTTTTCCGATATGCGCCGGAGTCCACTCCTTATACAACATTTCCGTATTCAGATAATCGTAATAATAACCGGCAGCCGGTACGATATACAGATAGCCATCGGGTACACTGACCAGATCATACCCCTGTTTGATCATTTCTTTCGGGTCGGCATAACCGTTATACCAGGCACTCATCAGTACATTTTTCGATTTAACGGGTGTATCGCCCTTGGCATGGCTCAAAGCTCCCCAGACACAAGCCTGTTTGCCGAAGCCTTCTACAAAACGGATGTAATGATCGGTGAATTCGCGGAATTTCTCTACTACGTCCTGCTTCTTATTCGAATACTCGTCTGTACCGATATGCACACGTTTGCCGATAAAGACAGGATTACGACCTTCCAGGTATTCACGGAAAAGACTGTCCACAAACTGGTAGGTTTCCGGTTTGAACAAATCCAGATGATCCATTCCATATTCCTCGCTGCCTACTTCGGGACGGTAATGCGTCAGTGCCAGCGAATGGGCGGGAACGTCTATTTCCGGAATGATCTCTACGCCGAGGCTATCCGCCATCAATTGGAAATCGATAAATTCTTTTTTCGTATAATAACCGTCGCGAGCTGTCAGTCCCGGAAAGAACTCACTTTCCAGACGGAACGCGGCATAGGTCTTGTTCCAGTCGTGCTCGAAATATTGTTTGAAAGCGTTATCATTCAGGTGGACCTGTAAAGTATTCATCTTATAATAAGCCATCATCTTTACATAATCACGCAGGAAGTTCATCGGGATAAACTTACGGCCGCAATCCATCATAAAACCACGGATCGCATAGTCGGGATAATCGCGCATCGAACCTTTAGGCAATGCCTGGTTATTGTCTTGCTCGGTCATCTGAAGGATTGTACGGGTTGCCCAATATAAACCTTTAGCCTTTGGGGCCGATACAGTCACACGGTCTGCTATTTTCACAGCATACCCTTCTTCACCCAACTGTTTGTCACCAGACAAAGAGAAAACAAAGTCTCCGGCGGAAGCTCTTCCCTCTACAACAGCCAACTTACGACCAAACATTGTTTCGTAGTCTTCGGCAAACTGATTGGCAATTTTGTTAATGGCAGGATCTTTTCCTACACAAACAATACGAGAAGTAGGAGATGGAATAAACAAACCTTGTCCCCCTCTCCATTCCTGCAATTCGGGTATGACAAACGGTTTTTCGTTATTGGCAGCATAACTTTTACCTACGAAAAGCGTGCATGCCACAATCAGCATTAAATAGCG
This sequence comes from Parabacteroides leei, assembly GCF_023369805.1. Lineage (NCBI taxonomy): Bacteria > Pseudomonadati > Bacteroidota > Bacteroidia > Bacteroidales > Tannerellaceae > Parabacteroides > Parabacteroides leei. The sequence continues at coordinate 22,555 of NZ_JAMBQG010000033.1, forward strand.
TTTTATATTCATTGTATTTTAAATTTAAGCGCACAATATTACTGCTTTTTAATCATCCGGACAAGCTTAAAATGAAGGAATAGTTAAAAGATGACTAATTAAAAGGCGGTTTCTGAATGATTTATTACTTTTGTGTTCAAAAACATATTAATGAGTTACAATTGGAACACACGGACGGAACTTTTACTGGGGGCCGAACGGATGGAGTACTTGTCACATTGCCATGTACTGGTTGTAGGACTTGGAGGTGTGGGAGCTTATGCTGCCGAACAGATCTGCCGTGCCGGGATAGGACATATGACCATTGTTGATGCAGATACGGTAAACGACAGTAATATCAACCGCCAGTTGCCTGCTTTACACTCTACGTTAGGGATGCAGAAAGCCGAGGTTGTAGGACAACGTTTACTTGACATCAACCCACGGTTGAAGCTGAAGATACTCAATGAATTCCTGCGTGACGAGCGGACAGAAGAGGTTCTTTCTACCCAAAAATACGATTTCATCGTGGATGCGATAGATTCACTCAGCCCGAAAGTATATCTTTTGTATCATGCTCACAGGCGTGAAATTCCTATTGTATCCTCTATGGGAGCTGGTGCCAAGATCGACCCTTCGCAGGTTAAACTGGCCGATATCTCCAAAACCTGCAACTGTGCACTGGCTAAAGCCGTACGCAAACGCCTCAGGGGAATGGGATTGAATAAAGGTATTCCGGTTGTTTTCTCTACAGAAATAGCCAATCCGGAGGCCGTAGTGGAAGTAGAAAACGAACAATGCAAACGGACAACTACCGGAACGGTTTCTTATATGCCCGCTATATTCGGCTGTTACCTTGCATCGTATGTAATAAGAAATATATAACCAGGAATGATACAAACACAAGGAATTACCAAGAGTTTCGGAAACTTACAGGTATTGAAAGGCATTGACCTTACGATCAATAAAGGTGAAGTAGTAGCCATTGTCGGTCCCAGCGGAGCAGGGAAAACGACTTTATTACAGATCATCGGAACACTGGACACTCCGGATGCTGGCAAACTGTATATCAACGAGACTGAAACCGGTAAACTTTCCGAGAAGGAACTGGCCGCTTTCCGCAATAAAAATATCGGTTTTGTATTTCAATTCCACCAGCTACTGCCCGAATTTACCGCACTGGAAAATGTAATGATCCCGGCATTGATAGCGCGTGAGAAGGCTTCCGATGCGGAAAAGAGAGCAAAAGAAATACTCGATTTCCTGAGGTTATCGGATCGTATGACGCATAAGCCGGCGGAATTGTCGGGAGGCGAAAAACAGCGGGTTGCCGTTGCCCGCGCATTAATAAACAACCCGGCTGTGATCCTGGCAGATGAACCGTCAGGCAGTCTCGACACAAAGAACAAAGAAGAATTACACAGCCTCTTCTTCGAATTACGCGACCAGATGCACCAGACCTTCGTTATCGTAACTCATGACGAGCGGCTGGCCTCCGACACTGATCGTGTGATTCATATCAAAGACGGGGTTGTTTTAGAATAAGTATAAACACAGTAGAATTATTTATGGCAAACAAAGATAGAGTAACTTTCGGCAGTAAAATCGGAGTGATATTAGCCACAGTCGGTTGTGCCGTCGGCCTGGGCAGTATCTGGCGCTTCCCCTACATGGTAGGAGCTAATGGTGGAGCTGCTTTCCTGTTGGTATTTATGATATGTACGGTTCTGCTCGGTCTTCCGATTATGATCACGGAATTCTTCATCGGCCGTCATTCGCGCAGTAACGCTGCAGGAGCTTTTAAAACACTGGCTCCCGGAACTCAGTGGTCGCTGATCGGATATAACGGCGTTTTAGCCGCTTTTCTGATATTAGGTTTCTATTCCGTTGTTTCCGGATGGACTTTAGAGTATATCTGGCAGGCTATGACCGGCTCGCTGGCTGGAAAAACAACAGCCGAATTTACAACTGCCTTCGAAACATTTTCATCCAGTACATTCCGGCCAATAGGCTGGACAATCGCTTTCATAGCATTGACACACATCGTTATAGTATCCGGAGTAGAAAAAGGGATTGAAAGAGCTTCTAAAATTATGATGCCGGCACTCTTTATCATACTTCTCGTGCTCTGTATTCGTTCTGTTACCCTTCCAGGCGTACAGGAAGGACTTTCTTTCCTGTTCAAACCAGACTTCGATAAGATCACTTCTTCCGTTATCTTAAGTGCCATGGGACAGACATTCTTCTCATTAAGTATCGGTATGGGATGTCTGATCACCTATTCCTCTTATTTTGGGAAAGAAACGAACCTTCAATTAACGGCCGTACAGGTCACTGTCTTAAATACGCTGGTTGCATTACTGGCCGGTATTATGGTGTTCCCAGCCGTTTTCAGCTTCGGCATTGAACCGACGGCAGGTCCGGAACTGGTATTTATCACACTCCCGAATATTTTCGAGCAGTTGCCGTTCGGCAATATCTGGTCGTTCATATTCTTTATCCTGCTGGCCTTGGCAGCACTGACATCTACCATTTCCTTGCATGAAGTGGCTACAGCTTACGTACACGAAGAATATCACATGACAAGGAAGAAAGCAGCCTGGATCGTTTCGGTCGGCGTAGCTGTTATCGGAGCCCTTTGTTCGCTCTCTTTCGGTTTACTGAAAGAATATACCATCGGCGGACTGATCATCTTTGATGCCCTAGACTATCTGACGGCAAAGATTATGATGCCTCTCGGAGGTATGATGATTTGTGTTTTCGTAGGCTTACGTATCGAGAAAAAAGTACTGAAAGCCGAACTGACCAACAAGGGCACCATCACTTTCTACTTCTTCAACGCATATGCATTCTTCATAAAATATATCGCCCCTGCCGCTATCGGATTGATCTTCCTGAACGAATTGGGACTGATCAAAAAGATAACCGGCTTGTTTTGAAAAATAAAAAGTATAAGTTACTTGCTTATTTACAGGTAACTTATATCTTTGTAAAAGAATATTTATCGTTTAATTATTACACATATGGAAATCAAAACCGCTTCAAAGAAAAGAAAGTTGCTTCCCGGTCTCAACATGTCCCATGAAGAGCCTTACTTCCCACTCATTTTATTCTTTATCGAATAGAAGTTCTGAACATATTACATCAAGCTGTAAGTATTACCCAAGCAAAAAAAGCAAGAAACATCAAACCATAAAAAACTGACAACTATGAACTGGCGTGATTTACTCTATTTTTCCAAAGGAGAACGCAGAGCCTTAACCCTCCTACTCTGTTTGATCTCTATTTCCTGGATCATTTTATTATTGACAGACAATAAACCGGAACAAATCTCTAAAGAAAATAACCGGGTCATTGAATCTGTAAAAACATCTCAAACAATCGCTTCAAACAAGCCGGAGAAGGTCAAAACACCTGCATCCGAAAGAAAAAACAATTCCTTCCGGGAGAAAAAGAAATTTCACCCGAGAGAAACTCCCAACATACCCGGAAGAAAGACTTTCCCAAAAACAGAGAAATATCCAATCGGAACAGTGGTTGAGTTAAATACTGCCGATACAACCACCTTAAAGAAAGTACCCGGAATAGGAAGCACCTTTGCCCGTCGTATCATCAAATACAGGGAACTATTGGGTGGATTTTACTCCGTCTCCCAACTTAGTGAAGTGTATGGAATCGATGAAGAACGATTTAATACGATGAAATCGTGGTTTTCGGTAGATGTGAAAATTATTTGTAAATTATTTGTGAACCAGGCACCGGTCAAAAACCTTTACAGGCACCCTTATATAAACAAGCAACAGGCACGAATTATCGAACAGTTACTGAAACAGAAAAGGAAACTCTCCGGCTGGGAGAACCTTCAACTGCTGGAGGAATTCACCGAAGCTGATAAAGAAAGACTGACTCCATATCTGTCATTTGAATAAAACAGGAAGTTTATCTACATTTGTAAAAAAGAAAGCTATGATTTACCTCAAACAAGTTCAATTGATCAATCCTGAAGAAGTAGAAGGGCCATTGGAAGATCTTAAATATCCGTTTAAGGCCGCAGCCGTACGATATATAGACTCGATTGTGTTCCGTAAGCCTGTCACTTTCCTGATTGGTGAAAACGGAGCCGGCAAATCGACTCTGCTGGAAGGAATCATGTTCAAATACGAGGAACGGGATGAGGACAAACAAGGCATGCTTTACGATGGTGTAGAAGCATGGAAATCATATTCGAATGTCTTGCCACAGTGTATTCGCCTGGTAGAAGAACAAAAACCTTTCGATCATTTCTTCTTCCGTGCCGAGTCTTTCTTTGACCATGCAGCCGAAATCGATGCAAAATCGATGAAGGATATATTAAAATACGGACGTGATTATTCAATGGGAGCCTACGGAGGACACCGTCTACTGGAACAGTCGCATGGGGAAAGTTTTCTCAGTACTTTTCTGAATTATGCAGGAAGAAAAACACTCTTTATACTTGATGAACCGGAAGCAGCCCTCTCGCCTCAACGGCAACTGGCGCTATTAGTCAGGATCCATGAATTGGTGGCCCAAGGCTGCCAACTGATCATTTCCACCCATTCACCGATCATTATGGCTTATCCGGATGCGGATATTTACTCCATAGAGGAAGATGGAGCACATATTACCCCGTATGAAGAAACACAACATTATCAGCTAACGAAGTATTTTCTGACTCATACGGAGCAAATGCTCAGGGAATTGGGAATAAAGTAGAATCACTTTTCCCAAGCATTCAATATCTCTGCGACATAGACGTTATGCGGATTGCCAGCCATAGCGCTATACCATTTTTCAAACAATGCCGGATCGACAAAACTATCTTTATCCATCTTCGTCACATAGAGTGTTTTGCACTCAAGCGTCAGCCGTGACTGCTCAAAACAAGGGTTTCCTTGTTCGGTAAAACAGGGAGTCAGTCCGGTGGCGGCTACTTTGTCGATATCACGTCCGGATTTAGAACCACAGATCTTATGTGCCGCTTTGTGTTCCTCACCCAGAAAAGAGAGCGTAAAACATCCCTTTTCATCGACAAATCCACAGGTATATCGTTCTGGACGGATGAATACGAATACGACCGGTTTATTCCAAAGAAAACCTACGCCACCCCAACTGGCCGTCATCATGTTAAACTTCTCCTTGTCGCCGGCACTTACCAGCATCCACTCTTTACCGATAATCTCAATAAAGTTGTCCTTGATCAGACTGGGTTCAATTGCTTTCATACTTTATACGCTTTAATTTTTTTCAAAGGTACAAAGAATATCATTTACCCGTACTCATTACGCCCGAGTCGTTATCTGCATTGTTCAGACGTTTCTGACCTGCCTTATAAGTACGACCGAATGAGAAATTGTAAGTCAATGAAACAACGAACAAACGAGAGCTTTCTTTGATATACATAGCTTTCTTATAAGAAGCATACTGGTTCCAGTTTTCCGACTTCACCTTATAATTATCAGAGAACGGGTTGATTGCTCCTACTCCAACCGATAAATTCTTATGATTGTAGCGCACCATCGCCATCTGAATATTTTCGCCACCTTCCAACGTTTCACCCCAGAACCAGTTCCAGTTCGTATTCATCTGATACATTAGCATGAACTTCTTCCAGGTGAGAGATGCCTGTGCTTCACAATACCAGTTCGTATAACGGTGGGAATAGGTATTTCCATTGCTGATATAATGATTTACACCGCCAGTAAACGAGAACTGCAAAATGTCTTTGATCGGCCCGATACGGAACATAGCCGAACCGGTCAGGCGTTGCCAGTTCTTTTGGTTGTTCCAGGTCTGGATGATCTTGTTACCTTCCTGATATTTCTCATCCATAATAGGATTGGGAAGATATTCATAAGCACCGTCTAAATTGGTATAAAAGATACCTTTCTGATATTCATAGGTTAGCGCCAGGCGATAGCGCATATAGGCCTCCAGTTGCGGGTTACCGCGTTGCAGCTGCAAAGAATCGATCACTTGCTCAATAGCACTCAAATTACCCAATGAAGGAGAAGAATTACCGACATAACCTCTCAAACGGATAAACGATTGCCCGGGTAAAGCATATTGCAATGTAAAACGTGGATTGAACGTATAATATTGGTAAGAATCATCTGTCCCATCCTGTTTGTAATAGGAACGCGACACACCGACTCCCAGCGTATAATCCAGTTTCCGGGCTTTTCCTTTAAACTCGCCATAAAGAAAGCTTTCCGACTGATTCATACGGGTATTATAATCGTGCCCGTTGCGATATTCATTATTGGAAAACGACTGTGTATGACGGATACCGGTACTCAAACGATTTCCATTCTCCAGCTTTTTCTCATAAATACCTTCACCGATCACTGAATATTTATTTCCCGAAACACGGTTATCGATATCCGTCAGCAGATCCTCACCACGACTTTCCTGATAAAAACGATGGGAAGAAGTACGGTTGTAGGTTCCAACCACATTAAAGACCAGCGTCTGATCGTTTTTCAAATTACGCTGATAATATAAGTCTAACGCAGGAACCTGATTATCTGAACTATTCAGGTCTACCATATTTACATAGTCCGACAAATTTTCCTGGTTGGATAAAACACCGCGGTAATCCCAATGCGGTTGATGGTTATTCCAATAGCGGAACGTAGCATTAAACAAATACTTCTCGGGATCCTGTACACTATAATTCAGGTTCAGATTATGCATGAACATACGACCATGAGCCGGTTCACCTTCTTCTTTCCGATGCAAGACCGTTCCATCACCCAAATGAAAGATTTCTTCATTATCCCTGGAAAGTCCATAAAAATCGCGCGGACCGATCCGATAGGAAGCACCGAACTCTGATTTCTTATGATTGATCTTCCCGGAAACCCGATGTTCTCCCCATAGGGCATTTACCCCCTGACTCATATCCACGCTGAAACTTCCCCCCGTTTCCGGGCGACGAACGATATAATCGAGTACCACTTCCGCATTACCGTAACGTAATCCGGGATTATCATGATATTCAATACGGATGATATCGGAAGGCAACAACGATTTGATTTCATCCAGTTCTACTTTCACCCCGTTTATGCGAAGTTGAACTTCACCGTTTCCCGGTACTTTAATTTCGCTTGACAACGGATTCACCTGTATCTTCGGCAGCATCAGTTGTTGCAACAGATCCATACCGTTGGTTGAAGCCTTTACCTGTCGATCGGACGGGAAAACCAGCTTCCGGTCGGAACGGCTGCTCGTATTGGACGCACTGACTGTAACGCCATCCAAAGAGACTGAAGCATTTTCCATCGATATATCCCCCAAAGTCACACTCTTGTTGAAGTCCTTCAAAGCAACATATTGCGTCGAATACCCTAGACTGGAGATAGCCAGCAGGTAATCACCGGATTTCACTTTATCTAAAACAAAATTACCCTTTCCATCGGTAGTTGTTCCAGTAATAAATGTAGAATCCATTGTTTGCAGAACGACATTGGCAAACTCAAGAGGTTCTTTGTTCCGACCATCTTTCACCAAACCTTTTATCCCTAAATTTTGAGCAAAAACTCCCTGTATCATGCAGCCAAGCAGCATGACCCCGAATATTATCCGTTTCATAAGTCTATTGTTTATTTCAATTTGCAGGGTGGCCTTTTCCCGCTTTCTTGTTTATTTCTGTTAGTAAGACGAAGCAACTCGAAAAAAGGTTACATCATTCAGCAGAAAAAATGAAACTATTTTTTTACACCTGTTTAACATCTTAGCTTACAGAATAAAAGAAAACCCGTATCTTTGAAACAAAACGAACAAAACACATGGATATATTAAACTCCTGGATCAGCGCCATCAACGATGTTTTATGGTCTTATATATTAATAATCATGCTATTGGGTTGTGCGATATGGTTTACCTTCAAAACCCGTTTCGTACAGTTCCGTATGATTAAAGAAATGATAAAATTGCTTGGAGACTCCACCGAAAAAACTAAAAACGGTGAAAAACATATCTCTTCCTTTCAGGCTTTTGCCGTATCATTAGCCAGTCGCGTAGGGACAGGCAACCTGGCCGGAGTAGCTACTGCCATTGCAGTCGGTGGTCCGGGTGCTGTATTCTGGATGTGGATAATTGCTCTGCTGGGAGCTTCCAGTGCCTTTGTAGAATCGACATTGGCGCAATTATATAAAAGAAGAGGGAAAGACTCTTTTATCGGCGGTCCTGCCTATTACATGGAACGTGGACTTGGATTTGAAGTGCACCCCAAAAGTTAGACATAAAACTTTAGGGGTGCATTTTTTATGTATAGACATCACAGTTTTGAAGAGAAACTAAACATTGTAACGAAAATTCAGCATGGTATTCCTCTTGGGCGA
>NZ_JAMBQG010000034.1:0-24378 GCF_023369805.1 Parabacteroides leei
AAGAGGAATACCATGCTGAATTTTCGTTACAATGTTTAGTTTCTCTTCAAAACTGTGATGTCTATACATAAAAAATGCACCCCTAAAGTTTTATGTCTAACTTTTGGGGTGCACTTCAAATGACGGAGAGGGATCTTTTGTCATTCGGAAAATAAAAATCATTCAATAACCGGACGGTCGTCTTCGCCTGAGCCACCACCAGCATTCGTTTTACCTTCAACCAGTTTGTCAATCCATACAAAGTCGACTTTTTGCATGGCAGCTTTTAATTCTTCTCCGGGCTGAAAATTAATATTTACACAATTAATATCCGTAGCCTTCAAATCTTCTTTCTTCACCTTTCCGCTACTATTAAGGGAAGGATAAAATGTACCCCAATCACCGAGTTTCACACTATGTCCGTCTGCCATCAAACGTTGGATTATTTTCCGAAGCTGACGGATAGACATCAACGCTTCCGACGGATTCAGAGTCGTCTCGTCGGCAATAAGTTCAGCCACCTTCGTTTCCGGAACCAACCCGGTAGAGTTCTGAACGGCATACCATTTCTTCGGTGCGTCTTTATCCCTGGGATTAGCACGCTGGATTGCTTTGATTAATATAGCCATGATTTATAAATTTAAAGTTATAACTTAAAATACATCGTATTTCGAAATGAGAAGCCATTCTTGCATGACATTGGGATTAACATCATAAGAATGTATGCCATCAACAGAGATCAAATCAATTTACTCCACTACCTAATTGATAAATGATAGTAATTGTTGTATTCGAGGTAATCGGAGGAAGTGTATAAGTTCCGCCAGAGGTACCAAGCACATAAGTTACACGACCATTATCGACAAGAATTTGAACAACCGTCTGACTAGAATATGAATAGGTAGAAAACGATACAACTCCATTAGCCCCTACATCTGCAATTCCATCATGATTAAAATTATGCGTACCGGTATCATCTGTATACGTGGCATCATAAAAAGGCCCTGCTACTGAGACATCTAATCCAGTTGTAGATATCTCTAAAAAATTCACTTTATAAGTCGTACTCGTCACACTGAGATTATTACCAGCAATTGCCTCTGCCTTATTCTGCGGAGCAGCAAAACACATACCGCATACAAAGAAGGAAAGCAACAACATAACAACTTTTGTCTTTTTCATAATGCTTAAATTTTAAATTATTACCAGATATATTTAGTTGAATACACAACATAAAATCAAAAGATATGAACCAAAGGCCCCCTCTTTCACAGAGGGGAACCTTCCCACACATCAATTATAGTTTTATGCTAGTAGCCTATGGCTCCCGATGAGGTTAACGGCCATCCCGGGTTTTGGTAAATCACAGAAGATCCCAAATCGTTAGGGTCGCTAGATGTATATTTGAAATGATGCAGTGCAATCGGATCAAGATAGTGTGCTTCACACCATTTATATCCGTCCCACATAAGATTGTTGCCTTGACTGATGACCCTGTAAGGACGTAAATATTCGCCGCTGTTTGCAAGGTTGGAAACATTTGCATTCGGTTGCCCTTCAGGAATAAGCAAACTTTCACCTGTGGGCTTTTTATCCTTATCCAATTTGGGATATGCGTCTTTCAAATCTGATCCCCAAAGGTTTACGCCTTCCACCTGAAAACCATTAACTTGATCCAGGGCTCTCCAACGTCTCAGGTCCATCATACGCAGACCTTCTTCTATCATTTCGCAACGGCGTTCGCGGCGGATGCAATATAGTAACGCAGATACTTGTCTTCCTGCAGAGTATACACCCCAATCAGACTCCTTATCCAGTTTTGTGGCATTCAGTGTAATACGATAATCCGGTAAATTAGCCCTGTCACGAATGGCATTCCAATAGGCTTCGGATTCAGCAGATATGCTGTTCCCTCCCTTTTCCATGCAATCAGCCTCGATATAGTTCAAATATGCTTCGGCAGCCCGGAAAATAGGTGAGCCTTCTACAGATCTTTGATCGCCGCTAGTATAGTAAGTATCAGCTGCCAGACCTTTGCGCAGGCCATAACCTGTAACAGCTCTTACTTCCGGGTTGTCAATGATGGTAGGAGCATAAGGCCACGAAAGTCCATTATATTCTCCGGCTTCATTTGTTTGTTTGTCCAGATGTTCGTAAGGACGCATCATAAAGAGGTTAAGGCGCGACTCCCTGTCGGTTTCTACATCTTTAACGGATTTGTCGCCTTTATACAAGGGAGAAGCGTAAATAGGCAAGCCGTCTCTACATAAGAATGTTTCCACATATTGACGGGTGAATCCGGTGTTACCTCCGGTTAATATATAAGAAGTGGCACCATGTTTTACACCTAATGTGAAGCTATACCGTTTCCACAAAAGTATTTCGGGAGCCGAATTCATATCTTCCAAAGCAAACTGTGCGAAATAAGGATTGCTCATGCCACGGTTAGTCGTATCTGACAGATTGACACCTGTTTTATCGGTATTTTGTGCCAACAATCCCTGGTCTGCAAGCTCTTTGGATGCCGCTTTACATTCCTTCAGGAAGAAAGCGATCTCATTATCCAGGTTTGCGCCTGTGTATTCGCCACCGGGCCATCCGGGGCCTCCGGGGACTAAAGCCGTACCTTTATGGTAGGTCAGCCAGCTTGCTTCAAACAAAGCGACTCTTGATTTGATCAATAAGGCTACATTACGGGTAATCCTGTTTTTCCCTCCCGACGGAGCCGTATTACTCAAAAGCATCAGGGCAGAGTCCAAATCATTGATGATGAAGTGTGCGACTTCATTACGAGGACTGCGTTTACTGGCTTCTATTAATTCCCCTTCTTCATCTATTAATGTATTTTTGATAATGGGAAAATCCCCTAATTTTTGTAATTTGGAGAAATAATTCCATGCTCGCTGCAAGTATACTTCGCCAATGTAATGCCTGATGTTATTGTCGTCACCTTGTATGCTCTTGGAATTATAACGCGGCATTACAGTCTCTATGAAATAGTTGGCATTTCTTATTTTCTTGAAATTCCATGGATCATCATCTTCTTTGATGGATTCAGGAACTTTCCATTGCCCTGGCAACCATTTGTTGTCGTAACCTGATGTTGCCTGGTTATCAGTGTTATTATCATTGCCCCAGCTCCCGATAGTATATTTTTCTTCATGTGCAGGAAAGTCGTATCCCTTGATGGCATAAGATGCCAAGTCGGCTTCGGACCACAAATAATTATTGGGAGTAACTTTATCCAAGGGTTCAAGGTCTAAGAAATCATTGCATGAACTCAGACCGACCAATCCTCCTGCTAATATAAATAAGTATTTATTTAATGTTTTCATTTGCTATTCAATTAAAAATTAACACTAAGTCCTGTTGAAAATGTCTGTGACAGCGGATGTGTCTTGGCTGTAGAAGTCCCGTCATTCCAGTCTGCTCCATATCCTGTACCCAAAGTTTCGGGGTCGAAAGCATCGGGTAGTGAAGTTATGGTAAACAGGTTCTCGGCAGAGAAGAATATTCTCAGATTAGAGATTCTGGCCTTCTGCGTATAACGTGCCGGGATGGTGTACCCTATTTGCAGGTTCTTCAGGCGACAGTAAGCGGCATTCTGTAGGTAGCGAGTCTGTTTCTGTTGGTTCTGTGCATTGAACAATGGCCTCGGCAAGTAGGCATCGTGATTTTCGCCCCAGAAGTCATCAGCGTCACGGTAAAAGTCCATCTGGCTTTTGAAAAAGCCGGATTGCCACCTGTTTCCGGTAGCACCGAACATCATGTTTCCATCTATATAATAGTCTCTTTTCAATACACCTTGCAGGAATACGCGTATATCAAAGCCTTTCCATGAGGCATCCAAGTCAAGGCCAAACTTGTAACGCGGCGTGTTGTTACCAATAATCTTCAAGTCGCCCGGATTGTCTACGGTAGTTCCTTTGTGGATTGTTCCGTCTCCGTCCAGGTCTTTGTACATGATATCACCGGCAGCCCAATTCTTGCCGACTTCACTTTGTCCGCCATTGGGCAGGGAAGCCAGGTGATCCTGCATTTCCTGATCGTTCTTGGCAATTCCAATCGTTTCGAATCCCCAGATTTCACCCATATATTCTCCGGTTCTCCATGTAGAAAGCAATCCTTTTTCATTCGGATATTTTAAGACCTTCTGCCGGTCGTCCGAAAGAAGCACATGTACTCCATATTGTACTGCGTCGATACGGTCTCTCCATGAAAGGTCGAGTTCGAAACCGGTAGATTGTAAGTCGGCATTATTTGTTTTAGGAACGTCGGCACCTAATACAGCAGGTAAAGTGGGAGCTGGCCCTACCATATTTACAGTCTTTCTGTTGAACCAATCAAAGCTCATGTTGAAACGATTATTAAACATCCCCAGGTCGAAACCGATATTCCATGAACGCATGGTTTCCCAACCCAAAAGCGCTGAAATCAATTCGGGTGAAGCGGCTGTGTTCTCAAATTTGCTATTGCTTAACAGCCAGTGGCTTTTGCTATCATTAGCAACAAATGGCATTGTCTGGATATAGGGATAAAGCGCTTTGGTATTTTGGTTGCCAAGTTCACCCCATGAACCACGTATCTTTAATGTGTTGATCGTGTTTTCCAGCGGTTCCATAAATTCCTCACGTGCCACGTTCCAGCCGGCCGATACTGAAGGGAACCAGTTCCAACGCTTGTCGGCGGCAAAGCGGGAGGTGCCGTCATAACGCATGTTGAACTCTACCAGGTAACGTTCTTTATAATCATAGTTCAATCGTCCGAAGAAACCGGCTGTTGCCCAATGATTTTTGTCACCTGCATCCTTATCAATTTCAATTTTATCAGGTCCTGTGGCCGTATTCAAATCGGGAACTTTCTCTGTGATGAGGTCTGTACGGCTGGCACCCAGTTTACGCCATTTATTCAGTTCGGCCTGAAAACCCACCATGACCTTAAAATTATGGCCGCCTTCCAGTGATTTCATAAAATCAGAATAAACGTTCGGATTAAAGAAATTTGTTCTTTCGGCATATTCTGCGACAGAATTAGTATCTTCAAAATATTCTGTTCCATCTACATAATATTTGGGAAGATGTAATACATCCTTGTGTTGGAATCCATCGACAGTCTTATAATTCAACTCTCCGAATACCTTCCATCCTTTAACGGGTTCCAGTACAACCTGGAATTGCTGGTACAACCAATCAGTCTGACTGGCATCCTTGCCCTGGTAAAGTAACTGTGACAGCAACCCAACCTGAGCATAACCGTTCGGATCATACATAGGTTCGGAGGGAAAACGCTTGGCCATGTCGTGATAATACTGGTTGTTATCCATGGTGGACGGCTTGCTGTAATCCTTACGCATATATTTGGTGCTGTAATTCACGTGCAACCATGGAAATAATTCTGCATTGATTTTGGCTGTTACTGTGTATCTTTTTAGTTTATCGGGATTAAAACTTATCAGACCCGTTTGGTCCATAAAATTACCAGAGAGGTAATACTGGAACTTTTCAGTACCTCCATTAATACTTAATGAATGTTCCTGTGAAAAAGCAGTGCCTCCGAAGAAAATATCATACCAGTCATTATTTGAGTTTCCCAGCCAGTTCCATGTCTTGCCGTCCGCATTGGCAAACGTTGTCTGCGTGCTGGGAATTTCTCCTTTTTGATAAGCGAGCATGAGTTCCAGATTCTGAGCCGGGAAAAGAGGCCCCTCTTGAGTATTGCTGGCTGCCAGGTTCATGTATTGTGCATAGGTATATGAATCCGGTAATTGCGGCATGTTAATGGCATGGCTCCAACGGAAATTATCGTTATAACTGATGTTGACTTTACCTGCCTTACCTTTCTTGGTAGTGATCAAAACGACACCGAATGGCGCACGTGAACCGTAGATGGAGGAGGCGGCAGCATCTTTCAAAACGGAAATACTTTCAATGTCATTCGGATTCAAGACATTCATATCACCTTCCATGCCGTCAATCAACACTAATGGCGAGGCATTGGAACCATTGCCGATAGTACCGGCGCCGCGGATATTAATTTTCATGTCCTGACCAATTTCACCACCATTGCCATCAGAACCATAGCTGAAGTTCATACCCGGCACTAAGCCTTGTAAGGCCTGGGATACGTTTGTAACCGGACGGGAAGTAAGCTCTTTGGCATCGACGACAGATACAGATCCTGTCAAGTTCACTTTCTTTTGTGAACCGAAACCAACGACAACGACTTCATCCAAAGCTTGTGAGTCGTCTTCTAAAACGATATCCAATGATTGCTGATTAGTAATCTTTACGTTTACATCTTTGTACCCGATAAACGAAACTTTCAGGGTAGCCCCTACCGATACTTTTAAGGAGAAATTGCCATCCACATCAGTTACTGTCCCGATACTGGTTCCAGCAACAGATACGTTGGCTCCAATCACCGTTTCACCTGTAGCATCTTTTACAACACCTTTAATGATACGTTCACTTTGTTGGCTGACCGGCATACCGGCACTTTCTTTAATAGTAGGATTTAAGGCAATCGAACCTTTTCCTGTGTCCGCTTTTGATGGAGCGGCAGAGAATAAAAAAAGAAGGGCAAAGGCCACATTCCAGTTTTTCATTCCCCGGAAATTCTCTCTCTTCATGTTTAATGTCATTTTTTCTTTAAGTTTTTTCCTGAATAATTCTTTATTAACTCTGATTAGATCTCAAGGGCGGTTATACCCTTTCATCGCTGTGTTCTCTTTTTTAAATCATAGGCAATTTTTTATTTATTTCACACAGCAAAAGAAGCTATATAGCCACTATTCAATATCCAATATCGTATAAAGAATGTTCGTTTTTAAATAAATCTCTTACCGAACAAGCCATACAGCGTACCCAGGAATATTCAATGACATTTCTATGGTTAAATCGAAGCTACGTTAACAAATAAAAAAACGCAGCCACGTTATAAAATAACATGACTGCGTTTGATGTATTTATGCCACCTTAAAGGTGATATCTCATATTTATCTCAACCGGTCGAGCGAACGAACCAGTGCTTCATCGGCACCGATATTACGGATTGCCAAGTAATCGAGGATCAGGCAGATCAAAGGGAAAGAGAGAGCGATCTTTACACTCAGTACGGCACCGCTCAACTGGTCTTTCAATATCCATGCAAAAAAGGCAAACAAACCGTAGAAACCCAGCATCAATATCCCGTTGAAGATACAGAGGCGGATCTGAAGCATTCTTTTCTTGAACAAGAAGATCGTGATCAGGGACAGGATAGAGATCACCGCTGTCAGGGCGAAAAGCCCCCACGTAGGATAGATCAGTTCCGGTTGTTCTGCGATCGTACTGATACCGGTTGCATCGAAAGAGTAAAACTGGTCACCGGCCTGAAACATGGCTAGCGGTAGAAATAACGTAGCGACCATCAAGGCCACGATAATTAGCAAGTAAACTGTTTGTATTCTCTGTAACATAATTTTTAAAGTTGACCGTTGACAATTGACAAGTAAAGACAGACAGTAATTAAGCTAATAAAAATGGACAATTGCATTTTTATTAATTACAATTGCCCATTATATTTGGAACATTTCACTGTCAACCGTTACTTGTCAACCGTCAACTCGTTAAAAGTTATTCTTTTCCTTAGCAGGGTTCTTATAATAAACCTTACCTTCTTCATACTCCTGAGCGGCAATCAATGTCGACTTCGGAAGCTTTTCATAATAACGTGAAATCTCGATCTGTTCTCTGTTTTCGAAAACTTCTTCCAGATTATCATTATAAGAAGCAAACTCCTGAAGCTTCTTTTCCAGATCCTGCTTCATTTCAACACTAATCTGGTTAGCCCGTTTACCAATGATCATAACTGTTTCATACACATTACCCGTGTCGGCCGATAACTTCATCATGTCACGGGTAACCGTATTCGAAGGGGCGTTAGACTTTCTGTAATCCATCTTTGCTTTATTGATTAAATAATATCGTTAATACACATCTGTTATTCTCTTGCTGGCATAATCGTAATACTTCTGCGCCTGTTTTACGTATTGGCCTTCCGGATATTCGTTTATGTAGGTGTAGTATTCGTCTACCACCTCACGATAACGACCCTGCAATTTTTCTTCCACACTGGCGATAGCCTGTTCATACTTCGCACGCAATACGTAGAACATAAACTCTTCCCGGTATTTCGAGTAAGGATAGTTCTTCAATGCGTTCTCAGCGGTAATCACGGCAGACAAATAGTTATTGTCGCGCATGTAAGTACCCAGGTTAAAATACAGCCTTACAGCCAACAGTTCCTTGTAAGCCAGTTTTTCCTGCAATTCGAACATGATCTTCTGGGCTTCGGCTGCACGTTCGCTCTGCGGATAATACTCCAGATAGAGCTGCAACTGGTTGATAGCTTCATACGTCTGTGTCTGGTCCAACCGCGGATCGGGTGAGTCCAGATACAAGCCATATCCTGAATAATAACGGGCTAACTCAGTGTATTCGCCCTTCGGATAGGTGGTGTAATACGTATTAAAGTATTGCGAAGCCGTCTGGTAATCTTTCTGTCCGTAATAGCTCTGGGCCAGCAGGTACAGGGATTCTTCGGCGTAAGCAGTTCCTTTAAAGATTGTAACCAGTTCATCCAACAGGGTAGCGGACTTGTTATATTGCTTTGCATTGAAATACTTCTTTGCATACGAATACTTCAGTTCATAGTCCGTACTTTTCAGTATCTTGTTATATTCCCCGCAGGAGGATAACAAGACCGTAATCATCATCAATAAAAATACAACCTTTTTCATTCACATACTTTTAGCGCGCAAAGTTACATTTTTTATTGCAAAATAACGAAGCGCATAACGTTAATATTTACAACTTATATAAATCGCTGGCTGCAATAAGCTCCAGTTTGTTGGCTTTCAGAACCTCCGCGCACTTCTCCACATTGTCGGGACGAATGATCACATTGGCCGCATCTCCTTGAGAGAAAGCATACATATATTCAACAAAAATACCGGCCGAAGTAATGATTTCCATCGCCTTAGCCAGCGCACCCGGTTGATTGGGGCAGTGCAGGCACACCACATCCGCCACACTCACCGCATATAATTTTTCGCGAAGTACTTGAATTGCTTTTTCCGTATCCGACACGATCAGACGCAAGATACCGAAATCAGAATTCTCCGCCACCGTAAAGGCCGACATGTTCACTCCCGCTTCACCCAAAATCTTTGCCACTTCCGTAAAACGGCCTTTCTTGTTCTCAAGAAAGATAGATAACTGTTTAATTAACATAGCACTTTATTTTTTTAGGTTTAAACTAACTTACGATTGTCGATCACGTGTTTAGCCTTGCCCTGACTGCGTTCGAGGCTACGCGGTTCCACAATCTTTATATCAGGCTGAATACCGATCACGCTCTGCATACGGGCGGCGATCTTCTTCTTCAGCGCAATCATCTTATTCATTTCGTCCGAATAATAATCCGGGCGTACTTCCACCTGGATCTGGAAGGTATCGGTATTGTTCACACGATCCACCACGATCAGGTAATGTGGTTCGAATTCCGGCATTTCCAGCAATACGGACTCTACCTGCGACGGGAAAACGTTTACACCACGGATGATCATCATATCGTCGCTACGTCCGAGGATACGACCCATACGTACGGCCGTACGCCCGCATTCGCACTTTTCATAGATCAGATGTGTCAGGTCGCGCGTACGGTAACGGATCATCGGCATACCTTCCTTCGTCAGTGTTGTAAATACCAGTTCACCCTGTTCGCCCGGAGCTACCGGCTGCAAAGTCACCGGATCGACGATTTCAGGGAAGAAATGGTCTTCCCAAAGGTGCGTACCGTTCTGGCACTGGCATTCGCCTCCTACACCCGGACCACAGATTTCTGTCAGGCCATATATATCGTATGCTTTGATGTTCAGCTTTTGTTCCAGTTCCTTACGCATATTTTCCGTCCAGGGCTCCGCTCCGAAAGCTCCTACCCTCAACTGGAACTCTTCCAGAGGGATACCGGAACTATGGATCGTTTCCGCCAGATACAAGGCGTAAGAAGGCGTACAAGCCAACCCTTTTGCTCCGAAGTCGTGCATCAGTTGTATCTGTTTCTGCGTGTTACCGCTACTCATCGGAATAACGGTTCCACCGATATTTTCAACTCCCCCGTGAGCCCCCAGTCCACCGGTAAACAAACCGTAGCCGTAGGAAACCTGCACAGAGTCATCCTTTGTAATGCCATAGGCCGTCAGGCAGCGTGCCACCACTTCCGACCAGATAGACAAGTCCTTACGGGTATATCCAACCACGATCGGTTTTCCTGTCGTACCTGAAGAGGCATGTAAACGAACAATTTCAGACATCGGCACAGCCATCAGTCCGAAAGGATAATTATCTCTTAAATCCTGCTTTACCGTGAACGGCAGCTTAGATATATCTTCAATCGATTGAATATCATCCGGGGTAATACCCATTTCCTGCATTTTCCTGCGATAGAAAGGGGTGTTATGGTAAACGTGTTCGACAACCCGTTTCAACCGGATACTCTGTAATTTCCGCATTTCTTCGCGGTCCATACATTCAATAGTCTCATTCCAAATCATGGTATCAGTTTGTTATCTTTTAAATGTTAGTAGTCTAAATCTGTCGCAAAGTAAGAACTTTTTTACTAACTGGCAATAAATAATAAGGGTAAATCAAAACATTGTATCTTTGCGGTACGCTAAGAAAAGATACAGCCAAATGAAACGGAATATACTTGCACTATACATTATTAAGTTGTCCAAATGGTTCACCCTGGTGATGCCGATTATCGTACTCTTCTATGAAGACCATGGGTTGGGATTACAGGATGTATTTATATTGAAAAGCGTTTATTCGATCGCAGCCGTGGCGTTAGAGATACCTTCGGGCTATCTGGCAGACGTTTGGGGACGTCGCAAATGTCTGATACTAGGATGTATTCTTTTCTTCTTCGGTTATTTGTGCTATTCCTTCACCTCCACCTTTGCCGCATTCGCCATTGCGGAAATATTGCTGGGAACGGGACAGACACTTGTCAACGGGGCAGACTCCGCCTTGCTGTACGATACGACCGTACAGTATAAGAAAGAGAATCTGTATCTGCGTTACGAGGGACGTATCACCATGATCGGAAACTTTGCGGAAGCCGTTGCCGGTATCTTCGGCGGATTGCTGGCCGCCTATTCCCTGCGCTATCCTTTTTATGCCCAGGCGGTGATCGCCTTCAGCGGTATCCCTGCCGCCTTTGCCCTGCGGGAACTCAATATCAAGAGTAAAGTACAAAGCCCGGTACAGGAGATCATGCGAATCATCAAATACTCGCTGGTCACGAACAAGAGGCTATGCTATAATATAATGTATTCGGGGATTATCGGAGCGGCAACACTGACGATGGCCTGGTTTGTGCAACCCTACCTGATGTATATGAAAACTCCAACTTCCTGGTTCGGGGTCATCTGGACGGTGCTGAACCTGACCGTCGGCATCGCCGCCCTTTACTCGGACCGGGTAGACAGTTATTTCGGGCCTAAAAAGATGGGGATACTGATCCTGACATTCGTGGCAGGCGGTTATGTGGCGCTGGCGTTCAACCTGACGTATGCCGGGTTGGCTATCCTGCTCGTCTTCTATGTGATCAGAGGGTTTGCTACGCCGATATTAAAAGGGTATATCAACCAGATGACCTTCTCGGAGATGCGGGCGACTGTCCTGTCTATCCGTAACTTTATCATCCGGCTGATGTTTGCCGCCATCGCCCCGTTCATCGGATGGCTGAATGATGTTTATTCATTGCGCACTGCGTTATTGGCATCGGCAGCCATTATCCTGATTCCGGGAGCGTTGTTCCTTTGGTTGCAGCTGACGGCGAAACATCAAGAGGAGGAAATATAGTTTCATCTAGGTGAAAACATAGTTTTATAAAGACACCGGGAGCAAAAGCCCCGATGTCCGTAAAAACTCCTTTCTATTCATGCCATTTCTTTTTATTTAATCCACCAAAGAGGGTCGGATGTCCTGTCGTTCCCTCCGAACTGCGACTGAAGGGCAGCCTCCACGCCGGCGGCATTATTGTTATACTCGTCCTGCGGATACATCCAGCGGTATGGCAGACTCACTCCGGATGCCCGGCGAAATTCAGGATAACCCGTACGCAACTGGTCGTAGTAAGGCATCCACATGCTGCCTTGCAGGAAAGTAGGAATATACTTCTGAAGGATGATGCGTTCTATCTTCTGCTCTTTTGTCAGCGAAGAGGCATAAGCCACCTTGTCGCCCTGCAGATAAGCCTCAGCCGCATCTTCTCCCAGATACTGGGCTACGGAAGAGGCATATTTCTCATAGAAGCGGAAAGAGGCCTTGACCGCCGATTCGTAGAACGCCTTGTCATCTCCGGAAATCCAGCCGCGAACCACCGCTTCCGCCAGAAGCAACTGCTGCTCGGTATATCCCAACAGGATCATCGGTTCGTTGGTCGGATGCTGGTAATAACGGGTGGCGGGTTTGGAACAACCGCCCAACGTCACCTTATCATTGACCAGACTGTAAGGGATCGCCGGATCGCCACCATCATAAGAAGAGAAATCATCCACAGCCAGTCCCGCCTTTTCCGCCGCAGGGGTCTGCGTACAGAAAGCGAACAGACGGGGATCTTTCCGGGTAGCCAGGACAGCCACATAGGTAGAATCCATATAACGTCCGGAGCCGAAGTCACTGTCGTTAAAATAAGGATAACGGTCGTCCTGCTGATCGAGGAATACCAGCTGGCCGTTGTCAGCTTCACCGGTCATCAGCGGTTCACTAAGGAAGATACGGGCAAAGGTTGACTTCACATCCGTCCCTCCTACGGTCTGTTTGTTCGACAAGGACATCAGGATACGCAACCGGTAGGCATTGATCAGGCGGCGCCATTTCAGCAGATCGCCTCCATAGATAATATCGCCGCTGATAATGCTGTTATTGTCGGTCAACAACGTATTCGCTTCTTCCAGTTTGGCAAGCACGGTAGACAGTACCGTCTCCTGCGGATCGTATTTGGGCTGGTACAATTCGTTCGTTTCGCCCTGCAACGCTTCGCTGCAAGGTACATCGCCGAACTTCATCGTCAGCATATAGTAATAATGTGCTTCGAAGAAAAGAGCCAGAGCCTCATAAGCCGTCTGATCGTTCTTCTCCGCTTCCTCCTTCATCTTCGTCACATCGCGCAGGTTGCTGTAGTAGTCGAAGCCGCCGCGTGTCCATTTATACACCTGATAAGGACTTTCGCCGGAAGTCAGGATCAACTGCTTGGTAGCGTGACAGACCTGTGCATCCGATTCTTCGAATGTTTTGAAGGATAATCCGGTGAGCAGCAGTGCCGGATCGGTGGTCGTCGGGTTGTTCGGATCGACATTCATCTCTTCCAGGTCGATACACGAGTTGCAGGTAACTGCCAGAGCAGTCCCGGCTATTATATATTTCAGATATTTCTTCATTGCTTTATCGTAGGATTATAATTTTATGGTTGCGCTGATACCGATATAACGGGCGGAAGGGTCCTGCAGGTCCGAGTCGCTGGCACCGAAGTCAGGGTCGAGATAAGGCGTCTTCTTCCAGACTGCCAGGTTGTTGCCAAACAAGGTCACGTCTAATCCTTTGATCGTATTCGAATCGAAAAGGTTCTTCAGATCGTAAGATATGGCTACGCGGCGCAGCTTCAGATAAGAACGGTTGAAAGTGTTGGCGAACAACTCGTTCTCGCTGGTACGGACCACGGCACGATAGGGATAGTTCTGTGCCCAGGTCTGGATATTAACGGCTGTTTCATTCTTTTTATATACACGGGTATCTGTCAGGATATTTCCGTTCACATCGTAAGTAACCTCACCGCTGACGATGTTTACGCCTTCCGGCACATAGATCGCCTTGCCGCCGTTCTCGTATTCTTCCTGACGGTACATGGTCGACTTCGGATGTTTCCCGCCCCACCACATCTTCTGGGTGGTAGTCGACACCAATGTGCCTCCGATCGCTCCGTCTATATCGATATTGACGGTGAACTTTTTGATCTTAAACGCATTCTGAAGCCCGTAGCGAACGTCGGGCGACTGGTTGCCGATATGGGTGGTAAACGCGCTCTTGGTCGGCATACCGTTAGCATCCAGTATCAACTGCCCGTCCGGAGTCTTTTCCCATTCGGTAGCGTACATAGCATCCGCCCGGTCGCCCACCTTCAGGTCGCCGAATTTATCCTGGCCACCGTAAATCTTGGTCAGCTTGCGGATATTACTGCTCCAGTTGGTCGACACATTCCAGGTGAAGTTCTTTTTTTGTACAGGTGTGGCATTCACGATCAGCTCGAAGCCGTTCGTCGTATATTCATTGCCGTTCACAAAGCGGTAAGGGAAACCGGATGCCTCGGAGATAGGCAGCTTGATGATGCTGTTCTGGTCGAGCATACGGTAGTAAGTCAGATCCAATCCCAGGCGGTTATGGAGAAAGGAGGTAGACATGCCGACTTCAAAGGAAGAGGTCTTCTGAGGCAGGATATCCGGATTCACCAAGGCTGTCACCGTTCCTGAACCGGAAGGGTCGGTCACGGCATTGGGATACGTCACCGAAGGCGTGCTGCCATAGAGGATACCTTTTGCATAGGTTGCCTGCAGGGCATACGGGTCGAGGTCGCTGGACACCTGTGCCCAGGCGGCATTGACCTTCAGATAATCCATCCACGAAGGCAGCTTCACATATTCGTTCACCAGCGTACTGCCGGAAACAGAGGGATAGAAATAAGAATTGTTGGCAGCGGAAAGCGTAGACGACCAGTCGTTACGTCCGGTGAATGTTAAGAAAAGGGCCTCGAACAGGTCGATATTCACAGAGCCGTAGACACTCTCGATCGCCTTCTCGTTCATCAGGTTGGTTGCACTGACCGGGTTCAGGCTGTTACCCATATTATATACTTTCGGGACGATCAGCCCGTCGGTAGCCTGCGTTTCCTTGCGTATCTGACGGTAGTACAAAGAAGTTCCGAGATTGGCTGTAAAGGCGAAATCCTTGCTGACAGCCTGTGTATACGTGGCCAAAGCGTCCGCATTGATATCCAGCTGGTCGCTGTTCCAAGTCTTGTAGTCACCGTTACGCGAATCGCCGTAGTTCATGTACGACTTCGGGCTTTTCATATCTTCGAACGTACTTTCCAGACGACCGGCGGCACGTCCCTGCAGGGTCAGTCCGGGCAATACGTCCCAGTTGAGTTTCACCTGTCCGTTCACCGTATTGCGGTCGTGTTTCTGTGTCAGCTCATTGGCTGCAAAATAGGGATTGTTATACCAGGCATAGTTATAGTTCGCCTGCCGTGTTCCTTCCGAATCCGGACGATACATATGCTGTGCCAGCTCCTTCCCGTTCACATCGTTACCCATCCACAGCAGGATCGTGTACATATGATTCTTCGGTCCGTAACCGTAGCGGGGATAGTTGGGGGAATAGACCTTATTATATGACAGATTGGAGGAAAGGGTCACCGTATTGCTCAGGTTGAACATACTGTTGAAGTTCAGCCCGCCCGTATAGATCGACGTATTCGGAACCAGTCCTTGTTGCTTGGAAAAATCGCCGTTGAAGTTGTAGTTGGCTTTCTTTGTTTTATTCGCCACGGAGAAAGTCGCCTTGGTGATCACTCCCGTACGAAGGAAATCCTTCAGGTTGTCGTGTGCTTCCCAGGTGATCGGTACACGTTCGTAGCGCGTACGGTCATTGTAGATAGAACCGGCGACATCGCCCCACCAGGAAATCTCTTCACCCGTTTGCTTGTCGCGGATCGGGCTGTTCCACTGGGCGATCTTCTGCCCTTCGAAACGGGGTCCCCACGTCATATCGCCATCGGAGATACCGCCGTCGGCACCGTCCCAGAACTCATACTGTCCGTTCGACCCCGAACCGAACTCATTCTGTGTCTCAGGAAACACGGTGAAAGCGGCCGTTACCATGCTGGATATGCCGGCTGTCACCACCAGCCCCTCTTCTTTCGCCAGCCTGGTCGTGATCAGGATCGCACCGTCCTTACCTCTCGAACCGTACAGGGCTGCTGCTGCCGTACCTTTCAGCACGTTAATGCTTTCGATATTCTCCGGAGAGACATCGAACAGGTCGGACTCCACCGGAATACCGTCCACTACCATCAACGGAGTCTTACCACGCAGGGAGAAGCTCGGTGCCTGGAAGATACCTGTCGGGTTATTAACGGTCAGACCGGCTACCTGGCCGGAAAGAGCGTTACCCACGTTCACCGTCCCCGGTTGTTCGAGGGCTTCCGTGCTCACTTGCTGGGTGGTATACCCCAGTTTCTTTTTCTGTTGTTTGATACCGATGGCTGTTACCACCACCTCGTCTATCAGCTTGACGTCGTCGGACATCTCTACATTGATCACTTTCAGGTCGCCTATCGGGCGTTCCACCGTTTCGTATCCGACAAAAGAGAATATCAGGGTAGCGTTCTTCGGCGCTTCAATTTCGTAGTTACCGTCTATATCGGTCACTGTACCGACCGTAGAGTTCTTCACGACTACCGCAGCTCCGATCACAGGACCCAGCTTATCCGTTACCGTACCGGTCACTTTCACCGACTGGGCAAAAGCCAGGGAGGTGCAGAGCAGGAGCCCGCAAATCATTAAGTAAAATTTGTTCTTCATATCTAAATCAATTGGTGTACATAGAAAGCCTCGAGGCAGGAAACAGACCTGCCCTAAAACTTTATTTATCAACAAAACTTATCAGGGGAAAGAGGGGGTAAATTAATAGAGGTTCTTCAGTTTGACGTTGTCGAAGATAGCCAGCAGGCGGGAGGAATCTTTTTTATTACCCTGGAGGGCTTCTTCAAAGGTGTTGGTATCGGAGTCGATAGCAGCCAGGGCGATCTTCAGGACATTCGCGAACTCGTCTGCCGCGTCTTCCTTCGTCAGCTTATTGCTTTTCACATCCTTATTCAACTGTTTTTCGATGGAACGGACCGCATTATAAATACCCGGCTTGCGGATCACCGTACGGCGGGCAGGATCACCCGGAACGACTTCTTCCTTCACCACATACATATCCATAAACGCATTGTACAAACATCCGACTTCTTTGCCGAACCTATGATTGTTCGCGTTAGCCAGTTCTTCAGCAGTAGGTTCCTGCACAGCAGAATAGAACTCCCATGTTTCGACAGGAGCAGCTTCCACATTTGCCTTGCTTGTCTTGTCGTTATCTCCATCGGCAACAGTCGCAGCACGCAGCAGGGAGAATGAAGTACCCAATAAAACAACTAATAACACTAAACTCTTTTTCATAACTATTTTCTTTTGCTATTAAATTATGCTGCAAATGTAGAGGTGGCGTGTTACAAAACAGATACAAAGGAATTAAGTTATATTTACCTTTTTGTTACATGAAAACAACTCAAATACATTTGAATAAAGACAGTACTGTGAATATAAAACAGTTAAATACACTATTCCGGTAACATTCAAGGAAAACCTTAATAAGCCTGCAATTGCTAATTGATTATCCCGGCTTCATTTTACAATCACCCAACAGGCAACCCCAGCAACACCAAAATAATTACCAAAATAGTATTTCCCCATCGGACAAGAAAAGGCGGAATCTGACCGATCAGGTTCTGCACTTTCCCACTACGGAGTTCTATCTACTCCCGGTCACCGGAAGCAAGTCGCTTGCATGTATATAAAAACCGCGTATATGTACCATAAAACTGCTTCCTTCAAATGTATCAGGATTCACTATATTAAACTCCTTCCGGTCCTTTGACATATCAGAAAAAGATTCTACAACCCACTGAACTAACTTTTGCTCCCTAGCAAGAAAAAAATCACGATATTCTTTAGGGATAGCAATGTTGTAATAACTCATCTTTAGCTCGTTTGTAAAGATGATCTCCGCATACACTCTTCTCAATATGTCACGTTCCGAAGATGTTAACGGTTCAAATATTCTGAAAAAAATAACAGCTTCATTTCTTACATTCTCAATCTTAAAAGGATACTCAAACCCCCATGTATGCCCCTCCGCTTTCAGAACAGGCATTGATTTTCCTTTCGGAGTAAGAAAAATAGTGTTTCCCGATACTTTTTCATCAACCAGATGAAAATCTTGAGCTTTACACTCGAATATGCTAAAAAGCATTATTAAAGTAATAATATTTATTCTTATCATGACTATATTATTTTTATGTTTACAAATCAGATATTATATTAAATAAGTTTTTAGAATACTGAAACTTATTGTTTTCATTACTTATTTATAGAAACTCTATTATCAGGAGGTGTAGGTTTCCTATAAAAATGTAATAATAAAGATGGTTCAAATGAGGATGAATATGTGCCGGAATATCCAATCCACATTTCACACAAACGATTGAATCCATAGGTATCGGTAAAACGTCCATATTGGCTACCCATCATACTATCAATCCATTTCCCATATTCTTCCTTAAACTCGGATCGGGAATCTGTTACAAACGCAATATAATTCTCTGTAATTCCATTTATTGCTGAAAACAAATCATTATAAACCTTGGCTTC
Source organism: Parabacteroides leei (assembly GCF_023369805.1). Lineage (NCBI taxonomy): Bacteria > Pseudomonadati > Bacteroidota > Bacteroidia > Bacteroidales > Tannerellaceae > Parabacteroides > Parabacteroides leei. Next base: position 18,554 of record NZ_JAMBQG010000034.1, read on the forward strand.
AAACTCACAGTTCTTCTGAATTTTTGTCTCTGGAAAAAGCATTTGGTCCCCATAGAAGCACTGATGTTGAACAGAATGCACTAATTCCTCCTGTAATTGATGAACCCTAAATCATCCAAATCCTTTATAATAATAGACTTCGTATTAGGATCATAGCCAGCTATATTCTCTGCATTTGGATTACAATGGAACTTTATCTTTACATTCTTAGCAACCATATAATCAAAAAGTTCTCTATTCTTACCTGTCGATAAGAAATAACTGATCAATTTATTCAACTTATCTTTTTGTACCAAATCCAACGTAGAACCTATATTATAAATATGCTTCAAATTATCATAAACATATTCTTGTTTCCCCGTTGATGGATTATAGTGAGAATTTCCACCTGAAGGTATTCCTCCCGGTGTATAAGGAGGCGACTCTATTATATCATCCGGATCATACCCTCCTGCTATAGAACCATAGCTACCTCCTCCACTTCCGGCAGCGCTGTTACAAACTGTTCCGAGATATATGTCAGTATCATCCCATCGAACATAAAGATCGACACAAACGATAGGGACAGATTTAGTTAGAGCCTCTATATTTTCTTGTTGCAGTTTATTCTCCTCATCAATAAACTGACTGTCACAGCTCAATACTGCTAAAAAGAGAATGAAATATATTACGCGGCAAGTACTTTTCATAAGCAAATTCTTTTAAGGCTAGAAAAATCAACCAGGACGAACATCCCTGTCCACCCTGGTTTTAAAATAATGTGTCTTGTTTAGGTTCTCTCAGGCTTTGGCTTCAATGGTTTAATAAATAAACCGACTCGTTGATTTTAATAATGTATGATATTAAATAAAAAAGTGAGTTTATCAGTTGACGCCGGTGCGGGTATCCCACCACATCTGTTTACCCCAGACATAATCCTGGATACCTGTTGCCGCAGTAGTTACATTCGCTTCATTATACAGATACTGGTTCTGCGGATACGGGAACCGGAAAGGCACATCATTATGAATCCCTTTATAAGCAGAACGTGCACCCGGATACTGAGGTGTAACACCATCCGCAGCCACGGCTGTATGGATATAGGTCGGATAACCTGTACGGCGATACAGTGACCAGGCTTCGATATTCTGCTTGAACAAAGCTACCCACCATTCGAAATACAGACATTCATACGAACCGTCCCATTTTCCTTTTCCTGCCAGATAAGCATCGGCAGCAGCAGTATCGATATCATTATCTTCCATAGAAAGACGAACAGCCTTCTCATAAGCATCGGCAGCAGTCATCGGGACTTTCCAACCTTTTAATGCGGCTTCAGCCATGATGAAATAGTTTTCACAAGCACGGTAGAACGGAGAGAAACCTGCCGGATCTTCACGATACTTAGCCCCCATACGGGATATATCGTCCAACGACTTCGGAGCGTCCTTCGCACCATTTTCAAAGCCACGGTATTCACCGTCTGCTTTCGCCGGCTTAGCCAATGTGGCAATGCGCGGATCTTCCTTCTTCTTCAAATGATCGATAAAAATTACCGACATACCATCGTCATCACGTGTACGGAAGTTATTGTAATAACGTTCGAAATAATCACCTGAACCCTGCCACCAGAAATAAGCATTATCTGCACATTCCGTAATATAAGGATAGGCTGTCGGATTACCGAATATTTCTTCAACAACAGCTTGCGATCCGGAATATACACCTGAAATACGCATCGCTACACGTAAACGCAGTGAGTTACAGAACTTCTGCCATTTGGCTACATCCTTTTTAAACAGAAAATCACCATCCCCCAGATCGTCGGAACCTAATCCGGCAGCCCAACTATCAGCGGCCGTTTTCAAGTTTGCCAATATCTGCGGATAAATTTCCGACTGTGCATCATAAGGAGTCTTCAGTACGCTTCCGGCCTCCGGAGCACCTTTGAACGCTTCCGAATAAGGAATATCGCCAAAACAATCGGTACACATCACCATCAGGTAATTCTGCAACGTGATACAAACATTACGCATATTCTTATTCGCTTCCTGTGCATCTTCCGTACGGTCGAGGATATCCTGCAACTGCACATGGCCGTAGTATGATTGGTACCAGCGGTTACCATACGTATTGTTGGAAGGTATATACCCACTGTAATCGTTCAAATACTGTATTTCGGAAACGTAACCTGCCCACTGGGCGATATCCAAGTCGCCCCCATACTGATCGGCAGTCCTCCGAATGATATTTCCCAGCATATTCGTAAACGGTACCTGGGTATAAGCATCCGGATCGGTATTTATTTCATCAAACGAACTTGTACATCCTGTGGCAATCATTGCAAACGAGAGTGCCCATATTTTATATTTATTCTTCATAACCCTGTTTATTATTCAGTTAAAATGTCAGACCTAATTTAAAACCTATACTGCGTGAATTCGGAGTAGAAGCCTGTTCGAAACCTACACCGCGGCTATCGCTGGACACACCACCCGTTTCCGGATCAAGACGCAACTTGTTGGAAGAATGTACCCAAAGCAACGCCAGGTTTGTACCGATCAGGGAAACCGTTGCACGGTTGAAATATTTGGTTTTCTTCAGGAACGATTTAGGCACGTCGTAAGAAATATATGCTTCGCGCAATTTCAGGAAAGAGCCGTCGAACACATAAGTTTCAGCGTTACCGTTAGAGTTGAACCAGGTATATGCATCGGTTTCAAAATTGTTTTCCACAAACTTACCGCTGGCATCGGGAATCACGAAACGTTCTTCAGTCATTACATCCTTACCGGCCACGATAGCACGTTCGCGGATACCGTTTTCAGCTGTTACATTGGCCACACCGGCTGAATAAGAGTGGCTCATAGTCTGCGACCAGATATCGCCACCGATACGCAAATCAAGCAGGAAGCCTAATCCGAAATTCTTATAAGTGAAGTCATGGCGCCATCCCATCAGGAAGTCGGGCGTTACATTACCGATAATCTTCGAAGCCTCTTTCTGCGGAGTACCGTTTGTATACAGTTTGATCGCACCGATCTGGTCGGCTGTAGCCTTGCCGGCCGCAACATCTTCCTCGCTTACGCGGGCATATCCTTCACCAACCATGGCTCCCCATTTTTCGCCGACACGTGCCTGGGTATCGATCCCCCATGTCCAACCCATGCCATACGATTCAAGCAAAGGTTCGCCCGTTTCAGGATCGTTATAAAGTTCCACAACCTTACTTCTGTCTTTCGCGAAATTCAATGTGCTCGACCAGTTGAAACCGTCGCCCTTACTGCGGAAAATATCTCCTCTTACCTGAAGCTCGACACCTTTGTTGTCGATTCGTCCGGCATTCACCAACATGGCAGCGAATCCGACTACGTTGGAGGTTGAAACCGACAGGATCTGGTCTTTTGTCTGTTTCTGGTAGTAAGCCAGGTCGAAATGCAAACGGTCATCAAACAAGCCGACTTCGGTACCTACTTCCCAAGTCGTAATACTTTCCGGTTTCAGGCCGTAATTAGGATAAGTGTAACTCTTATACATCTGTGCCACGCCATTGAAAGAAGCCGATTCGGCATAATAGTAATAACTGTTGCGATAAGCACTTGTAGCCGAACCGATCTGTGCAATACCTCCACGCAGTTTCCAGAAAGTAAGGACATCATTTTGCAGATTCTCGAAAGAAGCCGTCGGTATCCAGCTCAAGCTGACCGAAGGATAAAAGAACGCATCGCGTATGGTTGAGCTCCAGTCGTTACGGGCACTGGCATCCAGATACAACTGGTTTCTCCAGCCCAAAGAAACGTTGGCATAAATAGAATTGGAACGAATATGGCTATGGTCCATTGTCGCAACGGCATCCCCCTTTTTATTCGCCATTGTATATATACCGCGCACGGTTAATGCATCCGCACCGATTTTACTAGTTTCCCAACTCAGGTCGCGATAGTTGGCTCCCACCACACCACTGAGGTTAAAATCGCCGAATGTCTTGTTAACAGAAGCAAGGAAGTCGGCATTCAATTCCGTATTTTTAGTTGCCTGCTGGTAGAAAGCGCCTTCGGGCCAGTCGCCACGGTCGAAATAATGACGTTCAAATGTCTGCATATTATAGTAATCCATACCGATACGTCCTTCAAACTTCAACCAGTCGAACGGCTGGTAGTACAAAGAAGACTTACCGAAAATACGGTCGCGCTGCAAGCTGTTCGTATTTACATTTACTGTAAAATAGGGATTCACGTGATAAGCATCGATCCAGTTATAATAAGTATAATTGCCTTGACCATCTCGTTGATCCCAGTTGTCTTTCAAGGTTTGCATATTGATTTGTCGGCCACTCCATGCCACCAGCGAGTTGATCGGGTTGTTACTTCCGTATCCCTGTCCGATCAGGTTGTCGCTCTTTGTGCGGGTATAGCTGGCAGAAAGATTGAAAGAGATGTATTTGTTTAGTTTCATATCCGTATTTACCTGGCCGGAATATTTCTTCTGGTCGGTATTAGGTACGGTACCTTTTTGGTCGCGATAAGAAAGGGAGGCGCGTGTAGTTACATTTTCGCCTTTAGCCTGTACGGAAACCATGTGGTTCATAGAAACTCCGGTCTGAAAGAAATCTTTCACGTTGTTAGGACGGGATACCCAGTCGGTATACTCCCCGTTACTATCGTACTGGCTGATTTTCAGCCCTACATCCAAACGAGGCCCCCACGATTCGTCGGAACCGGTATTTACCCCCTTGGAATAATCGAAACCATATTGAGTTGCATAATCCTGATAGCTCAGGTCAGCGTGCGGACCGTTTTTCCAGTGGTATTCGTCACCGTTTTGTCCCTGTCCGTATGAGTTTTGCAACTTTGGGAAGTTGGCAGCAAAGTCCATCGTCACATTCATATCATAAGAAACAGACACGCCATTACCGTTTTTACCGGACTTGGTCGTGATCAGGATAACACCGTTACCTGCACGCATACCGTAGAGGGCGGCCGAACCACCTTTCAACACGGAGATCGACTCAATATCTTCCGGGTTGATATCATTCAGACCCGAACCGTAGTCTACTCCATTATAAGCATTATCACCCGTACGCTGTGTATCGTTGGCAATAGGGATACCGTCCACCACGATAAGCGGCTGCTGATCGGCAGCCAGCGAAGAGTTTCCACGCACAGAGATACGTGAAGAGGCTCCCACCGTACCACCGAACTGGTTGATCTGTACACCGGCAACTTTACCGGTCAACGAACTGGTCAAGTTAGCGCCACCGGCTTTCGTCAGTTCGTCCGCTTTTACTTCTTGAATAGCATAACCCAGTGATTTTTTTTCACGGTTTAATCCCATTGCCGTTACGACCACCTCTTCCAGGTGTTTCACATCGGATTGAAGAACAACCGTTACGTGAGGTTTTACGGCAATTTCCTGCATGGTCATGCCGACATAGGAAACTTGCAAGATTTTGTTTTTCTCAGGAACATCGAGGGAGAAATTTCCATCCAGATCGGTGATTGTTCCGATACTTGTTCCTTTTACCAGGATAGTAGCGCCGATAATCGGCTCTCCGTCATCGCCCGAGGTCACCGTTCCGGTTACCTTCACTGTCTGGGCCAGCACTATGCTTATACTTGCAAAGAAGAATAGCATAGTAATTGTAAATCGCTTCTTCATAGACACACTTGTTTTAATTTAGATTAACTAGATATTTATGCTGTTTTTATTTTATCGACATAGTCTTAGAAGAACTATGTTCATTCAAAAAGAAGAGATCCTTGCAACGATCAGCATTTAATATATATTCACACCCGGATGGGAAAGTCTTATTGCATATATAAGAATGAATAGGAAGTGGTGAAATG
>NZ_JAMBQG010000035.1:0-23688 GCF_023369805.1 Parabacteroides leei
ATTGAATATTGTTTTCTCAGGTAATATATATTTTCTCTTTAAATTTAACATGCTGATTATGAATGTATTACACAAAACGTAGTTCTGCAAAGACTCTGGTAATTTCGTATGTAGGTATGAAAAGCCAAGAAGCCTCTGTTCAACCGGTTGTAAATATCAGACTAGCATCTGATACTCAAAACCTTTCCGAAATTGTCGTTACGGCAATGGGGATCTCGAAAGAGAAAAAAGCATTAGGTTATGCTGTTCAGGATGTAAAAGGGGATGACTTAACACGTGCTGCAAGTACAAGCATTTCTTCTGCATTGCAAGGTAAAGTATCTGGAGTCGATATCACTCCGTCATCCGGTATGCCAGGAGCCTCTTCACAAATCACAATCCGTGGTGTCCGTTCTTTCACTGGCGATAATACACCACTGTATGTTATCGATGGTATGCCTATTTCATCTGCTGCCGATATTGACACAGATAAAAGAAACACGGGTAGTGTTGCTGGTTCCGACTTTGCCAATCGTGCTGTCGATTTAGATCCGAATGATATTGAAAGTATCAATATCCTGAAAGGACAAGCAGCATCAGCACTTTATGGTATGCGTGCATCCAATGGTGTTATTGTCATTACAACTAAAAGCGGGAAAGGTGCTAAAAAAGGGAAGCCTTCAATTACACTAACATCAAACCTATCGTTCGACAAAGTTTCAACCCTTCCTGACTTCCAAAAGGAATATGCCCAAGGTAGCGGAGGAGCTTACTCTCCCAGTACGTCATTGGCTTGGGGCCCTAAGATCTCTGATTTGGCAAATGATGCAAATTATGGTGGTAATGTTGACAATTCTTACACTCAGCAATACGGTAAACACGAAGGTATGTATTATGTACCTCAACGTGCTGCTGCCGGATTGGATCCATGGGCTGTACCGCAAGGTTACGACAATGCAAAAAACTTCTTCAACACAGGTGTTTCATGGAGTAACAATGTAAACATTTCACAAGCATTTGACAAAGGGAACTATTCATTCTCTTTAGGAAACAGTACCTCTGAAGGTATCATACCTAAGACAGGAATGGACCGTTATAATGCGAAATTGAATGCTACAGCAAATTTAAGTGAGCATTGGACAACAGGTTTCAGTGGTAACTTTATCACTTCAAAGATCAGAAAACAAAGTGCAGGTAACGAAGGCGTGGTTGCAACTATCTACGGTACACCTCCTAGTTATGACTTCAACGGTATACCTTCTCATATAGACGGCGACCCTTATACACAAAATAACTATCGTCCAACAACATTCAACAATGCTTATTGGGCTTGCGACAATAACTCTTTTACAGAACGTTCACAGCGTTTCTTTGGTAATACATATGCACAGTATGATACAAACTTTGGCGAAGATCATAAATTAACAGCCAAATATCAATTAGGTGCAGATGCTTATAGTACTATCTATTCTGACGTATACGGATATGGTGATAAAAGTTATTCAACAGGTTACTCAAGACAGGATAGCTATCACATCACAGAAATGAACTCCCTGTTTACATTAAATTATGACTGGAAAATCATGCCGGATCTGGATCTAAATGTATTATATGGTAACGAACTTGTAAATAAATCTACAAGAGTCACTACAGGCAAGGGGTACAATTTTAACTTCCCGGGATGGAATCATATCGGAAACGCAACGACTTTCCAGGCAGAACAAAGAACAACGAAAAAACGTACTGTTGGTAACTTTGCAAACTTGGCATTATCATGGAATAACATGTTGTATTTCAATGCTACTGTTCGTAATGACATTGTATCTTCAATGCCTCGCGGAAATCGTTCATTTACTTATCCTTCCGTTTCTTTAGGCTGGATTTTCACAGAGCTTTCTCCTTTAAAAGAGAATAAAATCCTTACTTTCGGTAAGATACGAGCTTCTTATGCTGAAGTTGGTATGGCTGGCGAATACTTCGATAACTACTATTATACACCCAGTTATGGTGGTGGGTTCTCGGCAGGTACTCCTATCCAGTATCCATTCGGTTCAACAACATCATATATACCATATTATAAGATATATGACCCGAGCCTGAAACCTCAGAATACAAAATCGTACGAATTAGGTGCAGACTTAACATTCTTGAATGGTTTGGTTTCATTGAACTATACTTATTCTCGTCAGAATGTAAAAGACCAAATCTTTGAAGTGCCTTTATCTACTTCTACAGGTTATAGCTCAATGATAACTAACGGTGGTGCAATTCATACGAACTCACACGAAATAACATTGACAATTAAACCGATTGAGAAAAAGAACATTTACTGGGATTTCGGTTTCAACTTCTCGAAAATCGACAACTATGTTGATGAACTGGCAGAAGGCGTTAACAGCATTATGTTAGGTGGCTTCGTAACTCCTCAGGTACGTGCCGGTATCGGTGATAAATTCCCTGTAATCTACGGTTACGGTTATTTACGTAATGATGACGGACAGATCGTTGTAGACGAAAATGGTCTTCCTCAGGCTGGAGAACCTCAGGTTATTGGTAAAGTTGCTCCCGATTTCCGTTTGGGCTTCAACACGACATTCGAATTATACAAGTTCCGCTTGTCTGCTGTATTAGACTGGAAACAAGGAGGACAAATCTATAGTGGTACATTAGGAGTTCTTGATTACTATGGTGTAACTCAGCGTTCAGCCGATTATCGCAATATGTCTGAATTCTTATTCGAAAAGCCTGCCGTAAAACAAAATGCAGATGGGTCTTATTCTCCAAACGACATCAAGATAAAAGGAGAGAATGCTTATGACTATTTTAATGCAATGAATGCTATTGATGAAGCTAGTATTTATGACAACTCATTCATCAAATTGCGTGAAATTTCTTTGAGCTATCCGATTCTGGAAAAATCATACTTAAATATTACAGCAAATGTGTTTGCACGTAATATCCTCCTATGGTCACAATTACCAGGTCTTGATCCGGAAGCTACATTAGGAAACAACAACATGGCTGGTGCATTTGAACGTTTCTCTATGCCGGGAAGCTCTAGTTATGGTTTTGGTTTTACATTCAAATTTTAAACATGAGTAATATGAAAATTACATATAATAAATTTAAGACATATCTATCTGTCGCTTTAGTGGCCGGAGTTCTATTCTCCTGCTCCGAAGACAAAATGGACAAGATCAATCAGGATATTGACAATCCTCATAATATTGATGCTAAATTTATCCTGACAGACGCGATTACCTCTACTGCATTTAGTAATATCGGAGGAGATTTTAATCATTATTTCTCTTCCTATGTTGAAAATGAAGTAGGTATTTTCAATCAGTTATACAATGCAGAAACACGTGTTTCAGAAGTATATGCATCTTCCACATTTAATAATATCTGGGGAAATACATATAGCTCACTGAAAAATGCACGAATCATCATTGATAAATGCTCTGAAGAAGGAACTCAACCCGGAAACTACACAACAAAGGGGATGGGAGAAGTCCTTGCCGCTATCAATGCAGGCTTAATAGCTGATGCTTTTGGAGACACTCCTTTCAGCCAGGCTGCTTTAGCTAAATTAGAGAATGGTAAACCTCAATTCATGAATCCGGTAATAGACAAGCAAAAAGATATTTACACAGCTATCATTGCTTATCTGGACGCTGCTATTGAAGATCTGCCTAAAGGTGATACACACGCTACCGGAAAAGCTGGAGCTCAGGATATATTATTCAAAGGAGATGCTAATAAATGGCTGAAACTGGCTTATGGCTTGAAAGCCCGTTATACTATGCATACATTAAATGTGACAGAAAATAAAACTGCTGCTTTAAACACTGTTTTGGAATGTTGTAAAAACGCTGCACAAAACGCTAATGAGCAAGCTGCATTCAATGTTTATGATGGAGTTGCCAATCTTAACCCGTTGTATGACTTCTTCAATAGTCGTGAATATACAGCCGCAAGTGCAAGCTTGACACAAAAGCTTATTGCACGCAACGACCCGCGTGTTCACCGTGCATTTGTTGATGCACTATTTGCAGATAAAAGTCTGGATGCTGAAGGCTTTTACTGTAAACAGTTGACCGGAGAAGAAAAAGATTTCTTATCCATGATGGCTCCTAACGGTAAGCCTCAACAGGAACAGGAGTATTACAATACTTCTATCTTCCTGATAGCAGCTACTGCTCCTACTATGCTAATGAGTTTCCACGAAGTGAAATTCCTGGAAGCAGAAGCTTTGGTAAGACTCAATCGTTTGGATGAAGCGAAAACAGTATTAAAAAATGCCGTTGTAGCCGGTTTGATGAACATGGAAGTAAGTGTAACCTCTGCGTTAGACAATGCTTCAATACCTGTTAAAGCCAATTCAACCAGTGCAGTGACAACCGCTGAAGCAGAAAACTACTTTGACACGGAAGTTGCTCCGTTGTTTGCTGCTAATCCTTTGAAAGAAACAATGATTCAAAAATATCTTGCTTTCTGGGGAGCTAACGGTGAATCAACAGAATGCTATAATGATGTACGCCGTTTGAAAGCGGAAGGCAATGACATTTACAGTTTTGAAAACCCGGGTAAATTCCCGTTACGCGCACCTTACGGTAGTGACGAAGTAAGCTCTAACCCGAATGTAGAAAGTGCATATGGCAATGGCCAATATGTATTTACAGAAAACGTTTGGTGGGCAGGCGGTAGCCGATAAACAAAATCCAATGCAGTGATCGTATAAATAGTTATACGATCACCATATATACTCACATACGGCAACCGTATAAACCCACATACGATGATCATATAAACGCTTATATGATCATCGTATTTTTTTATTTGGCAAACTTCACATCTATTCCTCTATCTTCTTTTGCTTTCAGTCCCAGTACTCGGCCTCCTACTTTCACCTTTCCGGTGATAAATTCCGGAATATTATATGACATCATAAACTGATCATAGAATTCTGTATCTTTCTGAGGTAATAAAAATGGTTTGCAGGCTTTTCCATCCTTACCGATATAGGTGATATACGGCCGTGTATATAATCCATCTATCCGACGACTACTGAATATAACCCAACGGCTGTTACTGCTCCAGGAATGATAACTTTCCACATCATCACTATTCAATATATCTAAAGGTACGCTTTCGCCTGTCGCAAGATCCGCCATATACAAGTCAGCATCTTTATGCCAAATAGAAAAATTACCATAACCTGATACCGTATACATCAAATAGTTTCCATCCGGAGAAACACGTGGAAAAGAAACGCTCTGTCCTTTTATATTTGCATTATATAATGTATCGACTACAGAACCGAAACTCCGGGTATCCGGATCGAAAGAAATAGAACACAAGCTATATTTGATCTCAGAATACTCCTGCGGAATAGAACGTGCACCAGCCGTACAGAAATAAAGTGTTTTTCCATCCGGAGAAAAAGTGGGGAAAGTTTCAAAAGCATCCTTCGAAAATAACTTTCCGGTAGTTACTATCTCGTGCTTTTCCACATCATACACTACGACATCCGAAGTTTCATCAAATACTTCAATCCGGTTCCTGTCGTTCATATGGAATCCCTGCTTTGTATTATTTACAGAAAATGCAACATATTTTCCAGAAGGATGCCAGGAGGGATATACCAATGAAGAAACGGTTTGTTCCGTTTTGGTATTCAACTTTTCTATTTTATCTCCGTCAACCAGTATGGTTCCAGGATACGTTTCACGCATATGGAAAAGCATCTTATCCGGATTCTGCATACAGAAAGAATGGCAATTCACACAATTCCGACCACTCATCTTATTTTCAATGATGGCTGTTTCCGTATAGTTTTCCAGATTACGCTGATAAAGCCCCATCTTATTCCACAAAGTATATCCAGGAGCAATTAAACGATAGGCAATATAAGGATCGATAGGGTCCGTTGCTACATATAATTTAAAAGGAGCATATTCTATCCACTTACCTTTTTCTTTCGCCTGAACGATTACATCTACCGCATTACCGGCAGTAGACTGTAAAAGCCTCTTCCATTTGGAAGAAGGAATTACAAACTGATTCCCTTTGGCTTTAACTTCAATTTTCCGGTCAGCCGAAGATAAAATCACACGTGCCTCCTCATATTGAGTTGTCAATGAAAAGTTTAACGGAGCGATATTCGCCGGAATAGTAACATCGGTATAATCCGGACTAATTGCAGGCTTTTCACTTAACTTATCGCTAACCTGAACCGCATCCGAACAGGACATAAACATAGCCAGCAACATGATATATTTATAATTACCCTTCATATTCATCCGATTATTTAAACATAAAATAAAACCAGTAAGTATCTCCATAGGCTCTTCGCATTAACCCTGGCAGTGCATTCGCATTACTCCTATTTGCCAAAACTTGTTTTTTATATTCTGCAAAACGTTGCACAACCGAAGGAGAAATATTAAAACGCTTCCAGTAATCAGGTTCAGCCTCCGACAAGGTGATTACTGCTTCCTGAAACGATTTAGGCAATACAGGCAAAACATCCGTACCATAATAATGCTCCACCATCCCCTTAAAGCCGGCCATATCCTTGGACATCAAATAAAAAAGCCCCAGATATTCAATTGCATTCCTGTTTGACGGATTAGTTTCGGCAATAACCCGTAAATCTTTCTCCATATTATTCAATTCCGACAAATAATTATCTTTGGGCAAACTTTTACGCATCGACCCCAGGGCCGTATCTTTTTCTACCTCAGCATCATTATATAAAAACTTACGTTGTCCGCTTGCCCAAGAGCTGTAACAACCTGTATTTTCCAATACTTTAATATATTTTTCCGCCACCGGATACTCTCCATAAATCAGATTTGTCTGCACCAACCTTTTCAACATACGCGGATTACCCTCTCCTATTGTCGTTGCAAATGCTTCAAACGCCATCTCCTGCGCCAGAGCCGAATTTCCCATTGCAAAATTAACTTCACTCAGCAAAATAGATATCTGCTCCGTTTTATTCCAGCCAACCATCAATCCTAACGGTCCTTTTTGGTCAAAACTGAATGCCCTGTCTGCCAACTCTCCTTTATGTGCCAAAGCTAAATTCAGATAACATAAATTCAGATAATTGGTAAGCGGTCCTTTACTTTCTTCAATGATTTTATCCCATTGTTCCGTTCTGGCATAATAGTCCAACTCCTTCACTTTGATAGATTTTTTATCTCCGTACTCAGGAACTCCCCACCAACACAAAAGGAATAACAACAGGACTTGCACACCGCAACCTGCAATCAAGAACTTTTTGCTTACCCGCTTTTGCTTGTGTTTTAACCAAAACGATAGAATTAAAATAATAGGAAGTGATATCCACGAATAATAGATAACCGACTTCGGTTCCAAAGCCGTATGATAATAGGCATCAGGCAGAAAAGCAAAACGATATTCACCCAAAGCGGCAAAATAGACACTACAAATACCACAAAAGACAACCAACACGCCAGAAAGCAATACCCAGTACCATTTAGGAGTTTTATTAAACAACTCATAAATAACGACCAAAATGGAAAACAAAAAAGCGGCAGATCCTATTGCCCCATAAAGAACAGGCGAAAGTAACACTTCTACCACTATCCGCCACTTATCATTCGAGATACGCAAACAAAAATATAAGGCCAATAGCATTATGTCGAGTGCTACCGTCCCGGCAACAAGATAGTTAAAATCAAAATGGATGAACATAATCAAAACCACCGGAATAAGATAGAGTAGAAACAAAGTCGTATCCGGTATAATCCGGTGTACAATACCTCTTACCCCAAGTCCGGTAATAAGCAATAATCCTGCAATAATAGCAGCTCCGGCATATGGAAGAATAAAGAACTGAACTAAAAACTCAGACAGAACTAAAGCGAACCCACCGGGAATGATCAACTTCCCTGAAATATATTCCCCGGTAAACTGAAACAAATGTGTCTGCTCGATAAAGTAAAAATGATATTTACTATATGTTTGCAGAAATACGAATAAAGCTACCAATATGACCAGCCAGAAAACAGCAACTTTCAATTTCATGATATTGTGGTTTAAGCATGTTTTACCAATTCAAAACGTTTATCCACAGATTGCGGAAGCTCATGGGGATAATGGGTCACATAGATCAACGTTTTACCCGGACGAGAACAGAACTGCTCTATTATCCGTGCCGCCCTCTTCTTGTTACTGATATCGAGGCCGTGTAAAGGTTCATCCAATATAATCAAATCCGGATCTTTTACGAATGCACGAGCCAGTAATGCCAACCTCTGTTCACCTGATGATAATGTCAGGAAAGAGCGGTCTTTTAATGTCTCAATCCCAAAAACACGCATCCAGTCCAAAGCTATTGCTTCCTGCTCCGCAGTACATTTACGATATAATCCGATCGAATCGAAAAATCCGGAACCGACAATGTTCAACACCGGAACATTCTCCATATAATAAAGATGCATTTCAGGAGAAACATAGCCTATCCGCTTTTTTATATCCCAGATACTCTCTCCTGATCCGCGCTTTCGGTCAAACAAATATAATGTATTTGCATAAGACTGAGGATTATCTGCATAAATTAAACTCAACAAAGTTGACTTTCCTGCCCCATTCGGACCGAATAAAGCCCATTTTTCTTCGTTTCGTACTTCCCAGTCGAGTTCTTTCAGAATGGTTCTGGCTCCATATTTAATAGAAACACGTTCCATACGGAAAGTAATATCATGAGTGGAAGGCTCCTTTTCTGATATTGGCAATGGAACATCCGAAGAATGATCCGGAAAAAGATGGGTAAGCAAATCTGTATGTGCAATAAACTCAGCCCGTGTTTCCGGTGGAAAAACCATCCGGTTATGTACGGGTAAAATATGTGTTATCATTTCCGGTATATCATCCGGATTAGATAGGAGCAAAATAACCTGTACATTTTCTAATTTTGTCATTTGATTTAACAAGTCGACCAGGACATCTCTTGAAGAAGCATCCAAACCTATAAACGGATTATCAAGGATAAGAATGCGAGGGCATGTCAAGAGAGAATGGACAATCAGGAATTTACGTAGTTCGCCGCTGGATAAAAAGATCAAGCGTTTGGGTAGTAAATCTTCTATACCAAAGAAAGAAAGTACCTGACGTAAATTCTCCGTACCGGCATATTCTTCCAGGATTTGCTCAATTGTCGGCACCTCATCTGTTTCCGTCGAATGCCAGCGTTGCTGATAATATGTATTCCGGCAATCCGCCAACGAATAGATATCTTTGAAAGCAATGCTCTTGACTAAATTACTTACTTTATCTTCATAACCGAAAGTGATTTCTCCCTCTTTCAATGCAAACTTACGTTGCATCATATCCGCAATCAATGTTTTCCCTGAACCGTTCGGACCTATTATGGCCCACTGTTCCCCTTCCTTGACCGACCAGCTAAACGGCTCTGTAAAACGGAGTTCTGGTAAACGGGTAACCACATTCTGCAGGTTAACTATTGTATTATTCCCTTTCATCATCTTTTATTTATACGCCCAAAGGTAAACAGTTTCTTTATAAAACTTAAATATATCGACAAGAAAGAAGAAGGGATCACTCATCACGAGCAATCCCTTATATATATACAGGCGTGGTATGTCTATAAAATTCTTACAAATTAGTTATTATAATGCCTGTAATTTCCCAACTCAACTTAATAAAATTCAATCCAATATATTTATTGTATTACGTTCTATTCCACTTAATTCAGTCTGATAGACTACCCACCTTTACGAGACAAAAATAATAAAATAAAACAAAACAACAATCTAATATTTTGTTTTTTACACAAAAGCGACCGTTTTACTATCAATCAAAAAGTTTTATTGAATTTAGTAAGATTTCATCTTATAGTTTTGAAGAGATTATCTATCTTTGATTGCTAATTATTTTATCTTAAAATCCAATAACATGAAACGATTATTTTATTTCTCAATTCTTTTGCTGGGAATTATCAGCACACTCAATGTTTCTGCAGCCGATAAAAACAAATGGCAGCCTCTATTTGGAGCAAATCTATCAGATGCCAGCTATAACCCGGAGGTCTGGAGCATGACAAATGGCGTACTTGCAGCTGTGCAGGACGAATCAATATGGACCAAAACCGAATATGAAAATTTTGAGTTGGATCTGGATTTCAAAACAGATGTAGGCACAAACAGTGGCGTTGTCATTTACTGTACGGACACTAAAGACTGGATCCCTAATTCTGTAGAAATACAAATCGCTGACGATCATTGCGAAAAATGGGGAAATGGAAAACCCTATGAAAAATGTGGTGCCATTTATGGCCACCTGGGAGCGAACAAAGATAAAGTTGTAAAAAAGCCTGGAGAATGGAACCATATGCGTATAAAATGTGCCGGACAACGCATCACTGTTATTTTGAATGGCAAAAAAGTAACAGAAATGGATATGAGCAAATGGACCTCAGGCAAAGTAAATCCTGATGGAAGCGAAATTCCCAGTTGGTTACCCAAACCTTTTGCCGAATTACCGACAAAAGGTTATATAGGTCTGCAAGGAAAACATGGTGATTCACTTATCTGGTTCCGCAATGTAAAAGTAAGAAGCTTGTAATAAAAAAGAAAAGAGGAAAGTCTGTAGCAACTTTCCTCTTTTTATTTTAAAAAACCTTCGTTCCTTTGCCTAAATGAATTTCAGAAGCCTGGGTTATAATGACTTCCTTGACTCCTGCATCAATCGCCTGGAATGAATTTTCCAGTTTGGGAATCATACCTCCTTGTATAATACCCTGCTCTACCAATTGCTTGAAAGCTGTACGATCAATTTCCGGAATAACGCTTTCGTCATCATTTTCATCCTTCAATACGCCTTTCTTTTCAAAACAAAATACCAATGTCACATCAAAATGTTTGGCCAATGCTTTAGCTGCCTCTCCGGCAATGGTATCTGCGTTGGTATTCAACATATGCCCTTGTTTATCATGAGTAAGCGGAGCCAACACCGGGACAATACCCTGATGGATAAGAGAAGCCAACAGATCAGCATTCACCTCTTTTACATCTCCCACAAAACCATAATCCACCTCTGCTACCGGACGCTTATCCGAACGCATCAGGTTCATATCTGCACCGGTTAACCCTAATGCGTTTACATTTAATGCCTGCAGACCTGCAACAATATTCTTATTGACCAAACCGCCATATACCATAGTAACCACTTTCAATGTTTCAGCATCTGTCACCCTGCGTCCGTTAACCATCTTGCTTTCGATACCCAATTGGCCAGCCAGTTTAGTAGCAGAACGGCCACCACCATGTACCAACGCCTTAAATCCTTCTATCTGAGAGAAATCACGAAGCAAACTTTGTAATGTTTCTTCTTCCTCCACAATCTTTCCACCTACTTTAATCAGCGTAAGCTTTTCTTTTTTCATATCTGACAAAATATTTTTTGCTCCAAAGGTACTAAAAAAGAAAAGATTTACATACTTTTGCATAGTCTAACGCGGTAGTAGCTCAGTTGGTAGAGCATTAGCTTCCCAAGCTAAGGGTCACGAGTTCGAGTCTCGCTTACCGCTCAATTTGAAATTCAAGGGCTTCGAAATGAAACGAAGCCCTTTTTTAATGCAATAAAATCTAATTAACTTACGTTTTCGACCGTTTTTAACCGTTATTTCCTATATTTATCCCGCAAATTTCACGCAAATTTTTGAACTATGGCAAAAGAAAAAATGATATTAGACATAAGAAGTAAGAGGAAAGATGGAACATTTCCTATTAAATTATATGTAGTAAACAAACGTGACATGCTAATAAGCACAGGGTTTTACTCTTTAAAGGAAAACTTTTCAGACGGGCAGTATACCAAGAATGAACCTAACTACCGTCAAAAGAATGCCGCACTACGCTCTATTTTGTCAAAAGCAGAAACAGAATCCATATTACTTGTATCTTCAAGAACAATACAAAATATGGATGACAAAAAGTACAAAGAACATTTGAAAAAAGCCATATTCGGAGAAGATCCAAATTATAGGCCTAAAGTTTTTATCGACTATCTGGATGAATTTATTTCGTTGAAGGATAGAGAAGGAACTATAACATTATACAATACAACAAGAAACAAGATATCCGAATTTGACGAAAAAGCCACATTCAAAAGTATGGATAAAAACTGGCTTTTAGCATTTGAAAGATGGATGATTAATTCAGGGATGAAAGTAAATTCCTATGCAATCCACCTGCGCAATATAAGAGCAATCTTTAATTATGCTATAGATCAAGAATATACGACTCTGTATCCTTTCAGAAAGTTTAAAATCAAAAAAGAAGAAACAAGGAAAAGGGCTTTAACAGTAGAGGAAGTCCGCTTATTGCGGGACTTCCCATGTGAAAAATACCAAGAACGATACCGGGATATGTTTCTGTTGATGATTTATCTAATAGGTGTAAACGCAGTCGATCTATTTATGGCTCCCAATAACGCCATTATAGGAGATCGGTTTGAATTTGGTAGATTCGAATACAAAAGAGCCAAGACGGGAAAATTCTATTCGATAAAACTAGAACCTGAAGCCTGCGAAATAATAAAAAGATACAAAGGGAAAAACTATATGCTTAACATCATGGACGAAATTGAAGACTATAAAAACTTTCTCCATAGCATGGATATAGTTTTAAAAGAAATAGGACCAATGGAAAGAAAAGGAAGAGGCGGTAAAAAAGAAAGACAGCCTTTATTTCCTGATTTGTCATCATACTGGAGTCGTCATACATGGGCCACTATAGCGGCGTCACTCGACATCCCTAAAGAAGTTATAGCAGAAGCGCTAGGTCATACCAGCAACTCTGTTACTGATATATACATAAAGTTCGATCACAAAAAAGTGGATCAGGCGAACAGAGCAGTTATAGATCTCATCTTTAAAAAAGATTAAGCAAATAAACGCTTATCTTCTTCTTGGACGGCTTAATTCTATAACATTAAAAATCTGCCTCACATCTTTTAAATGGATCATCCTGTCTTCGTACAATGGATTTAATGAGTGGATCTTGATAGTATGATTTTGTACATCATGCTCCGTTATCCTCTTTACCAGGATGCCCTCTTTGTGAACAATCACAAAATCCCATTTACGAATATGTAATTTGCACTCGATCCAAAACTCCGGCTTTATCTCTCTACAAAGAAGCCTATCTCCTTCGATCAGAGAGTCTGTTGTACCGTCGTCCATACTGTCTCCTTTCACTTCGAATGCCATATAGTTACCATGAGCTTCGTGGTCGACAATAAAAGGTATGCGAGGCAGGGCTTCTATATATTCAGTATCTGCATACCCGCACATGTACCCGGCATATGCGTATTGATTAACCAAAGGGACATATATTATATGATCTGGAGATATAGTTTCCGCATTTGACGAAATTGAAGATACTCCAATTTTTTCAATTGCAGGAACAGTAGCGAATATTTCACCTTTCCCAGTTATTAACCAATCTCTATTATACTTTGGAAAACGTAAAAGTATTTTGTCTACTGTAGACTTAGAAGGAGTACGATGCTCATTAATTAATCTACCAATAGTTGCATTATTAGTCATACCAATTTCCTTACTAAAAGAATTTTTGTTATAACCTTCATTTTCAATAATATACTTAACTCTCTCCCAAGCTTCCATATTAAATAGTATGTATACAGTTAGTTAAAAAATCACAATATGCAAAATAAAGTATGCATATTATTTGACAGTATGCAAACAGTTAGTATATTTGCATCACAAGAACGATACAAAGATACGCAACAATAACGGTTGAAACAATAGTATGTATGTGTCATTCTTTTCTAAACCGGTGATAGTAGCCGGTCAACGCTTGAAATCGCAGTTTTCCGTATCCAACGACGATATAGTGGCGCATACCTATAGATAATAGACGCGATACATACTCGTGAAAAGCAGATTCGTGACATGTCCGATGATCGCAGCGGGGCTAAATAGCAAAATACTATCGGTGTTTGGCTGTATAAACTTAGGTTTGTATGCAACCAAACACTTTATATAGGCTGTGTGGTGAAAAAGGGAGACACATTACTCTATAATAGGATAATCAATCCTTAGATGTAAAGAGCTTGATAACTCATCCTGGTTCGAATCCAGGCACAGCCACATTAATAATAACACTTAAATAAATATGGAAAAAGTAATAGATATCAGTAACGGTTTTAGTCCTGTAAAAATGTTTAACCAGATGAAAGTTGGAGACATTTACAAAATACCCTACGACGACAGTCGGCATAATGGTATTAAATCCGAGGCTGCCAGGCGAAATAGAGATGCTAGATTAATGGGAAAATTAAAAGGAAAAATTGATCTTATTTATCGCGTGTCAACAGCCGAATATCCAGGATACACATCAGTTATAAAACTTAAATAATATGGAACGTATATTTCCAGAACTCACAGCCGAATGTGAGAAAACAGCAATTATGTACTGTTCCGGACTGGAAAAGAAAGAAATAGCTGATATTAAATGTAGAGCAACGAGTACTATCGTTAATCAATTAAGAACAGCCTATGAAAAACTAGGCATAAGAAACGGTAGACAACTTGCTATAATATTAGCAGAACGTCTTTCCGGTATCCATATAACATTTGACTTTTCTTCTACTACTAGAACTGTTATAGCAGGATGCTTACTCATATTATTAATTATAAATCACAATATGGATATGAGACGACAACGATTAAGAAGTTCCAGATCAAATAATAATATAGAGTTGATCTGCAGAGTTAAGATAAGGTCAAGAAGTAGAAACATATCACTCACCGCTTAAAACTATCAAGTATGCCACGAGGGATAAACAAAGGAAAAATTGAGCCAATAGTCAAAACATGGCTTTCAAAAGACGAAGCACAGATTTACTTAGGGTGTTCAGGAGATTTCTTAGAATCCCTAAGAAACAAAGCAGAAGTATCATTTTCCAAATACGGATCAAAGATATGGTACGAATTGAGAAGCTTAGAGCGATTTCTTGAAAGAAATAGAGTTTTTTAGAATCATAGGCAAAGAGTTATCAAAATAAATCACGGCGGTGGATCGGGAAAATTCCCGGATTTGGGGGATTAGCTCAATGGTAGAGCACATTTTATCGATCATGTAGTGTTACGGCGGTTCGATTCCGTCATCCTCCTCTGTGTAAATACGAATTATTATAGGTTTAAGTTTTGTGCTGCACCATCCGTGAGGACTGTGCAGTTTTTTCTAGTCAACAATAAAAATCAAATATATGAAAGACTTAGCTTACAACGTTCTAAGAGGATTAGTATTATTTCTCTCAGCTTTTTGTTTGTGCTGTGCTGTTATATCTGCTTGGTCTTGGTATGATGCAAGCAGATTAGACTCTCTTGTGATTTGCTTCTTGTTTATCTTCTTTTCGTACCATTTATATAACTTAAAGATATGACAAGAGACATAATAATACCTATGCCGGACGATGACTTTGACATAGACGGATATGAAGAGGTAGAAGATCCCGAAGATGCTTATCAGAGGGATTGGGAAATGAGTACGTTTAGTTGGTAATTATGAAATCATTAAGAGCTAAAGAATATATTGAAACATTACATGACTCATCAGCTCTATTAGCATCACATGCTGTAGAATTGGCAGAATATATCACGGTTATCCTGAACCGCTTCCTTTGTCCAATCTATAAGCACACAAATAAAATTTATTAGTAACCTATTACCAAATTATCACAATGAATAAATATAGTTGGGGATTTAATAAGAGTGCTGATTTATTTTTCAATACAGGTAACAGTATTGAAGAATGTTTATCAGAGGCTATAAAACAGTCAGAAAATTGTTTCTGCCGAGTTTATATAGGAGAAAACAAGAAAGCACAAAATACACCTACGTATTATGTTGAAAATATAGTAGAATATCAAATCTAAAAAATTATGAAACTTAAAGATATAGCAAGCCAACTGGCTAACCGGATAAATCAGCCGGCCGCAATTGAAGTATTTCTTCGACAGGTGTATGCAAAAGGTTTTATAGATGGCACTAAACAGTCTCCTTGGATAAGCATAAAGGAACGAAAGCCGGACGATTACGAGAACATCATTATCATGTGTAAGCATGGTGCAATATTTAATGGCATATACTGTAATGGCGTATGGTTTTGTATGGATGGTTATATCCATGATATGCACAAGGGGAGTCCGATTTACTCTTCAATGAACAGTATACCTCCATTATGGGAGCCGATAGCATGGATGCCGACACCCTCATTTGATGAAATACTCGAAGCTAACAGGGATGTATTGGAACGAATTAAAGAGAAAGGAGATTAAACTAAAAAATAACGAATGTCATGGATAAAACGAAATGCATCACTTTCGATCCGTCAGCGCAGGAAGCATTGCCGGATCACATCAAAGCTAAAATGGAGACTGTCAAAGCTGTTGATCATGCTCAACTTGATAAGGAGTCGTATCTAAGACACATTATCAGAAACGGGGATAAAACCTATTTTGTGAAGTTCTATGACAACGATAAAAAGTTACTTGTTCATGCCGATAACTTCATTAAAGCGGGTATTTTGGCAATGGCGTATATCATCCTGAAAAACGGAGTGGGATTCGGCATTGAATACGTAGAAGATTTATCAGGTATGAAAGTACCGGTTGATATTAAAAGCTAAATTAAAAAATTATGAGCAAAGAGTATGATATGCAAGTTGGGAATTATATTGATGATTCTGACTACTGCGATGTGTGTGGGAGCGATTTAGTAACATCGTCTGAAAAAGAAAGAGGGCGGTGCTGCAATTGCATAGAAAATGAAAATACCTAACAACTAAAAAACATGAATTTCTCAACACTCTTCCGAGTATGTAAATCTAGTCTCAGGTCGGCAACCGCGAGCCTTAGAAAGTGGTAGACCTTGACGCTCACAATGGTCCGGCAGGCGGAAGCACGGTAGGAAGAGAGAGAAATCATAGTCAATTATTTATTAATCAATCAAAGCCTCCGCAAAGGACGGAGTGAGGTGAGAGCCCTCTGTTTACGTTATTAGTTTTATTATTATTGACCGCCGGGAAAGACCGGCAACTGGGCGTATGGCTCAATGGTAGAGCGTTCCCGACTGGGAAAGAAAAGGGTTCGATTCCCTGACGTCCACACATTTTAAATCATTTAAATTATGCCTATATTAAAGAAAACAGACGTAAGACCGTTAAGACCAATTATTATGGTTATTTACGGAACGCCGGGAACCGGTAAAACATCAGCGGCCAACACATCCGACAATCCTTTATTGATTGATTGCGACAGGGGATTTGACCGAGCATCTAATCAAGTTGACACGTTGACTGCTCAAACGTGGGAAGATGTCCTTGTGGAAGAACAAACAATGAAAGGGTATAAAACAATCATTGTTGATACTGCAAAATCAATGCTTGATGACTTTCTCACTGTGTATGGCGTAAAGCAGGACTACAAACTTGCAAAAAACAAACTTAAACTGTTTGGTTATATCGCTGACGAGTTCAAAAGTTTTGTAAACCGTAGACGAGCAGACAATACTGATATTATCTTCGTTTGTCATGACAAAGAAACATCTGAGGGCGACGTTATACGGCATTCTCCAGACTGTACAGGACAATCAAAAGACTTGTTGTTAAGAATTGCTGACCAAGTTGGATTTATAACGATGGTAAACGGTA
The DNA here is from genome assembly GCF_023369805.1 of Parabacteroides leei. Taxonomy (NCBI): domain Bacteria; kingdom Pseudomonadati; phylum Bacteroidota; class Bacteroidia; order Bacteroidales; family Tannerellaceae; genus Parabacteroides; species Parabacteroides leei. The sequence continues at coordinate 17,712 of NZ_JAMBQG010000035.1, forward strand.
AACGAACAATTTGTTTCGATCCTACCGACACCACCATTGGTAAAAATGTTGCTCAAATTCCTCCTACAACCATTCCGGATTGCAATACGATTGAATTTACCTCATTTATGGCTGATATTATCAATAAAGTAAAAGTTTCAATTCAGAGCAAAACAGAAGAGCAACGCAAAGCAATGGAAATCCTTGATCAAGCTAATGAAGCTCTTGAAAAAGTGGCTACAGTAGAAGATGCTAATCGTATGATAGAAATTAAGCAATCTCTTGACAAAGCTTTCGAAAAGCCGTTTAAAGCAAAAATGGTACAAGTATTAGGTGAAAAGGGATTTGTTTTTGATAAAGAAACTGGCAAGTTTATTCTTAAAGATGAAAAAAAAGCTAGTTAGAGTAACACAGTTAGAAAAGTTTAGGCGCTTCATATCCGATCATTCTGATTATGATACCGAGCAATCAGTCATAGATACACTTACCGGCGTATTTAAAGGTAATGAATACACCAGAATAGGAACCGCCTTTCACAGAATAGTGGAAGGCGATACCTCTGGATGTAAGAAATTAATAAAAACAGAGACCCAATTACCAGGACGAGAGTTTGATATAGAAGGATATCCAGTTAGGATGGACTTAAATCAATGTAAAATAGCTCTTGCTTATAAAGATCGTTTTCCGAACGCCTTTCACGAAATACGGGAATATATGGATTTTGGGAATATGATAGTAACTGGTTGTGCAGATATAATCAATGGCTTTGAACTTAGAGACATAAAGACTAAATATTCTCCAATAAAAGATCAAGACTACACGGATAGTTGTCAATGGCGCTTTTACATGGAGCTTTTTGGTGTAGAAATCTTTCATTTTGACCTTTTTCAATTTGTTGGATACGACAAAGAAAAGCATGGATATGACGTAAGAGGCTTAGAACTTAAACCTTACGAACCTGCTATCACATGTTATTGGTATAATCAATTAAAAGAAGATAACCGATATCTACTTCGTGAGTTTATAAAATGGGCAACATTCCGTAATCTGATAGCGGATTTACCTCAATATGAATCATAATATTAAAATAAAATGAGCAAATCAATAAATCAAGTGCTCCTTGCTGGTAACGTCGGCAAAGATCCTGAAGTCAGAACGCTAGACGGAGGCGTTAAGGTCGCAACTTTTTCTCTTGCCACTTCCACCGGAGGATATAAAAAGCAGGATGGTACAGAAGTAGCCGAAAAAACTCAATGGCATAGTATTATTGCATGGAGAGGTTTAGCCGAAATAGCTGAAAAGTATGTCCATAAAGGTGACAAAATAATTATCATGGGTACCCTGCAATACAGGGAATACGAGAAGGACGGTATTAAACGATATATTACCGACATTTTGGCGTATGACCTAATGCTGTCGGGTAAAGGCGAAAGTTCAAACTCTAAGCCTCCATTAACTGTAGAAGATGCACCTTCACAAGCGGATTTTCCACCAATTGGTCCCGCAGATGATCTGCCATTCTGATATATGATATTCAACACAGACAACACCTTCGATCGTAAAAAAGCGGAGGTGTACTTTGAAAAACTTATATCATCTGGTAAAATAATCGAATTGTCCGAAAAAAGAAAGGCTAGAACTTTAAACCAAAATGCTCTTTTTCATTTGTGGGTGCAAGTCATAGCTGATCACGTCGGATATACTTCCTTGGAGAACTGCAAAAGGGACATTAAAAGGACTTTGATAGGAACAAAAGAGGAAGTAAACCAGATCGATCACTGGAGAAATTCAGCAGGTCGATTATAAGACTTCGGAAATGAGCACTTCTGAATTATCCTCATTTATGGATAAAATGAAAATCTGGGCTGAATCCGATCTAGGATGTTACCTACCCTACTTTGGGGACCCAGGATACGAAGATATGGTAAAAGAATACAGATACAAATGAAAGAGAACACACCACCTCAATATCTTCTTTCCTCGCTGCTTCGTCATGCAAAAGTAGCTGCAGAACATTTTGACGCTACCGGTAAGAAGCCAAAGGTAGTGGACTCAGTCAGATTACTAAAGAAGGATTTAAAGAAATTGGAAAAGTATATTTCCAAATAAGTAATATATGGAAATATGAAAGTTGTACACGTTCATTTGATCTTTAAAAAGACCGATCATTATTTCGGTAGCATATCTGCCATATTCGATCATTTAAAAGAAGAGGATATAGGAATGACAAAAAAATCTCTTCTTCATTCTCTCTCTTCTGATATGATTGTTACAGGCAAAGCTATTATTAAACGTAGAGAAATATTAAGATGTAAATCAAAGTAATATTATGGATAAAATTAAAGGTTATAAAGGTTTCAACAAAAACCTACAATGCAGGGGATTCCAGTATGAAACAGGAAAAGAATACGAAGAAAAAGAAGCTATTAAAGCATGTTCTAACGGATTTCATTTCTGCGAAAATCCATTTGATGTGTTTTCTTATTATCCACCATGCGATAAAAATGGGGAAAATAGATATTGCGAAGTAGAAGCTTCAGGTAATATTGATAAAGAAGCTAAGGGAGATAGCAAAGTTGCTTCATCAAAGCTAAAAATTAAAGCAGAAATTGGTTTAAACGGCATTATTAAAGCAGGAATAGGCTTTATTTTAGAAAAGATAGATTGGAGGAATAATTCTTCGGAAAATTCAGGTTACCGGTCAGCAGCTACGAACACCGGTGACCAGTCAGCAGCTACGAACACCGGTGACCAGTCAGCAGCTACGAACATCGGTTACCGGTCAGCAGCTACGAACACCGGTGACCAGTCAGCAGCTACGAACATCGGTTACCGGTCAGCAGCTACGAACACCGGTGACCAGTCAGCAGCTACGAACACCGGTAACCGGTCAGCAGCTACGAACACCGGTGACCAGTCAGCAGCTACGAACACCGGTAACCAGTCAGCAGCTACGAACACCGGTGACCAGTCAGCAGCTACGAACACCGGTGACCGGTCAGCAGCTACGAACACCGGTGACCGGTCAGCAGCTACGAACACCGGTGACCAGTCAGCAGCTACGAACACCGGTTACCAGTCAGCAGCTATAGTAAAAGGTAAAGAGTCTATAGCTATAGTTACAGGTTACAAATCTAAAGCCCAAGGCTGCATAGGCAATTGGCTTGTCCTAACAGAAAGAGGTGAATGGAATGGTGAGGGTTATCCAATTAAAGATGTTAAAACGGTAAAAGTTGATGGCAACATTATCAAAGAGAATACCTCCTATATGCTTATTAATGGCAAAATAGAAGAAGTAGAATAATTACAAACAAACCAAATCCGACATTAAAGAGTGTCGTGAGGTGTGAGACCTCTGTTTATATTATTAATTTATTATTTGGCAGCCGGGAAAGACCGGCACATGGGAAGTTATAGTCATAGGGTGCTAAGACCAAATGAATGGAAATTACAAGTGATCATAGTAATGAAAGTCATCGAGACCATGCTGAAAGTAGTTGAGCGAGTAAATAAGCCGTGGGATAGCCAAGACCATGCATGAAAGTCGGAAATCAGATGATACTCGTGTAGGTTCGACTCCTACACTTCCCGCATTCAAAAAGAATAAACCATTATGATTAAAAAAGACAGAGTAATAGGAATTGATCCTGATTGTGACAAATCAGGAGTTACAGAGCTACATGTTAAGTCTAGGTGCTTAAACGTGACTAATCTTTCATTCCCTCTTCTTGTTGACTATTTAAAAATGCTGAAAGAAGATTTTGTTGATCGACAAAAAGAATCGATCATAGTCGTTGTTGAAGCTGGCTGGATGAATGAAAGCAACTGGCACGCTACACACTCGTCTCCTGCTGCAGCAGCCAAGATCGGCCAGAATACCGGGTAATCATGAGGTTGCAAGAAAGATCGCAGAAATGGCGAGACACATAGGTTTAGAAGTAGATGAAGTCAAGCCTCTCCGTAAATGCTGGAAAGGTAAAGATGGTAAGATCACCCAAGAAGAATTATCAAAGATAGTAGGAGGACTTGACAGGCAGCTGAACCAAGATGCAAGAGATTCTGCTATTTTAACATGGGTATATGCTGGCTTACCAATAAAATTATAGTATGGCAAAGAAAGAAATAATTCAAGCAAAGTGCAAGGATTGTGTACACTCTATACTTTTTTCCGAACTGGTCATTACCTGTAAGGAGAAGAATATGAATTTAGTAGGTAACTCAACAAGAATATGTCATCTTTTCAAAAATAAAAAGTCATGAAAACTTACCGGTTACCAGAGCAAGAAGGAGGAATACCTCCTGAACCAAATATTGAGCGCATTCCTATTAGAATCAATAATAAAACGACAATCCTTGTCAAAAAGGGGTGCAATATAAAAGAGCATGTAAAAAGATTTAAGAATAGAGTAATTAATGTGCCTGGGTATATACCCTGGGATTAAATAACATCTATATGACATGTAATAGACATAAGAAAGATAAATCTAAAGATGAATTTATGATATGGAAACGAGGAAAGAGCTAACTTGCTATTTTCCACATGATTCCAATGCCAGAAACTCCGATAAGTTGATTCGTTTACGAATGCGACATAAAGCTGCCGGATATGGTGTTTTTTTTATGATTTTAGAACGTCTTAGAGAGGAGCCGGATTATATGAGTGTCAAAGATTATAACATGATAGCCTTTGACCTTCGTGAAGATGCTTCTTTAATTAAATCCGTCATTGAAGATTTTGGGTTATTTGTCTTTACCGAAGACGGTAAGTACTTCTACTCCGAAAGCTTCAAACAAAGAATGGGATTTAAAGACGAGAAATCAAGAAAACGATCGGAAGCAGGCAGGTTAGGCATGGCTAAAAGATGGGGAAACAACAATGCTATAACAAAAGAGCATAATGAAGATAACAATGTTATAACAAAAGAAGAAGAAATAATAACAAGTAAAAGAAAAGAAAGGAAAGTAAAGAAAAATAATAATATACCCCCTACCCCCCTTAAGGGGAATTTTGATCTATCATTTGTTCGAGAGGATTTTATTGAAATTTTTAAAAATTGGCTTGACTACAAGATAGAGATAAAAAATGGATATAAATCAGTAAAATCAGTTGAACTATGCTATAAGAAGTTGCTAAAATTAAGTGATGGATATCCAGAAGTAGCAAAATCAATAGTAGAACAATCGATCTCCAACAATTGGAAAGGACTATTTGAACTTAAAGAAGAAAAGAATGGAAACAAAAATAGGACAAATAATAGCACCGGAGATAGAGACTTGGGGAAATTCCTTGAAAGTATCGCGTCTGGATACGCAAGAGCTGACTACGAAGAGCGAAAAGGGTGAGTTAAGTGTAAGTTTGTATAAAGGGGAAACTGTAAAACCAAAGGATTTAGCAGTGTCTCTAAGCAGGTTGATGTTAGCTTTTCCAAAGATGTCGAACGTTTTTTTCGACATTTTGTCAGAGCGTGTTGTAGCAAACAAGTTTACTAGTAAACGTTTGAACGACGCTATTAATTATCTTATTGATAACTTTAGTTACAAAGAGCTTAACATTGCTGATATTATCAAGTTTGACAAGAAAGTAAAACTTTACTCTTACAACGATGTATGCAAAATGGTTTCAAAAGGAGAAGCCTCTTTTGCTGACTTTGTTATTAAAGAAATTGAAGGGACTCATTACAGAGTCAAAAAAACCGATTTAAAATCATGAACCAAGAAAAGAAATATTACCACCTCCTCACAAAAGAAGAGGCTGAATATGCCATGTCTTTAGCAGAGCATATTTTCCGACGAGCATATCAAAGTCCGGGATGCTGCCGATTTGTATCGGCTATGGATAAGACCTTCGGGTGTCCGTGGATTTTCATTTGTAGTATTTACAACCGATTATTACTCAATATTTTATAGATAATAAGTCAGAAATATGGTTGTTATTTTTAATTGCACATTCTAAAAGGTGAAGATTTAACGCTTTTATTGATTATTAACTCAAAAAGGA
>NZ_JAMBQG010000036.1:0-16671 GCF_023369805.1 Parabacteroides leei
GAGGCGTCGAAGTGGCAAACGTTGAGTTATGGATTGATAAGGATCTGCGTAACTCACTATACAGTATTACCCTGCCGGCATTGCTATCAGATAATGAGACAGAGACAATCTTGTGGTCTGCATCAACACCCCCACAGCCGCTTAAAGTGCCAATATCGTGGGCTATGGAGTATCTACCGTACTTGGAGATATACGCAAAACGTACTTATGACCGTCGGGCCAGTAACGAGGCTGCTGTCTATGCCGCTACTACCGTCGAAGAGATAGCTCAAATCGACCCGAAAGCGAACTATCCTCTGTTTTTAACTTTTGAATTAAACTTAGATAAATATGCAAGCAACAATACAGAAACAATCAATTAAACAGGATTTTATGATCATGTTAATAACGGCAACGATCGCTATCGCATTTATCGGCTATAGGTCAACAATAGCCGATAAATGCTATTTTCCTACGTCAAAGATTGAAGAAGGTACGATTGTTCTAAGAGATGATAGCCTAATAACAATAGTAATACCAGATAAATGATGAGCAGGCGAAGATTTATGGGAAAGAAAGATTCCGGTATAAATGCAGATGAAGCTCCTAATGGTGTGTATATTTATAGGAGTGATTTTAAATTGTATACTAAAACTATGTGGAATATCGAATGGAATGCACAAGCTCTAGGTATAGCCTTGATTACAGACAAAGTTAGATTTGTTATATCACCAAGTGGCGATAAAAAACTTCAATGGGGGAAATACGGGAGATTTGTCACAGATTGTTATACCACTTCTTCTTCTTCTGCTGCGAAAACCGATTATAAAGGTTATGCTAATTCTGCAGCAATTATTGCAACAGAACAGACCTGGAATAACGGTAACTATTGTGCAAAATACTGTGAAAATTTTAGCTTGCCTAACGGTGAAAAAGGCTATCAACTGTCAGAAGGAGAATGGGTACAGGCTAAAAATTATAAATCGGACATTGATTATTGTTTGAATCTGATTAAAGCAGAACCTATAGCTACCGACGAAACGTATCATACATCTACGCAATATGACGAAAACGGTAATTGGTATCACCATTGGGTAGACGGCACAGCTTCATGGATTAAAAATAAGGAGTTATACATACGACCATGCTTTAGATTAGTATAGTAAATCGCATAATGATGTGAGTCAAAACAATTATTTTGTAACAGTTCAATAACTGTTACGTTTATCCTTATCCGATATTTCTTACTGTTAGAAGTATCGGATAATTTTATCGTAAAATCTTAAAATATGATTATATACGATAAAACAGGCAACGTATTATTTGATGCTCAGGTGAATGACTCAAGCGTAAGAAACCGAGCAATCATGGGGGATAATTCGGTAACTCTAAACCTTAGTCTACCTGAATATGCAGTAATTTCGGTTGGTTCGTATATTGAGTATCAAGGGCAAAGATATACCTTGTGGAGACCGGATAATTTTAAAAAGCATGGGACAAGGAATTTTGAGTATACAATAACGTTCGGCAGTAATCAGGAGATCCTTAAACGATATAAATACAAATCGTTATCTGATATTCCGTATCAGATAAAATTTTCGTTGACTGCGAAACCCAGAATGTTTTTGGAGTTACTAGTTGATAATATGAACTTGCGGGATTCCGGATGGTCTGTTGGAGATTGTATAGATGCAACAGAAAAGTATCTAACTTTCAGTAGCGAATATTGCTATGATGTGCTAGGGAGACTAGCGCAGGAGTTTAATACTGAATGGGAGATAGAAGGTAAAACGATCCATCTTCGTAAGGTCGAAAAGTTTAAAACGGAGCCTCTTGCATTGTCATATGGGAAGGGTAATGGGTTTCGTCCTGGCGTTGGGCGAACTAACCAAGGTGATAAATCGCCTGTCAACTTGCTGTTTGTGCAAGGAGGTGAAAGGAATATTGATCTAGCCACCTATAACAGTCGATATCTGTTGTTGCCTAAATCCAAAGAGCTGGAATACGAAGGCCGTAAATACAAGACTGACAAGGATGGAATGTACATAACCAGAGCCGACAAAGAAATATCTCAGTATAACGAAGATAGTTATGACGCTTCGAATATTTATCCTTCCAGGGTAGGCGAAGTCACTGCTATTACAACTGAGCCAGGGAAAGACGACGAAGGTAATCCTGTAACCTTTTACAATATTGTTGATACGACCATACCGGAAGACTTGAACTATCGTGACTGCCGTATTCCAAACGAAAAGGCTACTTTGATATTTCAAACTGGTGTATTGACAGGAAGAGAGTTTGACATAGTGCAAACAGACAAAGATTTGACAGGATACAACCATGCGACAAGAACCTTCGAGCTTGTACCTCTTGAAGAAGATGGCGTTACTTTACCAAATGAAAATCTAAAACCGTCTATAGGAGATAAATACGCAATCTTCAATATCAAGTTACCACAGTCATATATTGAGGACGATGCGACAAAAACAGGCGCTTCTTGGGAAATGTTCAAGGAGGCCGTAAGGTATTTCTATGAAAACGAAGAAGAGCATTTCTCGTTTACAGGCGAATTAGACCCAATTTGGGCTAAAAGCAAATGGCTTGAAATAGGGGGCAAGATAACTCCTGGAGGATATATCCAATTTTCTGACGCACAATTTCAGCCAGAAGGGATATTGATAAGAATTACTTCGGTAAAAGACTATATAAATAAACCTCATGCTCCAGTTATTGAATTATCTAATGTGCCGGTTGGAGGTTCGTTATTGACCGAACTAGGAAAGATAGATTCTAATGAGGTTGTGGATGAAAAAAGGTACAAAGACTCAATATCCTTGACGAAAAGACGGTTTAGAGATCTGGAAGAAACTGGTAAGATGCTAGAAGCTGCTATTGATGGTTTTTCCGGTGCTATTAATCCTATCTATATTCAAACTATGTCATTGCAAGTCGGATCTGAAAGCCTTCAATTTCGTTTTGTAAATAGTAAAACAAACCCTGTTGAGACCATACCGGATTTTGCTTACAACCAGATTACAAAGGTGTTTACTGCTCCGGCTACGATACTTCAACACATGACGCTTGGTATTGACAAAATATCTCCAACTCATAAGGCTTCTGATTATAAGTTTTGGACTATGTCGTCATACACATCTCCGTCACTGGACGAAGCGGATGCGATGTACTTCTATGCTAAATGTTCAAAGTCTGGGACAACCGGATCTTTTATTTTGAGCAAGACAGCTTATAAGATGGACCCGGGAGACGGTTATTACTATTTCTTGGTAGGTACTCTGTCAAGCGAGTATGAAGGAGAGAGAAGCTATGTAAATGTCTATGGATTTACTGAGGTGTTACCCGGTAGGATTACAACAAATATAATTGCTAGCTCTGACGGAAAGAGCTATTTTAATTTAGCTAATGGAGAAATTGGGGGTGTATTAAAATTTAATAGTGGGACAACGGGGTATGAAAATATAAAAGATAGGCCTGATCTTGATAAGTACAGTACTATATCAATGTTGAATGCTGTAAAAGAAGAATTGGGAAATCAATTGGATGGGAAAATAGAAACATATTATCAAACATCAAATCCATGGAATTCATGGCCTTCTGGGACAGAGAACCAACATGTTGGGGATTTATGGTATAATACATCTGAACAAATATTGCAAAGATATGTAGGGCCAACATCTAATACGTGGCAACAGGTATTAGATAATACAGCTATTGAGGCTGCTAAAAAGGCTGCAGAAGAGGCAGATACGAAGGCGGATGGGAAAAGAAGAGTATTTTTACGTACACCTTATACGCCCTATGATGCAGGAGACCAATGGATAGAATATGGAGGCTCTGGTAGTATGCGAGTATGTATACAAGGACGGCAATCTGGAAGTTACGTTGCTTCCGATTGGCAAATTTCTTCATCTGATCAAAACACTCAGGCATCAATTGATAGAGGTGTTATTTCTGCAGCCGGTTTTTTGACCTTTGGAGGGACTGCTGGACTAATAGGATCAGGCGACATCAGAATATGGTCTGGAGGCACAAATGCTGATAATGCCACATTTAAAGTTTATAGTAATGGCAATGTTATTTCAAATGGAACTATTACTGCCAATAATTCAATATTGTTAAGAGATCAGTCCGCCGGTATATCTGGTTATGGGACAGCAAATAACTCTATAAGATTTTGGGCAGGAAGTGAAAATGGTAATATTGAGGATTCAAGATTTACAGTAAATAAAAGAGGAGACGTTTTTGCTTATAGTATAGAGGGGCAATCTATAACAGCGAGAAGTGGTTTATATGCCAAGCATGTGGAATTGGCAGATGGTGATGTAAATAAAGATTGTGTCGAATTGTTTGCCGCTAAGCAGAGTACAGGAATAGAAATACGAAAAAGTGCAGGAGCCGTATTTAACAAGACTGCCAATTTTGCTGCTTTTGAATTTGAAAGAGGATCGGACTCATATGGAAGAATTGGTATGAAAGTGAAGAACTTTTCCAATGATGCATATTGGGTATACAGAACCTGTATTGAGGCGACTAAGATGCCTTCTGAGGCCCAGATAAACACCTTGGGAAGTGCAGGCAATAGATACAATGTAGGATGGGATGAAAAGTCAGGACTTTTTTATATATATTAATATGAAACTAACATTAAAAGACAGAGTATTAATACTCAACACTGTGTTACCTCAGTTTGACACACGAAAAAATATGGAACTGAAGATATCAATTGATAGAAAGATTGCTATTTCTGATTCGGATCAAAAACGTATCGTTACTCAGGATATTGGAAATGGACAATTTAACATCGGCTTTACCGATAGCAAAGCTCACACAGATGAAATAAACATAGAGATCACAAATAATGAGTTAGAATATCTTAAACAAAGGGTTAATTATCTTGACAGTATAGGGATGTTCTCTGAGTATACCTTGCCAACCTATATAAAAATTATTGAAGAACCTTTTATTGAAAGTAATGATAAATCAATAGAGAAATAAAATGGGAGTATTAATTGCATTATCTATCATCATCATAGCCGCTTATACTGCCGCTGTATGTCTTAAGGCAAAAGAAGTACCTTATTCGATAAGTGCTACATACTTTTCATTGAAACACAAGCTTATTTTTGGAGCTTGTATGTGTATGACAGCAATGTTCCTATTTCCGGTAGTCTGGGACATAAGCACAACGTTCACGATGCAATTACTGGCTATTGCTTCATGTGTCGGGTTAATCGGCGTTGGTCTAGCTCCGGACTTCCGTGATGACTGGATAAATAAAATTCATTGCGGATCGGCTACGTTAACTCTTATTTCATCGCAGTTATGGGTTGATTGTACCCCGGCATGGTGGGTATTGATCCCAATCTGGTTGGCCTTTATTATGTACATCGTTATCGCGATGAGCAAGCATGTTACCGGTAATATGTGGAGTGACTTTATATCAACTAAGCCAATGTTTTGGGTAGAGATAACGGCGTTGCTATCTACATTTATATCACTAATAATATAAATTACTAACAAAAGGATCGACAAAATGGAGGTAATAAAAATGATTTGGGAAATGAGAGGGATGTTGATCATCTCTGTTTTTGAGATGGTGCTTGTACTTTTCGCAATGAGCTGGGACTTTGCATCGGGCTATTACAAGGCTAAGTTGAGAGGGGAGGACAGGAATTCGTATGGAATGCGCCGGACGGTAAGTAAGTTCATTCTTTATGCCGGCAGTATTTGCATCGCTTGGAGTATAGATGCAGTTTGTTTCATGTGTCAATTTTGGGAGTTTATCCATATTCCGTTTTTGACGAATATACCTGTGTTCACGTCTCTTATAACTGTGTTTATACTTGTGACCGAAATCCGCTCGATATGGGAAAAGGCAGACGCTAAACAACGTCGTCAGGCTGGCAAGACTGCGGCTTTGATTGGAAATGTATTAAGTAAGGATATGCTGAAAGAGGCTTTTACGGAAGCTTTAATCAGTGCTAAAAATAAGGAGGATAAGAAATGAACATCACAGAGAATTTTACATTAGAGGAGTTTATACACAGCGATACAGCTGTGGAAAAGGGAATTAAGAATGAACCTGGCACACGCGAAAGGCTTGCTATTATGAACCTTTGTGTAAAGTTGTTGCAACCGCTACGGGAAGCTATCGATAAGCCTATATCGATTAATTCAGGTTATCGGTGCCCGGAGCTAAACAAGGCCGTAGGCGGTGTTCCTACGAGCCAGCACGTTAAAGGAGAAGCGGCCGACCTACGTATTGAAGGGAAAGCCGGCGATTTGTTGGAAGTGTTGGAAGATTCTGGGCTGCCATTTGATCAGGCTATCCTTTATAGGCACAAAAATTTCTTGCATGTGTCTTTGAAATTGGAAGGAGAACAGAGAAAACAGATCATCATTAAGAAATGAAAGCCTGGAACATCATATTGCTTTTGATAAGTTTGATGGTCAGTTTTATTGCCGGTTATCATCTCCGAGGAACTTGTCCCAAGAATGCACAGGTGACTTGCGATACAATAGTAGATACTTTACGATCAGTTCTACCGGTGCCGTCTTTCGAAGTTGAAGTAGGAGAGGTCGAAATACCTTATCCGATCATCATCACAGAGAAAGGGCAGGAGAGAGTTGATACGGTTTACATACCAGTACCAATAACTCAGAAGGAATACGTATCGGAAAGCTACCGGGCGTGGGTATCTGGTTACAATGCGGCTCTGGATAGCATAGATGTTTTTACAAAGACAGTATATGTTACAAAAACTATTCCTGCCCGTAGATGGGGATTGGGAGTTGTCGGAGGTTACGGCATAGGACGATCAGGGTTGTCTCCTTATCTAGGCTTGGGGGTGTATTATAGATTATGGTAAAGAAATAGCTTTTTGTTCATAAGCCTTCCTTTGGGGCTGGGAAGTAAAATAAAAGCCCCCAACGCGTCCGTTTAAATTACCACATAAAAACTGACACAAGCGCAGAATACCGCGACGTTGGAGGCTTTGTTTCTTCAACATCGATATTCTGCGCTTTGTTGCGTACTTGTAAGTTTTTATGCGGCATTGCAAAGATATAATTAAAAATCAAATCTTATGTGTAAATCAGAAATCTTTGCAGAAATATTAAGAATTGTTTCAAAAGAGACGGAAATATCAACGGATGATATTATATCAAACAGCAAGGAAGTCGAGGTTGTTGACGCCAGATATTTGCTTGTCATACTCTTACATGAGAACGGCTTTTATCCTTCACAAATAGCTTCTCATATCAACAAGACAAAACGTTCAATAAATTATATCTTATCAAATTTTTCTGATCGTTTACGAGGTGGGAAAATGCTGAGAATACAATACGAAAATATAAAGAAAATAGCAGGAAATCATTGATTTATAAAAGGGTTCAATCTCCGTAGCTTTGTTGTGATCAGAAATAGTGCTGATCATAACAATAAAGATATTGAAAATGGATAGAAATTATTTTATCGGTACTCCTGAAGGTGGAAATTCCGGTGGAAGTAAGTTTGATGTCATGGCTTTTCTTCCTGGTCTTTTAGGAGGTAACAAGGGGATTGACCCTAACCTTGCAGCTATGTTAACTCAAGCTAACAACAACAAAGGAGCATGGGGAGGAGAGGCTTCTTGGATTTGGATCATCTTGTTATTCTTCCTTTTTGGCGGTTGGGGCAATGGCTTCGGCAATAACCGTAACGGCGGTGGTTTACCTGCAGAACTTAACAACGACGCCGGTCGCGAACTCCTTATGAACGCAATTCAAGGTAATGGCCAGGCGATTGGACAATTGTCAAGTTCTCTCAATTGTTCGACACAACAGCTGCAGAACGCTATCTGTCAGATTCAGGGTCAGATTCAGAACGTTGGCAATCAGGTTGGTTTGTCTTCTCAACAGATTATCAATGCTATTCAGTCCGGCAACAATCAGTTGTTGAGCCAGATCGCTTCATGCTGCTGCGATGTTCGTAACGCTATCACCACACAGGGTTACGAGAGCCAGTTGGCAATTGTAAATCAGACAAATACTCTGACCGGCAATGCCAACACTCAGTTTAACATTTTGGGGGCAAAAATTGACGCTCAGACGCAGATCATCAACGACAAATTCTGTCAATTAGAAATGCGCGAAATGCAGAGCAAGATTGACACATTACGTCAAGAAAAATCTGCTCTGGAGTTGGGTATCTCTCAGGCTGCTCAGACTGCTAACATCGTGTCTCAGCTTAAGTCTCCGTGTCCTATTCCGGCTTATTTCGTTCCGAATCCGAACTGTTGCAATCCAATGCAGGTACAAGTTACCCGCGAAGGATGTGGTTGCGCTTATAACGGCTTAGTGTAAGGAGGGGGGCATATGACAGCAAGATTTAATACAAGAGCTTGCGTCCCCAGGGTTGACGTGAATGGAATTTATGTCTTATCAACTACAGGAAAGATAGTCACAACTCCCGCAGGAGAGGAATCGCAAATCGATTTCGGTCTTAATCCGTTCGAATATTGTGCGCTTCCCGAGGTTGGGGTACTAATCTGGCGGGTAAGACATCCGGTTACGACTACAGAGGCTTCTTATGCGGTAAACGTTGTTGTGTCTAATGGCTATGCAACCACGGTCCCGTCACAAGATACCCAAATCGGAACAAACCGGATTCCGGTAGTAGACCATCATAATGTACAGGTGATAGGCAGTGACGTAAATGTTCCTGTTGATTCCAGTAGTGGATCGCCGGTATTGGGTGGTTACACAGAACACATTGTTTGGTTTAATAAACCTCAAGGAATATTCCGCCTGTTAGGTGTAAAATCCTCAAACAATCCTACTCCAGCTGCTCAGGGTGGTAATACTCCGGCAGAAGCAAGTGTAGCGAAGGGTAAATAATGAGATGCCGGGATTATCCCGGCTCTCTTTTAAATCAAGAAGAAAATGACGTTTAAAGAACTTAGAGAAGGCAATCAATATTTTATCCTGCATAAAACAGATAAACCATTTTGTGAAGTGGGAAGTGTAATAGGTGTGAGCAATTTACGTCCGAAGCCTCAAAACATGGTAAATGGTTATCCTCCTATGCAGCCCGAAATGATCATTGACATATCTGTCAAGGTTGGCGATGATACAGTTAAACTATCCTCTGTGCCGGCTGATAAATCTATCGCTGATTATAAACCAGAGAGCGGTGAGAAATTAGTGTTGTCTTGTGATCAAATGATGATTAATCAAGAGATAAGTGCAATGCTGCAGAATAGTCAACAGATATTAGGCAGTATAGAGACTCATAAGTCAATCATTGACAACTGCGAATTGATGCTTAACCAACTCAATCCCCAATTCAAAAAAGAGAAGGAACAGGAAAGTAAGATTCAAAGTCTTGAAAATGAGATTGCGGAAATGAAAAAGATGTTCGGTGGCGGATTTGAAGAACTTAAGTCTCTTCTTCTTGAAAAACAGAGTACTAACAATAAAAAAGCAACAACGTAAATATGGGATCAAGAAAACTAGAAGAGCTTTACAGAGAATTTGACGCCTATGAGGATGAAGATTTGATGGAAGCTATGGAAGAAGCCTATAAACTCGGCTGTAAAGAAGGCAAAAGAAAAGCTGATGGCGGCATGGGATTCAGGGACGACGACGACGATGACAACGATGATTTCCGTCGTGATTGGTCGAGAGGTGGTGACGGTTATGGAGAAAGACGCGGTGTGAAAAATACCGGTCGCTACGCGGGTGAATACCGTAGACGTAGACGTTATTAATCAGAAGGGGGACGGTGTTCCCCTTCATTTAAAATAGACAATAATATGAGACTAGATATGTATGACGATTTTCCAGCAGGAATGAAAGCTTATCTCTCGCAATATGGCTGGCATTTTAGTAAGGCCATGTGTGATTTTGCTGTATCCATGATGGAGAAAGAAGATGGCAATGGTAAAAAGGTAAAAATCACTTCCTGGCAAAAAGAACAGGTAGATGAACTTTTGAAGAAATACAACGTTGAAGTCAAGAAAAAGGGTGGTTTCGATTATGTATATGCTGCAAACATGTGCAAAGCTGACTACTTAGGTTCATCTATTCCTAACGAACAGTATGCTGCTTTATACATCAAAAACGTTTGTGACGATCCGGATGCTTACGAAGGTATAGTATTCACACGTTTCTATGCAGACTGTATCGGTTCTGGCACACCAATTATATGGGAGGAAATGATTTAATGAGTGGTTGGAGTTACATATTTCGTATCCTTAAGGGAGAGTCCCCTTCGGACGTGTTGGCCAGTATGCCAAAAAAGGATTTCGATAAAGTTTCTTCTATCGTTAATAATCTCAAGAGTACCAATCTTCCACGTCAGCAACGTAGAAAAATAGAGCGCAAATTAAACGCTATAAAACGATGATATACCGGGAGCTAGACATACCAAAATACCGTTGGAGGGTCCATATATTTTATCATGTTACTTGTTACTGGACTGATGAAATAATAGAATGCCTGAAGAATATTGGTTGTCCTCCCCAAAAACTGAGAGAGGCATATCATAATATGATAGCGTGTAAACTCAATACAGGCTTAACCTATTCAAATTATCATCTCATGGAGTCTGTCATGGTTATTGGTAAGACATCTTCCTATGATGAGTTTTCAGACTCACTGATGCACGAATTAAGGCATTTGGAGGATCATATAGCTACCGTTTATGAAATGCGATTAGGAGGGGAAGAAATCGCCTATTTGGCTGGTTGTATAGGAAAGAAGCTGTCAAAGGATATGCAGATGTTTATCTGTAGCTGTGATTGCCACAAACATCAAAAGAAGCAACTATGCGAAAAAGCAAAAAAGAAACACAGAAGTTAAAAAGGGAATCGGCCAGGAAAGAAGTCGATCGCCTGGTCGATTCCCTTGACTTCGAGCCGATAAATTTTAACGAAAAAGTTTGTCGGTTACGAAGGTTGATGTGCATGCTTTAATCTAAGAATCCTACCCCAGCTAAAGCTCGTGCATTTTCTTCCAGAACATTTCGTTGAGATCAACGAGATGGTTCAGTTATTGCGTGATTTGAACCTAATTAGGTTCCACTTCTCACCAGTTCCGAACTACTCCGGGCGGAAGTTATTTATCCGGAGCCAGTATTTAAATTGTTGTTTGTTCATGATCAAAATATTTGTTTACTATTTTATAATTACAGATATTTGTGCCAGTCAATTGTAGTTAAACGGCAGACGTTATCTTTATTGATAAAAATACAGGTTCGATCCCTGTCAATTGATTAGGTGATATTGCCGAAATATTTTAATTCATAAATTTATGGATGATATAGTAACAATTTTAGAAATTGTTGCATATGTCTTCACCATAATATCAAATTATGAAAATGTCGAAAAGGCATTAACGAAGGCATACGCCGCATTGAGAAGGAAGGGAGAACTCTTCCTTCTCTCTTTTTAATATTGTTCTCGCATAGAGTTAATCCAATTCAAATACCAATCACGGGATTTCTCTTTTGCTTTTTCTTCATCCTCAATGCCTTCATAGAATTCATCTTCCTTTGAAAACGGGTCATACTCAATAAATTCCTCAGTTTTGCAGAACGGACAAGGAATATCATTATCACGCTCATATAGATTTCCATCGTTATCGCAATCATCCATATCGTATAAGTATCCGTTAATGCATCTAGCGTCTGGATATGTAGCTCCGAAATATGGAAATTCGGGACACTGTTTATTTTGTTTACTCATGATTCAATTATTTTTACTTTTGAATTATTTATAATCCTGATATACACAGCTTTTAAAAGCTGCTTTCATGTTAACCCACCTAGCAAAACGTCTTTGTTCGGCAGTTGGAGGTATGTTCGTGTCTAAATCTCGGTAAGCCATTGCAAAAGGAACACAGCCCAAATAGTCAAGATACAATGCTCGTTTTTCTGCATCTTCTATCTGCCCATCCCTTACCAGCATGTAGAAAAACATTTTCCGTCCAGGGATTCCCGCCTCTTTTAAGTAAGCAATCGCCGTTTCAACCTCTTCGGTTATAGCAGAGTGATCGTAAGCCATTCGTATGAAATTAATCCATCGTACACGCTTTAGCAACTTAGCAATTGATTTATCGCGAGCTATAAGCCTGCAATCTATACCTTGATTAAAGTCTACTTTTACTTTGAGTGATATGATCTTTTCTATCTGTTGCAATCCCCAATCGGATGCGATCACATTGTTATCCATTAATACAGCCGACTTACGTCCATTTAAAAACTCTGTTATATCTGCATGCTTCCGGATTCCTCCTTCTTTACGTGGCACAATACAGAAGGAACATTTATTCACGCATCCACGAGTTAGAAAACCATAAGCTTCCGGGAACATCGGATAAAGTGAGTAATCAGGGCAAATATGCTCAATGTCGACCGGTAGCCATTGATCGAACATTTTGTAACCGGAACCACCACGTACAATTTCGTCCGCTTGTATTACTCTACCTTCATCTGGAGTAAAGCCAAAAACCTTACTGAGATAAACTCGGTCATAATAATCAATACCAGTGTACCACTCCACCTGGTCACCTCTTGCTTTGTGCCATGCAGACAATTTCATCAGAGCCAGATTAGGATAATGATGTCCGTCAACGTCTATAAGTCCTATGTTCATTGATCTCACTATTTTTTAATTGTTAGCTAATTACTACATACCGTTTATCTTTCGTCTGCGAAGCATCATCAACCTCTACTTGGTTTATGTCCCCTGAATCCATCAAGACTGTGGCGTTAGGATTATATTCTTCCAATACGCCTATAAGTTCTTCTACTGTCATAACTCGTTATTACCTATTAAAAAAATTAAGCCTAATAGGGTTCTTTCTCGTACCGGTTCCGAACTGCTCCGGACGGAACCCGTTTATCCGGAGCCAGTATTTGAATTGTTTTAGGTCATTCATCGTCGAAATCCTCCTGATGCAAATTGTACCCTGCTAATATGGCCTTCTTCAACTCCTCCCGGATATCACAATTTGCTGATCCGGAAGAGATCATTCGGTCGGCTATCTCATATGCCCGTTCTTCCAAGGTCTTCTCGCCAACTTTCGAGTACTGAATAGCCATACGAGTATTATATTGTTCTCCTTCATGGTTGATCACCTGGGCCAAAGCAATTTCGCCGGCATTTATTCGAATAGCTTCTTCCGACCATCGAAGTAACATGAACATAGTTAGCTTTAATAGCTGTTTTCCTCCTTCATCTACAATATTCTTTAAGAATTTGCAAACAGCTTGATCTTCTTCTTTTGTAAGTTTCATGATTTTTTATTATTGATTTAATCCTTATTTATCAATCTTTACGCTTTTGCTCACCTCATAAATAAGGCGAGCAAATGTTCAGACTTTTTTAGATTATAGCTGTTGAAAAATCAGGAGTATCATTAATATTGAGACTATTCTCAATATCTACACCGCACCAGTTCTCTGGGTCACCTTTCTTCTCGCCATCCACAGATACATAACCTACGCCTTCAATCATAGATTCTGTTCCGAATGCTGTAATATACCATGCTATTTGGCGTAGCATATCTTCTTCACTGGCACTGCCCTCTATCGCTTCACGATAAGTTTCAAGTGAATCTTTAAACTCTTCCGATTCTGGATCGTACTTCATACTGATGGTCGCACTGACCTCTATATCTATTTGTTTCATGATTTGTTAATTTTTAAGCTGTTCGTTGATATTTAGATTGGTAATTTTTACCCAGCCGTAGAATTGCCATAATCTGTCTTTTATACAATCTTTAATTTCCGCTTTCAGAGATGACTTTTTTAATTTATCATCATCTGTAACCCCGACATCTAAGTCAAAGGATATATGTAATTTCTTTTGTTTCATAACTTTTTAGATTTGAGCCTATGAGGCTTGTTTCAATTGATGTATTTTAAAAGCAATAGCCTCACACAGTACCCGTGCCATATTGACCTCGACCGCATTCCCAATATATTTCTTTTGCTCTGCCTGTGTACCGATCAGCTTGTAGTTCTCAGGAAATCCCATTATCCGTTTCAACTCCGGTATCTTTAACATCCGCATCAGGATATCCACTATCTGATACATCGCCATAAACTCCTTGATCTTTCTCACGATGGGGATATCCGACTCGTAAACCTCTATGATGATGTTCCCATCCGGTGCGATCTTGACAAAAGAAGGTAACTCCTCTACCGAATTGGAAGCATTCACCAAGTATGGCGGCATCTTATCCATCCGGGCAATCAGAGTGAAACAGGGCTTGTCTACCGATCCGCCGGCAGAAGTAAATTGCGGGTTCATCAGATAGTGCCACTTTCGGTTAGCCGTGATCACCGGAGCCGGTTCGTTAATCCCGCTGCCGACATTGGCGAAGTTGGTGTTCATCACCCAGGGCCGGCAGCTCACTAAGTTGTATTTAGGGTTTGCCGTTATCGCTCCAAGCGGACGATCAGTGTCGGCCGGTTTACTTTGCCCGAACTGCTGATCCATGAACTGACAAGAGATAAGACGTTGCTTTGGGTTCGCCAAGATCGCGGGTGCGGGATGGTTAATGTCTGAGTGCTGACCTCCTCCGGAATAGTAATTCATTATAAACGGGGTAACAAGCGATAGCCGGTCTTTTGTTAGCAGCGTCGGACAGGGAGCCTGTATATCCTTAGCCGTATCATTGAAGTTATATGAGCAAAGGAACTTAGGCGATACATAGTTAAACCTGTCCTTTGTCGGTACCGTTGGGCATGGGCTATCAACCTTGCTCACGTTATCACCGTTACCGTAGTAGGCCGCGAGAAACTTCGTGCTTACCAAAGAGTGATTATCCTTGCATTTTATCGTATGAGCTGGCCCAGTAATTGGAATGTTCTTGCTATCCGGATGCCCGCTAAAATACTTAGAGATAAATTGCGTTTGAACTACGCCTAATCTCCCTTGGCAACTAACCGTCGGGCACGGCTCATCAATGCTTGGTGGTACGTGTTTCCCAGTCCGACCGTTAATCGAGTTATACTTCAGCAGCCATTTGTCTTTTCCTCCTGCTGCATGGCGGATAAGACCTGCGTAAACCCTTTCAAACGTCTTGGGCGAAAGCGGTTTCTTTCGCTTGAAGATGCTTGTACCTTCGTCTTCCAAATCCAGCACATCCTTAACGGGCTTCCATTTCTGCAACTCATCGAAAAGGGTTGTAGAACCTCCTTTGCAATGTGTCGCTTCCGGCCAAACAATCGGCATGTCTTTCTTTGCGAACTGCCCGAAGAAACGTTTCCGGGAAGTGTACGCCCCAAAGTCGGCAGCGTTCAGTATACGATGGTCAAACTTGTACCCACATTTCTTGACTGCGTTTACCCAGCGGAGATATAACCTTCCCCTGTCTTTCGATACCGGTTTCCCGTTTTCGTCCAGGTCTCCCCAACACATAAATTCCTCGACGTTCTCGATCTGGATCAGGTCGGGATTGATCTCGTCAATATACCGGAAGAGATGCTCAGCCAGTGTCCGGCTGTCGGCGTCACGTGCCTGACCACCCTTTGCCTTGCTGAAGTTCGTACACTCCAAACTCGCCCAGAGAACGATCTTTGCGTTCGGATTTCTGAACCGGATCTTTTTTACCAGATTCACGATCGGCGACAAGTCCAGCGTTCGCATGTCCTCTGTGAAGTGAAGCGCATACGGATGGTTTGCCATGTGACTGGCGATAGCGTTCTTGTCGTGGTTCACGCAAGCTACTACTTTTGCTGCACTATGCCCGTTGATGGTGGCAAGCTCTACTCCGGTAGATGTTCCTCCGGCACCACAGAACAGGTCAATGTAGTAGATATCTATATCATCCGTCTTATGTAACTCTACTAAGTGCTGTAAGAGGATGATTGTTTTGAAGAGAGATTCGGTATGTGTCATACTTCACTTGTTTTTAAAATTGAAATTCTAATTGTTTCTTATTATCCAAGTTTCTTTTTATCAGAAAATTATTGATGAAATTATCCGCACAATCTTTTGCTTCATCCTCAAACATCCCATTTTCATCACAATACTCCAAAATGGCCGATCTTATCTCACTTTTCGTAAAGAAGTTAATAGGAAGATTAGCGCATTCACATTGTCCCACATGCCATGAACCATCACATGGTAATTCGTCAATTGTGTAGCCCTGCTCTTTGAAATCATGAATATCTTTCTGCCATTCCTTATCTTCATAACATAAAGGAGTTATACAGGCAGCTACAACCGAACCACATTTACATTTTACGATCTGTGCTGTTCTCATATTTTTTTATAATTATGATACATACACCAATTAGATTTTCCAACAGCGAAACCTCCAATACTACACCGAAGATTGGTATCTTTGAAATACTCAGGACTCCATTCAAGCGGTTTCTTATCGCATGTAAAATTTATACAATTGCTACAACAGGGAGCATCTTTTCGAAAACCCTGCTTTTCTTTGTTTTCACTTTGCTTACTCATATTCAGTACTTTTGATTTAAATTACACTTTTACTACAAGGACATTCCTTGCATTGCTTAACAATTTGGGTTCTGTGTATTTCATCTTTGTATTTATAACCATAGAACAACCAAAACTAATCAGAAATATCCGAGTGTAAATCTTTAATTACCAGCATATTCTAAAATTTAACACTTTTCGGTTGCCATTTGTCGCTTCCCAAATTTCCACATAT
>NZ_JAMBQG010000037.1:0-10058 GCF_023369805.1 Parabacteroides leei
TGTATTTATAACCATAGAACAACCAAAACTAATCAGAAATATCCGAGTGTAAATCTTTAATTACCAGCATATTCTAAAATTTAACACTTTTCGGTTGCCATTTGTCGCTTCCCAAATTTCCACATATTTTTGAGACGTATTTCTGACGTGGAGAATTTGCGGGGCTTGTTTTTTGTCACACCGTGCAGACAGTTGACAAGGGTTTACAACCGTTTACGACAAGCGACAATAACCGCCCCGATATGCGGAAACAGTCACACTGTGTAGAAAAGCGACAATGGTTGACTTCCGTTCACATCCGTTTACCATTTCAGAGATATAGGATTGAAGAAATGAACCATTAAACGATAAAACGGTATGAAAGCAACCAGAAAATGCAGTTTTTGCGGCAAGTCCTTTGTAACCCGAAGCGGTATGCAAAGATATTGCAGTGAGGCTTGTCAGGCAGAAGCCAAACGAGCCAGAGTGATGCAGAAGAACAACCTCTTCAAAGTCGCCCAACCCTTGATGGAGATACAGCATCAGGAGTATCTCACCTTTTCCAAAGCAGCCATCCTCATGGGCTGTTCCCGACAGTACATTTACAAACTTGTAGCCATCGGCAAGCTGAAAGCCTCACGCATCAGCAACCGCATGGCATTCATCCGCAGAGCCGACATCGAGCAGATGTTGGAGGGCAATCCCTATCACCGCATCCTGCCCGGCAACACCTCCACACCAAGGAAATCATCTTCATCTTCCTTACCTGCCAAAAGAGAAAAAAGGGAAAAGGAAAGCGAAGAAGTGTTGGACTTCTATTCGGGCGAGGAGGTGATGTCCCTTTTTAAGGTAAAGCAGTCATGGCTTTACACTTCAGCCAAGCGTAACCATATCCCCATCTGCCGTATCGCAGGAAAGAACTATTACAGCAAGAAGCATATTGACGAGTTTTTCGGTGTGGCAGTTGATATTAGCGAAATTACCGACTGGCTACTGACCGAGGAGGTGGAGGAACTGTTCGGCATGAAGCCGACCGCACTCCGTGCCTACACCTATCGCCATAAGATACCCACTAAAAGAGAGTACGGGCGTACCTATTACTCCAAATCACATTTGAACGAACTCCGCAGAACTGACCTTGTGAACGATGAACGCTACTATACCGTTGAGCAGGTGCAGCAAATCTATGGTCTTTCGTCAGCCAACATCTGCCATATCGTCAAGGTGAAGCACATCGAAAAGATAAAGGTGGGTGTGAAAAACCTGCTTTTGCGCTCAGATGTGGAGCGTGTCATGGCTGAAAGGAACAAATAACCGTGAAAAATCGGGATTATCGAAAATTATTTCAAAATGATGTATCGTGGAGGTATTCACGGATATTTCACGTTGTTCCTTTGCCATCGGAAACATGGATACAACTCCAAAATGTATACAACCAATTAAAACATAATTATTATGAGTAAATGCAAAACAGTTACCTTGCGTAAGCGCAAGATTAAGAACGGGACACAGTATTCACTATGCCTTGACTACTATCCCGGCTACCGTGACAATGTCACCATGAGAGTGATTACACGTGAAGCCTTAGGAATTTACATCTTCGCCAAACCTGCAAACCAGCAGGAACGGGACTTCAACGCACGCATGATGAAGAAAGCGGTCATCCTGCGCAACCAGCGCTACGAAGCCATTTTCAATGAAAACAACGGCTTTTTTGACAAGACCAAGATGAAGGGCGATTTCCTTGCCTATTTCAAAGGACTGGCTGACCGCAAGAATATCAAGTGGCAGCACGTATACAAGCATTTCCAGCGGTTCGTGAACGGCAAATGCACCTTTGAGGAGGTGGATGTGGATTTGTGCCGCAAGTTCATGGAATACCTGCTTGATGCACCCCAATCCATCCACACCAACCAAAAGCTGCACATCAACTCCGCAGCAGGCTATTGGTCAACTTTCCGTGCCGTGCTGCACACCGCTTACCGTGACAGGAAGATAAAGGAGAACCCAAACGGCTTCTTAGACCGCATCGAGTGCATTCCCACCATCAGGGAGCATTTGAGCCAAGAGGAACTGATACGGCTTGCCGAAACACCCTGTGAGGAGGAGGTCTTGAAAAAAGCTTTTCTTTTCGCCTGTCTTACGGGACTGAGAAAGAGCGACATCAGACAGCTCACGTGGCAGCAGATACAACCATACACCAACGGCAGGATGTTCGTTACCACCCGTATGCAGAAAACCAAAGAAATAGTGCATAACCCCATCAGTGATGAAGCCTATGGACTGCTGGGAGAACGGGGCGAGGGACTTATCTTTGAGGATTTCAAGGACAAGATGCTGCAAGGACCACTCCAACGGTGGCTCACGGCAGCAGGGATAACCAAGAAAATCACCTTTCACTGTACCCGCCACAGCTTCGGAAGCCTGCACGTGGAAATGGGAACGGACATGGCTGTCATCCAAGCCTATCTCGGACATAAGAACATTACCACCACACAAATCTATTCCAAGATAGCAGCGCAGCAGATGTGTCAGGTGGTGGACAAGATAACCTTGAAGCGCAAGGAGGCATAAATGTCTCACATTGACAGGTATTCAGAGGGGCGGTTATGGCTACAAGGCTATAATCGCCCCTCTATGTTTTTGGCTTGATGCCACCATTTATAAGCCCCTCAGAGTATGAAACAGAGTATGATATGATGACATTTCGTGAAATACATTGAAAAAGACCGTTCTAACCGCAAATAACGGGCAGTAATTGGGAAAAATAGCATTAACTTTGCACAAAATAATACAGGAACATTCAATCTCTCAACGAAATATGGAATCATCAATCAAGGACAAATACATCATCTTGGGCTTTGTCGGCTTCGCCATCGTCCTAATATCTTCCATTGCCACGCTGGTAATAGCGGACAGCTTCAACCAAGACAACTTTGTCAGGTGGATAGTATTCGTATGCTGTAACCTGTTGGGATGGTTGCTCTATCTCTCCTTTCAGACACTTATCTTTGATACATACGAAATCTACAAAATCAAGTTCGGCAAGAAAGAAACGATTGCCGAAGCCATAGAGGTGCAGGAAGAACTGTCACAAAATACACTTGAAGAAGCCACATCTGTGCCTGGACCTACATCAGTCCCTGAGCCTGTACCCGAATCATCCCCGACAAAAGAAGAGACACTTATCCAAACACAACCGATAGAGCTTACTATCGCCCCGGATCTTCACGAAAAGAACCGTGCCAATTACGCAAGCAGAGAGCAACGGGAAAAGGAAGAGCGCATCCGCATGGTCATGGAGTATTGCCATTATTACCTGCCTCGCATTGCCGACCAAGAAACCGTGAACCACATCTGTACTGAGGTGGACAAATGGATGAATCTTAACACTTATACCCCGAAGCCCATACAAAGACCGTTTACCAAAGACATCAACAACATTCCACTCCGTCACTTCGTATGGAATATCTCTGAGCGTTTCCTGTACAAGAGATACTACAATGGGGATAACCGTGCCAAGTTCATCAAAGCCCTTTTCCCGAAATCGTTTGCTGATACAGACTTATCAACCATCAAGAATTTCAAGGTAGAGCCGTTAAAGACGGAAATTCCCATTGATGAACCCGAAAACGGCAAACTTGATTTCCACTATCCCGAGGATTATGTGCGGAATTAGGATAATCACGACACCAACGACAACCATCCGGTAACTCATAACCGCCTGTTTTACATCGTTTCCCGAGTAATTTTACCCGTCATTTATGGCTGGGCTTAATTATTCGGGAATTATTTTGCAATGACGTGTCGTGGAGATATTCACGGATATATCATTTCAGTCCTTTGCGCCAAGTCTTACAAAAGAGACGAGTACGCGAATGGAAAAATCAATTCTTACCTTCAACGACCTCCCCGAGGTTGTCGCTCAGCTTCGAGACGAAGTGATGAGCCTGAAAAGCCTGCTCGCCGAGCAGTGCAGTGTGAACAATGCCAAAACGGTGGACACCCACGTGCCCATGTCTGTGGACGAGGCAGCAGAGTATTTAGGTATCCCTAAGGGTACGCTCTACATGAAACTGTCAGAAGGGACAATCCCTGCCACCAAGCCCGGCAAACGCTATTGCCTTTACCGTGACGAACTGGACAAGTGGCTGGAAACCGCCCGAAAGAATCCCATTCCGTTGTCTGACGAGGAACTGAACAAGTCCTTATCCTCTTCCCACCGTCGCAAGCCCAACCCACGTAACTGGTGAATGATATGGAAGAGGATAAGAACTATATCAACCTGATACGTGGCGACCTCACAAAAGCATCCCAAGCGCATAACGGTATGCCCGACAGTGTAGGCATGATGAATATCAAGACGGCAAACCAAACCATTCTTGAAGCATCGTTATTGCCTACGCCCCGTGCGCTGTGGGACAGCTTTTGGTACGAGGGGGAACTCTCCTGCTTGTTTGCCGATTCCAACGTGGGCAAGTCCATCCTTGCCGTGCAGATAGCCGACCGCATCGCCCGAACCGACAATGTGCTGTATCTGGACTTTGAACTGTCCGAAAAGCAGTTCCAGCTCCGCTATACCAACGAGCATGGAGAGCTCTACACCTTTCCCGACAAACTCTATCGGGTGTCTATTGACTGCAACCAGCTTTTGGATGCCAACTTTGAGGAAGCTATCATAGGCGGCATTGAACAGATGGCTGTGCAGACCGACTGCAAGATTTTCATCATTGACAATCTTACCTACCTGTGTTGCGCCATGGAGAAAGGCGATGCCGCAGGACGGCTGATGATTCAGCTGAACAATCTCAAAAAGAAATATGCGCTCTCTATCCTTGTCCTAGCACATACGCCCAAACGCTCTTTGGATTGTCCCATCACATCCAACGACCTTGCCGGAAGCAAACGGCTCTACAATTTCTTTGACAGCGTGTTCACCATTGGAAAAAGTGCCCAAGACGGAGGGCTTCGCTATGTGAAGCAGCTTAAAGTGCGCTATGGCACGTTCTCTCATGATGCGGATAATGTAATCGTTTACGAGATTGACAAGGTGGATGCTTTCTTGCAGTTCGTGTTCAGGGGCTATTCCACGGAAAAGGAACACTTGAAAAAATTGGGCGACAATGAATCAAGCCAAAGGGATTGCCAAATTCTGCAACTCTCCCAATCGGGCAAGTCCGTCAGGGAGATAGCCTCACAGGTGAATTGTGGCAAGTCCACCGTAAACCGTATCATCCAGCGCAGCAAAGAGAGTAAAAACGCAGGTGTCCCAAGTGTCCCACTGTCCCAACCCTTAGAGTGTGGGACAATGGGACAGGATGGGACAGCCGACAATCAACCATCAAAAACGGACTAAGCTATGGGCAATTATTCATTACAGAAGTATAAAGGAACGGCAACACGGCATACCTGCCCCAAATGCGGAGACAGGCATTCTTTCGTCTATTACGTGGACGAAAATAATGTGCCGTTGCATCCATCGGTCGGCAGATGTAACCACGAAAGCGGTTGTGGGTATCACTACACTCCGAAAGAGTATTTTCAAGAGCATCCTGAACACAGAACTACCAATGATTTCTCTTTTGACAGGCAAAGAGCAGAGCAGAAGAAAGTGAAGCAGCAAAGTAAGCCGACAGCCATCGGCTATATTCCCCCTCACTATGTGGAGAAGTCGCAAAGCGAGCGTAGCAATTTCTTCCGTTTCCTCTTCACACTCCTTACTTCCTACTATGGCGACAAGGCGAAAGAGGTGTTGAAGCGGTTGTTGGAGGAATACCGTTTGGGGGCTACCCGTGACGGCTCTGTTATCTTTTGGCAGATAGACAGGACGGGCAAGGTACGCACGGGAAAGGTGATGCAGTACAATCCCGAAGACGGACACCGTATCAAGGGAGGACAGACATCGGCAGTGAACTGGATACACAGCATATTGAAAAAGCAGCGTGTGTTGGCAGAGGATTGGCAACTATCCCAATGCCTTTTCGGGGAACACTTGTTGAAAACGCATCCCGACAAGGTGGTGGTCTTGGTGGAATCCGAGAAGAGTGCCGTTATCGGTTCTGCTATCTTCCCCGATTATGTATGGCTGGCTACGGGTGGTAAGAGTCAGATGAGAGAAGAGAAACTCCGTGTACTGTCAGGGCGAACCGTGCTTCTCTTTCCCGATGCCGATGCTTATGCCGAGTGGAAACAGCGAGCCGAGAGCATGTACTTTTGTAAGGTGGTGGTTTCGGACATCATCGAAAGGAATGCCACCCCGAAACAAAAAGAAGCCCATATCGACATAGCCGATTGGATTATCTTTCAGATACGGGAGGGCAAGGTGATGAGTACAGCCAACCACTTGGTCGAGGCTGAGAGAATCCTCCAGCGGATGATAGAGAAGAATCCCGTCCTGCAAAAACTGATAGACGATTTAGACCTTGTGCTGGTCGGTGCATCTCCAATCGGCAACGATGATGAAAAACCTCCCTGACGGAGGAGAGCGGAAGCCGTAGGCTGGAGTTTGCAGACAATGGCTTGCCATTGATATAGCCCACTATAACTACACGCTCCGCTTACGTAGTTGTGGGCTCTCCCGAGGGGATTAGGGTTTTACCCTAATGACCCACTCAGGGCGTTTCTCCCCTGAGAACCCAGAGCAAAGAGTGACCCTCTCTTTGCAATCTCCGCTTATGGGTTGCACCCCTAAGAACCCCATGCGTTTACGGACAGCGGAAAAGCAAACAATAAAGTACAAACCAAAAAACAAGTATCTATGGCAACAAAATCAAGCATACATATCAAGCCCTGCAACATCGCATCGAGCGAGGCTCACAACAGGAGGACTGCCGAATACATGCGCCACATCGGAGAGTCCAGAATCTATGTCGTTCCTGAACTATCCACCGATAACGAACAGTGGATAAATCCCGACTTCGGCAGTCCGGATTTGCGGATGCATTATGACAATATCAGACAGATGGTAAAGGAAAAGACCGGACGTGCCATGCAGGAAAAGGAGCGTGAACGCAAAGGCAAGAACGGTAAAATAGTCAAGATTGCGGGATGCTCCCCCATACGTGAAGGAGTGCTGCTTGTCAGGTCGGACACCACACTGGCAGACGTGCGTAAATTCGGTGAGGAGTGTCAAAGACGCTGGGGAATCACACCGCTGCAAATCTTCCTGCACAAGGATGAAGGGCATTGGCTGAACGGTCAGCCGGAAGCGGAAGACAGGGAAAGCTTCAAAGTCGGGGACAGATGGTTCAAGCCGAACTATCATGCCCATATCGTTTTCGACTGGATGAACCACGAAACAGGAAAGAGCCGAAAGCTCAATGACGATGACATGATGCAGATGCAGACCCTTGCATCCGACATCCTGCTGATGGAACGCGGGCAGTCAAAGGCTGTCACTGGTAAGGAGCATCTGGAACGGAACGACTTTATCATTGAGAAGCAGAAAGCTGAACTGCAACGCATGGATGCAGCCAAACGGCACAAAGAAGAACAGATAAATCTTGCCGAGCAGGAACTGAAACAGGTGAAATCAGAAATACGCACTGACAAGTTAAAGAAGACAGCCACCACGGCAGCGACAGCCATAACTAGTGGAGTTGCTTCTCTTTTCGGGAGTGGAAAACTGAAAGAACTGGAACGTGCCAACGAAAAACTGCAAGACGAGGTTTCAAAACGGAACACCAATATTGAAAAATTGCAGAGCCAAGTACAGCAGATGCAGAAACAGCATGATACGCAAATCCACAATCTCAGAGAAATGCACAGGCAGGAACTTGACATGAAAGAAAAAGAACTGTCACGGCTCGCCAGAATCATAGACAAGGCTTTCAGGTGGTTTCCGATGTTCAGGGAAATGCTGCGCATGGAAAAGTTTTGTGCCATGCTGGGATTCTCTAAAGAAATGACTGAAAGTCTTATAGTCAAAAAAGAAGCCCTGAAATGTAGCGGTAAAATCTATTCCGAGCAACACAGGCGGAACTTTGATATAAAGGATGATATTTTAAGGGTGGAAAATGACCCTGACGATGAAAGCAGGCTGAACCTGACAATAAACAGGAAGCCGATTGCCGACTGGTTCAGGGAGCAATGGCACAGGCTTAGATATGGAGCAAGAGTGCCGCAACAGGAAGAAAGAAAAAGTAGAGGATTCAAATTATAATAGAAGCAATTTGATTAGTAATCTAAAAGCACTCCGATAACGATTAGAGTGCTTTTAGATTGTTTATCATTAATTATCAAAGCAAGTGCAGTTTAAGATTTTACTGAAGTTTGCATTAATAAAGAATATACTACAGCTGATATATGCGCAACATATTGTGACGCTTGTGATTCATTTCCCTTGAAATCCTTAACAAATACCGCTAAGGTATAACTGATATTATTAGGCAGACATATATAGGCAACATCATTGTGAGCTGCAAGAACACCATTTTCATTAACATTACCTGAACCTGTCTTATGCGCTATAACAACCCCTTCTTTATCAAGAAGTGGAGCTGCTATCCTATCTACACCTGTTTTGCATTCTTTTAACGTATTCTTAATGAAACTTTGTTTCTCATCATCGATAAGACCTTCAGTAAACAAACGATTCATCAACATTGCAGCACCAAGAGGAGATGTATAGTTAGAGTAAGCCTTGTTATGGTCAGCCGACATTTCCTCTTCCGTATAAGCTATCTGAAAACTTGAACGAGGAATGAGTGTGGCTATAAAACTATCTGTTTGAGCGACATTAACCATATCCTTAAACATAAGGTTGCTTGCATTGTTGTCACTCTGAGTAAGAGTATAACGCAGCAAATCTCTCACTGTCAATGATATGACTGGCCCTGAATAATCTTTCAGCATAGGACTCCAAGTCTTTGGGTCAAGTTTATCCCTATTTATATTTACTAAGGTATCAAGTGAAATTCCTTTATTGTCAAAGTCATTACAAAGAGCTAATGCCTGATGAACCTTAAACACACTCATCATAGGATAAACACTCTTATTATTGACCTTAACCGTATCTCTGTTATTAACAATAACCGCCACACCAATTTCGCCAGGACAAGCTGAGACAATTTGAGAAATGCTATCAGTCAAAACATTTGTTAAAGGAGGATTTGCGCTATCTTTTGTCGCTGATTTATGGAACAATGAAAATACCAAGATGAAAATGCAAACTAAAGCTATACTCAAAACTACGATTTGTTTTTTTCTGTTTTTTTCCATGTTTATATTATTTATATTTGTTTGACGAGAATATCTTTATTTGCCGACAAAGGTACATAACTTTACGGAAAAATATATATAA
Source organism: Parabacteroides leei (assembly GCF_023369805.1). Taxonomy (NCBI): domain Bacteria; kingdom Pseudomonadati; phylum Bacteroidota; class Bacteroidia; order Bacteroidales; family Tannerellaceae; genus Parabacteroides; species Parabacteroides leei. The sequence goes on from NZ_JAMBQG010000037.1 coordinate 9,281, forward strand.
AAATATATAAATAGACAGCTGTGGGGAAAATGTGGGGAAAAATTAGATAATTAAAAAGGCTAAATGACTGAAAATAATCACTTAGCCTTTTAATCCGTACCCAGACCCGTACTTCGTAATTGCTGCGCCCATCATTCAAGACTGTCAAATCGGGTCTTTCCTGTCAAGCCAATGATGCCTATGCGTATGCCAAACACATGGATTACGGATTTCTCGTTCCGTGAACAAACACTTTATCCGCAACTCTGCTATGTGGTGTATTGGCTTAACTCCATTTCTATGGGCAACACTTTTGTTGCAGATTTCAAGCAGCTTTTATCGAAATACCCATCAGTAAGAACTCGTTTATTAGGCTTTCCTCATAATTGGGAACAAGAGCCTTTGTGGAGATAAAATAATTGCCCTGTTTCTTAAAAAGCACTGGGGCAAACCAGCTCCGTCTTTAATTGTTTCCAATAAATGGATTGTTTCAAGCCCCTATAGAAAGAGAACAAAAATTCCTGTGTGAAAATTAATCTACGACAAGGAGCAAGCAAGGAGCAATATCAAACAAAAATCAATACCTTTGCAGTACATATGAGATAGACCAAAACAAAAGTGGAATATCGGAAACGAATAGCAAGGAAAAGAGAAGAAACGACCCAAGTTGATGTCCTTTTTGAGTTAATAATCAATAAAAGCGTTAAATCTTCACCTTTTAGAATGTGCAATTAAAAATAACAACCATATTTCTGACTTATTATCTATAAAATATTGAGTAATAATCGGTTGTAAATAC
>NZ_JAMBQG010000038.1:0-7278 GCF_023369805.1 Parabacteroides leei
TTTTTTTTACCCGCACTCTCGTTGTTGCCCGGAGAAAGACCGGCCCAGGACGAAAGATGCTTTTCAGAAGGGAAGTGGGACATGTCAAGACCTATCTCAGAAACCAGATCCTCTACAACCTTGGTGCTAAAACCGGGAATCTCCCTGAGAAGTTCAAGGACATTCTCGTACTTGGACAACAGTCTCTTTATACGTTCGGACAAATCATCAACCAAAGTCTGAGTTTGGTCTATATCCTTTCGGATCATCTGAAGAAGATAAATGTGATGCTCTTCAACAAAACCGGTACACGCCTCAAGCAATTCTTCAGGACTGGCTGACAGTTTACCGTGATAAACTGAATTTATATCATCAAGAGTAAGGACTTTACCTTCACAAAGCATATCAATAAGAGAAGTAGCTGTCGCACCGCTTGTATTACTTACTACACTTGAAAGCTTGATGTTGCAGTCTTCAAGAATACGCATCATACGGTTCTTCTCTGAAGCTATCTGCTGAATAAGCTTGTTCCGGTAACGGGTCAGGTCACGAAGCTGACGCTGCTCCTTGGGAGGAATATAGCTCGGTTTGAGAAGACCTGCCAGAAGAAGCTTGCAGATCCATTCGCTGTCCATTTTGTCTGTCTTGTGACCCGGAACATTCTTAATGTGACGGGCATTGACTATCCAGACATTGGGAATGGAATCTTCAAGAACCTTATAAACCGGCTTCCAGTAAACACCGGTACTCTCCATTCCCACATGCGTTACACCATTGGACAATAGCCATTCTTTCAATTCATTCAAAGAACTCGTGAAGGTTTTGAATGAGCGGGTCTCGCGTTGGATGCCTGCTCCGTCAATTGTCGCCACCACAACCTTCAGGTGGACGTCGATACCGCAAGCGCGCTGTATCAACTGAGGGAATGTCACTTCTGCCATAACTGATACATTTTAGGGTTACACTATACAAAGGTAACTTCAGCTTGACTATTTACATTCTCTTGGGCGTGATTTTTTTTATCTCATGGGAATTTCATAACAAATTCCTCCTATTTTTATAAAACACTCAAAATTAATAATAAAATCCGTATCTTTGTAAAGTACCAATTGATTTTCTTATGAAAAAAATAATATTAGCTATCATAATAATCACTTTACAAAGCTGCATTGAAAAAGAAGGTTATTACAATGACGGACAGAACAAAATCATTTCATTAATATGCGATACTATTTGGTGCAGAGATAAAATTAACAATGAAAACGGCACTACATACCAGGACGCTTATAATTTTAATGAAGATGGCACATACGAACACATCATCATTACAACAGATTCAGAAGGGACCGAACACATAAACAAAACCACTAGACAATGGTCATTCTATGACCCTGCATTTAATACCATTTATTTTGGTAACAAACACTACTGGGATATAGACAGACTAAATAAAGAACAATTCTCATTCTACGATAGAAGTGGAGAATTCGGAGAAATAGGAATGTCCAGAGAATACGTTACGCTCAAACCATACGCCAAATAAATTTCATCCAACAATCAACAAGGAGGTTTTTTTATCTCCTCAAGATAAATTTCCTGAAGAAGTTCGTCCTTACTCGTTACCTCATAACGGCACAATGCTTCTCCGGTTTCCATATTAAACCAGTCCGCAACACCATCTTTTACGGACATATACCAGGTATAAACACCATCCTCCACATTAAGACCTTCCACGTTCAACTCCAAGTCCTCGTCCCGGAACTCGTTCAACGCTTCATCCCCTATCATTTCCCTGAACTTGCCGAAACTGCTCATACGCTGCATACTGTGCATGGCAGTATATATCATGTCCAAAGCCTGATAGTTGATTTCTACCTTCTCAATCTTTGTTTTCTTTCCCTTCTGTTTCTTCGATTTCGTTACAGAAACAGAAGCTTTTGAGGAATACTTAAAAAGCTCCAGTGCACTACCTTCCAAATCTTGAACCTTAACATACTTCTGAAAACGTGAATCCGATTCTGTGCCCTGCAATTTCTTCCATTGTGCCACTATGTACCTGGCAGCTTCCAACGAATCCACTATCACATGAAAATGATAATGGAAGGAATACACGCCTTTCTTCTTATCCTTCACATGGTAGGTACATTCCTTTTTCATCACACCGGAACACTTCAAAGAGCGAAATGCGTGCCTAGTTCTTATACCTTCAGACCACAACTTATTATTTTTCTTTATAAACGCACGTAACTCGTCCACATTGTCCGTAACACAATTCCGGCAAGTAAGCGTCACAAAATAGAAATCCCTTCCCTCACTATGCAAAAATTTCATTATAGGAAGAAACTTTTCTATATTCTGCGCAGTCTGAATACGCTGGCAAATAGGACAAAATGGTCTATGACAATAGTGTGAATGGGCTTTTCCACCCCCCACCGTATATGTATTAGAACAAAAATAGGATTCTTCGTAAGCCTTGATTAACTTGCTTTCTGGGTTTTTTTCCGCAAGTTTCCGGCTGAAATTATGTGCTATGATTTTAGTCTTTGCTTTCTTTTTAAGACTTTCTTCACCCTTTTTTATAGGGTTTTCTTTGGATATGGTTTTATTTGTAGTATCTTTGCACATAGGAAAATTTTTGTGGCTTTTGTTTAGAATCCTCCCGCCAAGAAAGAAGCTAAACAATCGCCGATTGGACAATATGAAGCCCCGAGTTTGCCGCTCGGGGCTTTGTGTTATTAACTCTACCCCAAAAGTAGGCAAAACCTTTCAAACCGCCAAATATCCCTTTGAAAAACCTTTAAAACAGCAACTGACACGAAACTTTCTGATTTATCAAGTATGGGGGCTTGCCCCCATTCCCCCACCATCCGGCTCAACACCCAAACACTTTGTACTTTCGGAAAAAAGACCTATATTCGCAGTACACAAAGACAACCTGCCGAACGATACGGGAGAGTTGCAAAAAATAAGCTGCCAGGGCGAATTGACGGAGTTCCGACATCCCTGGCAGCTTTATTCTTTCCCTACCGTACTAATACGGTCAAGCGGTTTCCTTCTTCGACTGGTCTGTCTTGTGTATCTGTACACAAGCCCATATCCCTGCCACAAGGGCAGCAAGACCAAACACAGACAAAAATACTATCAGTTCCATAATACTGTTATTTTGATTTCTTAGACAACGCAATGAACGCAATGCCAGCAAAGGCGCATATCACCGCAAAAATACCTCCTATCGTGAATAAAAGTGCCCTGTTCACGTCCAGTTTCATTATTCCGGCAAGTATCACACCTCCAAATACCAGCTTCGCCACATCTATGAGGAGCTTCCCGGTTTCCGTAAAAATAACCTCCTTACGTTCCTTTTCCATAATGCAAATATATTAATTTTATTGGTTTCTTGTTCTATCCCCCTCCCGTCCCCCAAAGGGGGAGCACACAAAGACAAACCGTGCCTTCACTCAATGGAGTGTTGCTCTTCAAACAAACTTATCTGCCTTTCGTCATCATCGTTCCTGGCACGTTCCGCAATCCGTTCCCTCTCATGCAGGACAAGACGTTCTATGATGTTTATAGCCTGCAACCGCTCTCCGGCAGTGGTGCGCTCCTTTATATACTTTTTCATTTCATCGTTATTCAGCCAGTCTACATATATGTCTATCATGGAGAGAATGTACTTCTTCATACCGGAAGGGACACGCATGACAACCGTCCCATATCCGCTCAGCGGTTTGCGTCCGGCTCCTTCACGTTTGCCACCCCTCTTTGATTTCGTTACGCTTTCAGTACTCATAAACTTACCTCCTTTCTTACATGAATCCAGTTGCCGGAAGAATCCTTCATGCAGATAAAAGGACACGTGCCGGAACGGTAAGCCATACACGATGTATCACACTCCAACGTACACACCCTGCCTATTATCTTGCAGCCATGTCCGATTTCTGACACTTCGGAATCACTCTTGACGGACACCTCACCGTCAATATCCACCGCATAATAAATGTTATTGCACTCCATAACTCTTTGATTTATGTTACGAAATCAAAGGTACGAAATAGTTGATTACGTTACAAAAATCAAGCGTTAAAAATTGAATAATGTAACAAAAATCAAAAGTAGGCTATCTGATTTTTGTTACAGAAACCAAATACCGCCAACGAAAAGAAAACACCCATGCAAATGGCTGCACTCGTCGGGAGTGTTGGTACACCCCCTTGCCGTGCCGGCGCTCCCCGACCGATGAGTTTTTGTGCCATGCGGTATCTGAGAAAAGCCTGAGAGTTCCTGAAAACTTCCTGAGAACTCAAGTAATTTCACACCGCTTGCAAATCCCATCCGAATGGTTTAACTTTGTCAAAGGTTATAGCACACTATAACCCCTAAAGGGGTTGTGTGCGAGGGGACACCCCTCGACCCCAATGCAAGTCGCTACTCCGTACCGACTTGCCGTGAAGTACAGAAACCTAAATCGCATACAGTATGGCAAAGACAAGCATCAATGTAAGAGCCTGCAACATCGGCAGTGCAGAACGGCACAACCTACGCAGCAAGGAACTGGACTACATCCGTCCAGAACTGACCAACCGCAACGAGCAGTGGGTGGAACGCTCCATTCCTGAAGTACATCAGGACATCGCAGAGAAGTACAAAGCAGCAACCGGGCAGGGATTGCAGAAGAAGGCAACCCCAATCCGGGAGGGAGTTGTCGTAATCCAAGAAAACACGACCATAAGTCAGCTCCGGGAACTGGCGAACAGACTGGAGCAGCGTTTCGGAATACACACGTTTCAAATCTACACCCACAAGGACGAGGGTGCAGCCGTATGGAACGGACTGGAGAACGAATGGAAACCGAACTACCATGCACACATGATATTCGACTGGACGGACGGACACACCGGAAAGACAATCAAGCTCAACCAGCACGACATGGCAGAGATGCAGACCATAACGGCAGAGTGTCTGAACATGGAGCGAGGTGTGTCCTCCGACCGGAAGCACCTTTCAGCAATACAGTACAAGAATCAGGCTGAATCTGAAAAGGCAGCGCAGCTTCAGAAGGAGTGCCAAGAACTGGAACAGACCAAACAAGAGGGAATGGAAAAAGTAGGCAAAGTCCGTGAGGAACTTGAACAGACAAGAGAAAAGCTGAAGGAGGTAAAAACGGACATCAAGGTTCAGAAGCTGAAGGGAGCGGCAGCCGATACCGGAGCCGCCCTGATGAAAGCCGGAACAACCGTGTTTGATGCCACTACAAGCCTTTTCAATGCCGGGAAGGTAAAACGGCAGGAGCAGGAAATAAAAGGACTGAAATCCGAAAACTACACGCTTCAAACGAAAGTTCAGAACCTCGAGGGACATATCAGAACCGCAAACACGGAACTGGCAAGGGAGAGAGAAACGCACCGACTGGCAATCAGAAACGGAGAAGCCCGAATGAGAGCCATTACCGAAATGTTCCCAAGCATGGAGAACGCCAAAGAGAATATCGAGGAACTCCAGTCTATGGGAGTAGAAAACAACAATATCCGGCAGCTCCTTACAGGAAAGGAGATAACCTACACCGGAAACCTTTATGACAGGGAAAGAAGAAAGTCGTATCCGGTCAAGAACGTAAAAATAGACATCGCAAAGAGCCGGAACGGCATAACCACCATTTGGATGAATGACACACACTTCAAAACTTTCTTTCGAGAGCTTTGGAATAAGCTGCAAAAGGTATTAGGTCTTGATATTGGTAAAGGATTACATATATAAAAAAGAAGGGGAGCATTAAAAGCGCTCTCCTTCTTCATATAAATAAGTAAACTATTATTTACTAAAACGGCAAGTAGCTATTGTACCAGAACTTGGTGTACTTCCTTTAGCTTTAAATTCCCAATTATATTGCCCATTTTCCAACGCATCGTAATAAGCTGTCCACGTAAACGATGTATTAAACAAAGAACCAGTTCCGCTAAATGCAACACTTTCAGGAGTTGTTGTATTGTCATCTGGATTAACCTTTGCATTAGGACTAAGAATTTGGAAAAAATAATATCCAGTCACAAATGGATCTTTCTCAACAGTCATACGAATTGTCCTACTTGGGTCTTTAAAAGGAGTTGTGGTTTGTTCACTACCACCATACACCATCAGTGTTGAAGGTATAGTTCTTGAAGAAACTGCCGTTCCCTCTGATTTTTCAAAACCAAAATTTGCGTTTCTTAAATTCTTAACAATTGTTTTCCCATTTACAGAAAAAACCATATAAGCAACTTTAGGGTCTGAAACCGCTTCTGCTACTTGTTCATTCAAAGCCTGCAAATCCTTCTTACACTTCTCTAAATTTACAGGACTTACATTTTGAAGAGCTTGCCAATCTGAATCAGAAACATACGACAAAGCCCTTGTTTTCTTGTTTTCATTAATATAGTACTCATTCGTAGCTTCATTCACATCAATAAAACGAGATAAGACTTCCATGTCTGTTTGAGTATCACTAACAGATACAGTCGTTAAATCATCTTCATTGGAACATGAGGTTACAGCCATACCAGCAAATAACGCACAAGCAAAAAACAAAACTTTTTTCATACGTAAATATTAAGCGTCCTACACATAAAGTAGGACAGGTTTATACTAAAATTGATATAAAACCGAGTGGTTTGACAAAAGAAAGATTAGCATTCATGAAAACACAAATGCGGCTATTATACGATGACAAATAGCAACAGCTAAGAATTTAAAAGTTTCATACACGTGTACATAAGTCACAATCTTTGGCGCTTAGCTGTTGAGACCAATTTCATTTTCGGACTATGGTAATTCCAGTAAAAGTCGGCCTTTGGTCTGTATTGTTAATTGGGTGTTACTGCTTGTGGAACTTTAGTAAGCGAGACATTGTATCCAAGCTTTTTAAGTTCAGAAGACAAATATACCTTGCGTTTCTGCTCTATCTTGGATTGCATATATTGTGCTCCAAGTTCATGGTAACGGGACCCTGTACTCAGTATCAGATAAACGGATATCAACTGAGAATGTCCCACTGCAATCAAGGCACGTTTCTTTCCTCTGCGGGCAGCTATACGATGGTATCTCTCACTAAAAAACGTATTCTTTGTACGGGTCGCAGCCCATGCGGCTTCTGTGATTACCGCCTTTACCTGTTTGTTTCCGTGAGTGATTCGTGCGCTTTTTTTTTACCCGCACTCTCGTTGTTGCCCGGAGAAAGACCGGCCCAGGACGAAAGATGCTTTTCAGAAGGGAAGTGGGACATGTCAAGACCTATCTCAGAAACCAGATCCTCTACAACCTTGGTGC
>NZ_JAMBQG010000039.1:0-5196 GCF_023369805.1 Parabacteroides leei
GAGGCGTCGAAGTGGCAAACGTTGAGTTATGGATTGATAAGGATCTGCGTAACTCACTATACAGTATTACCCTGCCGGCATTGCTATCAGATAATGAGACAGAGACAATCTTGTGGTCTGCATCAACGCCCCCACAGCCGCTTAAAGTGCCAATATCGTGGGCTATGGAGTATCTACCGTACTTGGAGATATACGCAAAACGCACTTATGATCGTCGGGCTAGTAACGAGGCTGCTGTCTATGCCGCCACCACCATCGAAGAGATAGCTCAAATCGATCCGAAAGCGAACTATCCTCTGTTTTTAACTTTTGAATTAAACTTAGATAAATATGCAAGCAATACAGAAACAATCAATTAAGCAGGATTTGATGATCCTACTAGCGGCAGTGTTAACAACAATAACGTTTATCGGCTACAGATCAACGGTAGCACCTCATTATCTGCCTACTTCGAAAATCGAAGAAGGGACAGTAGTAGTTAAGAACGACAGTGTAACAACGATCATAATACCTGACAGGCTATGAGTAGACGAAGATTTATGAATCATCAAGAAGATGGGAGCTTGAGTGTAGATGCCGCCCCTAATGGTATCTATATTTATCGAACAAATATGAGACTGTATACAAAAAACACTTGGAATAATTTATGGAACGCTGAGGCTGTCGGAATTGCTTTAAAATCTAACAATTGTCGATTTGTGATATCTCCAGAAGAGAAATCCTCGTATTTAACATTTGGAGGATATGGGACTACAATTAATAATATCACCACCACAACAAGTCAATCTACGGCAGAAAAGGATTACAGTGGATCTCAAAATACGGATAAAATTATTACCCAGCTATCCGGCAATGCTTTGGCTGCAATGTATTGCCGGAATGTGCTTTTTAAACATGGAAAATATGGCTATCTAGGATCCCTGGGCGAATGGAAAGAATCATATAATCAGAAATCAGAAATAGATAGTCTTATGTCTATAATTGGAGGTGAAGCTATTAGGAATAATAAACATAGATGGACATCAACACAATACGATTCTCAAAGAATGTGGGTTTTACACTGGGGTACGGGTTCTGTGGCAAGTAGTGCAAAAAATGACGGATCAACTTGGACACGTGCTTTCGCTCAATTGTGACGGCACTGTCTTAATTAGATATTATGCTTACGAACCATAAAAACGCATAAAAAGTGAAACAAAGAAGGGGAGCCTTGCTTCACAGTAAAACTCCCCGATAAAGTGAAAAAATAAGGGTGGCTGAACAACAGCCGGGGTAAATGTAAGGATAAAAGTACAAATATGAGCAATTCTATAACTTTTAAAATACAAGGGTTGTATTTGTATTTTACAAGTAAAAAAAACTTGCAGGGTTAAAATAATTTATTAATAGGTTATCTGGCCATAAACAAAAACAACATGACAACATTATTACTAGTATTATCCGTATTGGCGATCCTATCAGTGTTTGCCATTAGTCTGTACACTGGCGCGGTTTGTATCAAAGGTAAAGGTGTACCTTATTCGATCAGCGCGACATTTTACGCGCTGGCTCATAAGTGGTGGTTCCGGTTCACCATGTGGGTTACTCCAATCCTGCTTATGCCGGCCATCCTAGAGGTGAGCCGACCGGGCATCGAGTTTCTCGCATTCCTGGCACTGATTGGCATGATCATGGTTGGTTGTGCTCCGGACTACGCACGTGATCCGTTTCAGCATAAAGTACACGTTTCCGGAGCAATCATGTGTATCGGCTTTTCCCAGGCATGGGTAGCTCTTAACTGTTGGTGGGTGTTACTTCCGGTTTGGCTAGCCTACTTGATTTATACGATTGTTTCTATTGGACGACAAAAGGAGGGTGTGTTCCTGTACCGGTATATGCAGACGAGGCCGATGTTTTTTGTAGAGGTGGCCGCATTGGGTACGACCTATTCGGCTTTGGCAATCTTGATAAACCGTTTAATACAGTCATTATAAATAACTCCGCCTCCGAACTTCACAGCAGGGAGGCGGATATTCTGATTAACAATTTTAAATGTATAAATTAAAATTGAACTCTAAAAGTAATCAAATAATCTGAAAAACAAAGAATATGGATGAGAGGAATGTAATAAATGGAGTAGGTGCAGTCGTGTTGAGTGAGTTTGTAGACTTCCTCTATCCGCTACGCTTCTTTTTGTTGGCGGCCGTAGTGTTAGTGCTGGTTGATCTACGATTCGGCATTGAGGCCGCTAAATTCAGAAAGGAGAAGATCCGGAAGTCGAGAGCCGGCAGACGGACAATTAATAAGATGGTGGACTATCTGTGTTGGATATTGCTTGCCGGCGCTTTAGATAAGGCATTCGGGATACCGTTTGATATCCCGTTGCTCCCGGCACTGGTTTTGCTCGTGGTCTATGGCTTTGAAATAAACTCCTGTTACGGAAACTATTTTGAAGCTCATGGGAAAAAAGTTAAAGTGAATGTATTTAAACTGTTCGCAAAGAAAGCGGATATAATAGAAGTAGAGGAGAAGAAAGATGAAAAAGAATGAATTACCCAGAGGGTTGAGAAATAACAATCCAGGAAACATTAGAAAAAATAGTGATGTGTTTCAGGGCGAAGTAAACCCTAGCCGGGACAAAGAGTTTAAGCAGTTTAAATCGATGGCCCACGGCTACCGGGCAGTGTTTAAGATACTGTCGAACTATTACCAGAAATATCGGCTAACCACGATCAGAAAGATGATCAGCCGCTGGGCACCGGAGAATGAGAACAACACGGCTGCCTATGTATCGCTGGTTTGTAGTTATTCCGGTATCGGGCCCGACGATCAGATTAGTTTCGACCGTGAGCAAATGATCCGGATCGTGGCCGGTATGAGCAAGGTTGAGAATGGGAGAGAGGCTGATATGTCAGACGTAATCGCGGGATGGAATCTACTATGAGAGTCCTATTATATATATGTATTACCTTTTGGCTGGTAGGCTGTACGAAAATGGTCTATGTTCCGGTAGAGTCTGTACGTGTCGAATACCAGGATCGTTATCTGCGCGATTCGGTCTACCGGTACGACTCGGTTTACTTTGCCATCAAAGGGGACACGGTATGGCTTGAAAAGTATAAGATACTTTACAAAGATCGGTTCTTTCGGGACTCCATCTTTATACAAGACACGGTCCGAGTACCGTATCCGGTTGATAAGATTGTCGAGGTAAACAGGCTTCGATGGTATCAAGAGACGTTAATGTGGATCGGAGTAGGGGCGTTGCTTGTTTTGATGATCTGGCTCATTAAGCGCAAGAGATAGCTTTTGTTTGATATTAATACTGGTGTGGCCGTCTTACTTGTGAGGGTAGGGCGGCTTTGCTATTTAATCAGTTCAGATTTGGGAAGATTTGAATTGATCAAATATATTTTTATATACCATTATAAGAAAGTGCATGTTTGTAATTGATAAATTTGCAAAAACAATAAAATTAAAAGAAAATATGAATTTGCACACTACTCATGAAGTCTCTGAAATTGAAATTATCATTCAATCGGTTACGTCTATATTAGGAAAACGTCTTCCTAAAGAAAATTACGAAATCATTAATAGAGGAATACCACATCAGCCGAAGGGTTTACCTAAAAATAAAATGGGTGTTTATATGTTTAAGTATAATGACATCTTTTTAAAGATAGGAAAGGCTGGTCCCAAAAGTTCAGCTAGATTTTTAAGTCAACATTATAATCCAGGTTCCGCTAAAAGTACACTTGCTGCATCAATAATCAAAGATAATGATTTTAACGCTTTAAATATTACTCATGAAAACGTAGGGGATTGGATAAAAATGAATTGCAATAGAATTGATATTATTGTAGATGATAGTGTTAATATATTTGCGTTAGAACTAATAGAAGCTTTATTACACTATAAATATATGCCGAAATATGAAGGGTTCAAAAATCAACGTTAATTATTTCATTAACTCAAATCGTGAAAGATATGAGTTTATGAAGTAACACCCAATCAGGGGGCGGGTGAATAAAAAAGCCCCCGGCTAGTTAGTAGTTCTCTGACCTACATACTAACAAAAATGCGACGAAGCGCACGACCGGGGGCTAAAGACCTTCAGTCACGCTTCGTCGCATTTTATGTATGTAAGTCAGAGACCACAAAAGTATAAACAATAAAAATTCAATCAAAATGAAAGAAAAGAAAATTTACAAATCAGCCCCCCTTCCGTTTCAGGGGCAGAAAAGGAATTTCGTTGCAAACTTCAAAAAAGTATTAACAGAATTTAGATCAAATCATCAGATTACTACTATCGTAGACCTGTTTGGAGGTAGTGGATTACTCTCGCATGTGGCAAAAAAAACTTATCCAGACCTCAGGGTTATTTATAATGATTTTGATGATTTTCATTTGCGATTAACATCTGTACAACAGACAAACAAATTGTTGGGTAAAATACGTACATATCTTTTAGATGTACCGAAAGAAGAAAAAATAGGAACTAGCGTTAGATATATGATACTTAGTCTAATTAGGGATGCAGAGAAACACAAACATTATATAGATTATATAACGTTGTCTTCTTCTCTTATGTTCTCAGGTAGATTTGTAACCAGCTATGAAGATTTAGAACGTCAGCCATTTTACAACAACATAAAAAAAACGGATTATCAAGTTGATGGCTACTTAGATGGTTTAGAGGTTGTAAAAATGGATTACATGGATTTGTTTAAAGCGTTTAAAAGTGACAAAGGAGTATTGTTTGTTATTGATCCACCTTATTTGTCTACTGACACCAGTACATACAATTCTAACAAATATTGGAAATTAAAAAATTACCTAGATGTACTAAATGTTTTGTCAACAGGAAAATATATATACTTTACCTCGAATAAAAGTTCTATTGTTGATCTGTGTGAATGGTTTGCTACCAACTATCATTTGCATAACCCTTTCACAGGAGCTCAAATAAACACCTGCAATGTCAATATCAATCGCACAGCTAAATATACAGATATGATGCTATATAAATATCAATGCTAACAATAAGGTGTTTAAACATCACTTGAACAATGCTTAAACGCCCAATTTTTTTGACACTGTCCATAAAATTGTGTAAATGAAAAACTACAGGTATTGTTACTTGTAGTTTTTTTTATTTATTAAATTTGAAAAATGTAAATTTTATGGAGATTCCCAAAGAATTATTGAGCAAGGAGT